>NZ_JBFYGP010000001.1:0-825241 GCF_041079415.1 Microbacterium sp. 20-116
TGCGGGATCGATAGGGTCGATGACGTGAGCGGCTTTTCGGGACACCTGCCCGGGAGCCGCGAGTACCGGCGTCTCCTGATCGGTCTCTTCTTCGGTGGTGTCGCGACGTTCGCGCAGCTCTACGCAACGCAGGCCGTGCTTCCCGCGATCGCCGTCGATGTGGCGCCGGGGCCGGCGGGCGCCGCCTCGACCGTGTCCGCTTCCACTCTCGGGTTGGCTGCGGCGGTCATCCCGTGGTCGCTGGTGGCCGACCGGATCGGTCGGGTTCCGGCGATGGCGATCGGTGTCATCGCCGCCACGCTGCTCGGCGCCGTCACACCGTTCGCTCACGATCTCAGCTTGCTGCTGGCGCTGCGGCTGCTGGAAGGCGTGGCACTCGGTGCGGTGCCCGCTGTCGCTCTGGCATATCTGAGCGAAGAGGTCTCGCCGCGTTTCGTGGCGGCTGCCGCCGGTTCCTACATCGCCGGCACCACCGTGGGAGGCCTGTCGGGCCGCGTCGCTTCGGGGTTCGTCGCCGAGTTCGCCGGGTGGCGGTGGGGGGTGGCATCCGTGGTGTTCCTCTGCGCGGTGGCCGCGGCCGTGTTCCTGGCGTTGGTGCCCACGGCGCGGGGTTTCGTGCCCGGGCGCGCGCGAACCGTGAGGGGTCCCACGGTGCGGCGCCGCCTCGCGCTCAACCTGCGCTCACCCGTGCAGCTGGCGCTGTACGCCCAGGCGTTCTTGTTGATGGGCGCTTTCGTCGCGGTCTACAACTACCTGGGATTTCACCTCGCCGAGCCGCCTTTCTCTCTGGCGCCGGCCGTGGTGACCCTGTTGTTCCTCGCGTACCTGGCAGGCACGGTGTCGTCTCCTCGTGCAGGGGCCCTCGCCGTGCGGTATGGGCGTCTGCCGGTGCTTCTGGGGAGCATCGGGGTGATGGCGGTCGGCGTCGTCGCGATGTCTATCCCGTCGGTCGCAGCCGTGATCGCGGGGCTTCTCGCGTTCACCGCGGGCTTTTTCGCGGCGCACGCGGTGGCGTCGGGATGGACGCCGGTGGCGGCAGATCCGCAAGCGCGCGCCCAAGCGTCCTCGCTGTACTACCTGGGCTACTACGGGGGCTCGAGCCTGTTCGGATGGCTGCTCGGGCTGGTGTTCGCGTCGGCGGGGTGGGTGGTTTTCTCATCACTGGTGCTCGGGATGTGCGTCCTCGCGTTCGGGGTCGCCATGTTGGCTCTGCGCTCGGCTCCTGCTCGCCCTCGATGAGACCTGTCGGCGTATCCATCGATGTTCGGCGGGTCGAGGTCAATGGCCCGGGTCGATGTCGGCGGGAGAGACTAGCGTCGTAGATGACGTGAGGGAGGTCGGAGTGGAAGACGCCGATGAGCGCGCTGCGATGGATGACGAGATGATCGACGCCGGTCAGGGCGAGGGGGATCCGGGCGACGCGGAAGACGCGACCGAGAACGCGACGGAGATCAGCTACGACGAGCAGCGCTATCCGGCGCGACCGCGTCGACTCCGCCCGCGTGATCAGTTCCGCGGCGGGACGCTACGCCGTTTCCTGACCGATCCTCGCAATGCGAACGGCGGTAACCCGTCATACGTCGAGTGGCTCGTGCGTCAGTCGATGCTGAAAGACGCCGACGTCCTGAGCCGGCAACTCTCGGGCCAGCCGTCCATGTGGCGGAACCCCTATGCGCGCCCCGACGCCCGTCGCGCGATCGAGTCCACCGACGTCTGGTTCACGGCCTATCCGATCTCGCTGATCACACGGCCGGGGGAGTCCTTCCTGGAGGCACTCGGAGACGAGGCACTGTGGGAGGCCTTCGAGTGGGTGGGGATCAACGGCATCCACACCGGGCCCGTGAAGCGCGCCGGCGGCATCACGGGATGGCAGGAGACCCCGAGCGTCGACGGTCACTTCGACCGGATCAGCACGCAGATCGACCCCGAGTTCGGCGACGAGAACGCCTTCCGTCGCGTCGCGGATGTCGCGGAGTCCCACGGCGGCAGCGTGATCGATGACATCGTCCCCGGTCACACCGGCAAGGGGGCGGACTTCCGCCTCGCCGAGATGGCCTACAAGGACTATCCCGGGATCTACCACATGGTCGAGATCCCGCGCGAGGATTGGGATCTCCTGCCCGAGGTACCCGCGGGTCGCGACTCCGTGAACCTCGACGCCGAAACCGAACGAGAGCTGAGCGCACGCGGCTACATCATCGGTGAGCTGCAGCGCGTCATCTTCTACACCCCCGGCGTCAAGGAGACGAACTGGAGCACCACGGCACCGGTCGTCGGTACCGATGGTCTCGAACGGCGCTGGGTGTACCTGCACTACTTCAAAGAGGGGCAGCCGTCCATCAACTGGCTGGACCCGACGTTCGCGGGGATGCGGCTCGTGATCGGAGACGCGCTGCACTCGCTCGGCGACCTCGGCACGAGCGCGCTTCGCCTCGATGCCAACGGTTTCCTCGGGGTCGAGAAGAGCGCGGAGGGTCTGCCGGCGTGGTCGGAGGGCCATCCGCTCTCCCATGCGGCGAACCACATCATCGCCGGTATGGTGCGCAAGGTGGGCGGTTTCACCTTCCAGGAGCTGAACCTGACGATGGAGGACATCCGCGACACCAGTGCGGTCGGCGCCGACCTGTCGTACGACTTCGTGACGCGGCCCGGCTATCACCACGCTCTCGCCACGGCGAACACCGAATTCCTGCGTCTTGCGCTGACCACGGCCCTCGAGACCGGCGTCGAGCCCGTGCAGCTCGTGCACGGCATGCAGAATCACGATGAGTTGACCTACGAGCTCGTGCACTGGGCGACGACGCACCGCGACACCGTCTACCCCTTCCGCCACGAGGAGCACACCGGCGGCGAGATCGCCGAGATGGTGCGCGCCGAGCTGACCGAGAAGCTCACGGTCGAGGCCGACTACAATCTCGTCTTCACGCAGAACGGGATCGCGTGCACCTCGGCATCCCTCATCGCCGCCACGCAGGGAAAGGCGACCCTCGACGACATCTCCGACGAGGACATCCCGGCGATCCGCGACGCGCACCTGCTGCTGGCGAAGTACAACTCGTGGCAGCCGGGCGTCTTCGCGTTGTCCGGGTGGGATCTCACCGGTTCGCTCACGCTTCCCGCCGACGATGTGCGGCACCTCATCTCGACGGGCGACACCCGCTGGATCGAGCGCGGAGCGCACGACCTGCTCGATGTGGCGCCCGAGGCGTCGTCGTCGATGTCGGGCGTGCCGCGCGCGCGTTCGCTGTACGGCTCGCTCGGACGGCAGCAGGAGGACCCGGAGTCCTTCCTGTCAGGGCTGAAGGAGATCCTGCGGATCCGCGGCGACCACGGCATCGCCATCGCCTCGCAGGTCGACATTCCACAGGTCGGTCACCCCAGCATGCTCGTGATGGTGCACCGTCTCGACGGGGGCGATCGGCGAGACCAGGCGGCCCCCCTGCAGATCACGGTGCTGAACTTCTCGGGCGAGACGATCGAGGGCACCGTACGCTCCGAGTGGCTCGTTCCCCAGAGCACGGCGATCGACGCGGCGACGGGTGAAGCCGTCGGCCGCGTGGACGAGCTGCAGAGCTTCTCGCTCGAGCTCGGTCCCTACGCCGGCCTGTTCCTCGTGCTGGAGCCTCCGGTCATCGAGGACTGAAGCGATGTCGGGGGTCGGGCATAGCGTGAGCGCATGTCCACCCCCGACTGCCTCGTGCCGGAGTGTCACGAGCCGTCCGATCCTCTTGCGCCGGTGACCCTGTGCGTATGGCACCTGGCCGTCAGCGCAGACTGGGCGGCTTCGACCGAGGGGGTGACCGATGTTCTGCCGTCGCCCTGTCGGCTCTGTGGCTCGCGCCTGGGCGTGCGATGGCCGAGCGGATGGCTGTGCGCGGTGTGCGAGTGGCGGCACGGGGAAACCGTCGACGACGAACTCCCACCCCCACGAGTGGACGTGGTCTACTACCTTAGGTTCGAGGACCGCATCAAGATCGGCACCACCGCGAGCCCCCGTCAACGGCTTTCGGCGATCTGGCACGACGAGCTTCTCGCTTTCGAGCCGGGGGACCGTTCGCTGGAGCGTCGCCGCCATGCCCTCTTCGCCGAGGAGCGCTTCGGCAGGACCGAGTGGTTTCGCCGGAGCCCGGCACTCGATGCGCACGTGACCGGGCTGGCCGCGGGCGTCGACGACCCGTGGGCCCTCTACGCCCGCTGGACGAGCGCGGCGATCGCACGGAGCGGATGAGGGGTCCGGGGGTTCGGACTCTCTCGATGGTGCCGCCTCGGCTGCCGCTCCGGACAGCTCACCGGAACGCCGTGCATGCAGCGCGCAAGACCCAGGAGCTTCTGAGCGCCGGGCTTTAGGGTTCGGGGACACGACTCGAGAGGCGACACCATGGGACTGTTCGACCGACTGTTCGGCTCCGGCGACGAGACGTCGCGGCGCACCCCCGAGGTTCCGGCGCCGCACGTTCCGGTGAGCGGATCCCGCGAGGCGGGCGGCCGGTACGCACCTCCGCCGGCGCAGGCTGCGGCGCCGGGGCCCGCGGCATCCGGATCCGAAGACGACCGTCAGGCCATCGAGCGCTACCGGTACCTCTTGCGCACGGCTCCGCCCGAGACCGTCGAGCAGGTGCACGCCGAGGCTTTCGGCCGCTTGACCCAGGGGCAGCGTCAGCAGGTTCTCGCCGAGTTGTCGTCGGGGCTGGCTCCCGCGGAGCGTCCCGCGAGTGACGACCCCGCCACCCTGGCCCGTGCGGCCACGCGAGCGGAGTACTCGCAGCCCGGCTTCATGGAGCGCACTTTCGGGGGACGGGGGTTCTCGAACGGCCCGGGATTCGGCTCCATGCTCGGGGCGTCGATGCTCGGAACCATCGGCGGATACGTCGTCGGCTCGGCTCTCGTCGGGGCGATGTTCGATCCGGGGTACGACGCGGGCTACGCCGACGGTGCGGCGGCGGATGCGCAGCCCGACCCCGCGATGTCCGATCCCGGAGGCGCCGACCCGGGGGCGATCGACGCCGGCGGAGGCGATCTCGGTGGGGATTTCGGGGGCGATTTCGGGGGCGATTTCGGCTTCTGACCCCGTGGGTCGGGGCGTGAACACTCGCTGAACGGCGTGCCGCGGTGCTCTGACGGTGCCCGACGTGAGCGAAACGCTATCGTCGAGGCCATGGCGCCCCCGACCTCGAGCGAGCGCTACGGTCTGCGCCGCAGCATCATGGCGAGTCAGACGTTGCTCGCTGCGGCGACCCTCCTGGGTGTGGTCGTGTCGATCGCGGTCGGGCAGGTCGTCCACGCGTCGCTGTTCTTCGCGGGCACCGCCCTCGTCTTCGCGGGGGCGATCGCGGCCGTCCTGGTTCCGTGGCAGGGGATGCCGAGGTGGGTGGTCGGGCTGCTCCCCATCGTCGACGTCGTGGCGATCGCTGCGATGCGCGAGAGCGCTCCGATGTCGGGTCTCGGCCTGCTGTGGACCTTCCCCGCGATCTGGATCGGGACGGTGTTCGGCCTTCGCGGGATCATCGCCGTCTCGCTGACGGTTTCGGTCGTCATGGTCCATCAGCTCGTGACGGATGACCTGCAGCGGTTCTCGTCGTCGACGTTGGTCCTGCCGTTCACGGTCACGGCGCTCGCATCGATGGCCGCCCTCACCGCGCGCCGCGGTCGCGCTCAACGCGTCCTGCTCGAGAAGCAATCGGCTGAGCTACGTCGCGCTCTCGATCGCGCCCGGCGCCAGGAAGACCTGGTGACCGAAGTCCTGGATGCCGTCGACTTCGGCGTGACGCGCATCACTCCCTCGGGGGAGTTCTCGGTCACCAACACCGCCCACGGGCTCCTGCTGAACAGCACCGACGCCTTCGGACGCGAGATCGCCGTGTTCGCCGCCGACGGCTCCACGGCGATCGCCCCCGATGCCGCGCCGCTGGCGCGCGCGCGATCGGGCGAGGCCTTCGAGGCGGAGGTGGTCTGGTACGGCTCACCCGGTGAGGACCGCCGTGCCCTCAGCGTCACCTCGCGACGTCTGCCCGAGAGCGATAGCGGGGAGGTCGGTGGGGTGGTGGTGTCTCGTGACGTCACCGTGGAGGAGCAGGCGCGCCGCGCCCGCGAGGACCTCGTGGCGAGTGTCTCGCACGAGTTGCGCACGCCGCTGACCTCGATCATCGGTTACCTCGAGCTCGCTCTCGACGACGAGACCCTCGACCTCGGCACGCGTGACCGATTGGAGGTCGCTGAGCGCAACGCCTCGCGATTGCTCGAGCTCGTCGCAGACATCCTCGCGGTGTCGTCCACCTCACGCGAGGGCTTCGGCGTCGAACTCGACCTCCGCCCCACCGACGTCTCCGCCATCGTCCGCTCGGCGATCGAGTCGATCGCTCCGCGGGCACATGACCGAGGCATCCGGATCGAGACGGGCACGCTCCCGCCCGCGCAGGCTCTGGTGGACGGACGTCGCGTTCGCCAGGTCATCGACAATCTGATGTCGAATGCCGTCAAGTACAACCCGCGCGGGGGTTCGGTCCTCGTGTCGGTCGACGACGATCCGCACTCGGTGACGGTGACGATCTCCGACGACGGGCCGGGGATCAGCGCGAGCGAGCAGGGGCGCTTGTTCGAGCGCTTCTTCCGGGGCGATGCCGTACGCAAATCCTCGACCCATGGCAGCGGCCTGGGGCTGGCCATCAGCCGTGACCTCGTCCGCGCCCATGGGGGCGAGATCACCGTGAATACGGCGGCGGGTGAAGGTGCGACCTTCATCGTCCGGCTACCCCGCCAACCGAGGGAGACCCCGTGAACTTCGACGTCCTCACCCTGCAGGCGGCGGCGACGCTGGTCATCGTCGCCTCGACGGTGATGTACCTGCTCGACACGCTCATGCTCAAGGACGGGCTGCCCGGGCGTCTGTGGGCGAGCGCCTACCTGTCCGGCACGTTCTCGGCGACGTGCTACCTGGCGTGGCTGCTCCTGCCCGACGTGTACTTCGCGGTCGCGGTGGGCAACGGCGCGTTCGTCGCGGCGACGGGTTTCATCTGGCTGGGCTGCGTCGCCTTCAACGGGCGACCTGTGCGCCGCCCGGCGCTCTTTCTCAGCGCGACGGTGATCGTCGTGGTCGTCTCGGCTCTCGTCGCGGGTCCCGAAGGCGGCTCGTGGGCGGGGGCAGTGCCCTTCTTCCTGGGCAATGCCGTGTTCGCGGCCACCGGAGCGATCGAGACGCGACGCGCGGCCATCGGCCGGCGATGGAGTTCCTCGGGCCTGACCGCGGTGCTCGCGATCGAAACGGTGTGGTTCCTCGCGCGTGTCGTGGTGTTCCTGTGGCTCGGACCCGACAGCGATCTGTTCCGCAACGTCTTCGATACGCGCGTCTCGGCGTTCCTCACGATCTCGCTTCTGATCGCGGCGGTCGTGGTGACTTCGGTGCTCCGGGCGAATGAGTCGGCCCTCCGCGGAACGGCGGAGACACGACGACTCGCGGTCGATACCAACGGCGTGCTGTTCCGCGAATCCTTCGAGGCCACTCTCGCCATCATCTGCACTCGCGCACAGGCCGCCGGCGAGGGAGTGTGCGTGATCGGCATCCGCATCGACGATCTCAAGCGCGTCGCGGTGGCCTTCGGCCCCGACGACGCCGAACGCCTGGCTCTCGAGGTGCGCGCCGCAGTGCGGCGGCATGCGCCGACGATGGCGTTGGTGGGGGAGACGGATGCCGCCGGCCTCGCGGTCGCGTTCACGACGACGCCGACGACAGATGTCCGTCGCGCCGCTCGCGTCTTGCACGAACGGGTGGTCGCGGATCTCGCGCGACTGGGCGCGGCCGTCGTACCGGCGGTGGGCGTCGGAGTGGCATTGGCCGCAGATCACGGCTACCGTGCGCAAGCCCTCACGAGCCGCGCCGACGAGGCCGCCGCCCGTGCCGCGGCGACGGGGGAGCAGGCGTTCGGTCTCGCGTGAGAGCGGGACTCAGCCCCGTGCCGACTGGGCGAGCTCGGCGACTCGCTGACGGAGTTCGCGGGGACGGAACGGCTTGGTGAGGTAATCGTCGGCACCGGCCTCGCGCCCCGCCCGCTGTTCGTCCTCGTCCGCTCTCGCGCTCACCATGAGGATGCGGGTGTCGCTAAAGGTACGGATGCGGCGAGCGGTCTCGAAGCCGTCTATGCCCGGCATGCTCACGTCGAGCGTCGTCACGATCGGGTCGTGTCGGCGGACGAGTTCGATACCGTCGAGGCCCGTGGCTGCCGCGTGGACGACGTATCCGGCGCTCTCGAGCACCGCCGTCACGAGGAGGCGGATGTCGAGGTCGTCCTCTATCACCACCGTGGTGTGCAATGCGGTCATGGCGGAGCTTTCGTCGGGCCGATTCGGGCGAGCGGCCTGGGGGGATTTTAGACGACGGGGCGGCGGCACGCCTCCCCGGTGGAAGGACGTGCGGATGTGGCATCCTCGTCGAGTGCCTCTTCTCGCGTTGACGGGTGGGATCGCCTCCGGCAAGTCCACCATCGCCGCCCTTCTCGCCGACCGTGGAGCCGTCGTCGTCGACGCGGACGCCATCGTGCGGGAAGTGCAGGCTCCCGGATCCGCCGTGCTCGAGGAGATCGCGGGGGAGTTCGGTGCGGGGGTGCTGCGCCCGGACGGCTCGCTCGATCGGCCCGCGCTCGGGTCTCTCGTGTTCGGGCACCCCGATCGGCTCGCGCGTTTGAACGCTCTGGTGCACCCGGCGGTGCGGATCGAGTCGGAGCGCCGGTTCGCCGAAGCCCGCGCCGCCGACCCGGCCGCAGTGATCGTGTACGACGTGCCGCTGCTCGCCGAGGCCCGCGGCGCCGACTCCTGGGACCTCGTCGTGGTGGCGCACTGCCCCGCGGAGCTTCGCGTGCGACGTCTCGTCGAGAGTCGCGGCCTCACCGAGGCCGAGGCGCGTGCCCGCATCGGCTCGCAGGCGAGCGAGGAGGATCGGCTCGCGCTGGCCGACGTCGTCATCGACACGTCGATAGACCTGGATGCCACCCGTCGGCAGGTCGACGAGCTCTGGGAACGGTGGAACCGAGGGGCCTGACCCGGCGTACAGAGGCCGAGCGCTCGCGCACGGCGAACGCAACCCGCCCCCGATGTCGGAGGCCCCGCCTACGCTGGAAGCATGCAGGCCACGCGCTCCGTCCGCCCCTTCGAGGTCATCAGCGAGTACACCCCCTCCGGTGATCAGCCACAGGCGATCGCCGAGCTCGCGGGGCGCATCAACGCGGGTGAGACCGACGTCGTGCTGCTGGGTGCGACCGGTACCGGAAAATCGGCGACGACAGCTTGGCTCGTCGAACAGGTGCAGCGGCCGACGCTGGTGCTGGCGCACAACAAGACGCTCGCGGCGCAACTGGCGAACGAGTTCCGCGAACTCATGCCGAACAATGCCGTCGAGTACTTCGTCTCGTACTACGACTACTACCAGCCCGAGGCGTACGTCCCGCAGACGGACACCTTCATCGAGAAGGACAGCTCGATCAACGCGGAGGTCGAGCGCCTGCGCCATTCGACGACGAACTCGTTGCTCTCGCGCCGAGATGTCGTGGTGGTCTCGACGGTCTCGTGCATCTACGGCCTCGGTGCGCCCGAGGAGTACCTGCGCGCCATGGTCGCCCTGCAAGTGGGCGAGCGCTACGACCGTGACGCCCTCATCCGCAAGTTCATCTCGATGCAGTACAACCGCAACGACGTCGATTTCTCGCGCGGCAACTTCCGCGTGCGCGGTGACACGATCGAGATCATCCCGGTGTACGAGGAGTACGCGATCCGCATCGAGATGTTCGGCGACGAGATCGAGGCGTTGTACCTCCTGCACCCGCTGACCGGAGATGTGATCGAGAAGATGGACTCCGTGCCGATCTTCCCAGCGTCTCACTACGTCGCGGGAACCGAGACGGTGCAACGCGCGATCGGCACGATCGAGCACGAACTCGAGGAGCGCCTCAAAGAGTTCGAGTCGCAGGGCAAGCTCCTCGAGGCGCAGCGTCTGAGGATGCGCACGACCTTCGACCTCGAGATGCTCCAGCAGCTCGGGTTCTGCTCGGGTATCGAGAACTACTCGCGGCACATGGACGGTCGCATGCCGGGGGATCCGCCGCACACGCTCCTCGACTTCTTCCCCGATGATTTCCTGCTCGTCATCGACGAGTCGCACGTGACCGTGCCGCAGATCGGTGCGATGTACGAGGGCGACGCATCCCGTAAGCGCACCCTGGTGGAGCATGGATTCCGCCTGCCGAGCGCGATGGACAACCGCCCACTCCGCTGGGACGAGTTCAAGGAGCGCGTCGGTCAGACGGTGTACCTGTCGGCGACGCCCGGCCGCTACGAGATGGGCATAGCCGACGGGGTGGTGGAGCAGATCATCCGCCCGACCGGTCTCGTCGATCCCGAGATCATCGTGAAGCCCTCGAAGGGGCAGATCGACGACTTGCTCGAAGAGATCCGTCTGCGTGTGGAGCGCGATGAGCGCGTGCTGGTGACGACGCTCACGAAAAAGATGGCCGAGGAGCTCACCGACTTCCTCGGAGAGCACGGGGTGCGCGTGCGCTACCTGCACTCCGACGTCGATACGCTCCGCCGCGTCGAGCTGTTGACCGAGTTGCGCGCCGGTGTCTACGACGTCCTCGTGGGAATCAATCTCCTTCGCGAGGGTCTCGACCTTCCCGAGGTGTCACTGGTAGCGATCCTCGACGCCGACAAAGAGGGCTTCCTCCGCAGCGGCACGTCGCTCATCCAGACGATCGGTCGCGCGGCCCGAAACGTCTCGGGTCAGGTGCACATGTACGCCGACAAGATGACCGACTCGATGAGCAAGGCGATCGAAGAGACCGAGCGCCGTCGCGAGAAGCAGATCGCCTACAACACCGAGCACGGGATCGACCCGCAGCCGCTGCGCAAGAAGATCGCAGACATCACCGAGGTGCTCAACCGAGAGGCGTCCGACACCAAGAACCTGCTGTCGCGCAACGACAAGTCCGGGAAGGGGAAATCGCCCACCCCGTCCCTACGGCGCACCGGCATCGCGGCGGAGGGCGCGGATCAGCTCGAGTCCACGATCGCCGATCTCACCCAGCAGATGCTCGCGGCCGCAGCCGAGCTGAAGTTCGAGCTCGCCGGACGCCTACGTGACGAGGTTCAGGACATGAAGAAAGAGCTGCGCGCCATGGAGCGCGCCGGTCACGCCTGAGCCCGCGGGTTTTGACACGCGGAACTCGTCGTGCGCCGGCGCGTCACGCTCGTCACTCTGGGCGTCGGCGGCGTCGAGCGCGCGATCGCCCTCCGTGCGCGTTCGGATGGAATGCTCATGCGGCTTCGGTCGCCGGGGAGGTGGCGTCCTCGTCGGCGGCGGAATGGTGGGTGCGCCGTCAGTGCGTCACGGGCAGTGCAGCAACGGCTTCGGCCCCGAGCGGTCGACGGAATGCTCCGTCATCGCGTGCCCGCACAGCGGGCAGGGGCGTCCCGTCCGGACGGGCTCCGGAGTGGTTTCGTAGGGGCCGACGGACGCGGGACCGGCGACGCGGATGAGACGCGTGTTGAGGTACTGGTACCAACCGCCGGCCTCGCGGACACGCTCGCGCAGGGGCGGTCGGTCGGCATCCTTTTGTGTCATGATCGTTAGTGTACTAACTAATTGGGAGGAGGGCGCGTGAACGACCCGCTCAAGCTCGAGAACCAGGTCTGTTTCGCCCTGGTGACGGCGGCGCGCAACGTCGTGTCGATCTACCGACCCGTGCTGGAGCCGCTCGGTCTGACGCACCCGCAGTACCTGGTGATGCTGGCGCTGTGGGATCAGGCGCCTCGCTCGCTCGGCGCCCTGGCCGCGGAACTCGCGATGGAGCCTGCCACCCTGTCGCCGCTGGTCAAGCGCCTCGAGGCGCAGGGGAGGGTCGCTCGCGCGCGCCGCAGCGACGACGAGCGCGTGCTCGACATCGACCTCACCGACGAAGGTCGAGCGCTGCGGGCTGCAGCCCTCGAGGTACCGGGCAAGATCATGGCGCGGGTCGGCGTCGACGCGGACGCTCTCGCAGCGCTTCGCGACGGGCTCGCTCCTTTCGCCGGGCCGTCGAAGGGCTGAGCCGCACGGCGGGCCTGCGGCGCGACGCGTGCCGCACTCTCGCACATCCGTGCGCCCGGGGCGAACCCGGGGCCGATGTCGGAGGTCCGACCTAGACTTAACAGGTGCCCATCGTTCCTGTCGCCTCTCCCTCGCCGTCCGCGAATTCCGGTACCAGTGGAAAGCTGAGTGTCCGGGGTGCACGCGTCCACAACCTGAAGAACGTCGACCTCGACATCCCGCGTGATTCACTCGTCGTCTTCACCGGTCTGTCGGGCTCGGGAAAGTCGAGCCTCGCCTTCGACACCATCTTCGCGGAGGGTCAGCGCCGCTATGTGGAGTCGCTCAGCGCGTACGCGCGACAGTTCCTCGGGCAGGTCGACCGTCCCGACGTCGACTTCATCGAGGGGCTGAGTCCCGCGGTCTCCATCGACCAGAAGTCGACCAACCGCAACCCCCGCTCGACGGTCGGCACGATCACCGAGATCCACGACTACATGCGTCTTCTCTGGGCGCGCGTCGGCGTGCCCCACTGCCCCGACTGCGGAGCGCGCATCCAGCGGCAGACGGTCCAGCAGATCGCCGACCAGCTCATGGAGCTTCCCGAGCGCACGCGCTACCAGATCGTCGCCCCCGTGGTCACTCAGAAGAAGGGGGAGTTCGTCGACCTCTTCAAGGAGCTCAGCGCGAAGGGCTACGCCCGTGCGGTGGTCGATGGCGAGCTGGTGCAGCTGGCCGAGCCCCCGACGCTGAAGAAGAGCTACAAGCACGACATCGCGGTCGTCGTCGACCGACTCGTGGCATCCGGAGACAACCTCAGCCGCGTGACCGACTCCGTCGAGACGGCGATGGGGCTCGCCGGCGGCATCATGCAGGTCAATTACGTCGACGAGGAGGGCGACGACGCCTGGCAGTCGTTTTCCGAGAAGCTGGCGTGCCCCAACGGGCACCCGCTGCAGCTCACCGAGATCGAACCGCGCACGTTCTCGTTCAACGCGCCCTTCGGTGCGTGCCCCGTCTGCTCCGGCCTCGGAACGCGCATGTCGGTCGACGTCGACCTCATGCTGGGCGACGAGGAGCTCTCCATCCGCGACGGCGCGATCCTGCCGTGGACGACCCAGGGCAAGGGGCTCTTCCAGTACTACGAGCGGCTTCTCGAGGGGCTCGCGCGCGATCTGGAGTTCTCGCTCGACACGCCGTGGAAGGACCTCTCGCACGACGTGCAGCAGGCGGTGCTCCGCGGTGAGAACTACAAGGTCACGGTCAAGTGGAAGAACCGCTACGGCCGCGAGATGCGGTACTCGTCGGGCTTCGAGGGCGTCGTGCCCTACATCGAGCGTCAGTACCTGCAGGCCGAGTCCGACACCCAGCGCCAGCGCTGGTCGGAGTACCTCCGCGAGGTGCCTTGCGCGGTGTGCGACGGCGATCGGCTCAAGCCCGAGGTTCTCGCGGTGCTCGTCGACGGCACCTCGATCGCGGCGGCCTCGCGCATGAGCCTCGCCGATGCGCGGGAGTTCTTCTCGCAGCTGACGCTGACCGACCGCGAGGCCACGATCGCCGCGGCGGTGTTGCGTGAGATCCGCGCGCGACTCGACTTCCTGCTGCAGGTGGGCCTGAACTACCTGAGCCTCGGCCGCGCGGCCGGCACGCTCTCGGGCGGAGAAGCGCAGCGCATTCGCCTCGCCACACAGATCGGGTCGGGGCTGACCGGCGTGCTCTACGTGCTCGATGAGCCCTCGATCGGTCTGCATCAGCGCGACAACCGCCGCCTCATCCAGACGCTCGAGACTCTGCGCGACCTCGGCAACACGCTCATCGTGGTCGAGCACGACGAAGAGACCATCCACGCGGCCGACTGGGTCGTCGACATCGGGCCCCGCGCCGGCGTCGACGGCGGTAATGTCGTGCACTCCGGTCCGCTCTCCGGCCTGCTGACCGACGAGAACTCCCTGACGGGTGCCTACCTCTCCGGCCGCCGATCGATCGAGGCGCCGAAGAAGCGCCGCAAGATCGACAAGAAGCGTCAGGTCACGGTGGTCGGCGCGCGCGAGAACAACCTGCAGAACGTCACGGCCGACTTCCCCCTGGGGGTGCTGACGGCGGTGACCGGCGTGAGCGGTTCGGGCAAGTCGACGCTGGTGAACGGCATCCTGTACGAAGTCCTCGCCTCGAAACTGAACGGTGCGCGTCGCGTTCCGGGCAAGCACACGCGCGTGACCGGTCTCGACAACCTCGACAAGGTCGTGCACGTCGATCAGGCGCCGATCGGGCGCACCCCGCGCTCGAACCCGGCGACCTACACCGGGGTCTTCGACCGCATCCGCAGCCTGTTCGCCGAGACGCCCGAGGCGAAGGTGCGCGGCTACCAGGCCGGGCGCTTCAGCTTCAACGTCAAGGGCGGGCGCTGCGAGGCGTGCTCGGGCGACGGCACGCTCAAGATCGAGATGAACTTCCTCCCCGACGTCTACGTCGACTGCGAGGTATGCCACGGCAAGCGGTACAACCGCGACACCCTCTCGGTGCACTACAAGGGGAAGAACATCGCCGAGGTCCTCGAGATGCCGATCTCCGAGGCGGCGGAGTTCTTCGAGCCCATCCAGGCGATCCACCGCTATCTCAAGACCCTCGTCGACGTGGGTCTCGGATACGTCCGCCTGGGGCAGTCGGCGACCACGCTGTCGGGCGGTGAGGCGCAGCGCGTCAAGCTCGCGACCGAGCTGCAGCGTCGGAGCAACGGCCGGTCGATCTACGTGCTCGACGAGCCCACCACGGGTCTGCACTTCGAGGACGTCTCGCTGCTGCTCAAGGTCTTGAACGGCCTCGTCGACAAGGGCAACACCGTCATCGTGATCGAACACAACCTCGACGTCATCAAGAGCTCGGACTGGGTCATCGACCTCGGCCCCGAGGGAGGCGCCGGCGGCGGCACGATCGTTGCCACGGGAACTCCCGAGCAGGTCGCGAAGGTCGAGGGTAGCCACACCGGCTCGTTCCTGGCAGAGCTCCTCGAGACCGGCCGTACCGGCACGCAGCGCAACACCGCCGCGGTCGACAGCGGCGACACCGAGCGAGAGCTCGTGAGCGCGGCGGGCTGAGCGTGGCCCCGAGAGAACGGGTCTCGCACCTGTCGTACCGCCCGAAAGCCGGTGAGATCCCCACCAACCCGGGGGTCTACCGGTTCCGGGATGCCGAGGGGCGCGTGCTGTACGTCGGCAAGGCGAAAAACCTGCGCGCGCGACTATCGAACTACTTCGCTCCCTTGCATTCGCTCCACGAGCGCACGCGTCGCATGGTGACCACGGCGGCGAGCGTCGAGTGGACGGTGGTCCCGAGCGATATCGACTCCTTGCAGCTGGAGTTCATGTGGATCAAGGAGTTCGATCCGCCCTTCAACGTCCGCTATCGCGACGACAAGTCCTACCCGTTCATGGCGATCACCCTCGCCGACGAGGCCCCGCGCGTCATCGTCACGCGCAACCACAAGATCCGCGGGGCGAAGTACTTCGGTCCGTATCCGAAGGTGTGGGCCGTGCACGACACGATCGACCTGATGATCAAGGTCTTCCCGATCCGCACGTGCAGCGACTCCTCGTACAAGAAAGCCATGGCATCCGGTCGCCCCTGTTTCCCGGGGCAGATCGGTCGTTGCGGCGGCCCGTGCTCGATGAAGGTGACGATCGAAGAGCACCGCGCCGTCGTCGACGACTTCATCGCGTTCATGTCCGGCGGCGATCAGCGTTTCACGCGCGAGCTCACCGCCCGCATGAAAGAGGCCTCGGCCGCGATGGACTACGAATCCGCCGCGCACTACCGCGATCGCCTCCAGGCCATCGACGCGGTGCTCGGAAAGAGCGCGCTCGTCCTCGCATCGGATACGGATGCCGATCTCTTCGGCATCGCGGAAGACGAACTCGCCGCGACCGTGCAGCACTTCGTCGTCCGCGGCGGACGCGTGCGCGGCGTGCGCGCGACGACCATCGAGAAGGAGATCGACATCTCCGGAGCCGATCTCGTCGACCAGGTGCTCCAGCGAACGTACGGAGACGCCGACGCCGGCGACATCCCGCGCCAGGTGCTCGTCCCCGAGCTCCCCGACGACGCCGAGCAGCTCGAGGACTGGCTGCGCGAGCGACGCGGCCGACCGGTGACCCTGCAGATCGCCCAACGCGGTCGCAAGGCCGATCTGCTCAAGACGGCGACCCTGAACGCGCAACAGGCGCTGATGCTCCACAAGACCCGCCGCACCAGCGATTACGTCGCCCGGTCGCAGGCTCTCACCGATATCCAGGAAGCGCTCGGCCTGACCGAGGCTCCGCTGCGCATCGAATGCTTCGACATCTCCCACCTCTCGGGCACCAACGTCGTGGCATCCATGGTCGTCTTCGAAGACGGTCTCCCACGCAAGGACCAGTACCGCTCCTTCGGCGTCGCCGAGACGACGGACGACACCGACTCGATGTACCAGGTGCTCAGCCGGCGCCTCGCGTACCTCGACCGCCCCGACGAGATCGAACCCGAAACGATCGACGGCGCGATCGTGGCCGCCCCTGACTCCGAAGAGGCCACGGCCGACGGCGAGGTCGTGACCGCGCGAAAGCGTCCGCGTTTCGCCTACCGGCCCCAGCTGCTCGTGGTCGACGGCGGTCAGCCGCAGGTCGCCGCCGCAGCGCGTGCCCTCGCCGATGCGGGGCACGAGGAGATCGCGTTGTGCGGCATCGCCAAGCGTCTGGAGGAGGTCTGGCTGCCGGGGGAGGAGTACCCGGTCATCCTGCCTCGCACCTCGGAGGCGTTGTACCTGCTGCAGCGCCTGCGCGACGAGGCCCACCGGTTCGCGATCGTGCATCAGCGCAAGCGCCGGAAACGAGACATCACGAGCGTGCTCGCGGAGGTGCCGGGTCTCGGCGACACCCGCATCAAGGCGCTTCTGCGGCACTTCGGTTCGGTCTCGGCGCTCAAGAACGCCACCGCGGAGGAGATCACGGCGCTGCCGGGCATCGGCCCGACCCTGGCCGCGGCCATCCACGCGCATCTTGCTGGGTAGGCTGGGACCACACGACGGGAGGCGATCGCCCATGGAACCGGCACGCAACGACGAGCCAGGAGAGGTGCTGATCGTCACCGGCATGTCGGGTGCCGGGCGATCCACGGTCGCCAACGCCCTCGAAGACCTCGACTGGTACGTGGTCGACAACCTCCCGCCGCGCATGCTGCGCCCTCTGCTCGAGCTCACCGAGCTCGCCGGCGGAGCCGTTCCGCGGGTGGCAGTGGTGGTGGATGTGCGCGGCCGGTCGCTCTTCAGCGACCTGCCCGAGGCGATGCGGACCCTGCAGGCGAACCGTCAGGTGCGGGTGGTGTTCCTGGATGCCAGTGACGCGGCGCTCGTGAGGCGGTTCGAAGCCGTGCGCCGACCGCACCCTCTGCAGCATGACGGCACGATCCTCGATGGGATCCATCGCGAGCGCGAGCGACTGGCCCCCGTGCGCGAGGCGGCCGACGTCGTGATCGACACCTCGGCGTTGAACGTGCACCAACTGTCCCTGCGGACGGTGTCGCTCTTCGGCGACGAGGGAGCAGCGCGGCACACCGTCACGCTCATGAGCTTCGGCTTCAAGTACGGTCTGCCGCCCGACGTCGATCTCGTGGCCGACATGCGGTTCCTGCCGAATCCGTTCTGGAACGACGACCTGAGAGCCCTCACCGGCGAAGACCCCCGCGTGCGGGAATACGTGCTGGCTCAAGAGGGCGCATCGGAGTTCCTCGACGCCTACGCGGCGGCGCTGCGCCCCGTGATGGAGGGGTATCAGCGCGAGAACAAGCGGCATTCCGTCGTGGCGGTGGGCTGCACGGGCGGTAAACACCGTTCGGTGGTGATGGCCCGTGAGTTGGCTGCACGTCTGTCCGATGTGCCCGGGGTGGCCGTCCGCGTGGCTCACCGCGACCTCGGTCGCGAGTAGGCTGTACCGTCGTCCCCGCCGCCCCACCCGAGGAGAACCGTGCCGCTGACCGCCGACGTGAAGGCCGAACTCATCACCGTTCGCGACCCGCGCCCGACCGCGCGCGTCGCCGAGCTGACGGCCCTCCTGCGCTTCTCCGGTGGCTTGCACTCCATCGCCAACCGCGTCGCGGTGGAGGCCGAGCTCGACTCCGACATCCTCGCGCGTCGCGTGGCCCGGGACCTCATGGAGCTCTACGGCGTGCGCCCCGAGCTGCACCACGTGCAGGGCTCGGGAGGACGCGCGGGCGGCCTCTACGCCGTGCGTGTGATCGAGGCCGGTGAGACCCTGGCCCGTCAGACCGGTCTCCTCGACCAGCGTCGTCGCCCGGTGCGCGGGCTGCCGAACAAGCTCACCACCGGCTCGCGACCCGATCTCAGCGCCATCTGGCGCGGGGCCTTCCTCGCGGCTGGTTCCCTCAGCGACCCGGGCCGATCAGCGGCCCTCGAGATCTCGTGCCCCTCGTCCGAGGCGGCCATGGCCCTCGTGGGCGCGGGCCACCGCATCGGCATCCCCGCCAAGGCCCGCGAGGTTCGAGGTGTCCCGCGCGTCGTCGTGCGCGACGGCGAAGCGATCCGCGGAGCCCTCTACGAGATGGGCGCTCGTCGCACCGCAGGGGAGTGGGATCAGATGCGTCAGCGCCGCGAGGTGCGCGCGGGCGTCAACCGCCTCGTGAACTTCGACGACGCTAATCTCCGCCGCTCGGCGCAGGCTGCCGTCGCCGCGTGCGCCCGTGTGGAGCGCGCGCTCGAGATCCTCGGCGACGAGGTGCCGGCTCATCTGCAGCAGGCGGGTGAGCTGCGTCTCGCCCACCGGGACGCGAGCCTCGACGAGCTCGGCCACCACGCCGATCCGCCCCTCACCAAGGACGCCGTCGCCGGCCGCATCCGCCGCCTTCTCGCGATGGCTGACAAGAAGGCCGAGGTCGAGGGCATTCCCGGCACCGAAGCCGCTGTGCCGGTCGGCGCCGAGGGCTGAGCCCGCAGAGCGCTGTCGCAGGCGACCGGTTCCTTCGCGTCGGCCGCGATGCGCGGGTCACCGGCATCCCGAACAGCGTCGTCCGACGCGCCCGGGCGCCTATCTTCCGTCATTCGGGGAAGCAACCCCGGTGCGCCGTGGTTACCCCTCAGTAGGATGAAATCGTCACCCTCGCTGCTCGGTTCCTCGGCACGTCGTTTCGGCGCAGAGGTCTCGGCGGCGCCCGATTCGGAAGTTGAGATCATGGCGAAGTACACGCTGCCCGAACTGCCCTACGACTACTCGGCGCTGGAGCCGCACATCAGTGCGACCATCATGGAGCTGCACCACAGCAAGCACCACCAGACCTACGTCAACGGCGCCAACACCACTCTCGACCTCCTCGCCGAAGCGCGCGAGAAGGGCGATTTCGCCAACATCAACCGCCTGCAGAAGGACCTCGCCTTCAACCTCGGCGGTCACACGAACCACTCGATCTTCTGGACCAACCTCTCGCCCAACGGGGGCGACAAGCCCACCGGCGACCTCGAATCCGCGATCGACGACCAGTTCGGTTCGTTCGACGCGTTCCGCGCGCAGTTCACCGCTGCGGCCCTCGGTGTGCAGGGCTCGGGCTGGGCGGGTCTGTTCTGGGACTCGATCGGTGAGAACCTCGTCATCCAGCAGTTCTTCGACCAGCAGGGCCAGATCGTGGCGGGGACCGTTCCGATCCTCCTGCTCGACGTCTGGGAGCACGCCTACTACCTCGACTACAAGAACGTCCGCGCGGACTACGTGAAGGCCTTCTGGAACATCGCCAATTGGGACGACGCTCAGAAGCGCTTCGCTGCTGCCCGAGAGAAGACCGCGGGTCTGCTGGTACTGTCGTAAACGGTGTGGCGTCCCGGTGGGACACCCCACCGGGACGCCGTTGTCCGCCAGCGAACACCGCAATCACGCGCCTATCGCGCACAACTGATTCAGGAGATATTCCGTGACCGTCAAGATCGGAATCAACGGCTTCGGCCGTATCGGACGCAACTACCTCCGCGCGGCTCTCGCGCAGGGTGCCGACCTCGAAATCGTGGCGGTGAACGACCTCACCGACAACAAGTCGCTGGCGCACCTCCTCAAGTACGACTCCGTCGGCGGCGTGCTGACCGAGGACGTCTCGTACACCGCAGACTCCATCACCGTCGGAGACAAGACCATCAAGGTCTTCGAAGAGCGCGACCCCGCCAACCTCCCCTGGGGCGAGCTCGGCGTCGACATCGTCATCGAGTCCACCGGTCGCTTCACCAAGGCCGAAGACGCCAAGAAGCACATCACCGGCGGTGCCAAGAAGGTTCTCATCTCGGCTCCCGCAACGGGCGACGACGCGACCATCGTCATGGGCGTCAACGAAGAGACCTACAACCCCGAGACCGACGTCATCATCTCGAACGCGTCGTGCACCACGAACTGCCTGGCGCCCCTCGCCCAGGTGTTCAACGAGGCCTTCGGTATCGAGCGCGGTTTCATGATGACCGCTCACGCCTACACGGCCGACCAGAACCTGCAGGACGGCCCGCACAGCGACCTTCGTCGTGCACGCGGCGCGGCCATCAACATCGTCCCCGCCTCGACCGGTGCCGCCAAGGCCATCGGCCTGGTCCTGCCCGAGCTGAACGGCAAGCTCAGCGGCTCGTCGTACCGCGTTCCGGTTCCCACCGGTTCGATCGTCGACCTCACGATCGTCACGCCCACCGAGGGTCTGACGGTCGACCAGGTCAACGAGGTCTACAAGAAGGCTGCTGCCGAGGGTCGCCTGAACGGCATCCTCCAGTACACCGAAGACCCGATCGTCTCGAGCGACATCCAGGGCAACCCGCACTCCTCGATCTTCGACGCGGAGCTGACCAACGTCAGCGGCAACCTCGTCAAGGTCTCGTCGTGGTACGACAACGAGTGGGGCTACTCCAACCGTCTCGTCGACCTGACCGAGTACGTCGCCGAGCGCCTGTAACCCTTCATGGCTCTGCGCACCCTCGATTCGCTGGGGTCGCTGGCCGGCACGCGCGTCATCGTCCGTTGTGATCTCAACGCTCCTCTCAAGGACGGGATCATCACGGACGATGGCCGCGTGCGCGCGTCGCTGCCGACCCTCAACGCACTGATCAACGCCGGCGCGCGTGTGGTCGTGTGCTCGCACCTCGGCCGCCCCGACGGGGCACCCGATCCGAAGTTCTCTCTGGAGCCCGTCGCGCAGCGTCTGTCCGAGCTGCTCGGTCAGCCGGTCGCGTTCGCGCGCGACACGGTGGGTGAATCCGCTCAGGATGCCGTCTCCTCGCTGGAGAACGGCGAGGTCGCCGTCATCGAGAACCTCCGCTTCAACGCCGGCGAGACCTCCAAGGACGAGGCCGAGCGCCAGGCCTTCGCGCGGGAGCTCGCCCGTCTCGGCGACGCTCTCGTGTCGGACGGTTTCGGTGTCGTGCATCGCAAGCAGGCGAGCGTCTACGACCTCGCCCAGCTGGTGCCCTCCGCCGCGGGCCTTCTGATCCAGAAGGAGCTCGAGGTCCTCGACCGTCTCACCGAGAACCCGGAGCGTCCCTACACGGTCGTGCTCGGCGGCTCGAAGGTCAGCGACAAGCTCGGCGTGATCGAGCACCTGCTCCCTCGCGTGGACAAGCTCCTCGTCGGCGGCGGCATGATGTTCACTTTCCTCGTCGCCGAGGGCCACAAGGTCGGCTCGAGCCTGCTCGAGAAGGACCAGATCGACACCGTCAAGGGCTACCTCGCCACGGCGAAGGAGCGCGGCGTCGAGATCGTGCTCCCCGTCGACGCGGTCGTCGCCGCGTCCTTCTCGGCGGATGCCGAACACGTGGTCGCCGACGCCGACTCCCTCGAGAACACCGCTTTCGGTGCCTCGGGGCTCGGTCTCGACATCGGGCCCCGCACGGCGGAGATCTTTGCCGACGCCATCCGCGGCTCGCGCACCGTCTTCTGGAACGGCCCGATGGGCGTGTTCGAGATGAAGGCGTTCGAAGCCGGAACGAAGACCGTCGCCCAGGCGCTCACCGAGGTCGACGGCCTCAGCGTCGTCGGCGGCGGCGACTCCGCCGCGGCCGTGCGTCAGCTCGGTTTCACGGACGACGCCTTCGGCCACATCTCCACCGGTGGCGGCGCGAGCCTGGAATTCCTCGAAGGCAAGAAGCTCCCCGGACTGGAGGTCCTCGGATGGCAGTGACCAGAACCCCTCTCATCGCCGGCAACTGGAAGATGAACCTCGACCACCTGCAGGCGGTCGCGTTCGTCCAGAAGCTGCATTGGACGCTGAAGGAGGCCAAGCACGAGACCGGAAGCGTCGAGGTCGCGGTCTTCCCGCCGTTCACTGACCTGCGCACCGTGCAGACGTTGCTCGACGCCGACAAGATCGACTTCGCCCTCGGCGGTCAGGACCTGTCCGCGCATGACTCCGGTGCGTACACGGGCGAGATCTCGGGCCAGTTCCTGGCCAAGCTCGACGCGAAGTACGTGATCATCGGGCACTCCGAGCGTCGTCAGTTCCACAACGAGACCGACGAGGTCGTCGCAGCGAAGACCCAGGCGGCCCTCCGCCACGGCCTCGCTCCGGTGATCTGCGTCGGTGAGACCTCGGAGGACCTCGAGAAGTTCGGCGCGAGCGCCGTTCCCGTCGGTCAGCTCGAGGTCGCCCTCGAAGGTGTCGCGGCGGATGCCGACATCGTCGTGGCGTACGAGCCGGTGTGGGCCATCGGCTCCGGTCAGGCGGCGACGCCCGACCAGGCCCAGGAGGTCTGCGCCAAGCTCCGCGCGGTCGTGGCCGACAAGCTCGGCGCCGATGCGGCCGCTCGCACCCGTGTGCTGTACGGCGGCTCGGTGAAGTCCGGCAACATCGCCGGCTTCATGCGCGAGCCCGACGTGGACGGCGCCCTGGTGGGCGGTGCGAGCCTCGTCGTCGATGAGTTCGCCGCCATCGTCCGGTTCCAGAAGCACGTCGGCGTCTGACGCTGACCGGATGCCCGCGGCGTTACGCCGCGGGCATCCGTGCGTCTGGGACGCGTCCCCGTATACTTGACGCTTGTGCGGTCGAACCGATCGCTACGAAAGGCTTTCGACTGTGCAGATTCTCGAGTTCGTCCTGCAGGTGCTCCTGGGTATCACCAGCCTCCTGTTGACCCTGCTCATCCTGCTCCACAAGGGTCGCGGCGGCGGTCTGTCCGACATGTTCGGCGGCGGGATGAGTTCCGCCCTCGGTTCGTCGGGCCTGGCCGAGCGCAACCTCAACCGTTTCACGATCGTGCTCGCGCTGGTGTGGTTCGTCACCATCGTCGGTCTCGGTCTGCTGACCAAGTTCGCGGAGATCTGATCATGGCCACTGGAGGCAATGCCATCCGCGGCTCGCGTGTCGGCGCGGGCCCCATGGGCGAACAGGATCACGGCTTCCACGCCGACCGCGTCGCCGTGTCGTATTGGGATGCGCTCGGCAACGAGACGGTGCGCTACTTCGCCGCGGGTATTCCCGACGACGAGATCCCCGAGACCATCGACTCCCCGCACTCCGGTCTTCCCGCCGGTCGCGACAAGGCCAACCCGCCGGCCCTGGCCAAGGCGGAGCCCTACAAGACGCACCTCGCGTACGTGAAGGAGCGCCGCAGCGACGAAGAAGCCGCCTCGCTGCTCGACGACGCGCTGCAGCAGCTGCGCGAGCGTCGCGGACAGTAAGTCCCCGAGCGCGCACGGCACGAGGGCCGGATGCCATGGCATCCGGCCCTTCTGCATGTGCGCGGTCCGCTCAGCGGACGGGGGAGTCCGTCACGATCGTCGTCCAGGGGCCGGAGGGGACGTTCTCCTCGTCGACGAAGGACCAGTCGACGCGGTCGTCTTGGCCGTTCAGGTCGCTGAAGCCCAGGCAGCCGTTGAGAGCCGGGGATACGTCGAGCCCGGCGCCGTTGTAGCGCGCGTTGGCGGGGCGCTGGTCGTCGGAGCCGAAGACGTACGCGGCGTCGTGGTACTCGCCGGGGCCGGCGTCTTCGATCTGGCCGTAGCAGATGCGTCCGTCTTTGCGGAGGACGACCCAGCGGTTCTTCATGAGGCTCGCGGAGCGCTCGTCGACGACGGCCGCGTAGGCGGGCTCGCTCGCCCAGGGGATGACCTCTCCCCGCGTGGCGAAGGCCGTGTCGTCATTGACGTCATCGAAGGGAAGATCGAGGTAGAACGGGTTCTCGCGGGGTGTCATCGCGGTGGGGAAGTAGCCCGATCCGGGGGTGCGGGGCTCGGTCCGGCAGTCGTCGCCGACGACGATCCCGTCGCAGCCGCCGTACGAGCCCAGCCAGTCGGAGTCGTAGGTCGAGATGCGCTGAGTGCCGTCGGAGGTGTTCGGATCGAACACCTCGCCGACCCAGAACGTGGTGGCGACGACGTCGGTGTGCCACGGATACCCCGTGTCGGGGCGAGGAGCCGCGTGCGGGGCGCACGCCGACAGGCCGACGGCGGCAACCACCACGAGGGTGATCGCCGCCGTCGGCCGCAACGCTCGCGTCACTCGCTGATGTCGCTTTCGGTGGGGTGGACCTTCTCCACCGGTCCCTGAGGGGGTGTCGCGGTCATCGGGGCGAACGAGGGAGCGGTCACGGTGGCGGGAGTCAGGGGCGGGGCACCGGCGCTGTCGTAGAGCTGCAGGTCGTCGGCTCGGAGGGTGCCGTTGCCGAAGATCGTCAGCGCGAAGCTGATGCCGTTGTACCCGGCCGGGATGGCCGCGGTCGTCCAGTCGGCCTGCGTCCAGTCCGACGCCGAGCCGAACCAGGGGCTGGAGGTCCAGTACGACCACGAGCCGCTCGTGGAACGGAGATAGACGGCGAACTGCGTCACTCCGCTCGACTGATACCACTCGCGAAGCGTGTACGACGTGCCGGGCGTCACGGTGGGGGAGCACTGCCCGAGGTCGAACTGCGGCAGCAACTTGGCGTCTCCGTCGACGTAGTTCGACATCGCGATAGCGCTCGAGATGTTGCCCGTATGGGCGGGAGACCCCGTGCTGAAGGCGGGTGAGTTGTCGCCGTATCCGCCCCTCATCCAGCAGTCGGGGGCACCGGTCTCCATGCTCGGGTTGACGATGCCGTTGGCGGACCCTGTCACCGCGGGCACCGACGGGCCGTCGACCACCGGCTTGGTGGCGCCGCCGATGACCTCGCCGACGGTCTTGACCACCGTGCCGGCCGACTGGCGGGTCTTCAGCCACGCGGTGAACTGTCCGAAGAGCGACGTGGTCACCGCGAGGTCGCTGCAGGCGTCGTCGCAGATGTCGTGGAAGGTGTACGGCACCCAACCACCGCCGTTCTTCTCGGCGTTGGTGACCCCGGCCTTGAGATCGTCGAGCGTCCAGGTGGCGTCGACTTGATCGAGGGCTTTCAGTGCGTACTTGTCGGCGGGTCGGGTGGACTCCGCGTAGGCGCATTCGGGGCACCCGAAGCGGCTGCGGATGTCGCCGAGAAGTCGTGCGCTGTTGTATCCGCAGTTGGCCACCGCCTTCTCGACCGCGGCGTCAGCGGATGCGAACGGGTACGCGAAGCTGCGGACCGCGAACCCCCACGACGTGAGGTTCTTGCGGTCGGTGCAGATCTGCCGGGTGGCCTCGTCGATGCTCACCTGCGCGAGGTCGGGGTGGTTGACGGTGTGGCCGCCGAGCTCATGGCCCGCATTCTTCAGGTTCGTCAGATCGGTTCGGGTCATGTGCCCCGCGGCGCCGATGAAGCCGGAGTTGACGTAGAACGTCCCCTTCATGCCGTTGGCCTGCAGGGAGGGGAGAGCATTGAGCTGGTCGGAGTTGGCGTCGTCGAAAGTGAGGCTGACGATCGTCCGGGTCGCGGCCTGCGCCGGCGCCGATGCCGGGGGCGAGGTGGCGATGAGCCCGCCCGTTCCCACGGCGACGGCGGCGAGCACCGCCAGGGCCCGAATCCGTCGCCGCTCGGGGGCGGCGTGTCGTTGGATC
The DNA here is from genome assembly GCF_041079415.1 of Microbacterium sp. 20-116. Classification (NCBI taxonomy): domain Bacteria; kingdom Bacillati; phylum Actinomycetota; class Actinomycetes; order Micrococcales; family Microbacteriaceae; genus Microbacterium; species Microbacterium sp. 20-116. Next base: position 25,985 of record NZ_JBFYGP010000001.1, read on the forward strand.
ATGGGGGAGTCCTTTCGGGTGAGAGGGGCCGTCCGTCGACGCACCGGGGCGTCGTCGGACGCGCGTTCGTCGGGGGCGCGATCGGTCATGAGACCGTCACCGACTTGGCGAGATTGCGCGGCTTGTCGACGTCGCGACGCAGCCGCAGCGCGAGCTCTCGCGCGAACATCTGCAGGGGTACCACCGTTTCGAGCGGCCCCCACGAGGGACCGGTCCGCGGCAGGTGCATGGGCAGACCGCCGACGTTCAGCACCCTCTCACCGACGCGCAGCACGCGCCCCCCGCGGGCGAGGATCTCGGCGATGTCGACGTCGAGTCGAGGATCGCCGTTGTCGACGACGAACACGGGGGTGCCGGTGTCCACCAGGGCGAGAGGGCCATGTTTGAGCTCTCCCGCCGGTTGGTGCTCGGCCCAGCGATACGACAGCTCCTTGAGCTTGAGGGCGCCCTCGGCCGCATAGACGAGGCCGGAGCCCCTCCCCAGGAAGAGGAAGCCGGGCGCGTCGACCAACTCGCCGGCCATCTTCGCGGCCGGCTCCCGCCAGGTGTCCAGCGCCGCCGAGAGCGCGTCGGGGGTCGCGGCCATCGCCCGCAGGTCGCTCTCGAACGCGATCGCGTCGGTTCGCGCCGACACGGAGAGCCCCGATAGGGCGAGGCAGGCCCCCGTGAGCACCTGCGCGATGAAGGTCTTCGTCGCCGCAACGCCGATCTCGGGGCCGGCGAGGCAGTCCAGTGTGGCGTCGGCGCGTCGCGCGAGCGTCGAGGAGGGATTGTTCGTCAGTGCCAGCACCGTGGCGACACCCTCGGGCAGCCCGTCGAGGGCCCTCAACACGTCGGCCGTCTCCCCGGACTGACTGAGCGCGATTACGAGGGTCCGCGGCTCCCAGACCTCGTGCGCCGCCTCGCTCGCGACGAGGGTCCGGGTGGGAAGACCGCCCAGACGCGAGAAGACCTGCGCGACGGCCCGCCCCGCGTGCAGCGAGGTCCCGCAACCGAGGACGGTGACGCGGTCGATCTCGTCGAGCGGGGCCAGGCCCATCCCGCGCCAGAGCAGCCCGTCGGCGATACCCGGGGTGAGCACCTCCAGCACCCGGCGAGCCACAGCGGGCTGCTCGTCTATCTCGTTGCCCATGTGGTCGCGGTGGCGCCCCTTGCTGGCGAGATAGGCCGTCTGGGGCACCGGCCACAGCCCCCGCGGACGGCAGCTGCCGCCGGAACGGTGCCAGCGCATCCCCTCGGCATCGACCTCGACGACGTCGTCGTCCTCCAGCACGCGGAACGCCTCCACCACGGGTGTGATCGCGCCGACGTCGCTCGCGAAGTACACTCCCTCCTCACCCTCTGCGAAGATGAGGGGAGAGCCGTGCGCGGTGCCCGCGAGGGCTCCCGTGCGCGCGTCGAGGGCGACGACAGCCCAGGACCCCGCGAGGTGCCGGGCCGCGTCGGCGAGGGCGTCACCGAGACCTACCCCCGGGCGCAGGGCCTGCTCGACGAGGTGCACGATCACCTCGGTGTCCACGTCGGTGGCGAAGCGGTGTCCGCCGGCGACGAGATGCGCGCGCAGCAGATCGGCGTTGTCGATGATCCCGTTGTGCACCACGAAGAGCCGGCCGCTGCAGTCCTCGATCGGATGGGCATTGCGTCGGCTCACCTCCCCGTGCGTGGCCCAGCGCGTATGGCCGATCGCCGCGGTCGTGGCATCCGTCCCCGACTCATCCGAATGCACCGCGTCGGTCAGGGAGGCCACGCCGTCGAGCGTGCGCACGTGCAGCGTCGTGCCATCGAAGTGCCGGGCGGCGATGCCCGCGGAATCGTAGCCCCGATACTCCAGGCGTTCGAGGGCGCTTCGCGCGCACGATGCGGCTGAGGATGGTCCGCGGTAGGCGGTGATCCCGCACATCAGAGAACCCCCCGAAAGGAGCCGGCACCGGCCAACGGCATGGCATCCGAACCGAGTCGTTCGCGCGAGAGCAGATCGGCGGCGACGCGCATGATGGTCGAGGTCAGCGAGGTCTGCGGCTCGTAGCCCACGAGGTCGTGCGCTTTGGTGTTGTCGGGCACACGGCGGCGCATGTCCTCGAACCCCGGCGCATACGCCTGCTCGTAGGGAACCAGCTGGATCGTGCTGCGACTGTCCAGGGTGCGGATGATCTCCTCCGCCAGCGCCGAGATCGAGATCTCGCGAGCGCCGCCGAGGTTGTAGGCCTGGCCGCGGGCGCGCGGATCTCTCTCGATGGCGACCATCGCGGGAACCACGTCTTCGACCGCCGAGAAGCATCGCGTCTGCTGCCCGTCGCCGAAGACGGTGAGCGGCTGGCCGCGCAGGGCTTGGCCCACGAGATTCGGCAGCACCATGCCGTAGCGTCCGGTCTGGCGGGGGCCGACGGTGTTGAACAGGCGCACGATCGAGACGTCCAGGCCCTCCTGGTCGCAGTACGCTTTCGCGAACGCCTCGTCGATCCCCTTCGCCCCGGCGTACGTCCAGCGTGAGAGCAGCGGGTCGCCGAGCACGCGATCGGAGTCCTCGCGTAGGCGGTCGGCGGTGTTCTTGCCGTACACCTCGCTCGTCGACACCATCAGCACCGAGGCCTGCTGCTCGATGGCGGCGGTCAGCACGTTCTCGGTGCCGTGGATGTTGATGCGCAGTCCCCTCAGCGGCTGCTCGACGATGAGCTTGACCCCCACCGCCGCGGCCAGGTGGAACACGCGGTCGCAGCCCCGCATCGCCGAGCCCACCGTCTTGGTGTTGAGGACCGAGCCGTGGATCATCTCGAGGCGCGGGTTGTCGGCGACGCCCGCGAGGTTGCGGGCTGAGCCGGTGGAGAGATCGTCGAGGACGACGACCTCGTCGCCGAGAGCGAGCAGATGCTCGACGAGGTGGCTCCCGATGAAGCCGGCGCCGCCGGTGACCAGCGTGCGCGTGTGCGAGTGCGCGGAGCCCGGATAGACCGGCACGCCGCTCACAGGAGCACCCGCCCCGCGATGTCGGCGCTGCGGTAGGTGCCGTCGACGACCACGGCTTCGCCGTCGAGCCAGCCGAGGTCGCTGTCATGGTGGCGCGTGTGCACGAGCACGACGTCGGGATGGAAGTCCGCGGGGTCGGCGAGCGAGTCGCGTTCCCGCCCCGAGTCGAGGTGGATGTGCGGTGCGTGCGTGTCGACGTACTGCACTTCTGCGCCGGCGTCGATGAGGTGGTCGATGATCTCCAGGGCGGGAGACTCGCGGAGATCGGCGACGTCGGGCTTGTAGGTGACGCCGACGATGAGGATGCGGGCGCCGAGGGTTCCCTTGCCCGCGCGACCCAGGACGTCGCGGATGCGGTCGACGACCCGGAGGGGGCGGGCGGCGATGCGGGTCATCGCCTCGGTGATCACGCCGGCGTCGACGTGGAGGGCCTTGAGCTGCCACAGCAGGTAGTGCGGGTCGCACGGGATGCAGTGGCCCCCGACCCCCGGGCCCGGGTAGAACGCCATGAATCCGTAGGGCTTGGTGCTCGCGGCCTCGATGACCTCGGTGATACGCACGTCGAGAGCACCGCAGATGTCGGCGAATTCGTTGGCCAGGGCGATGTTGACGGCGCGAAAGGTGTTCTCGAGCAGCTTCGTCATCTCGGCGGTGGCCAGGCTCGACACCCGGTGCACCCGCGCGGCGTAACGGGCGAGGAGCCGAGCGCCCTCCTCTTCGCATTGCGGGGTGGCTCCACCGACGACGCGGGGGACGATCTCTTGGGCGAACCCGATGTTGCCGGGGTCGATGCGCTCGGCGCTGAAGGTCACGAACACGTCGCGGCCGACCTGCATCCCACGCTCCCGAAGCGGCATCTCGACCAGATCGTGTGTGCACCCGACGTAGGTGGTCGAGGTGAGCATGACGAGCTGCCCGGGCCGGACGGCGGCGACGACGGTGGCGCACGCCGCCCGGAGCGCGGTGAGATCCGGTACCTGCTGATGATCCACGGGCGTCGGCACGCACACGACGATCGCGGCGGCGCGACTGAGCTCCGAGGGGTCGCTGGTGAGCCGGAATCCGGCGGGTGCGCGCAGGGCCGTCTCGAGACGTTCCCGATCGGGTCCGATCAGGTCGGCGCCTCGAGCGGCGATGGTGCGCAGGCGCTGGGTGGAGACATCGAGGGCGATCACTCGGGAGCCGCTGGCGTGGTAGGCGAGCGCCGTCGGGAGCCCCACGTATCCCAGCCCCACGATGGCGACGTCGAAGTCGAACGTCCGCGTCGGGATGGGAGCAGAGGGCGGCGGCGTGGTGACCACGTCGGCCCGGATGTCGAGAGTGGACATGTTCATCCTCCAAGGCAGGGTCCGAGGGGACGGCTCGGGGGAGATGAGGCGCCCCCTCGGAGGAATTCGGGTGATGGGACGGCGTCCGTCGGGTATCGACGCTGCTCCGGGAATCACACTGGGGCGCGGCTCCGGCGACGGTCAAGATCGCCGGCCGCATCATGCGGGTTGCCGCCGACCGCACCGCGGAGTGCGGGAAACCGCACGTCGCTGTGCGGGCGGTTGCGGTCGTCCTCGGTCTCGGCACGGCGTACCGTCGGCACGAACGCCTCACCCGAAGAGGAGTGCCATGACCCCCGCCGCCGTCGCCATCGTCGCCGTGTGCACGATCGGCGTGTCGACCCTGGTGTGGGGGCTCGCCGCGATCTGCCGCCTGCTGGCCGAGGGTCGGCAGGAGCACGCCCTGCTCTCGCCGTCGATGTACTACCGCCGAGACGAGGTGGCCGTGTTGATCGCGGCGCACAACGAGGAGCTCGTCATCGCCGACGCCGTCGCGGCCGCGTGCCGCCTGGTGCCCGCGCGCAACGTGTTCGTGGTGTCCGACGGTTCGAGCGATGCGACGGTGGAGCGCGCGCGTACCGAGGGGGCGACCGCGTGGGACCTCACGCCCAACCGTGGGAAGGCCGGTGCCATCCGCGCGGGGCTCGAGCGATTCGGCATCCCGTCGCGCTTCCCCCTCCTTCTGCTGCTCGACGCCGACTCCCGGCCCCGGCCGGACTACCTTCAGACGGCTCTGCCCCTGTTCACCGATGACGGTGTGGTCGCCGTGGCCGGGTGCGCCACGACCGCAGCCGACGCACCGACCACCCGCATGGGACGCTTCCTCACGGCCTATCGTGAGCGCACCTACGTCTGCACGCAGTACCTGCACAAGTTCGGTCAAGCCGCCCGCGCCGCGGACGTCGTGGCGATCGTGCCGGGGTTTGCGAGTCTGTACCGCACCGACGTGCTCGACCGTATCGACATCGACGCTCCGGGCCTGTCGATCGAGGACTTCAACATGACGTTCGAGGTGCACGCGAAGCGGCTCGGACGCATCGCCTTCCATCCCGAGTGCGCGATCGCCGAGACGCAGGATCCGGCCGTCTTCCGCGACTACACAGCTCAGGTGCGGCGGTGGAGCCTGGGGTTCTGGCAGACGGTACGTCGCCACGGTGTGCGGCCGGGGCTCTTCTCGGCGACGGTCGGCGTCTTCGCGCTCGAGACCGTGGTGTCCAGCGTCGTGCTGACAGCCATCCTGCCCGTCCTGCTCGTGACAACGGCGGCGCTGGTGACAGCCCCCCTGCTCTCGGGCGAGACGGGGCAGGTGTCGGCATGGGTGTCGGCCGCGTTCCCGGTGGGGCCCATCGCGCTGGGATTTTTCGTCGTGGATGCCGTGATGACGGCGTTCGCGTGCGCGATCTCACGTGTGCGTCCCCGCGCGTGGATGCTGCTGTTCCCCCTCATGCGCGTCTGGGACGCGATGCAGTGCTTGCGCGCACTCGGGGCGGCCCTGGGGCGTCCCTCGGACGGCCGGTGGCGCAGCCCCGATCGGCGCGCGATACGGCCCGCCCGGCAATCTGTGGCGTGAGCGGCGCGGGGTTCCCCCTCGTCTTCCCCTGTCGTCGAAGGGGCCGCGTACCCCGTCGCGCGAGCCGCGTTTCCTCGCCTCGCGCGGGGCCGTGAGTGTTCGGCTGCCCTCTCGTCAGCTCGCGGCGTTGTGCAGCGTGGCGATGAGGTGGGCCCGCGAACTGACCCCGAGCTTGCGGTAGATCCCGGTGAGCCGCAGCTCGACGGTGCGGAGGGAGAGGAAGAGGGATGCCGCGATCTCGCGGTTGCGCAGGCCCTTCTCGACCAGAGCGACGACATCGCGCTCTTGGGCGGTGAGGGACCGATTGCGCGTCTCGGCGCGGGGCACGGGGCGTAGGAGGACGCGTTCGTGGACGGTGACGCAGCGCTCGCGAGCGCGCGCGAGACGGCGGCGCTCGAGCGGCGCATCGTCGGTGCGGTAGATCGCCTCGGCCTCGCGGAACGCACCGACGGCGTCGCGATCCGAGGCGCAGATCGCTCGCGACCGCGCGAGGGCCAGCGTCGTCCAGCGGCGCGGGGAACGTTGGGCCGCGCGTTCGAGCCCGTGCAGCTCCTGCTGGGCCTGCGCCGGCCGTCCGCTGAGCCAGAGCGCCTCGATCAGGTCGGCGTCGGCGCGCAGCAGAGCCGGGTCGTCGGCTTCGACCGCGTCCCGCCCGGCTTGCAGCGATACGACGGCGTCGTCATAGCGGCCCTCTGCCAGGGCCGTCTGCCCCTCGATCACGGCGAACCACGGAAGAAGAGTCGGGGTCCCTGCTCTCCGGCACAGTTCGCGTCCCTGCCGCACCAGAGCGCCGGCCTGCGGGTCGAGCGGGTCGAGAGCCGCGGCCGAGGCCAGCACGAGAATCGTCGCGACGTCGACGGTGCGACCGTCGACCCATTCCCGCCGCCACGCGGCGACGGCCTCGTGTGCTCCGAGGGGGTCGCCTCCGCGAACCTCGTTCGTGACGAGCAGGCACAAGAGGTGGTCGCGCCAGATCGGCGCCAAGCGGGGGGTACGCTCAAGCAGCCCTCGGATCCGGCGGCGCACCGCGGCGTACTCCTCGCGCATGACTCCGGCTCTCAACTGAAGCAACTCCAGCTCGATCGGCAGCTCGGCGTCCGCCGACGCCGTGGCGACGCCGGTGTCGATCGTCAGGTCCGAGAGGGTGTCGGTCCCCAGCTCTTCCAGCAATCTCGCCACCAGAGCGGTCTCGGTCGTGGCGACACCGCGCTCGATCGCCGTGGCGATCAGCTCCCGGGCTCGCTCGAGTTCGCCGTGCCAGAGATGCAGGAGGGCGCTTTCGCACAGGACGTGCTCGGCGGTGCGGCCGTCGTCGGCATCGACCGCGACGGCGATAGCGGCCTCGTCGATCATGTGCTCGATCGCCGCCGTGGCGCGAAGCCGAGCGAGAGCCGCCCGAGCGCGAAGATCCGGCTGGGCCGCGTGCCCGGCTCGGTTCAGGTAGTGCCGCCCCTGCACGTCTTGACCGTGCAGCACCAAGGCCTCGCCGAGGTCGATGAGGTGGCGGCAGCGCACCTCGGGAGAGATCGCGCCGGCCAGCGCTCTCTCCGCGAACTCGATCGCCTCGGGGTGATCGCCGCCGCGGGCGAGCTCGACGGCCGCGACGAGCAGTCCCTCGCGGTCCGCCTCGGGCTGGATGAAGCTGGTGTGCCACAGGTAGGTGGCCGGGTGTGCGCTCTCGTGCTCCTGCGCCGCTCGGACATGGAGTCGACGACGTTCTTCCGTCGACAGCGCCGCGTGGTGGCTCAGCCGGCGGGCAGGGTCGCCGATGCGGGCCAGCTCGTCGTGCACCGAGACGAGACCGTCGTCGATGAGCGCCTCGAGGTCGACGCCGCGCTCCTCGGCGACGAGTTCCAACCTGTCATAGCTGAAGACGGGGCCGACCGCCAGCAGATCGAGCAGCGAGGTCACTCGCGGGTCATCGGCGGTACGCCCTTCCCTGCGACGACGTGCGCGGTCGTCTGCCAGGCGCAGGGGGAGGGGAAGGGGCTGGTCGCCGGCGGCCTCTCGAGGCGTCAGCCGCACACGGACGATCGTGCCCGGGTGGCCCGCCGTGAACTCCGCGATCGTGTAGAGGACGGCCGCGGCGGTGCTCGATCCGAGGACCGACCGGGCGAGGTCGACGGACTCGTCGAACGACAGCCGCCGGATCCGCGTATGCGCCATACCCGTGAAGTCGTGGCGGCCGCCGGACTCGCGGGCGGTGGCGAGGACGGTGAGTCCCGTCCCGTGCAGGCGGGCGAACACGAAGGACAGCACGACGATGCTCGCATTGTCCATCTCATCGAGGTCGTCGATGACGAGGACGGCGGGTTCGTCGTGGACCAGATGCAGAGTCCGGTTCAGCTCCTCGGCGAACAGGTGCTCCGGCCAGTCGCGACCTCGAGCCAGCAGACCGTCGATGGCGGCTCCCCGTGCGCCGCCGAGAGCCGCGGCAGCGGCCGACAGCCCCGAGTACGGCCACATGCGCTCACTCGGGCTCGCCGACACGACGACCGTCTCGTGCCGCTCGGCGATAGCCCACGCGAGGCGCGTCTTGCCGATTCCGGGCTCTCCGAACAACAATCTCGCCGAGCCGTTGTGCGCCGCGACGTCTTTGTCTGTGACCTGCTTTTCTCGGTCTCGACCGAAAAATGGCATCCGAACGCTCCCTGCTGCGTCGGCCGCTCGTCGCTGATCGACCCTTGCGGATCGAGCCCCGTCGAGTGGTCAAGGATGCCCCCCACGAGAAGAGTAAGACCGCGATGGGTCGAAGACAATGGGCGGGGACCCCGGCAGGCTTACGAGTGCGTAACGACCGAGACCGGATGCCGTGTGGCATCCGGTCTCGATAGGCGCGACGCAGGCGGCAGCGCTCGTTCTCGCGAGTCTCAGTACTCGCGGTCGATGAGCTGCGGCGGAACCTGGTCGGCCGCGACCTCGTCGACGAAGAACGCCGTGCGGCGGCGTCCCTTGGCTCCGGCCGCCGGCACGCTCTGATAGCTGGCGCCGGCGAGGGCGAGGCCCAGAGCAGCGGCCTTGTCGGCACCCGCCACGACCATCCACACGCGCTTGGACGAATTGATCACCGGTCGCGTCAGCGACACACGCTCGCTCGGCGGCTTGGGGGAGTTGCGCACCGGCACGGTGGCTCGATCGACCACCGAGATCTCGGGGCGATCCGGAAACAGCGAGGCGATGTGCGCGTCGGGACCGACACCGAGGAAGCAGATGTCGAACGCGGGCCACGGACCGGTTTCGCTGCGATCGGACGGCGCGAATTGCGCCAGCTCGTCGGCGTAGGCGATGGCCGCCGCATCGAGGTCGAGTCCGTCTTCGCTCGAGGCCACGGTGTGGATGTTCTCGGCCGGGATGTCGAGGTGGTCCAGGAACGCCTCGCGCGCCTGCTTCTCGTTGCGATCGTCGGAGTCGCGCGGAACGAACCGCTCGTCGCCGAACCAGAAGTGCACCAGCGACCAGTCGATCTGCCCGATGCGCTCGTCGCGCGCGGCCGTGCGCAGCACCGCTCCGCCCATCGTCCCGCCGGTCAGGCACACGTGCATGCGCTTGCCCTCGGCGACGCGCTTGACGATGCGGTTCACGAAACGGGTGGCGACGTAGGATGCCAGGGTCTCGGCATCCGGCTTGATGATGACCTGTTTGGCCGAGCCGTTGTCGGTCATGACGCGTTCCGCTCGCTCGCTGCGAGCAGAAGGTCGTGCCCCTCGGTGATGACGCGACCGTAGAGCAGGTCGGGGTCGAGGCGGCGGAGCTCCTCGGCGAGGCACTCGCGGAGCGTGCGCCGGGGGAATGCCAGGTCGTGCGTGGGCTGACCCGGCTGGGTCAGCACCGCGACACCGGACTCCGGGCGCTCGAGAAGGGTGTCGCCGCTTGCCCGCGTCAGACGGACCGACTTGATGCCGCTCGACCACTCGTCCGCGGGCAGGTACGCGTAGTCGACGGGGGCTTCGAGCTTCATTCCCAGCCACGCCGCCAGCAGGGCGGTGGAGGGGGAGTCGGCGGCGCCGCGGACCTCGATCGCGGTGACCGGCTCGTAGGGCGGCTGGTCGAGGACCGCGGCCAACTGCTCGCGCCAGCGCGTCACGCGGGTCCATGCGAAGTCGGTGTCGCCGGGGGCGTAGTGCTCGCCGAGGTGCGCGACCCACGCGGCGGGATCCGCCTGAGAGGACGCGTCGGTGATGCGACGCTGGGCGATGCGACCGATCGCGGAATGCGATGGATCGTCGGGAGCGTCGGCTGGCCACCACGCGACGACCGGCGCGTCGGGGAGCAGCAGACCGGTCACGAGACTCTCGGCGTTGGAGCCCGCGGCGCCGTGGGCACGGAGCACCACGACCTCGCTCGCCCCGGCGTCGCCGCCCACGCGGATCTGCGCGTCGAGACGCGGCTCGACATCGCCGTCGCCGAACAGGACGGCGATGACGCGCATCGGGTGCTCGCGCGACGCGTCGTTCGCGGCCTCGATGACCTCTTCTTCGGCACCGTGGTGCGTGACGATGATGAGCGTCAGCACGCGGCCGAGGGCCACGGCGCCGCCCTCTTCGCGCACGCTCACGAGCTTCTTCGAGATGGCGCTGACAGTGGTGTCGGGAAGATCGATGATCACGGGCGTCTCCAGGTGCGGCCGTCGCGGGCGAGGAGTTCGTCGGCGGAAGCCGGACCCCACGAACCGGGCGAATACTGTTCGAGCGGACCGCCCTGGGCGGCCCAGAACTCCTCGATCGGGTCGAGGATCTTCCAGCTGAGCTCCACCTCTTCGTGACGGGGGAACAGCGGCGGGTCTCCGAGCAGCACGTCGAGGATGAGGCGCTCGTAGGCCTCGGGGCTCGCCTCGGTGAAAGCGTGCCCGTAGCCGAAGTCCATCGTGACGTCGCGCACCTGGGTGCCGTCGCCGGGGACCTTCGAGCCGAAACGGATCGTCACACCCTCGTCGGGCTGAACACGGATGACGAGGGCGTTCTGCCCCAGCTCCTGCGTCTGGCTCTGCGAGAACAGCTGCTGCGGCGCGCGCTTGAACACGACGGCAACCTCGGTCACGCGGCGGCCCAGGCGTTTGCCGCTGCGGACGTAGAAGGGCACGCCCGACCAGCGGCGCGTGTTGATCTCGAGCTTGATCGCCGCGTACGTCTCGGTGACCGACTCGGGATTCATGCCGTCTTCCTCGAGGAAGCCGAGCACCTGCTCCCCGCCCTGCCACCCGCCGGCGTACTGACCGCGAGCGGTGGCCTCGGCGAGGTTCTCGGGCACGCGGACCGCGGCGAGCACCTTCTCCTTCTCGGCACGCAGATCCGCGGCGTTGAAGCTGATGGGCTCTTCCATCGCGGTGAGGGCCAGGAGCTGGAGCAGGTGGTTTTGGATGACGTCACGGGCTGCACCGATGCCGTCGTAGTAGCCGGCTCGGCCGCCGACACCGATGTCCTCCGCCATGGTGATCTGCACGTGATCGACGTAGTTGCGATTCCAGATCGGCTCGTACAGCTCGTTGGCGAAACGCAGCGCGAGGATGTTCTGCACCGTCTCTTTGCCGAGGTAGTGGTCGATGCGGAAGATCGAGTCGGCGGGGAAGGCGCTCTCGACGACCTCGTTCAGCTCGCGAGCGGAAGCGAGATCGTGGCCGAACGGCTTCTCGATGACCACGCGACGCCACCCGTTGACGCCGTCGGACTCGTCTCCGACGAGCCCCGATGCCTTGAGCTGGGTGGTCACCAGCGGGAAGGCCTTCGGCGGGATCGAGAGGTAGTAGGCGTGGTTGCCCATCGTGCCGCGCTCGGTGTCGAGCTTGTCGACCGTCGCACGCAGGCGCTGGAAGGCTTCGGGGTCGTCGAACTCGCCCTGGACGAAGCGGATGCCCTCGAGGAGTTCTTTCCACGTCTCCTCGCGGAACTCCGTGCGGGCGTACTTCTTGACCGACTCGTAGACGACCTTCGCGAAGTCCTGGTCCTCCCAGTCGCGGCGTGCGAACCCCACGAGCGCGAAGCCCGGGGGCAACAGCCCGCGGTTGGCGAGGTCGTAGACCGCCGGCATGAGTTTCTTGCGCGAGAGGTCGCCGGTGACGCCGAAGATCACGAGGGCGCTGGGCCCCGCAATTCGGCTCAAGCGACGATCCTCGGGATCGCGCAACGGATTGTGACCCGGAGTGATCTCTACGACCATGCTTACTGTGCCGCCTCGAAGAGTGAGAGGACCTCGACCTGCGGGTCGGTCAGCGTCAGCGTGACGACGGGACGGCCGTGGCCCTCCGCCAACACACTCGCGTCTCCCGCGGCCTGTGCCTGGATGAGTTGTCCGAACGTGAACGGTCGACCGGGGATTTCGAGGTCGACATCGGTGCGTTCGAGGATCTGCAGGAAGACGCCGGTCGCGGGTCCTCCCTTGTGGTACTGCCCGGTGGAGTGCAGGAACCGCGGTCCCCACCCGAACGTCGTGGGGCGACCGGAATCGGCGGCCACGAGTTCGCGCAGTCCCGCAAGCTGGGCGAGGTCGAGTCGGTTCACGTACGCCTGAACGCTCACGTAGCCGTCCGCGGGTACCGTCTGCCACAGCGCCGCGAGCACACCGGCGACCGTTCCGCTGGCCGCCAGGGCCGGGTCGGAGACGCGCACCTCTACTCCGCCATCGACGAAGGCCGGGGCGGTGGGGGCGGGTTGCGCGTCGAGCAGACCGCGCGTCGCGGTCTTGGCCGACTCGACGTCGGGCTGATCGAAGGGGTCGATCCCGAGCAGCCGACCGGCGATCGCGGTGGCGTACTCCCACACGACGAACTGCGCGCCGAGCGAACCGCTCATGAGCACTTCGCCGGTGTGCCGCTCGAACAGGTGGAACGCCTCGGCGTCGTCGACGAATCGCACGACCTGGAGGTCGTCGGGTTTCGTCTCGAGCTCGGGCGACACGGGGAGCAGGACGACGGGCAGGATGCCGGTGCCGTTCTTACCCGTCGACTCGGCCACCAGCTGCTCGATCCAATCGGGGAGGCCGATGATGTGGCTGCCGTCGGTGACCAGTCCGAGCTTGTCGCGGCGCAGGTCGCCGCCTCCGGCGATGGCTGCCGCCAGCACGAGTGCCGGGTTCTCGGGCGAGTCGATCGCGACCTCGAGCAACGTGGCATCCGCCTCGTCGAGGAGATCCTCGATGTCGACGCCCGCGAGGCCCGTGGGGACGAGTCCAAACGCCGTCAGTGCCGAGTAGCGCCCACCCACGGTGGGGTCGGCGGTGAAGACGCGGTAGCCGTCGGCGCGAGCCGACTGCTCGAGCGGGGAGCCGGGGTCGGTGACCACCACGATGCGACCGGTGGGGTCGATGCCGAGATCGCGGAAGGCGGCCTCGAAGGCGCGCTTGGCGGAATCGGTCTCGATCGTGGAGCCCGACTTGCTCGAGACCACCAGCACGGTCTTCTCGAGGCCACCGGACTCGGCATCGCCGTCGATCGCAGCCAGCACCTGGCCCGGAGCGGTCGAGTCGAGGATGACGAGAGGTACGCCCGCTGACTGCGCGATGACCTCGGGGGCGAGCGAGGATCCGCCCATCCCCGCCAGGACGACACGGGTCACGCCCTGCGCGACGAGCTCGTCGCGCAGGGCCGTGATCTCGGGCACGAGCGGGCGCGAGACGGAGACCGCCCGCACCCACCCGAGCCGACGCGAGGCCTCGTCCTCCGCGGCGGCGCCCCACAGGGAGGCGTCGCCCGCGGTGATGCCCGACGCGATGAGCGAGCCCGTCAGGCCCGGCAACTCCGCGTCGACGACCGACTTGACGTGGCCGGTGACCTTGACGGCGAGAGTCACTGCGCGGCCTGGGCGCTTCCGGCCTGCAGTGCGGTCTTCACGGTGTCCTGCAGCTCGTGCCAGGAGGCGATGAACTTCTCGACGCCCTCGTCCTCGAGCACCTGGGTGGCGTCGGTGACGTCGACGCCTGCCGCGGCGAGGCGGTCGAAGACCTCGTGCGCGTCGGAGTACGCGCCGGTGACGGTGTCGCCGGTGATGACGCCGTGGTCGAACGTGGCCTCGAGCGTCTTCTCGGGCATCGTGTTCACGGTGCCGGGGGCGACGAGCTCGGTCACGTAGAGCGTGTCGGGCAGAGCCGGGTCCTTGACCCCGGTCGAGGCCCACAGCGGACGCTGCACCGTGGCACCGGCATCCAGGAGCTCCTTGGCGCGGGGCTCGGCGAACTTCTTCTCGAAGAGCTCGTAGGCCAGGCGCGCGTTGGCGATGCCGGCCTTGCCCTTGAGGTCGGCGGCCTCGTCGGTGCCGATCGCGGCGAGACGCTTGTCGATCTCGGTGTCGACCCGCGAGACGAAGAACGACGCGACGGACTGCAGGTTCGCGATGTCGTGACCGGCGTCGCGCGCCTTCTCGACGCCCGCGAGGTACGCGTCGATGACCTCTTCGTAGCGCTCGAGGCTGAAGATGAGCGTGACGTTGACCGAGATGCCGGCGCCGATGACCTCGGTGATGGCGGGCAGGCCGGCCTTGGTCGCGGGGATCTTGATGAGGACGTTCTTGCGGTCGACGCGGGCCGAGAGGTCCTTCGCCTGAGCGACGGTGCCCTCGGTGTCGTGCGCGAGGTCGGGGGAGACCTCGATCGAGACGCGACCATCGACGCCGTTGGTGGCCTCGAAGACCGGGAGGAAGATGTCGCACGCGTCGCGCACGTCGTCGGTGGTGATCGAGAAGATCGCCTCGTCGACGCTGGCGCCCTGGGCGGCGAGCTCTTTGACCTGGCCCTCGTACGCCTCGCCCTTCGACAGCGCGCCGGCGAAGATCGTCGGGTTGGTGGTGACGCCCGAGACGTCGCGCTTCTCGATGAGCTCGGCGAGGTTGCCGGACTGGATGCGCTGACGCGACAGGTCGTCGAGCCAGATGCTGACGCCTGCGGCGGAGAGATCTGCGGTGGGAGTGCTCATTGTTCTGGTTCTCCTCTGATTACTTCTGCGTTGCGGACGTCTGTCCGGCTGCCGCTCCCGCGGCAGCAAGCGACTCGCGGGCGGCCTCGACGACGTGCTCCGTCGTGATGCCGAACTTCTGGAAAAGGGTCTTGTAGTCGGCCGACGCACCGAAGTGGTCGATCGCGACCGAGCGACCGGCATCGCCGACGATGCCCGCCCAGCTGAGGGCGGAGCCTGCCTCGACCGACACGCGTGCCTTGACCGACGAGGGCAGCACCGACTCGCGGTACGCCTCGTCCTGCTCGGCGAACCACTCGAGCGAGGGGGCCGACACGACGCGGGCGTGCACGCCCTCGGCCGCGAGCGTCTCTCGCGCCTCGACGGCCAGCTGCACCTCGGAGCCGGTCGCGATGAGGATCACGTCGGGCTCGCCGTTCTTGGCCTCGGCCAGGACGTACGCACCCTTGACCGCGCCTTCGGCGGAGGCGAACTCGTCACCGGATGCCGCGCCCTCGCCGCGGGCGAAGACGGGGATGTTCTGGCGGGTCAGGGCGATACCGGCGGGGCCGGCGGTGCGGCGCAGCATCTCGAGCCAGACCACGCTCGTCTCGTTGGCATCCGCCGGACGCACGAGGGCGAAGTTCGGGATGGCGCGGAGCGTGGCGATCTGCTCGATCGGCTGGTGGGTGGGGCCGTCCTCGCCGAGGGCGACGGAGTCGTGCGTCCAGACGAAGATCGTCGGGATGTTCATCAGGGCGGCCAGACGCACCGGCGGGCGCATGTAGTCGCTGAAGATGAGGAACGTGCCGCCGAAGGGACGCGTGGGGCCGTGGAGCACGATGCCGTTGAGGATTGCGCCCATCGCGTGCTCGCGGATGCCGAAGTGCAGCACGCGGCCGTAGGGGTCGCCCGACCACTCGTGCGTCGACCACGACGAGGGGATGAAGGACTTGGCATCCTTGATCGTCGTCAGGTTGGACTCGGCGAGATCGGCCGAACCGCCCCAGAGCTCGGGGAGCTCGGCGGCCAGGGCGTTGATGACCGTGCCGCTGGCGGCGCGGGTCGAGACGTCCTTGCCCGCTTCGAAGGCGGGGAGGGCGTCGGCGATGCCCTCGGGGAGCTCGCGCGCCTGCAGGCGGTCCCACAGCTGCTTGCGCTCGGGGTGGGCCTCGGCCCAGGCGTCGAACTTCTGCTGCCAGGCGGCCTTCTCGGCCTCGCCCCGCTCGACCAGCTTGCGCGTGTGGGCGATGACGTCGTCGTCGACGGCGAAGTGCTGCTCGGGATCGAAACCGAGCACCTCCTTCGTCGCCTTGAGCTCATCGGCGCCGAGGGCGGAGCCGTGGATCTTGCCGGAGTTCTGCTTGCCGGGCGAGGGCCAACCGATGATCGTCTTGAGGATGATGAGCGAGGGCTTGCTCGTCTCGCCCTGGGCGCGCTCGATCGCCGCGTGGAGTTCGGCGACGTCCTCGACGTACTCGCCGGTCTTCTTCCAGTCGACCGTCTGCACGTGCCAGCCGTACGCCTCGTAGCGCTTCTGGACGTCCTCGGTGAAGGCGACGTTGGTGTCGTCCTCGATCGAGATCTGGTTCGAGTCGTAGATGGCGATGAGGTTGCCGAGCTCCTGATGGCCGGCGAGCGAGGAGGCCTCGCTGGTCACGCCCTCCTGGAGGTCGCCATCACCGGCGATGACGTAGACGTAGTGGTCGAAGGGGCTCTCGCCGGCGGGTGACTCGGGGTCGAACAGACCGCGCTCGTAGCGCGCCGCGTAGGCGAAGCCGACCGAGGACGCGAGTCCCTGGCCGAGGGGACCCGTGGTGATCTCGACGCCGTCGGTGTGACCGTACTCGGGGTGGCCGGGGGTCAGCGAGCCCCAGGTGCGCAGCGCCTCGAGGTCCTTCTTCTCGAGACCGAAGCCGCCGAGGTACAGCTGCACGTACTGCGTCAGCGAGGAGTGTCCGACCGACAGGATGAAGCGATCGCGACCCGGCCAGTGGGTGTCGGCGGGATCGTGGCGCATGACGCGCTGGTAGAGCAGGTAGGCCGCGGGAGCGAGCGACATCGCGGTTCCGGGGTGGCCGTTGCCCACCTTCTCCACGGCATCCGCCGCGAGAACGCGAGCGGTGTCCACCGCGCGCCGATCGATGTCATCCCATTCGAAGTCCGACAACTGGGTCGCCTTTCTCGATACTGAGCGCCCGGGTTCACTTCCGACGCCGCACTCACCACCGTAGGAGTGGGAGAGGGGTGGGGTGTCGGCGCGGGGCGCGCGTTCTCCGTCAGCATAGCGAGAACGCCGGTGCAGGTCGCGGTGCGTGACGGGGGTCGACAGGCGGCCGGTCGTGTGGTGGGGATGGCATAGAATCGTGAGGGTTCTATTCGCGCTACCCCGGGGGACGATGGACATCTCGACGACGTCGCACGTCATTGCGACGACCGATCGCCGCTCCGTCGGACGCACCCTCCGGGCCTACGTCGCTCTGACCAAGCCCCGCGTCCTCGAGCTTCTGTTGGTGACCACCGTGCCGGTGATGATCCTGGCGCAGGGTGGCCTTCCCAACCTGTGGCTGATCCTCGCCACCGTCATCGGCGGTTCGCTCAGCGCGGGGTCGGCGGCGGCGTTCAACATGTACCTCGATCGCGACATCGACGCCCACATGCAGCGCACGGTCAACCGCCCGCTCGTGACGGGAGAGGTCTCGCCGCGCGGTGCGCTGGTCTTCGCGTGGACGCTCGCGGCGGTCTCGACGATCTGGCTGTGGGCCTTCACCAACGTCCTCGCGGCGGGTCTGTCGGCCGCAGCGATCTTCTTCTACGTCGTGATCTACACGATGATCCTCAAGCGCCGCACCGAGCAGAACATCGTGTGGGGCGGCATTGCGGGGTGCTTCCCGGTGCTCATCGGCTGGTCGGCGGTGACGGGCTCGCTCTCGTGGACGCCCTTCATCCTCTTCGCCCTGGTGTTCCTGTGGACGCCCCCGCACTACTGGCCGCTGTCGATGAAGTACGCCGCCCAGTACGACGAGGTCGACGTACCCATGCTCGGCGCGACGCGCAGTGGTTCGCAGGTCGGCCTGCAGGTCATCCTCTACGCGTGGGCCACCGTCGCGTGCTCGCTGCTGCTCATCCCCGTCGCGCCGATGGGCCTGGTCTACACGGTCTCGGCGCTCGTGTTCGGCGGGTGGTTCATCTACGAGTCCCACCGGCTGTACTCCCGTGCCGTGCGCGGCGGAGAGCCCCGGCCGATGCGCGTGTTCCACGCCTCCATCACCTACCTCACCCTGTTGTTCGTCGCGATCGCGGTCGACCCGCTGCTTCCGTTCTGACCGATTCCAGAAAGCGCCCGTCCCGTTCTCGGGGCGGGCGCTTTCTCGTTCCGGATGCCGGTTCCCGGCGTGTCCGAGCGAGCCGGCGCGGTGGCGATCAGCGGTCGGCGTCCGCGCGGGGTGCGTCGGCGATGAGGGAGCGGCTCATCTCCACGAGGCCGCCGTCCTCGGGGAGCGAACGGCGGCCGAGGACCCGGAGCTCCTGGGTGCGCCCGGTCGTGACGAACCCGTTTCGGGTGTAGTACTTCCGGGCCGGGGCGGCGCGCTCGGCCACCCAGAGCCGGAGGGTCGTTCCGCGTGTGGCGGCCCAGCCCAGGACCGCGGCGAGCAGGGCGTCGGTGACGCCGTTCTCACGCCCGCGCGCGTCCGGGGTCACATACACGCCCGTGAGGACGGGTTCCGGACCGTGCGCATCGCCGAGCTGCGCGCACATCATCCCGAGCCACCGACCCGTCTCGTCGGCTATGGCGGCCAGGCTCGTCGTGTCTGGTTGTTCGCCTCGGCGTGCGCGCATCTTCCAACCGTCGTCGGGGATGAGCAGCGTCTCTTCGACGGTCGCGGTCCACGACACGGGGTTGTCCGTGGCGTTCTCGATGCGGAACGACCGCACCTCTGGCCAGTCGACCTCCCGGGTCGTGCGCAGTGTGAACATCCCTCCACGGTACGCATTCGACCCGTCCTCCGGAGACGCGAAAAGCGCCCGCCCCCATCGGGAGCGGGCGCTTCGAGGCGCGGGATCAGCGACGCGTGGCGTCGTCTCCGGCGTCGAGCCGGGGCTCGTCGTGGCGAGCAGCAGCTGCGGCCTGCGGGGGAGCGGTCGCGGTCGACGGCGTCTCGACGTCGGCATCCTCCACCGCGAGGGGCGTGGCGGTCGTGGCGGGCGCGAACGGGGAGACGGGAGCGGAGTCCTCGGCGACGGTCTCGTCGTCGCTGCTCCAGTCGATGGTCTCGATAGCGACGTCGGGACGGTGGGTGAGCGCGGTGGCGGCGGCGAGGGCGAGGACCGCGACGATGCCGATCGCACCCGCGCCGAGGACGGCGGCGCCGACGACGACCCACGACTGGCCGACGTAGACCTGCACGACGGTGGCGTTCGGATCGTTGAGCACCTGCTCCATCGCGTCGATCCCGTTCAGGACGATCGCGAGTCCGCCGGCGATGGCGGCCAGGGATGCGACGACGAGCACCCAGAACGGGATGCTGGTCACCAGGCGGGGACGGGTCTTCATGGGGAGTACTCCTTGTCGTTCCGACAGGGGGGTGTCGGGCGGCGGGTCCCGAAGCGGGGGACGACGGGACGGTGGACACGAAAGTGCCATGTTCGACCATGACCCATGCGCCGGTGTGCTGTGTAGGGGTCGCCGATGAAACGCCTATGAGCGTATAAGGGGGTCCGATCCGCGCCCTGAGGTCATGCGGAGGTGGACATCGCGGCGCCGAGCGGATGCCGGCCGGCGGCGAAGCGGACCGTCGGCGGGAGCGCGTCTCGGCGCGGACCCCGGCCCCGCGTCAGCCGCGGGCGGCTGCCGTCTCGCGTACGGCATCCTGGCGGCCCGCGGTCGCGGGCTGCTTCAGGCGCAGCACTACGACGGTCATGGTGGCGGCGGTCAGGGCCGCGAGCACCATATGGGTACCGACCGCGAACTCGGGCAGACCGTTGCGTGCCTGGTAGAGACCGACGGCGATCTGAACGAGTTCGACGGCGAGCAGGGCGATCGCCCAGCGGCGCACCGGCAGGCGCAGACGCCACGCCGCGACGACCACGACGAGCGTCAGCGCGAACAGCGCGTACCCGGGCCACGAGTGCACGTGCTCGAGCACCTCGGCGTCGAATCCGTTGCGCCCGGCGGAGGCGTCACCCGAGTGGGGGCCCGCGCCGGTGGTGAGCACGCCGAAGACGATCGTGAGCGCGAGGACGCCCGTCGTCGCGTGGACCAGGCCGGCGAACCAGCGGGGGGCCGCGAGCAGGCGAGGGCCGGCGGGCTGGTTCATCCGCACGAGGAAGGCGGCGCACACCGCCACCAGGGACACCGAGGCGACGTAGTGGAAGCCGACGATGAAGGGGTTGAGGCCGGTGAGCACCGTGATGCCGCCGACGACGGCCTGGGCGACGATCCCCACGAGCACGACGAGCGCGAGCACGAACAGCACGCGGCGCTCGTGCCGCATGCGCCAGACGAGCACCACCACGGCGATGGCGAGGATTCCGACCAGCCCGGTCAGCGTCCGGTTGCCGAACTCGATGACACCGTGGATGCCCATCTCCTGCGTGTTCACGAGCGAGTCGGGCGTGCACTTGGGCCAGGTCGGGCAGCCGAGGCCCGAGCCGGTGAGGCGCACGGCGCCCCCGGTGCCGATGATGAGCACCTCGGCGACGAACGACAACCAGGCGAAAACGCGCACGCGACGGTCGACGTCGGTGGGGAGCCATCCGATCAGGCGGCGCAGAGCGCCGGAGTCGCGGGTGGAGGCGGTGGGGGACGAGGCGGAGGGCATGCGTACGGCTTCCTGGCGTCGAAGTGCTCCTGGCCGTCGGGAGAGTGGGCCTGCCATGCCGAGAGCGGGTGTTGCCTGTAGAATCAAAGGGTCCGGGTGCAGCGCTCACGCGTTCCGCACCCACGACAGTCTAGGCGCGCAGCCAGCGCCTTCGAGCGGGCCCACCAGCGACCTTCCTGAGACTTCGACCGGAGTCCGGAATGCCGGGGCGGATGACACCGTTGTGGCCCGAGAAGGAGAGTGATCACCATGTCCGATGTACTCATCGACCGACCCGAGCTCGAAAGCCTGGGGCAATACGAGTTCGGCTGGCACGACACCGATGCCGCCGGCGCGATCGCGCAGCGCGGGATCAACGAGGACGTGGTGCGCGGGATCTCCGCCCTCAAGTCCGAGCCCGAGTGGATGCTGAAGACGCGCCTGAAGGGCTACCAGCTCTTCGGCCGCAAGCCCATGCCCACCTGGGGTGCAGACCTGTCGGAGATCGACTTCGACAACATCAAGTACTTCGTGCGCTCGACCGAGAAGCAGGCGCAGACCTGGGAAGACCTTCCGGAAGAGATCCGCAACACCTACGAGAAGCTCGGTATCCCCGAGGCCGAGCGTCAGCGCCTCGTCGCCGGCGTCGCCGCGCAGTACGAGTCCGAGGTGGTCTACCACCAGATCCGCGAGGACCTCGAGCAGCAGGGTGTCATCTTCATGGACACCGACACCGCTCTGCGCGAGCACCCCGAATTCTTCGAAGAGTACTTCGGCACCGTCATCCCCGCCGGAGACAACAAGTTCGCCGCTCTGAACACGGCGGTCTGGTCGGGCGGCTCCTTCGTCTACGTCCCCAAGGGCGTGCACGTCGAGATCCCCCTTCAGGCGTACTTCCGCATCAACACCGAGAACATGGGTCAGTTCGAGCGGACGCTGATCATCGCCGACGAGGACAGCTACGTCCACTACATCGAGGGCTGCACCGCTCCCATCTACAAGAGCGACTCGCTGCACTCCGCCGTGGTCGAGATCATCGTGAAGAAGAACGCCCGCGTTCGCTACACGACGATCCAGAACTGGTCGAACAACGTCTACAACCTCGTCACCAAGCGCGCCATCGCGCACGAGGGCGCGACAATGGAGTGGGTCGACGGCAACATCGGCTCCAAGGTCACGATGAAGTACCCCTCCATCTACCTCATGGGTGAGCACGCCAAGGGCGAGACCCTCTCGGTCGCCTTCGCCGGTCCCGGTCAGCACCAGGACGCCGGCGCGAAGATGATCCACATGGCGCCCTACACGCAGTCGTCGATCGTCTCAAAGTCGATCGCCCGCGGTGGCGGTCGGGCGGGCTACCGCGGTGAGGTCCGAGTGGATGCCAATGCGCACCACTCCGCGAACACGGTGCGTTGCGACGCCCTTCTGGTCGACACGATCTCGCGCAGCGACACCTATCCCGCGATCGACATCCGCGTCGACGACGTGCAGCTGGGCCACGAGGCCACGGTCTCCAAGGTCAGTGAAGAGCAGCTGTTCTACCTGCAGTCGCGCGGTATGCCCGAAGACGAGGCCATGGCCATGATCGTGCGCGGCTTCATCGAGCCGATCGCTCGCGAGCTGCCGATGGAATACGCGCTCGAGCTCAACAAGCTCATCGAGATGGGCATGGAAGGATCCGTAGGCTAAATGACGACTGCGACTCAGACCCCCGCAGCCGCCGCGGAGGGGCATATCGACCCCGCCGCACTCGTGGCATCCGTCGTTCCGGTGCAGACGCGCTCCGAGCGACCGACCTCGTTCGATCCGGCTGACTTCGGCGTGCCCACGGGCCGCGAGGTCAACTGGAAGCTGACGCCCATCGCCCGGCTTGCGCCGCTGTTCGTCGACGAGGCGGGCCCCTCGGGCGTCGTCTCGGTCGAGGTGAGCGCCCCCGCCGCCGTCGAGCAGCTGCGGCTGGCCGCCGGTGAGGCTCCGCGCGGCGAGCACTTCCGTCCGGAAGACCTCACCGCCGCCCTCGCCTGGCAGCACGAGGCCGAGGCGCCGCTGCTGCGTATCCCCGCGAACGTCGAGCTCGACGAGCCCGTCGTCGTCCGCCTGACCGGCACGGGCGGCCTCGCGCACGCCCACGTCGTGATCGAGGCGCAGCCGAACTCGCGCGGCACCGTGGTGCTGCGTCACGAGGGCACCGCGAACCACGCGCAGAACGTCGAGATCATCGTGCGCGACGGCGCCGATCTCACCGTCGTCTCGGTGCAGCGCTGGAACGACGACGCCGTGCACGCGGCATCCCACCAGGCCCGCGTCGACCGCGACGCCAAGCTCACGCACGTCGTGGTGAGCTTCGGCGGCGGCGTCGTGCGCGTGAACCCCTCGGTGGAGCTGTCGGGACCCGGCGCCGAGGGACGCCTGTATGGCCTGTCGTTCGCCGACGCCGGTCAGCACCTCGAGTCGCAGGTCTACCTGCATCACAAGGGACCGCACACGGTCGGCGACGTGCTGTACAAGGGCGCCCTGCAGGGCGAGAGCGCGCGCAGCGTGTGGATCGGCGATGTCCTCATCGGACCGGATGCCACGGGCACCGACTCCTACGAGGCCAACCGCAACCTCGTTCTCACCGACGGTGCTCGCGCCGACTCGATCCCGAACCTCGAGATCGAGACGGGCGACATCCAGGGTGCCGGCCACGCCAGCGCCACGGGGCGTTTCGACGACGAGCAGCTGTTCTACCTGCAGGCGCGCGGCATCGCAGAAGACGAGGCTCGCCGCCTCGTCGTGCTCGGCTTCCTCAGCGAGATCGTGCAGCGCATCGGCATCCCCGAGCTCGAGATCGAGCTCATCGAGGCCATCGAGCACGAGCTGGCCGCGGGAGCCCCGGCGTGAGCGCCTCCCGCGCGTGCGCCCTCAGCGACCTCACGCAAGACGAGGCGCACCGCGTCGAGATCGACGGTGTCGCGATCGCCGTCGTCCTCGACGGCAACGGCGATGTCCACGCGATCGGCGACGTGTGCACGCACGGCGACATCTCGCTCTCCGACGGCTTCGTCGAGGGAGAGACCCTGGAGTGCTGGGCCCACGGCTCGGCGTTCTCGCTGAAGACCGGTCGCCCGCTGAACCTCCCGGCCTACGAGCCGGTTCCCGTGTACGAGGTCGTGATCGACGGAGACGACGTGCTCATCGATCCGTCCGTCACCAAGGCGACGGCCTGAGCCGCGCCCACGACCCCCAGAATTTACGAGTAAGGAACACCATGTCTGTCCTCGAGATCCGCGACCTCCACGTGACGGTCGAGACGGAGAACGGTACGACCCCGATCCTCAACGGCGTGACGCTGACCATGCGCACCGGTGAGACCCACGCGATCATGGGCCCCAACGGCTCGGGCAAGTCGACCCTGGCGTACACGATCGCCGGTCACCCCAAGTACACCGTCACGAGCGGCTCCATCACGCTCGACGGCGAGGACGTCCTCGAGATGAGCGTCGACGAGCGCGCTCGCGCGGGTCTCTTCCTGGCGATGCAGTACCCGGTCGAGATCCCCGGCGTCACCGTCACGAACTTCCTGCGCACCGCCAAGACGGCCATCGACGGCGAGGCCCCGGCGATCCGCTCGTGGACCAAGGACGTCAAGGGCGCCATGGAGAACCTCCGCATGGACCCGAAGTTTGCCTCCCGCAATGTGAACGAGGGCTTCTCGGGCGGCGAGAAGAAGCGTCACGAGATCCTCCAGCTCGAGCTTCTCAAGCCGAAGATCGCCGTGCTCGACGAGACCGACTCGGGTCTCGACGTCGACGCGCTGAAGATCGTGTCCGAGGGTGTGAACCGCGCGAAGGAGCAGACCGATCTCGGTGTGCTGCTCATCACCCACTACACGCGAATCCTGCGCTACATCCGCCCCGACTTCGTGCACGTGGTCGTCAAGGGCCGCATCGTCGAAGAGGGCGGGCCCGAGCTCGCCGACCGACTCGAAGAAGAGGGTTACGACCGCTTCCTCGAGGCCGGTACGCCGATCGACGCGTAGGATCGTTACATGACCGCAACCCTCGCTCCCGAGAAGTACGACGAGGTCACCGAGGCTCTCAAAGACGTCATGGACCCCGAACTGGGGATCAACGTCGTCGACCTCGGCCTCATCTACGATCTCGCGTGGGATGACGAGAACGACGCGCTCGTCATCCACATGACCCTCACCTCGGCCGGCTGCCCGCTGACCGACGTGCTCGAAGAGCAGACGGCCCAGGCCCTCGACAACGTCGTGGAACGCTTCCGCATCAACTGGGTGTGGATGCCGCCGTGGGGCCCCGAACGGATCACCGACGACGGCCGCGACATGATGCGCGCCCTCGGTTTCGCGATCTGAGACCCTCTCATGGACGCCCATCCCTCCGGGGGTGGGCGTTCGTGGTTCCTTGCGCGCCGTGTGTCCTCCTCTGACGCGCCGGATGCTCGGCATCCGGGGCTCTCGTTAGGCTTTTCGCATGAGCGTTCTCCCGTTGCAGGCCCTGCCGCTCGAACTTCTGCGCCAGCGCAGCAGCACGAAATGGCGTTCCTACGACGATGACGTGATCCCGATGTTCGTGGCCGAGACCGATTTTCCGCTCGCGCCGGCCATCACGAACGCTCTGCACCGGGCCGTCGAGATCGGTGACACGGGGTACACCCCGCCGCGACCGGGCATCGATATCGACTTCGCCGACTTCGCCGAGCGGCAGTGGGGGTGGCGGCCGGATGCGGCGCGCATCCGCTGGACGGGCGACGTGATGATGGGCGTCGTCGAGGTGCTGCGCGCGGTGACCTCGCCCGGCGACCGGGTGGTCGTGACGCCGCCGGTGTATCCGCCGTTCTACGACACCGTCGAGGAGGCGGGGGCCGTGGTCGAGCGCGTCCCGCTGGTGGACGACGGCGAACGGTGGAGTCTGGATCTCGATGGCATCGAGCGGGCGCTGGCCGGGGGCGCGCGTGCCGTGCTGCTGTGCAACCCGCACAACCCGACCGGAACCGTGCACTCACGTGAGTCGCTCGCGGCCCTCGCGCGTCTGGCCCGGCGTTACGGCGCCAGCGTGGTCAGCGACGAGATCCACGCGCCGCTCACTCACGCCCCGGCGGTGTTCACCCCCTTCCTGGATGCCGGCGACGATGCCGCCGCGGTCGGCTACACCGTGACGAGCGCGAGCAAGACGTACAACCTCGCCGGCCTCAAGTGCGCGGTCATCGTGACGGGGGCGGAGGACACCGCCGCCGTCGTCCGCGGGCTCCCGTGGGAGGTGGAGTGGCGAGCGGGGCTGTTCGGCGTCATCGCGAATCGTGCGGCGTTCTCCGTCGACAGCGACGAGTGGCTCGCGTCGCTGCTCGTGGCCCTGGATTCCAATCGCCGGCTGCTCGCCGACCTGCTCGCCGAGCATCTGCCGCTCGCGCGCTATCGCGTTCCCGAGGCGGGGTTCCTCGCGTGGGTCGACGTCTCGGCGTACGGCTGGGGCGACAACCCCGCTCCGTTCATCCGTCGCGAGGCCCAGGTGGCCCTGCATCACGGGCCGCTCTTCGGTGTCGAGGGCGTGGGGCACGTGCGCATCAACGTCGGCTGCGCGCCCGAGGTGCTGCGCGAGGCGATCGAGCGCATCGGGGGACTCGTCGATCGCGGGTAGCCCGGCGGGGTACCTCGTCGTCGAGGCAGCGGCGTGGCATTCGAGACAAGGTAAGGGTATCCTTATCTCGTGATCACTGCCACGCGTCCCGCCTACCGCCCGTACGTCGCCGTGGTGAAGGAAGCGCGGCGACTCTCGCCGCACTTCGTGCGCGTGACGTTCACATCGCCCGACTTCGACGTCTTCGGCACCGACCGTCGCGACCAGCGCGTCAAGCTGGTCCTGCCCGGTCGGGACGGCACCGTCTGCGACATCGGACAGGAGGACCCGGACGCCATCGCCAACGGCGAGTGGTACATCCGCTGGCGCGACCTTCCCGACGAGCAGCGGATGCCGTTCCGTACCTACACCGTGCGCCGGATCGATCCCGAGGCGCTCGAGCTCGACATCGACTTCGTCGTGCACCACGACGCCGGCCCCGCGGGTTCGTGGGCCGAGGCCGCGACCGTCGGCGACCAGCTCGTGGTCGTCGGGCCCGACGCGCGCAGCCCCGAGTCGGCGCAGGGGATCGACTTCCATCCCGGTACGGCTCGTCGCATCGTGCTGGCCGGCGACGAGACCGCCGCTCCGGCGATCTGCGCTGTGCTCGAGGGTCTCGAGCCGGGTCTCGAGGTCGACGCGTTCATCGAGGTGCCCGATGTCGACGACGCCCTTCCGGTGCGAAGCGGCGATGCGCGCGTCACCTGGCTTCCACGTGGCGAACGGCCCCACGGCGAGGCGTTGATCGAGGCCATGGAGGCCTGGACCGCGGCATCCGGTGACGTTCTGGCGCGGGCGGCCGCGCCCCGCCCGCAGGTGCTCGAAGACATCGACCTCGACGTCGAGCTGCTGTGGGACAGCCCGGCCGACGCCGAGGGGGAGTTCTACGCCTGGATCGCGGGCGAATCGTCGACGGTGAAGCTGCTGCGCCGCATGCTCGTCTCCGGCTGCGGCGTCGACCGCGGGCGTGTGGCGTTCATGGGGTACTGGCGCGCGGGTCAGGTCGAGCGCACGGCGTAAGCGGCACGTTCCACGCCCCACGAGACAAGCCCCGGCCGAGGCCGGGGCTTGTCTCGTTTTCGGAGCGTCAGGCCGTCTGCGCCTGCTCCGGCTCGGCCACCGTGTGGTGCCGACCGATCGGGATGACCATGGGCCGCCCGGTCAGCGGGTCGGGTACGACGCGGCTGTCGAGGCCGAAGACGCGGCGCACGGTCTCTTCGGTGAGGACCTCGGCGGGGTCTCCGGCGGCGATGACCTCGCCCTGCGCCATGGCCACGAGGTGGTCGGCGTAACGGGCGGCGAGGTTGAGGTCGTGGAGCACCATGGCCACCGTGGTTCCGCGGTCGCGGTTGAGGTCGGCGAGCAGGTCGAGGACGTCGATCTGGTGGCTGATGTCGAGGAACGTCGTCGGCTCGTCGAGGAGCAGGACGTCGGTCTCCTGAGCGAGGGCCATCGCGATCCACACGCGCTGGCGCTGGCCGCCGCTGAGTTCGTCGACGGGGCGGTCGGCGAGGTGCGCGACGTCGGTGGCGTCGAGGGCGCGTGCCACCGCGGCGTCGTCGGCGCTCGTCCAGCGCGACAGCGCGCCCTGGTGGGGGTGGCGGCCGCGGCTGACGAGGTCGGACACGGCGATGCCGTCGGGGGCGATCGGCGACTGGGGGAGGAGCCCCAGCACTCGCGCGACCTGCTTGGTGGGCTGGCGGTGGATGGACTTGCCGTCGAGCAGCACCTGCCCCGCGGAGGGCGCGAGCAGGCGCGCCATGGCCTTGAGCAGCGTCGACTTGCCGCACGCGTTCGCGCCGACGATGGTCGTGACCTTGCCCGGCGGGATCTCCAGGTCGAGAGAGTGGACGATGGTCCGGTCTCCGTAGCCGAGGGTGACGCCCTCGGCTACCAGGGAGCGCTCGACGGTCATAGCGTGGTTCCTCCGGTTCGGCTGCTGCGAACGAGCAGGTAGATGAGATACGGCGCGCCCAGCACGCCGGTGATGACGCCCACGGGCAGACGCGTTCCGAACGCGTACTGGGCGCAGAAATCGGCCACGAGCACCAGCAGGGCGCCGAGGAGACCGGCGGGGAGCACGGGAGAGCCGACGGGGCCGAGCAGGCGTACGGCGATGGGGCCCGCCAAGAAGGACACGAAGGCGATGGGACCGGCCGCGGCGGTGCCGAAGGCCAGCAGGCCCACGGCCGCCACGATGAGCAGCAGGCGCGTGCGCTCGACGGGGAGCCCGACGGCGGCGGCGGTGTCGTCGCCCATCCGCAGGATCTCGAGGCGGCCGGACAGGGCGAGCAGGATCGGTCCGAGGATGACGACGGCTCCGGCGACCGGGAGGGCGCGGTCCCACGTGGCGTCGTTGAGGTTTCCGGTGATCCAGCGCATCGCGGCGGGAAGGTCCCACTCGGCGGCGCGAGAGATCACGTAGGACACGACCGCCTGGCACATCGCGGCGACGCCGATGCCGATGAGGATCAGCCGCGCACCGGACCCGCCCTTGCGGTAGGCGAGGAGGTAGATCGACAGGGCGACGGCGAGGGCCGCGGCCATCGCGACGACCGAGACGGCGGTCTCGCCCCACCCCAGCACGACGATTCCGAAGACAGCCGCGGCGCTCGCACCGGTGTTGATGCCGATCACGTCGGGGCTGGCGAGGGCGTTACGCAGCATCGACTGGAAGACGACACCGCCCATGCCGAAGCAGAGTCCCGTGAGAAGGCCGGTCAGCGCGCGGGGAAGGCGCAGTTCGCCGACCGTGAACGAGGCGCCGGCCACCCGTTGTCCGCTCAGCACGCCCCATACCTCGGCGGGGGTGTAGAAGGTCTGGCCGATCATGAGCGACAGGGCGAAGGCGACGACGACCGCGATCGCGAGGGCGACCGTGACGAGCGTCCAGCGGTGACGGCGACGGCGGCGGCCGGCGACGACGGATGCCAGGGCATCGGGCACGACGCTCGCGGTGGCCACCCGTGGGGAGGTGTGCGTGCTCACAGGGCCCTCATCTTCTGGCGACGAACGAGGGCGATGAAGAAGGGGGCGCCGATCAGTGCGGTCACGATGCCGACCTCGATCTCTTCGGGGCGGGCGATGACGCGACCCACGATGTCGGACACGGTGAGCAGGATGCCCCCGCCGGCGGCCGAGAC
Organism: Microbacterium sp. 20-116; assembly: GCF_041079415.1. NCBI lineage: Bacteria > Bacillati > Actinomycetota > Actinomycetes > Micrococcales > Microbacteriaceae > Microbacterium > Microbacterium sp. 20-116. Next base: position 55,290 of record NZ_JBFYGP010000001.1, read on the forward strand.
GGGGAGAAGCCAGCGGTGGTCGACCCCCACGAGCAGGCGGCAGATGTGCGGGACGACGAGACCGACGAAGCCGATCGGACCGGCCACGGCCGTCGCGGCGCCGCACAGGATGACCGCCCCTGCCGAGGCGACGAGGCGCGCCGTACGGACGCGAGCGCCGAGACCCGCGGCGAGCTCGTCGCCGAGAGCGAGGGTGTTCAGGGCCGACGCGCTCGCAAGGCAGACGAGGAGGCCCACCAGAAGGAAGGGCAGTACCTGCAGGATCGTGTCGGGGGTGGCGCCTCCCACGCCGCCGATCTGCCAGAAGCGGAAGACGTTCATGACGTTGATGCGGGGGAGCAGAATAGCGCTGATCAGCGAGCTGAACGCGACAGCGGTGACGGCTCCGGCGAGAGCCAGGCGCAGGGGCGTGGGTCCGCCGCGACCGAGCGACCCGATCGCGTAGACGAAGACGGCGGCCGCGGCCGCGCCGATCATGCCGGTCCAGATGTAGCCGGATGCCGAGCTGAGGCCGAAGAACGCGATGCCCGAGACGATCGCGAGCGAGGCACCGCCGTTGATCCCGAGGATCTGCGGGTCGGCGAGAGGGTTGCGCGTGGCGCCCTGGAGTACGGCCCCGGCCACGGCGAGGGCGGCACCGACGAGCATGGCGAGGATGGTGCGCGGGACGCGCTTGCCGACCGCGGCGGCCGACGCGGTGTCGGTCGAGCCGGTGAGGCCGGCCCAGATGTCGGCGGGTGCGACGTCACGGGCTCCGAACGTCACGGAGAGCACGGCGACGACGGCCAGGGCCGCGGCGAACAGGACGACCCAGAGCACGCGTCGCCGCCCCCGTCGACGCGGATCTGCGTCGACGGGGGCGGTCGATGCCGGGGCGAGACGAGTCATCGCGCCGGTGCGGGGGAGAACGCGATCACTTGCCGGCCTTGTCGGCCGCCGCGCCCACGAGGCCGATGAAGTCGTCGCCGTACGAGGTGCCGATCGACAGCGGGCTGGGGTTGCCCGCCGCGGCGATCGAGGTGTTGTCGGTGAGCAGCGCGACGGCACCGCTCTTGATGGCGGGGATGCGCGACCACAGCGGGTCGGCCTGCAACTGGGTCAGGAGCGCCGGGGTTCCGTAACCGACGATGACGTCGACGTCGGCGAAGGACTCGATGTTCTCGGTGCTCTGCGTGAACCAGAACGTCTCGCTGTCCTTGCTCGCGGTCTCGACGGCCGACGAGGGGGTCATACCGAGCTCGGAGAGGTACAGCGCGCGGGGGTCCTTGAGCGAGTAGAAGCCGACGGTGCTCAGGTCGGTCGGGTCGAGCGAGGTGAACAGCGTCTTCTTGCCGGCGAGGGCGGGGTACTTCGCCGACTCGTCGGTCACGTGCTTCTCGAGGTCGCCGATCAGCTGCTCCGCCTGCTCTTCGCGGCCGAGGGCTTTGGCATCCGCCAGCGTCATCTGCTGCCAGGAGGTGCCCCACGCGATCTCGGGGAACGCCACGACGGGGGCGATCTTGCTCAGCGTGTCGTACTGCTCCTGCGTCATGCCGGAGTAGGCGCCGAGGATCACGTCGGGCTTGGCGTCGGCGATCGCCTCGTAGTCGAAACCGTCGGTCTCATCCATGAGCGTGGGTGTCTGCGCGCCGAGCTCGTCGAGCTTGTCCTTGACCCAGGGCAGCAGGCCGTCGCCGTCTTCGTCGCCCCAGGTGACCTTGGGCATGGCGACCGGGACGACGCCGAGGGCGAGCGCCGCCTCCTGGTTGCCCCAGCTGACGGTGACGACGCGCTGCGGCTCCGCCTCGATCGTGGTCTCGCCGAAGGCGTGGTCGATCGTGACGGGGAAGGAACCCGATGCCGACGTCGACGTACCTTCCTGTGCGCCCGGCGCGGCTGAGGTACCGGCGCAGCCGGTGAGGACGAGGGCGGTACCGACGGCGAGGGCCGCCAGAGCGCGGAATCGGGACACGAAGAGCCTCCTGCGTATTAAGTAAGGATAGGCTTAGGTTAGTTCAGGGATCGGGTGAGAACGCAAACTCAGAGGGTGATGGACCGGGGGATTCGTCTCGGTATCGAGGTAACCTCGGCCGCCGTTCCGACGTGTCCGCTGCGCCACGTCGGTAACCCGTCCACGACGAGATAGCGGGCTGTCGGCGGGCATGCAGGGGTGCGTCTTATACTGGGTGGCTGGCCATGTCGGCCACTCCCCATCCCCGAAGAACGGACGTTCGCTGTGCTCGCCGTGCACGACCTCGAGATCCGCGTGGGTGCCCGCGTGCTCATGTCCGACGTGGCGTTCCGCGTCTCCGACGGCGACAAGATCGGCCTCGTCGGGCGTAATGGCGCCGGCAAGACGACGCTGACCAAGGTGCTCGCCGGAGACCTGCTGCCCGCCAACGGCGGCCTCGACCGCTCGGGTGAACTCGGTTACCTGCCGCAGGACCCGCGCTCGGGCGACCCCGAGATGCTGGCGCGCACCCGCATCCTCGACGCCCGCGGCCTGGGCTCGCTCGCCCTCGGCATGCACGAGGCGTCGATGGCGATGGGTGACGACGACCCCGCCGTCGCCGCGAAGGCCATGAAGAAGTACGCGAACTTCACCGAGCGCTTCGAGGCGGCCGGCGGATACGCGGCCGAGGCCGAGGCGGCATCCATCGCCCACAATCTCTCGCTTCCCGACCGCATCCTCGATCAGCCGCTGAAGACCCTCTCGGGTGGTCAGCGTCGCCGCATCGAGCTCGCGCGCATCCTCTTCTCCGACGCGCAGACGATGATCCTCGACGAGCCGACCAACCACCTCGACGCCGACAGCGTCGTGTGGCTGCGCGAATTCCTCAAGGGCTACAAGGGCGGGCTCATCGTGATCTCGCACGACGTCGAGCTCGTCGGCGAGACCGTCAACCGCGTCTTCTACCTGGATGCCAATCGCCAGGTCATCGACGTCTACAACATGAACTGGAAGAACTACCTGCGCCAGCGGGTGGCCGACGAGGAGCGTCGCAAGAAGGAGCGCGTCAACGTCGAGAAGAAGGCCACGGCACTGCAGCTGCAGGCCGCACGCTTCGGCGCCAAGGCCTCGAAGGCCGCAGCCGCGCACCAGATGGTCGCGCGCGCCGAGAAGATGCTCTCGGGCCTCGACGAGGTGCGTGCCGAAGAGCGCGTCGCGAAGCTGCGGTTCCCCAAGCCCGCGCCCTGCGGCAAGACGCCGCTCATGGCCTCGGGCCTGTCGAAGTCGTACGGTTCGCTCGAGATCTTCACCGACGTCGACCTCGCTATCGATCGCGGCTCGCGCGTGGTCGTCCTGGGGCTGAACGGTGCGGGAAAGACCACGCTGCTGCGTATTCTCGCCGGAGTCGACCAGCCCGACACCGGTCAGCTCGAGCCCGGGCACGGCCTGAAGATCGGCTACTACGCCCAGGAGCACGAGAATCTCGACGTGAACCGCTCGGTGCTCGAGAACATGATGTCGTCGGCCCCGCACATCACCGCGACCGAGGCCCGCAAGGTGCTGGGATCGTTCCTTTTCGTCGGCGACGACGTGTTGAAGCCCGCCGGGGTCCTCTCGGGTGGCGAGAAGACGCGCCTGTCGCTCGCCACGCTCGTCGTCTCGTCGGCCAACATGCTGTTGCTCGACGAGCCCACGAACAACCTCGACCCCGCCTCGCGCGAGGAGATCCTCGGCGCGCTGTCGCACTACGAGGGCGCCGTCGTGCTCGTCTCGCACGACGAGGGCGCCGTCGAGGCGCTGAACCCCGAGCGCGTGCTGATCCTGCCCGACGGGGTCGAGGACATCTGGGGTCGCGACTACGCGGATCTGATCACACTGGCGTAGCGGGTCGCGAAGGGCCGCGGTGCGTGGCACCATCGCCGAGTGACCCGTCAAGAGATTCCTGAAGACGTCAGAGCGATCGTCTTCGATGTCGGCGAGACGCTGGTGGACGAAACGCGTCTGTGGGGTGCCTGGAAATCCGTCCGTCCCGCGCTCAGCGTGCGTCGAGCAGGGCGTCCTCGTCGTCGGCGTCGCGGTCCTTCGGGCGTTTGCGCGAGCGGTGCAGGGCGACCGGGTCGACGCGACGGCGCTCACCGGAGGGCTTCTCGGGCGAGGGGAGGGGTTCGACCAGCGCGTCCTCGTCGTCCTCGTCTTCGTCCTCTTCGCGGCGGAGCTTGCGCTCGTTGATGATCACGTAGGTGATGAAACCGAAGCCCATCACGGCGAAGAGGATCCACTGCACCGCGTACGAGAGGTAAGGTCCGGGGTCGTTGCTCGGTGGATCGACCGGGGCGGGGGCGGTCGCGGGAGCGGGGGATTCCGACATGAGCAGGCCGTACGCGCCCTGCTCGATGGGGCCGGTCTGCTCCTCCACGAGTCCGAGATTGATGGTGGGTACCTGACCCGCCTCGGCGGTGCGACCCGAGGTCGGGGCGGCCTCTTCGGGGCGCAGACGGACCTCGACGGTCACGTCGCCGGAGGGCGGCGCGGGGATGTCGTCGGGTTCCGACTGCTGGTTGCCCGGGGGGAGCCAACCGCGGTCCACGAGGAACGTGCGGCCGTCGTCGAGTCGGAACGGCACGAGCTGTTCGAAGGCCGCCGAGCCCCCGTGCGCGCGGTTTCTGACGAGCAGCTGCTCGTCGGCGAGGTACTGCCCCTGCATGCGCACGGGACGCCACTCGTCTCCCGGGTTCATCTCGGCGCCGGGGGCGAGCAACTCCGCGAGGGGGACCGGGGTCGCGTCGTAGTTGTCGGCGACGAGTTGCAGTTGCTCGCTGCGCTCGGCGTTGCGCGAGAACTGCCAGTTCGAGAGGAACCCGCAGGCGATCGCGAAGAGGATCGCGATACCGACGTAGATCGCCCAGCGCCCGGCCGCGGGCATCTCACGCGCGCTCATCGCGGGCACCTCTCGATGCGCACGTTCATCTCGACCGAACAGACCACGTCTTCCAGGGTACGTCCGACGGCAGGGCGTTCACGCGCGATCGCTCGAGAGGGCGGCGACCTCGACGGGGAAGTCGCGGGCGCCGAGGAACTCGCGCAGATAGGCGACGTGCTCGTCGCAGGCGACCCAGGTCTTGCGGCGGTCGGCCGCGTGGATGCGCGGGTTGCGCCAGTGGATCGCCCAGACGGCGGCTTCTCGGCATCCGGCCCGCGAGCATTCGGCGGGCTCGTCGCTCACGAGCGGTCGTCGCGCGGAGGGTCGAGGCGCGGGGTCTCGGCGATACGGATGACCAGCGGGCCCTCGGCAGCGGCTGCGGGAGCGGGGGCGGCCGAGGGAGCTTCGATGGCGCGCTCGGGGTTGATCGCCTCGGTGGAGCCTTGGTCGGCGCCGACGTTGGCGACGATCACGGCGAGATAAGGCAGGAAGATCGCTCCGGCCGCGAACACGAAGGTGTACCAGCCGTAGGGAGTGATGACGGCCATCGCGATGAAGCACGCGATGCGGATCCCCATCATCACCATGTACTTGGTGAAACGGGAATCGGCGTCCTCCCTCGGTGCCTTGGGGAGCGACGTCGCGGACTGAGCGGTGTGCGATGTCTTCACAGTGTTATCAGGGTACGCCCGTGGGGATGACACAGGGTGCGCTCTCGCGCCGACTCTTCGACATCGTGACAAGCCGCCGGGCGCCTGAGCGCCCGGCGGCTTGATCGCGACCGTCAGGCGCCGTAGCGCGAGCCGCTGGAACCGGCGCTGCCGGCGATGAGGATCGAGATCCCGATGATGAAGAGGATAACGAACAGGAGCGTCACGTAGCCGATGATGACACCCGCAAGCGCCATTCCGCGGCCGCGCTCGCCCCGCTCCTTGATCTGCTTGAGCGAGATGTGCCCCATGATGACACCGGCGATCGATCCCACCACCGGGAGGATGAGCACGAAGCCGACGAGGGATGCCACCAGCGACACGATCGCGAGAACGTTGGTGCGCGCGGGGGCGGCGTAGGCGCCCCCGTACCCGTACGCCGCGTTCGGGGCGCCGTACGCGGGCTGTCCGTAGGTCGAGGTCGTGGGCTGCCCGTACGCCGGTGCGCCGTAGGCGGGCGCGCCGTAGGCTGCACCGGCCTCGGGCGCGGGTGCGCCGTAGGCGGGGGCCTCGGGCGCGGGTGTGTGGGATGCCGGGGCTTCCGGCGTCGGGGTTCCGTAGGGCGTAGCGGTGTCCGCCGGAGCGCCGGAAGGTGCCGCGGACGCTGGCGTGCCTGCTGCCTCGTACGGGGGAGCCGGGGGCGTGTCGCTCTGCGGAGCGTACGGCGACGACGGCTGGTCGCCGCCGTTCGCGTTGTCGGACCCGATGTGCTCGGGATGCTGCGGGTCGGTGGTGCGGTCGTCGCTCACGGGAGCCCCTTTCGTCGCGCGTTCCTCCAGCGTTCCAGCGGCGCAGACCCCGTGTCAAACCTCGGCGGGCGAGGCGGGGGAGTCGCCTCGGTAGGCTAGGGCGGTTCCGTCACCGCAAGCGCAGGAGTCTCACCATGTCCCAGGACCGCGTCGTCGTCGTCACCGGAGGAAACCGGGGCATCGGTCGAGCCATCGCCGAGCGTTTCGTCGCCGAGGGATGGAAGGTCGCCGTGACCGCCCGCTCCGGTGAGGGCCCCGAGGGAACCCTGACCGTGCGCGCCGACGTGACCGACGCCGCCGCCGTGGACGCCGCCTTCACCCAGGTGGAAGCCGAGCTCGGCCCGATCGCAGTGGTCGTAGCGAACGCCGGTGTGACGAAGGACACCCTGTTGCTCCGCATGAGCGAGGACGACTTCGACAGCGTCGTCAACACCAACCTCGGTGGCGCCTTCCGCGTGGTCAAGCGCGCTTCCAAGGGCATGCTCAAGGCGCGCTGGGGTCGTGTCATCCTCATCTCGAGCGTCGTCGGTCTGTACGGTTCGGCCGGTCAGATCAACTACGCCGCCTCCAAGAGCGCGCTCGTCGGCTTCGCCCGCTCGCTCACGCGGGAACTCGGCGGTCGCGGGATCACGGCGAACGTCGTGGCACCGGGCTTCATCGAGACCGACATGACGGCCGAGCTTCCCGCCGACACCCAGTCCGAGTACAAGAAGAACATCCCCGCCGGACGTTTCGCCTCCCCCGACGAGGTCGCCGGAGTCGTGACGTGGCTCGCCGGCGATAACGCCGCGTACATCTCGGGCGCCGTCATCCCGGTCGACGGTGGTCTCGGTATGGGGCACTGACGCCGAGAGTCCGGCTCACCCCAGAACCCGAAGGCCCGGCGCGACACCATCGCCCTATCGATCGGGCCCGGTTTCTCACCGCACCGCGGCGACCAGCTTCTCGGCGAACCGCTGGGGCTGCGAGAACTGCGGCCAGTGGCCGGAGCCGAGCCGCACGACCTCGAGACTGTCGAGGCGGTCCACCTCTTCGGCGTACGCACCCCACTCGGCGAGCACCCGCGGGAGGGCTTCTGCATCGAGCTGCCCCGACAGGATCGTCACGGGCACGGTGAATCGCCGCTCGTCGCTCAGGGTGATCCGCGAGCTCGGCACGCGGCCGGGCACATCGACGACCTGCTGCGCGGTGCGCTCTCGCGTCTGTGGGTCGAGGTCGGCGACGTCGTCTTCGTCGAAGAAGTCCCACCCGGGGAAGTGCACGACACCGTCCTCGATGGGGAATTCGGAGATCATCGCGCCCGGATGCGGCACGATCGTGTCGACGAGGATGACGCGCGCGACCTGGTCGGGCCGGCGGTCGGCCGCACCCCAGACGACGTTGCCGCCACCGGAGTGCCCGACGAGGATCACCCGGCCACCGATGCGGTCGATCTCTGCGACGACCGCATCGACCCAGTCGTCGACGACCAGATCGCCCACGGCTGGTCCAGGCAGAGTCAACGGATGCGGACGATGGTCGGCCGCCTCGAGGGCGGGGGTGATGTCGTCCCACGACGACGCGTCGAGCCAGAGACCGGGAACCAAGATGACGTCCATGCGGCGAGGGTAGAACGGGGCTCCGACATCGGGAAGGGGACCGTCGCGTCGGCTCGGTGGGGCGGCAGGCCGCCGCCGGGGGGAGAGTCCGAGGCGGTCGTCAGCCCGGGGCGCCCCGTCAGCGGGGGAGGAGGGCGACGACCTGCGCGAGGTCGACGGGGCCGACCACGAGATCCGCGCGCTCGCGCACGGCGGGCTTGGCGTTGAACGCGAGACCGAGTCCCGCGGTCGCCATCATCTCGAGGTCGTTCGCGCCATCTCCGATCGCGAAGGTGAGAGGGAGGGGGACACCGAGCTCGGCGGCCCAGCGGCGGAGCGTGTCGGCCTTGGCCCTGGCATCCACGATGTCTCCGTCGACCTCTCCCGTGAGAGCTCCGTCGACGGCCACGAGCCGGTTCGCGCGCCAGAGGTCGACGCCCAGGCCGGGAGCCACGGTGTCGAGAACCTCGTGGAACCCGCCCGACACGACGCCGACGACCCCGCCGCGCTCGTGCACGGCGGCGATCAGCTCGCGCACGCCCGGGGTGGGGTCGATGCGCGCGATCGCCCGCTCGAACGCCTCGGTGGGTACGCCCGCCAGTGCGTGCACCCGCGAGCGCAGGCTCGTGGCGAAGTCGACCTCGCCGCGCATCGCGGCTTCGGTGGCGGCGGCCACCTCGGCACCCCGGCCGGCCTCGTCGGCGAGGAGCTCGATGACCTCGTTGCGGATCAGCGTGGAATCGGCATCGAGGACGACGAGGAAACGGGCGGTCGCAGGCACGCGCTCCACGCTAGCGGTTCGAGAAGGGACGCCCCGCCGGGTCGCGTCCGCGCGCCGGAAGACGCGGCCGTCGGCGTCGCACGGCGTCACGCGGGGTCTGCCGGCGGCGCGCCCGCCGTAGGCTCGTGCGGTACCCCCGCTTCCTCCGAAGGGACCTCCTCATGGCCGACGTCGAAAGCTTCACCCTGGATCACACCGCCGTGCTGGCGCCGTACGTACGCCTCATCGGCACCGAGTCGGGGCCTCGTGGCGACGTCATCTCGAACTTCGACCTGCGACTCGTGCAGCCGAACGAGCAGGAGATCCCCACCGCGGGGCTCCACACCATCGAGCACCTTCTCGCCAGCCTCGTGCGCGATCGCATCGACGGTCTGATCGACATCTCGCCGTTCGGCTGCCGCACCGGCTTCCACGTGATCATGTGGGGCGAGCCCGAGGTCGCGGCCCTCGTCGACGCGATCTCCGACTCGCTGCGCGCGATCGCCGAGGACGTGGAGTGGGACGACGTCCCCGGCACCGACGCTTTCAGCTGCGGCAATTACCGCGACCACAGCCTGCACACGGCGAAGGAGTGGTCGAAAGCCGTTCTCGCCAAGGGCATCTCGCGCGACGCGTTCGAGCGCGTGGGGGTCTGAGAGAGGGCCTCTGCGTACGAGCGCGTCTCACCCGGCCCGCGTCGCAGGCGCCCATCCCGTGCGACGGCCTCGGGCGCGATGGTGAGAAGATCGCTCTCCCGACGAGAGAGGGGCGGTGACCAGCTCGGTCATCGCCCCTCTTCTGCGCCCGGAGCCGTGCGGCATCCGGAGCCGTCCCGATCGCTAGGCGTGGACGTGCACGTCCTTGCCGACGACGGTGATGCCCGTCTCGGTCACGGTGAACCCGCGGGCGAGGTCGCGCTCGCGGTCGACGCCGATGGTCGCGCCGGGCTCGAGGACGACGTTCTTGTCGAGGATCGCACGGTGGATCCGCGCGCCCGCGCCGACCTGCACGCTGTCGAAGAGCACCGAATCGGTGATCGTCGAGCCGCCCCCGGCGAGGGCCCACGGGCCGACGACGCTGCGCTCGAGGTGCGTGCCCGAGAGCACGGAACCGAGAGACACGATCGAGTCGATCGCGTTGCCGATGCGTCCGACGGAGTCGCGCACGAACTTCGCCGGCGGGGCGTTGAAGGTCTGCGAGTAGATCGGCCAGTCGTTGTTGTAGAGGTTGAACACGGGCAGGGTCGAGATCAGGTCCATGTGCGCGTCGTAGAACGACTCGATCGTGCCGACGTCACGCCAGTACGACTGATCGCGCGGGGTGGAGCCGGGCACGTCGTTGCGGTTGAAGTCGTAGACGGCGGCCTCACCGCGGTTGACGAAGTAGGGCACGATATCGCCGCCCATGTCGTGCGCCGAGGTCGGCAGCTCCCCGTCGTGGGCGACGGCTTCGACCAGGGCGTCGGTGTCGAAGATGTAGTTGCCCATCGAGGCGAGCACCTCGTGGGGGGCATCGGCCAGTCCCTCGGGGTTCTGCGGCTTCTCGAGGAAGGCGCGGATCTTCGTCGGGTCGGTGGGGTCGGTGTCGATCACGCCGAACTGGTTCGCGAGCGAGATCGGTTGACGGATGCCGGCGACCGTCGCCCGCGCGTCGGAGGCGATGTGGGCGTCGAGCATCTGCTTGAAGTCCATGCGGTACACGTGGTCGGCGCCGATGACGACGACGATGTCGGGCTTTTCGTCGCGGATCAGGTTCATCGACTGCAGGATCGCGTCGGCTGAGCCCGAGAACCATCGCTTGCCGAGTCGCTGCTGGGCCGGGACAGAGGCGACGTACGCGCCGAGCATCGGCGACATGCGCCACGTCTGCGAGATGTGGCGGTCGAGGCTGTGCGACTTGTACTGCGTCAGCACGACGAGCTGACGCAGTCCCGAATTGATCAGGTTCGATATCGCGAAGTCGATCAGGCGGTACTGGCCGCCGAAGGGGACGGCGGGTTTGGCGCGGTCCGCCGTCAGGGGCATGAGTCGCTTTCCCTCGCCGCCGGCGAGGATGATTCCGAAGACCTTCGGCGCTGCAGGCATGGCACCACCCTAGGGCTCAGGGAAGCGAGCGGGAACACGTTCACGGCGCGTCTCTGCCTGTACTACGGTTCGTCTCATGCGCGTCGACATCGTGACCAAGGAGTACCCGCCGGAGATCTACGGCGGAGCCGGGGTCCACGCCACCGAACTCGTGAAGGCGCTGCGCGCCGAGGGCACCGAGGTGCAGGTGCGCGCGTTCGGCGCGTCGCGCGAGGAGGCGGACACGACCTCGTACGGCGTGCCCGCCGAGCTGGCCTCGGCTAACGGGGCCATCCAGACCCTCGGCACCGATCTGGCGATCGTGTCCGACATCGCGGGCGCCGACGTCGTGCACTCCCACACCTGGTACGCGAACTTCGCGGGTCACCTGGCGTCGCTTCTCCACGGCATCCCGCATGTCGTCACCGCTCACAGCCTCGAACCGCTCCGCCCGTGGAAGGCCGAACAACTCGGTGGCGGCTACGCGGTGTCGAGCTACATCGAGAAGACCGCGTACGAGGGCGCTGCGGCGGTCGTCGCGGTCAGCTCGGGCATGCGCGACGACATTTTGCGCAGCTACCCCTCGCTCGACCCCGACAAGGTGCGGGTCATCTACAACGGCATCGACACCGAGTCATGGCATCCGGTGTCGGACGACGACTTCCTGCGGTCGCAGGGAATCGACCCCGCACGTCCGTCGGTCGTGTTCGTCGGTCGCATCACCCGTCAGAAGGGCCTGCCGTATCTGCTGCGTGCGGCGGAGCAGCTTCCGCCCGAGGTGCAGGTGATCCTGTGCGCGGGAGCTCCCGACACCCCGCAGATCATGGCCGAGGTCCAGGAGCTCGTGCGGGGACTGCAGGCCACCCGCGACGGGGTCGTCTGGATCGAGCGACTGCTGCCGCGCCACGAGCTGTGCGCCATTCTCACGGCCGCGACCACGTTCGTGTGCCCCTCGGTGTACGAGCCCCTGGGCATCGTGAACCTCGAGGCCATGGCGTGCGGTGCCGCGGTGGTGGGAACGGCGACGGGCGGTATTCCGGAGGTCGTCGTGGACGGCGTGACCGGCCGCCTCGTGCCGATCGACCAGGTGCAGGACGGCACGGGAACGCCCGTGGATCCCGAGCGTTTCGTCGACGACCTCGCCCGTGTGCTGACGGAGGTGTCGATGGATGCCGAGAAGGCCCGGGCCTACGGACGCGCCGGACGCCAGCGCGCGGTCGATGACTTCAGCTGGGCGGCGATCGCGGAGACCACTGCGGCGCTGTACGCGGAGGTTGCGGGGAAGTAACTCGCGGTGGTCGTCGGGGGCGTGGTGGTGCTGTGCGCGGCGGTTGCGGGGAGGTAGCTCGCGGTGGTCGTCGGGGGCGCGGTGGCGTTGTGCGCAGCGGTTGCGGGGAGGTAGTTCGGGGCGGTCGTCGGGGGCGTGGTGGCGATGTGCGCCCGGGTCCTGCGCTGGCCGTGGCCCGCTGTCCACAGGGGCCGCGTGGCATCCGATTCTCTCCGGCTCGGACAGTAGGCTGGAGGCATGCCCCAGGTTCTCGAGTTCTCCGACGTCGTCGTCCGCCGGAACGCGCGGGACATCGTGTCCCACCTCGACTGGACGGTGTCGGATGACCAGCGCTGGGTCGTCCTCGGCCCGAACGGCGCGGGGAAGACGACGGTTCTCCAGCTCGCCGACACGCTGCTGCACCCCACGTCGGGTTCGGTGACGATCCTCGGCGAGCGTCTGGGTCGCACCGACGTGTTCGAGCTCCGCCCGCGCATCGGGTTCGCGTCGTCGGCGATGGCGCGTCGCGTGCCGCCGGAAGAGACCGTCCTCGACGTCGTGCTCACGGCGGCCTTCTCGGTCGTCGGTCGCTGGCGCGAGGACTACGACGACATCGACGAGCGTCGCGCACTGCGCGTGCTGGCCGAGTGGAAACTCGACCACCTCGCCGACCGCACCTTCGGCACCCTGAGCGACGGCGAGCAGAAGCGCGTGCAGATCGCCCGCGCGGTCATGACCGACCCCGAGCTGTTGCTGCTCGACGAGCCGACGGCCAGCCTCGACCTCGGAGCGCGCGAAGAACTGCTGGCTCTGCTGTCCGGTTATGCACAGGCTCCCACCACGCCCGCGATGGTCATGGTGACGCACCACGTCGAGGAGATCCCCGTCGGGTTCACGCACGTTCTTCTTCTGCGTGACGGTGAGGTCGTGGCATCCGGGCCCCTCGACGAGGCGCTGACGGCGGAGAACCTCTCCAAGGCGTTCGGGCTCGACATCACGCTCACGCACGAAGCCGGGCGCTGGGCGGCTCGCGCCTCCTGATCCGATCGTCGCTCGAGTCACGGGGCCGCGGCCCGGAGCTGGGCCTGGTAGACTCTCCCGTTGGTGCCATCGGCGCCGCAGACTTTGACGTCCTGGCAGAATCCAGGACACCACTTCTCAAAGGACCTCCCATGAAGACTGACATCCACCCCACGTACAAGGCCGTCGTGTTCCGCGACCTCGGTTCGGGCGACACGTTCCTCACCCGTTCGACCGTGTCCAGCGACAAGACGATCGAGCTCGACGGCGTGGAGTACCCCGTCATCGACGTGGAGATCTCGTCGGCTTCGCACCCGTTCTACACGGGCAAGCAGCGCATCATGGACTCGGCCGGTCGCGTCGAGAAGTTCAACCAGCGCTTCAAGAACTTCGGCGGTCGTTGATCCGCAGCGGTTCTCGCAGCGAAAGCCCCTCGTCCTTCGGGATGGGGGGCTTTCGCGTTACACGGGGAGCGCGTTGAAGCACGTTCGTTTTCCTGCGCGTGAGCGGATTGTTCTGCGGTATTCGCCTCACGCGGACGGGCGCTGCAACCGCCGCCGAGCTGTGGACCCTGAGAAACCCGGTGAACTTCGTGGGGCGGCGATGACCTCTGAGTCGCGTACCGCTGCGGGGTGGTGAGAGGGCTCGGCGGAATGTCTTCGGTTGTGCGGTGCTGTCGGCTCGTGGCGCGGGGTCGCCGTGCGGGGTGAGGGACGGGCGGGTGGTGGCGGACGTTCGCCGGGCTGGTTCGGGCCGGTGTTGCGGGAGCGGCTCGTGGCGTGGGTTCGCCGCGCGGGTTGAGGGACGGGCGGGACGGCCGGGTGGTGGGGGAGGTTCGCCGGACTGGTTCGGGCCGGCGTTGCGCGCGCCTCGTGGCGCGGGGTCGCCGCGCGGGTAGAGGGTCTGGCGGGACGGCCGGGTGGTGGGGGGAGATTCGCTCAGCCGTTTCAGGCCGGTGCTGCGCGACCGGCTTGTGACCGGAGTTCGCCGGATCGCTCGAAGGCGCCCAGGTCGTCTCGGCGGTCCGCCCACATGCGCTGGTCGCGACGGACGTCTTCCACGACAGCGGGGTCGATGTCGGCGATGGCCAGCCCTTCGCGTTCGCCGACGGCCGCGATGCGGCGTCCCAGCGGGTCGAAGATGGCCGAGCCGCCGATGAAGTCGCTCGGAACGCCGACGAGACCGCTGTAGACGACGTAGATGCCGTTGTCGAGCGCACGTGCGGCCAGGTGAAGATCGCGGCGGCGGCCACCGCCCGGAAAATATGCGCCGCTGTTGAGATAGACGGTGGCGCCGGCAGCCGCAGCCGCGGCGGCATGCTCGGGAAAGTTCGCGTCATAACAGACCGATAAGGCGAACTCGACGTCGCGGATTCGGAACGAGTATCCACGCGCGCCGGAGGTGAAGAAGGCGCGCTCGGGCGAGTGGAGGTGTTGCTTGGAGTACGCGGGGTAGGGCGGTTGGCCGGGGGTGAACAGGAGGTCGGTCAGCGTTCGTCGATCGCCCGCCTGGAGCGCGGTATTCACTACGGCGGCGACGCCCGTCTCGTCGACAGCCTCCTGCAGCGGGGCGAGCCACGCGCGGTCCGCGATGCTCGGCAGCACACCAGCGGCGAAAACGGTCTCGTCGTAGCCGGTGAGGAACGCCTCGGGAAAGAGGACGACGTCTGCTCCGGACGCGTCGCTTTCGATGACGAACTGCGCCGCTCGCGTGACGTTGACCTCGACGGCGCCAGGGACGGCCTCGGCCTGGACGGTGGCAATGCGGGCGGTCACGAGAGCAGTTTGACAGGTCAGGGGCGGGTCGTTGCGGTCGGCGGTGGCGGGGCGGGCAGGGCGCGGAAGTGGATCGGTGTTGGTGTCGGGTCTGGGATCGGGGCAGCGGTAGCGCGGTGCGGTCAAGGGGGAGGCCCAGGGCTGGGTCGGGGCCTCGAGCAGGGGCAGGCGACGGCGGCGGGTGCGCGGCGCGGTGCGGAAGTGTGCAGGGGTTGGGGGCGGATTCGAGATCGGGCAGCGGCCCGGCGGTGAGCCCGGGTTGGGGTCGGGGCCGGACTCGGAATCGGGGCAACGGCGCGGGCGCAGCGAGACCCGGGGTCGAGTCGGAGCCTGGACCAGGGCAGGCGATGCCAGCAGGTGCGCGGCCCGGCCCAAAGATCGGGCGGGGTCCGGGTCCGGGCCGGGTTTGCGGCAGCGGCCGCGCAGTGCGGGCGCAGGAAGGGCAGGATCGGGGTTCAGTCAGGGGGAAGCGGTGCGGGAGGAGAGGGCCACGGGAGGGCCGGGTCCAAGGCAACGCGACTGCCGGTTTGGAACAGCGCGTGCGTCGGTGCAGGGCGAACCGAGCTCGCGGTCCGGTCTCATCGCGGCGGTCTCGCCACGTCGTTCCTAGAACGGCGGTGGATCTGTCCCGTATCTCCCACCGAGGGGAGAGGTCCAGGCGCTGTCGCCGCCGGCCCCGTGGTCGATATCCCAGCGGCTCTCGTGGCGCAGGCGATGGTGATGGCGGCATTTGGGGTCGAGGTTGTCATCGTCGGTGGTTCCGCCGTCGGCCCACGCGGTGCGGTGATCGATGTCGCACTCGCGTGCAGCGCGACCGCACCCGGGGAAGACGCAGGTGGGCGAGGTGACACCGAGCCACCGGCGGAGGGCGACGGGAACCCGGTACGTCTTGCGGTCGAGTATGAGCGGGGCGCCGGTCACCGGATGGGTGAGGAGTCGGATCCATGAGGTCGCGGTGCTGGCCAAGCGCCGCGCCGTGTCGAGATCGATCGGCCCGTACCCCTCGAGCGTTGCGGGCTCGCTGCTGTGACCCAGGAGGGTGAGCGCGGGGATCGTGACGACGACGGTCGCTGAAGGCGCGGCTCGGAAGGTGCGCGGGGCGGTAGGTGAATCATGGGGTGCGTCGGGTGAGGGTGCGGGTGCGGGTCGCGGGGCTCCGGTTTCGTGAGCGCTGGATGATCCGCGGGGCTCGGCGTGCCGTATGTCGGGTGGGTAGGGCGCGCGTAGCGCTTCGCCCGGTGAATGAGGCCTCGGGCCTGCACCATCGACCGCTTGAGGGGAGGGGCCGACGGTGCCGTCAGCCGGGGTCGGGTCCATCGATGCGGGCACCGGGTCGTCCGTCATCGTCACCAGGTCCGCGAGGGCGTCTGCTCGCAGTTGCGCGAGTGTGCGCTCTTCGTCGGGCGCAGCGCGCAGGTGCCGAGCTGCCTGGTCGAGGCGTGACATCACGGCGCGAGCGCGGTCAGCGGGGAGAAGCGCGTGCAGCGAAGCCATGCCGTCGAGGTCGGCTCTCATCCACACGCCGCGCTCCTCTGCAGCCCGACGGTGACGGGTCTCGATGGACTCGGCGTGGACGCGCTCGCGAATGGCGCGGGCCGCCACGGCGAACTTCGCCGGGGGCAGGGCCAGCGCCTGCGCGCACGCTTCGTCGTCGAAGCGCCGAAAGGCGTCGGCGTCGCCGGCGGGGAGGGTCGAAGCCATCCGGGCCGCGTCGACGGCGTGCTTCTCGGAAAAGCGCCCCTCACCGAAGGCGGTCCACAGCATTGGGCAACCGACGGCCAGCGTCCGCGCGTGAGCGGCCCTCGTCCGGACCGTCTGTTCGGACAGATACAGGCGCACCGCGATCTCGGCGACAGCGGCGCGTTCCGCGAGGTCGACGCGGTCGCGCCGCACGGCGCCGGGCGTGCGGCCTCGGGAATCACTCCAGGCGCGATCCACCGTGGGGTCGGGTCCGACCCACGGTGTGGGGTCGAAGGCGGCATCATCGAGGATCGCCAGGATCAGACGGTACTCGTCGGCGGTCGCACGCTGCCGATCCCTGACGACGCACTCGAGGTGCCCCAATCGCGCGTCGATGTCGGAGACCCCTGCGGCTTCGCTGCCGGGCGGGTCGATGACGTCGTCCCACTCCCACTCCCAGGTCGCGGCACCGTCGGGGGCCTGAGGAGT
This sequence comes from Microbacterium sp. 20-116, assembly GCF_041079415.1. Taxonomy (NCBI): domain Bacteria; kingdom Bacillati; phylum Actinomycetota; class Actinomycetes; order Micrococcales; family Microbacteriaceae; genus Microbacterium; species Microbacterium sp. 20-116. The sequence continues at coordinate 72,230 of NZ_JBFYGP010000001.1, forward strand.
GTGCGGCACCCGCAGCGGCGCGCTGCGCCCGGGCGAGGGAGACACGGGGTTCGCCGACGGGGCCTCGTCGCCCGTCGACCATTGCACATCGCCGCTCTCGCGAAAAGCAGCCCATGCGGCTTCGAGCTCGAGCTCGTCGTCGCTGGGCCAGGGCGCGCCGTCGCACTCTCGGAACACCGGCGTCGGCCGGTCTTCGGAGCGTGCGATGCGGGTCATGGGAGAACGGTATCGCCGACCTCCGACATTGGGTCGGGGTCGCATTCACTTGGTGAATCCGAGTCTGAAGGGCGACCTCGCACGCGAGTCCGGTGAAGGCCGGCGAGCGCAGGGGTAGAGCAGGGGCGGTTGCGGAACTCCCTCAACGCTGCTCCTCAGCGGCCGCGCTCGTGACCTCTTCGCCTAGGAGAGGGGAGGAGCAGGCCTGGACCGGGCGTCGGGCCTTGCTCCTGACCGGGGCGGCACCTGGGGTCAGGTTGGTGTCGTGGTGTCGGGGCGGTGGGCGCGCGGCAAGGGGTGAGAGCAGGTTCGGATCGTGGGGGCGGTGTTGTGCACCGGGACGGGGGGTGAGAGCAGGCTCGGATCGGGGCGTCGGGTCTTGCTCCTGACCGGGGTGGGACCTGTGTTCAGGCTCGTGTCGTGGTGTGGGGGGGCGGTGTCGTGCACCGGGACGGGGCGAGAGCAGATTCGGGTCGCGGTGTCGGGGGCGTGTGGGTGGTGTTTCGACCGGGGCGGGATCGGAGGTCGGGTGTGTGTCGTGGTGGCCGGTAGTGGGGGCGGAGCTTCGACCGGTGAGGAAGCGGGGTTCGGGTTTCGGTCGTGTGGTCCGCTCGTGCGAGTCGTGTTTCGCGCCGGAATCGGAGAGGGGTTCGGGCTCGGATCGTCGCGCCGGCTCGTATGAGCGTGCTTTCGACCAGGAGAAGAGGTCGGCTCAGGCGCAGCTCGATGGTGTCAGGCTCGTGCGGATGGGGTGTTCAGTGGGTAAGGCGATCAGGTCGCACACTCGATCGCCGTGCCGGGAAAGCGCCCGGGCGCCCGGGGAGATTCGATGCTGTCCGATGCCGGGAGCCCGAGACCGGTCGTCCGGACGTCAGCGGATCGGCCAAGCCCCGTCGATCGCGGGAGCGGTGGCATCCAGCCGGCCGATCTTCACGAAGTACTCCGTGAGGCTCTCGGCTTGAGCGCGGGCCCAGGCGATCTGGCGGGTATGGAGCTCGTCGAGGGTCGAGGGGAGCCACGGGCCGAACTTCTCGGCGAGCGCCAGGGCGAGTCGCCCCGCAGCGACCGCGTCGGCGCAAGCCTCGTGGGCGGATTCGAGCGGCACACGGTAGTGCTCGGCGACGACCGAGAGGGTGCGCTTGCCGCGGCGGTACCGGTCGAAGGTCTTGTCGACCACGAGGGGGTCGATGACGGGGGAGGGGGCGGCGATCGGGGTGACGCCGTGACGCACGGCTTCGTTCTTCAGCATGGAGAAGTCGAAGGGCGCGTTGTAGGCGACGACCGGGATGCCGGCGGCGAACAGCGACCCGAGAGCCTCGACGACCTCGGCCACCACGCGCGGCGCCGGAGCGCCGTCGGCGCGGGCGCGATCGGTGGAGATGCCGTGGATGGCCGCGGCTCCCGCCGGGATCTCGACGCCGGGGTCGGCGAGCCAGTCGCGCGCGTCGACGACGTTGCCTTCGGCGTCGAGTACACCCACGTGCGCGGTGACGATGCGATCGTTCTCGACGTCGATCCCCGTGGTCTCGAGGTCGAACACGCCGACGAGGCGCGCCCACTCGGGCGTCTGGAAGAGGGGGAGCGGCTCGGCCTGCCACGTGGTCATGCGCTCACGGTAGAGGGGAGCTCCGACATCACCGTCGAGGCGCGCAGAGCGGGGTGGATGATGAAGAGCGCTCGATCAGAGTCGTGTGTCCCCCCTCGTAGACTCGACGCATGCCGAACCCCTACGCCGAACGCCTCGCCCAGATCCCCGTCGCGCGGCGCGAGGCGCGGGTTCTCGGGGGGACCACGGCGTACTGGGTCTACGGCGACGACGACGCCGGAACGACGATCGTGGCGGTGCACGGCTTCCGCGGTGAGCACCACGGGCTCGATCCGGTCGTGGCGCATCTTCCCGGCATCCGGGTCATCTCTCCCGACCTTCCCGGGTTCGGCGAGACCGCTCCGTTCGTCGGCCGCCCCCACGATCTCGACACCTACGCCGCGTGGCTGCGGGCGTTCGTCGAGCAGGTCGCTCCGGATGCCGTCGTGCTCGGCCACTCGTTCGGCTCGATCGTGGCGTCCGCGGCGGTGGCGGGCGGGTTGTCGACACCGAAGCTCATTCTCGTGAACCCCATCGGGGCCCCAGCCCTCGAGGGCCCGCGAGGCATTCTGACTCGTCTCGCCGTGTTCTACTACCTGGTCGGGGCGAGGCTCCCGCGCGTGCTCGGCGACGCGCTGCTGCGCAACGGCCTCATCGTGCGCGTGATGAGCAACGCCATGGCCAAGACCCGCGACCCCGACCTGCGCCGTTTCGTGCACGAGCAGCACGACGAGTACTTCTCACGCTTCGCCGACCGCGACGTGCTGCACGAGGCCTTCGTCACGAGCGTCTCGCACGACGTGCGCGAGTTCGCCCCGCGCATCGTGCAGCCGACGCTTCTCATCGCGGCCGAGAAGGACGACATCACCCCGATCGAGGCCGAGCGTCACCTGGCGACGTTGTTCCCCGATGCGCGGCTCGTGGAGATCCCCGAGGTCGGGCACCTGATCCACTACGAGACGCCGGAGGCGGCGGCATCCGCGATCCGGGAGTTCGTGGAGTAGTCGCGCGGAGCGCTCGGCCCCGGAATCGGGCCGAGCGCGAGACCGCGTCCGGTCAGGAGGGCGTGTGCGCCTTGCGCTTGCGATAGGCGTTGACGTTCATGCGGTTGCCGCAGTTGCCCGCGTCGCAGTACCGCTTCGATCCGTTCTTGGAGAAGTCGACGTACACGCCGTTGCAGTCGTCGGCGTCGCACACGCGCACGCGGTCGTACTCGTCGGCGCGGATGACGTCGACGAAGGCGAGCGCCGTCTCGACGAGGATGCGCGTGGCCAGCGGATCCGCCGGGTCGCTCGCGTGGATGTGCCAGTCGAGGCCGTCGTGACGCACGAGCTGGGGGAGCGCCCGCCCGTCGGCGAGCATCGCGTTGACGAGGGGGGCTGCCGCGTCGCGATCCGCGCTCCACAGCTCCAGGATGCGGGGCCGGATGCCGCGGACGTCGGCGAGCTCGCGGGCGTCGCGCGTGCGCGAGCCGGTGTAGCCGTGGCGGCCGGTGAAGGCCTCGAGGTCGGAGGCGTCGACGAGGGTGTCGACGCCGCTGACCTCCGTGTGGGGCAGGGTGTTGACGAGCTCGACGGCGGCGCGCAGCACGAGTTCGGTGTCACGGATGAAGACCACGTTGACTCCTGACAGGTAGAGGCCGTACTGTCACGAGTGTAAACCCCCTTCACTCGTGACAGCAGGCCCGCATGACCACGTCCTCCGTGACCCTCCCGCGTCCCACCCACCGCGGCTCCACCGCCGTCACCGGCCTCGCGATCGCCGTGGCCTCGGCCTTGGCGTTCTCCTCCAGCGGGCCGTTCGTCAAACCCCTGCTCGACGGCGGCTGGTCGCTGGGAGCGGTGCTCCTGGTGCGCATGGGGCTCGCGGCGCTGCTGCTCTCGCCCGCGCTCGTGCGCGCGGTACTCCGGCAGCGCGGGTTCCTGCGCCGCCACGGGCTGCTGATCGTGTCGTTCGGTCTGACCGCCGTCGCCGGATGCCAGCTGTTCTACTTCGCCGCGATGCAGCGGATGCCGGTGGCCGTCGCCCTGCTCATCCAGTACATCGCGCCGGTGCTCATCGTCATCGCCGTGTGGGTGCGCACCCGCCGCTCGCCGTCGAGGGCCGTGCTGATCGGGTCCGTCGTGGCGATGGCCGGTCTCGTGCTCGTCGTCGACATCAGCGGTGCACGGTTCGACCTGCTTGGCACGCTCTTCGCGCTGTGCGCCGCGGTGTGCGCGGCGGCGTACTTCGTCATCGCCGGGCGCGCGGGCGACGACCTCCCGCCCCTGGCTCTCGCCGCCGGCGGCCTGCTCACCGGGGCACTGCTTATGGGGGTGCTGGTGCTCACCGGAGTGCTGCCCTTCGCGGCACCCTCGATCACCGTGTCGCTCGCGGGGCTCGAGCTTCCCGGCATCCTGCCTCTGCTGTGGGTGGGCGGTGTCGCGACCACCGTCGGTTACGCGCTCGGGGTCATCGCGGTGCCGCTCATCGGCGCGCGGCTGGCCTCTTTCGTGGGGCTCAGCGAGGTACTGTTCGCGCTGGGGTTCGCGTGGCTGCTGCTCGGTGAGACACCGGCGCCGGTCCAGTTCGCGGGCGGAGCGCTGATCCTCGTGGGCGTGGTTCTCGTGCGGATGGATGCCGGGAGCCCGACCGAGCAGAAGACCGAGACGGCGAGCATTCCGGTGATCCCGGCGCCGTAGACGGAGGGTTTCGGCGCCGTGAGATCGGCGACCCCCGGCGCCGACGCTAGATCTCGTCGCGCGCCAGCTGCATCAACGGGCCCACGCGGTAGCCGATGACCTCGCCCATGACGAGAGACGTCTCGGTGCGCTCGACGCCCTCGATCGCGAGGATGCGGGCGTCGGTGTCGAACAGGTGCTGGGTGTCGCGGCACGCGACCCGCACGAGCAGATCGACCTGCCCGCTCAGCCCGTGCGCCTGCAGGACCTCGGGAACCTTGGCGAGCTCGGCGCGGATCACCGGCAGCTCGGCCTGACGGACGGTCACCTGCAGGAACGCCTCGATCGGGAAGCCGAGGGCTTCCGCCGACAGCGTGCGTTCGTACGACAGGAAGACACCCCCGCGTTCCAGGCGGCTCATGCGCGCCTGGACGGTGTTGCGGGAGAGCCCGAGTTTCTCGGCGAGGGCGACGACGGTGGCGCGCGGATCGGCGGACAGGGCGCGGAGGAGGTCGAGGTCGACCGCGTCGAGCTTGCTCATGGTGCGAAACATTAGCAGCGCGAAGGTCGTTCGCGGTGGGCACGATGCTCAATGTGACGGCGAGGTCTTGAGCGGGGTGCGTTCCGCGCGTACGGTCGGCCTCGTCGGCGGTGCTGCCGGCATCCATACGCCCCCGCTCTCACGAGGAGCCCGGGCAGCACGGAGGGATGACGATGACGTACACCCAGACGCGAGGCTCTTCTGCGGGAAGCGCCGACGATCACGACGCCCCCGAGGACGTGCTCCGCCTTCTCGAGCCCGACGGCTCCCGGATCGCCGACGACACCCTCGACCCCTGGGTCGCCGACCTCTCGCCGCACGAGCTGCGCGCCCTGCACCGCGACATGGTCCTCACCCGCAGACTGGATGCCGAGGGCGTCGCCCTCCAACGTCAGGGCCAGCTGGCGCTGTGGGCTCCGTGCCGCGGACAGGAGGCCACCCAGGTGGGCACGGCCCACGCCCTCGCCCCCGGCGACTTCGTCTTCCCCAGCTATCGCGAGCACGGCGTGCTGCTCGGGCGTGGCGCCAAGCCCGCCGACTACGTGCTCGCGTGGCGCGGCGAGGAGCACTCGGCCTACGACCACACGTCGATCAACGCCGCTCCTCCCCAGATCATCATCGGCGCGCAGTCGCTGCACGCCACCGGCTGGGCGATGGGCGCCCAGCGCGACGGCTCCTCCGACGTCGCGGTCGCGTACTACGGCGATGGGGCGACCAGCCAGGGCGACGTCAACGAAGCGATGGTCTTCGCCTCGTCGTTCCGCGCCCCCGTCGTCTTCGTCTGCTCGAACAATCAGTGGGCGATCAGCGAACCCGTCACCGTCCAGGCGAAGTACCCCATCGCGGGTCGAGCGCCGGGGTTCGGCATCCCGAGCCTCCGGATCGACGGCAACGACGCCCTCGCCTGCGTCGCCGCGATGCGGTGGGCCCTCGATCGCGCTCGACGCGGTGAGGGTCCCTCGTTCATCGAGGCCGTGACCTACCGCATGGGACCCCACACCACGAGCGACGACCCCACCCGCTACCGCGATGCCGCCGAGGTCGAGGAGTGGGCGCAGCGCGACCCCATCGCGCGGCTCGAGGCGTACCTGCGCGCCGAGGGGATGCTGGACGATTCCGGCATGGCCGAGGTCGCCCGTGCCGCCGACGCGCTCGCCGCCGAGGTGCGCGCGGCGTGCATCGGGGCGACGACGCGCGCACCCGAGACGATGTTCGACCACGTGTATGCGGAACCCCACGCCGGGCTCGCGCGGCAGAGGGCGGAGTACGTCGAGTACATGGCCGGCTTCGAAGGGGAGGGTTCGCGATGACGATGTCCACCACGACCGGTACGGCGACAGGAAGCAGGGAGGCGTCGCGATGACTTCCCTCACCCTCGGTTCCGCGATAAACGCGGGCCTGTCCCGCGCTCTGGACGGCGATGAGAAAGTCCTGCTCATGGGCGAGGACATCGGCAAGCTCGGCGGCGTCTTCCGCGTGACCGACGGCCTGCAGCAGCGTTTCGGCGCGCACCGCGTGGTCGACACCCCGCTCGCCGAAGCCGGGATCGTCGGGACCGCGGTCGGCCTCGCCCTGCGCGGCTACCGCCCCGTCGTCGAGATCCAGTTCGACGGCTTCGTCTACCCGGCGTTCGATCAGATCGTCTGCCAGGTCGCCAAGCTCCACTACCGCAGCAACGGGCGGATCCGGATGCCGCTGGTGATCCGCATCCCGTGGGCCGGGGGAGTGGGAGCAGCCGAGCATCACTCCGAGTCGCCCGAGGCGTACTTCGTGCACACCGCCGGGCTGCGCGTGGTCGCGGCGTCGAACCCGCAGGACGCGTACGTCATGCTGCGGCAGGCGATCGCCTCCGACGACCCGGTCATCTTCTTCGAGCCCAAGCGTCTGTATCACTCCAAGGGCGAGGTCGATCTGGATGTCGACCTCGCCGACGCTCCGCCGATGCACCTCGCCCGCGTCGCCCGCGAGGGCACCGACGCGACGATCGTCACCTACGGCGCCCAGGTGCGCACGGCTCTCGACGCCGCGCTCGCCGCGGAGGACGAGGGGATCTCGCTCGAGGTCATCGACCTGCGCTCGCTCTCGCCGATCGACATGAACACGGTCGCGGCATCCGTCCGCAAAACCGGTCGGGTCGTGGTCACCCATGAGGCGGCCCGCGAGGCGGGGGTGGGGGCCGAGCTCGTCGCGAGCATCACCGAGCAGTGCTTCCACTACCTCGAGGCGCCGCCACAGCGTGTGACCGGGCACGACATCCCGTATCCGCCCTCGAAGCTCGAGAAGCACCACGTGCCGGATCTGGATCGGATCCTGCACGCGGTCGACCGGGTGCGGGAGCGCGGGTCGCACGAGAGCGCCGTCGAGACGAGCGGAGGGGGAGTTCGATGATCGCGGAGTTCCGCCTCCCCGATCTCGGCGAGGGTCTTCCCGAAGCCGAGATCGTGCAGTGGCACGTGTCGGAGGGCGACACCGTCGCCCTCAACCAGACCATCGCCGAGGTCGAGACGGCCAAGGCTATCGTCGAGATCCCCTCGCCCTACGCGGGCACCGTGCAGGGTCTGCACGCCGCGGCCGGAGACACGGTCGAGGTCGGTTCGCCCCTCGTGTCGTTCGCCGTCGAGGGGGCGGATGCCGGCACCTCGGCGCCCGCGGGGCAGGCGGTCGCGGGCCAGGCTGTCGCGGGGCAGATGCCCGCGGGGCAGGCGCCCGCGGGGCAGGCCGTCGCGGGACAGGTGCCTGCGGGGCAGGCTACCGCGGGGCAGGCTACCGCGGGGCAGGGTGTCGCGGCACGGACCGAGGGTCAGACGACGGGTTCGTCGCGGTCCGCGGGTGGATCGGCCGACCGTCCTGCGGAGTCGGGCGGCGACACGCCGCTTTCGGACCCTGCCGAACGGCGTGTCGCCGCCGACATCCGCACGACGGCTCCGAGTGCGGGAGAGGGAGAACGGGCGACGCCCAACCTCGTCGGCTACGGCGCCGCGCCGAGCTCGGGCACCCGCCCGCGCCGCCGCGCCCGCGGGGCCGGAACCGTCACGCTCGACACCGACCACGCCGTACGCGAGGCGGCCCCGCACGACATCGTGCGGACGGGTCCGATCGACCTCCCGGTCGAGCGTCCGCGGTCCACGCCTCCGGTGCGCAAGTTCGCGAAGGACCACGGGGTCGACCTGGTGCTCGTCGCGGCTGCGCATCCGGGCGAGATGGTCACACGAGCGCACATCGAGGAGTACCTCGCCCGTGCCGCGGTGTCGCCGCCGGATGCCGCGGTGCCTCACGCCAGCGTTCCCCCCTCGCCGGGAGACCGGGTCACGCGCACGCCGATCCGCGGGGTGCGCAAGCACACGGCGGCGGCGATGGTGCAGAGCGCGTTCACCGCCCCGCACGCGACGACCTTCCTCACGCTGGATGCGACCGCGACGACCGAGCTGCTGGCATCCCTCAAAACCGACCGTGCACTGGACGGGCACAGAATCGGGCTGCTCGCGATCGTGGCGAAGGCGGTGTGCCTCGCTCTCGGGCGGACTCCCGCACTGAATGCGAAGTGGGACGGGGCGGCCGGAGAGATCGTCGAGCACCACTACGTGAACCTGGGGATCGCCGCCGCGACCGACCGGGGACTGGTGGTTCCGGTGATCGCCGACGCGGACCGTCTCGACCTCGTCGACCTGGCCGACACGATCGCCGAACTCGCTGCCACCGCCCGCGCCGGGCGCACCGCCCCCGCCGCGATGACCGGCGGAACCTTCTCGATCACCAACGTGGGTGTGTTCGGAGTGGATGCCGGAACCCCGATCCTCAACCCGGGCGAGGCCGGAATCCTCGCCGTCGGCGCCCTGCGGCGCACCCCCTGGGAGCACCACGGCGAGATCGCGCTGCGCGATGTGCTCACCCTCAGCCTCTCGTTCGACCACCGGCTGGTCGACGGGGCCGAGGCCGCGCGCTTCCTCACCGACGTCGCCGGAGTGCTTCGCGAGCCTGGGCGGGCGATGCTGCTGCGCTGAGCCGGTGGCGCGGGCCCCGGTTCGTGCTCGCGGGCAGTGGGAGCCGGGGTGACGCCTGATCGAGTGTTCAGGGCACCCGGACGCCGTGCCGGGGGTGTGGGTGCGTGTTCCCGTTGAGTGTCCAGAACATCCGGGCGCGATGTCGGGGGCGTCCGGGTTTCTTGGACACTCGCGGCGATGAAGGGGCGGGCGGATGCCGCAGCTCACGCCGTCAGCGCCGCCAGAGCCATGCGGGTCAGGGTGGGGCGGACGCGTGACGCGGGCACGCCCCGCACACTGTGCGGCGTGGAGTTGATCAGGCCGAAGCACGCGAGGGCGCGCACGCGGCGCTCGGCCGGGGACTCGGCATCCGGATTCCGCGCGGCGAGAGCCGCCGTCCAGACGGCGACGTACGCGTTCTGTAGGTCGCGGACGGCGCGACGGTCGTCGGGGGAAAGGCGGTCGAGGTCGCGATCCTGCACGCGGATCACGTCGGCCTCGGCGAGCGCGAACGTGACGTGGAAGTCGACCAGGGCTTCGAGGACGCCGCCCGGGCCTTTCGTCGGGCGGGGGGCGGTCCCGTGACCGGGGTTCTCGAACGCCGGGGCGGGTGTGTCGGGGCTGCATCGCGCGAGACGGTCGTCGGGTGTCTGGGGATCGTGTCCGACCCCACGTCCGCCCCGCAGCAACCGCTCGCTGACGTCGACCAGGATCGCGCCGAGCAGCGCCTGCTTGCTGGAGACGTGCCGGTACACGGCGGGGCCGCTCACCCCCGCCGCTTCGCCGATGTCGCCGAGGGTGACGCCGTCGAAGCCGCGTTCGGCGAAGAGGCGGGCCGCGGCGGCGAGCAGGGCCGCGCGGCGATCGGCCTTGGCGCGGTCGCGCGCCGTGCCCGCGGGGGCGGGGGGAGTCGCCGCGTCGGCTCGTGGCGTACCGGCGATCGCCGGGGGGCCCTCGTTCGCTCTTGTCATCGGCATCCGCTCGGGTTAGCCTGGCATTTCAGTTAGCCAACATTAACTGAAACCCCACCCCGCGGGAACGACCCCGACGGGAACGACGGTGCCGTCGACGATGCGGCACCGAGACGGAGCCGCCATGAGCACAGCACCGGTCATCGACACCGCCGCACCCGCGCCGACCCAACGCGGCCTCGTCGAAGAGCTCCGCGCGATCCTGGCCCGCGCAGCCCGCGGCGGCTCGGACACCGCGCGCGAACGGCACACGGGCCGCGGCAAACTCCTCGCGCGCGAGCGCATCGACCGGCTCCTCGACGAGGGCAGCCCCTTTCTCGAGGTCGCCCCGCTCGCGGCCCACGGCCTCTACGACGGCGAGGCGCCCGGAGCCGGCGTTGTCGCGGGGATCGGGCTCGTGCACGGGCGCCACGTCATGGTGCTCGCGAACGACGCGACCGTGAAAGGCGGAGCCTACTTCCCGCTCACGGTGAAGAAGCACCTGCGCGCGCAGGACATCGCCCGCGAGAACCGCCTGCCCTGCGTCTACCTCGTCGACTCGGGCGGGGCCTTCCTGCCGATGCAGGACGAGGTGTTCCCCGACCGCGATCACTTCGGCCGCATCTTCCGCAATCAGGCGCAGCTGTCGGCCCTCGGCATCCCGCAGATCGCCGCCGTCATGGGCTCGTGCACCGCGGGCGGCGCCTACGTCCCCGCGATGAGCGACGAGAGCGTCATCGTGCGCGGCCAGGGCACGGTGTTCCTGGGCGGACCGCCCCTGGTCAAGGCCGCGATCGGTGAAGACGTCACCGCCGAACAGCTCGGCGGCGGTGATCTGCACGCCCGCCGCTCGGGGGTGGTCGACCACCTCGCCGACGACGACGAGCACGCGCTCGAGATCGTGCGGGACATCGTCGCCACTCTGCCGCCGACGGCCGCCCCGGTATGGGACGTGGTCGAACAAGCGCCCCCGGCACGCGCCCCCGAAGAGCTCTACGACATCGTCCCCGCCGACGTCTCGCAGCCCGTCGACTTGCGCGCGATCATCGACACCCTCGTCGACGCCGATTCCCTGCACGAGTTCAAGGCGCTCTATGGCGAGAGCGTCATCACGACCTTCGCTCGCCTGCACGGACACCCCGTCGCCGTCATCGCCAACGACGGCGTGCTCTTCAGCGAGTCCGCCCTCAAGGCCGCGCACTTCATCGAGCTCGCCGATCAGCGCGGCATCCCCCTGCTCTTCCTCCAGAACATCACCGGGTTCATGGTGGGGCGCGATGCTGAGGCCGGCGGCATCGCGAAAGACGGCGCCAAGATGGTCACCGCCGTCGCCTCCACCCGCGTCCCCAAGCTCACGGTGCTCGTGGGCGGCTCGTACGGCGCCGGCAACTACGCGATGTGCGGGCGCGCGTACGACCCGAGATTCCTCTGGACCTGGCCGTCGAGCCGCATCTCGGTCATGGGCGGGGCGCAGGCGGCCTCCGTCCTCTCGACCGTCACGCGCGAGCAGCGCGCCGCGCGCGGTCAGGAGTGGACGGATGCCGACGACCAGGCGTTCCAGCAGCCCATCCGCGAACGCTACGAAGAGCAGGGCAGCCCCTACTACGCCACCGCCCGGCTCTGGGACGACGGCGTGATCGACCCCGCCGACACCCGCACGATGCTCGGGCTCGCCCTCGATGTCGTCAGCCGGGTGCCGCTGGCAGACCGAGCCTTCGGGCTCTTCCGGATGTGAGCGAGATGACCGAGATCTCCAGCCCGCCGGCGTCGGTCGTGACGTCGACCCCGCGCTCCGGTGCCGACGCGCCCCGGATGTTCGCGTCCGTTCTCGTCGCCAACCGCGGCGAGATCGCGCGCCGGGTGTTCCGGACGCTGCGGCGTCTCGGCATCCGCTCGGTCGCGGTCTTCACCGATGCGGATGCCGACGCCCCCCACGCCCGTGAGGCCGACCGCGCCGTGCGCGTGCCGTCGTATCTCGACGTCGACGCGGTGGTGGCCGCCGCGGTGGCCTCGGGCGCGGAGGCCGTGCACCCGGGCTACGGCTTTCTTAGCGAGAACGCCGGTTTCGCGCGCGCGTGCGCCGCGGCCGGGATCGTGTTCGTCGGCCCGGGAGTCGAGGCGCTCGAGGTGATGGGCGACAAAATCCGCGCGAAGGAGCACGTCGCGGCGCACGACGTGCCGACCGTGCCGGGCTTCTCCGCAATGGGGCTGAGCGACGACGAGATCGCCGCCGAGGCCGACCGGGTCGGATACCCGCTGCTCGTGAAGCCCTCCGCCGGCGGGGGCGGCAAGGGCATGACGATCGCGACGGGCCCCGCCGACCTCGCCGACGCCCTCGCGACCGCCCGCCGGGTCGCCGCCGCGGCCTTCGGCGACGACACCCTGCTGCTCGAGCGCCTGCTCGAGCGCCCCCGCCACATCGAGGTGCAGGTGCTCGCCGACGCGCACGGCACCACCCTCTCGCTCGGCGAGCGCGAGTGCACCCTGCAGCGGCGGCACCAGAAGGTGATCGAGGAAGCGCCGTCGCCGGTGGTCGACCCCGAGACACGCGCGCGTCTGGGGGAGGCGGCTGTGGCCGCGGCGCGGAGCGTCGGCTACCTCGGTGCCGGCACCGTGGAGTTCCTGGTCGCGGGCGACCGGCTCGACGAGCCGTTCTTCATCGAGATGAACACGCGCCTGCAGGTCGAGCACCCCGTGACCGAGATGGTCACCGGCATCGACATCGTCGAGCAGCAACTGCGGGTCGCGGCGGGCTTCGCGCTGGATCTGCCCGAGATCCGCCTCGAGGGACACGCGATCGAGGCGCGCGTGTACGCCGAGACGCCCTCGCGCGGCTACCTGCCCTCGACCGGGACCGTGAGTCTGTGGCATCCGGGATCCGCTCGCGTCGACAGCGCCGTCGAGACGGGAAGCGTCGTCAGCTCGCTGTACGACCCGATGATCGCCAAGGTCATCGCGCACGGCCCCGATCGCGAGAGCGCGATCGCCCGCCTCGACGCGGCGCTGGCCGAGACGGTCGTGCTCGGCGTCGACACGAACATCGCCGACCTGCGGGCGCTGTTGGCCGACGCCGCCGTGCGCGCGGGGGATCTCGACACCGGGCTGCTGGACCGGCGGGGGACCCCCGTGGCCCCAGAACCGTCGCCGACCGCGCTGGCCGCGGTGGCCGAGCGGGCGAGGGCGGATGCCGAGACCCCGGGCGACGGCTCGGTGTGGCGTCGCGTCGGAGCCTGGCGTGCCGGGGGAGCGACGCCCGCTCGGACGCTGGCGCTCGAGGACGACGGCGGCCGTGTGCACCTGGTCAGTCCGGCCGAGGCCGATGCCCGTGTGACGGGCGGTCCGGTCGAGTACTGGGTGCACGCCGACGGCGTCGCGCACCGCCTGCGTCTCGTCTCGCGCCGGGCCGCCGCCGAGCGTCGCCGAACCACCGCGGGCCGCGGCCCCAGGGCCGTGACCCCCGACCTCGTCGCCCCCCTTCCGGGCACCGTGGTCGCGGTGCACGTCGCCGACGCGGACGCCGTCGAGGCCGGTGCCCGGCTCGTCACGATCGAGGCCATGAAGATGGAGCACACGGTCACCGCACCACACGCCGGCATCGTGCGGCTGCACACGGCGACGGGCGCGCAGGTCGCCCGCGACGCGGTCGTCGCGACGGTGACCCCCGCGGTCTCCGAGCCCGACGGTCACGCCGGAGCCTCGGCATCCGCCGGCAGTGCGAGCAGAACCTCAGCGATTCGCGCAACCTCCGTCGCGGGGCCGGCGGGTGGGGCTGAGGATGTGCGGGTCGCGGAGGATGTGGGCGCCGACGTGGTGCCCCCGGGTGTCCCCGGGCCCCACGATCGCGTCGGCGTCGCGGAGGACATGCGCGCCGACGTGATGCGCCCGGGCGTCCCTGGGCCCCACGATCGCGCTGGTGTTGCGAGCAGGACTTCAGCGATTCGCGCAACCTCCGTTGCGGGGGCGGCGGGTGGGGCTGAGGATGTGCGGATCGCGGAGGATGTGCGCGCCGACGCGGTGCCCCCGGGCGTCCCCGGGCCCCGCGATCACGCCGGCACCCCGGCATCCGCCGGCACCCCGGGATCCGCCCCCAGCCCGGCATCCGCGCCCGTCCCGGCACCCGCCCCCAGCCCGGCATCCGCCACCATCCCTTCCCACAAGGAGACCCTCCCGTGAGCATCGACAGCCAGCAGGCCTTCACCGACGACGAGCGCGAACTGAGCGCGATGGTGCGCGAGTTCGCCGACGAGGTCATCGCGCCGCGCTCGTACGAAGCCGACCGTGCGCACGAGCTGCCCCTCGATCTGGTCGAGCAGATGGGCGAGCTCGGGCTGTTCGGGCTGCCCTTCCCCGAGGAGGTCGGCGGACAGGGCGGCGACTACGCGAGCCTCTGCGTCGCGATCGAGGGCATCGCGCGCGTCGATCAGTCGATGGCCATCACCCTCGAGGCGGGCGTAGGGCTGGGCGCCATGCCCATCTACCGCTACGGCACCGAGGATCAGAAGGCCCGGTACCTGCCCGACCTCGTCGCGGGTCGTGCCCTCGCCGGATTCGGACTCACCGAGGCCGAGGCGGGCAGCGACGCCGGGGCCACCCGCACCACCGCGACGCTCGAGGGCGGCGAGTGGGTGATCGACGGGTCGAAGCAGTTCATCACCAACTCCGGCACCGACATCACCCGGTTCGTCACCGTCACCGCCGTCACCGGCCGCACGGGCGAGCGCTCCGAGATCTCGACGATCATCGTGCCCAACGGCACGCCCGGCTTCACCGTCGGCCCCGCGTACGACAAGGTCGGCTGGAACGCCTCCGACACCCACCCGCTGACCTTCGACGGCGTGCGAGTGCCCGAGGCCAACCTGCTCGGCGAGCGCGGGCACGGGTTCAAGAACTTCCTGCGCACGCTCGACGAAGGCCGCGTCGCGATCGCGGCGCTCGCCACGGGGGCCGCGGAGGGGTGCCTCGAGGCCGCCGTCGACTACGCCCGCAGCCGCACCGTCTTCGGCGAGCGGCTGTCGACGCGCCAGAGCATGCAGTTCCTGCTCGCGCGCATGCACGCCCGCGTCCACACCGCGCGCCTGGCGTGGGTGCACGCCGCGCGGCTGTGCGACGCCGGCAAGCCCTTCACGGTCGATGCAGCCGTGGCGAAGATGACCGCGAGCGACGCCGCGATGGCGAACGCGCGGGATGCGACACAGGTGTTCGGCGGCAACGGATTCATCAACGAGTACCCCGTGGCGCGGCACTACCGCGACTCGAAGATCCTCGAGATCGGAGAGGGCACCACCGAGGTGCAGCTCATGGTGATCTCGCGCGCGCTGGGGCTCGCGGGTACCGTTGCCGCATGATCGAGCAGCGCGGCCTGTATTTGGAGGAGTTCATCGTCGGCGAGAGGTACGCGCACCGCCCCGGGCGCACCGTGACCGATGCCGACAACGTCCTGTTCACGACCCTGACGATGAACGCGCAGGCCCTGCACCTCGATTCCGCCTATGCGGCGACCCAGCCTTTCGGTCGTCCCCTGGTCAACTCGATGTGGACGCTGTCGACCCTCGTCGGCCTCTCCGTCGCGCAGCTGACGCAGGGAACACTCGTGGCGCAGCTGGGGCTGACCGACGTGAGCTTTCCCGCGCCGCTGTTCGTCGGCGACACCCTGGCCGCCGAGACCGAGATCGTGTCGGTGCGGCCCTCCGCCTCCCGCCAGGGGCAGGGCGTGGTCGTCATGGCGCACACCGGGCGCTCGCAGAACGACGAGGTCGTGGCCACCGCCACCCGCACGGTGCTGGTCTGGGCGAGCGAGGGGCGGGCATGAGCGGGATTCACTCCGATGCCCGCTCGGCAACACGCGCGTTCGTCCTCGGACCCGCGTTATTGTTCGTTCCGGCCGATCGCCCCGAACGGCTGCCGAAGGCCCTCGAGCGGGCGGATGCCGCGATCCTCGACCTCGAGGATGCCGTGTCCGCAGAGGCGAAGGCATCGGCGCGCGAGGCGATGATCGCCGCCGATCCCGACCCCGAGCGCGTGATCGTGCGGGTGAACGCACCGGAGACACCGGACTTCGCGCTCGACCTCGATGCGCTGGCGCTCACGCGCGTGCGGCGCGTGATGGTCGCGAAGGCCGAGACGCCGGCATCCCTCGATCCCACAGGCGGGTTCGAGGTGATCGCTCTGTGCGAGACGGCGCGAGGGATCGTCAACACCGAGCAGCTCGCGGCGCTCCCGCAGGTCGTGGCGCTGATGTGGGGTGCGGAAGACCTCGTCGCCAGCCTGGGCGGTACGTCGAGCCGCCGTGACGACGGGGGCTACCGCGACGTCGCACGCGTCGCGCGGGCACGCGTGCTGCTGGCCGCGGGGGCGTTCGGCAAGCGGGCCATCGACGCCGTGCACGTCGACATCGCCGACCTGGAGGGGCTCGCCGAGGAGGCTCGGGATGCCGCTGCCTCCGGGTTCGCCGCCACGGCGTGCATCCACCCGGGGCAGGTCGCGACGATCCGCGAGGCATACGCCCCGAGCGCCGATCTCATCTCGTGGGCACGGGGCGTCCTCGACGCGGCACAGGGGGAGCGGGGCGTGTTCCGTTACGAGGGACGCATGATCGACGAGCCGATCCTGCGGCACGCGCGTTCGGTGGTGGCGCGCGCGGGGGAGTGAGGAGATCCCTCAGGTTCTCACGTGACGCCGGGTCTGTGCGGAGACGGGGATCTCAGCTCGCGACGCCGGCGTAGGCCAGCATCTCCCAGCGGTCGCCTTCGAGGCGGAACGTCGTCGCCGAGCAGTTCGGCAGGCGCTCGCCCTCGCGGGGAAACTCCCCGTCGGTGGCGAACATGATGACCTCGCGGATGAGTGCGCCGTGGGCGACGGCGATCACGTCGACACCCGCGGGAGCGGATGCCACGGCCTCGGCGATCGCGGTGAGGGCGCGCTCGCGCACCACCGGCCAGGTCTCGGCGCCGGGGACGTCGGCCGCGTGCCACGGGCCGTAGGTCCGGTAGAAGGTCGGGGCGTCCATCCCCTCGGCGTCGCCGTACGAGCGCTCCTGCAATCCGGGCAAACGGCGCGACACGGTGGTGCCCAGGGCCGCGGCGATGATGTCGGCGGTCTCGGCGGCACGACCCAGGTCGCTCGACACGACGATGACGTCGCGCCCCGCGTACTCGGCGGCGAGCGTGTCGGCGATGCCCCGCGCCTGCAGACGACCGGTGTCGTTCAGGGGGATGTCGGTCGAGCCCTGGATCCGCCCCTCGTAGTTCCACGCGGTCTCGCCATGTCGCACCAGAGTCAGGATGGTCACCGTTCGAGCCTAACCCGGGGGTGGGGTGCGCATCCCGCCGCCTGTACCCCGCCGCCCGCTCCCTCGCACCGCGTGCGGAGGCTCCGGGCGCCCGAGCGCTCCGTCGGACGGCGGAACCGTCCAGACTCGTGGGGCCCCCGGCGCGGTCGGGGCACGCGCCGGGGGCCGGTCCTGGGGGCGGGGGTTACCGAACGACCGCGGCGGTATCGAGCGCGTCGACCACGACGCGGGTGAAGCCTCGCGGATCGGCGAGATGCGCGAAGTGGTCGGCGCCCTCGATGTCGGTGATGCCCGCGCCGGGGATGATGTTCGCCAGATCGTGAGCGGACTGATACAGAAATGACGTGGTCGCCGTGCCCGCGATGAGGTGGGTGGGGTCGTCGATCTCCGCGTAGGGCGCGAGGTCGCTGCCGAGGGCGTCGATCTCGGCGAGCTCGCGCACCCACGTGGGGGTCAGGGGCACGCTGGCGCCCCACAGCGGTGTCTCGCGGATGAACGGGATCGCCTCGGCGGGCACGCGCACGAAGTTCACCAGCGCGTACTCGAGGGCGGCGTCGAGGTCACCGGCATCCACGAGTTCTCGGTATCCGGCGAGGCGGTCGCCCGCGACGGGGCCCTGCACGGCGAGCGGAGGCTCGTAGGCGAGGAGAGTGCCGCCGCCGAGGCCGTGCTCGCGCGCGTAGGCGAGGGTGGCGAGGGCGCCGAACGAGTGGCCCAGGAGGTGTGCTCCGGGGCCGGCGACCTCCCTCATCGCGGCGATGTCGGCGACCTCGTGGGCGAGGGAGTAGTCACCGGCATCCCCGGTGCCGCCGCGGCCGCGTCGGTCGTACACGTAGAGCGTGACGTGCTCGGCGAGCGCTTCGCTGACGGGGATCCACTGCTCCTTCGTCGCGATGCTCCCGTGCGTCACCACGAGCGCGGGCCCCCGGCCGCGGCGGAAGTACGAGATGGGAGTGCCATCGGACGAAGTGGTCGCGTGGTGCTCGAGTTCGGACATGCTCTGCCTCCTTGCAGATCGGCGTCGATGCTCTCACCGGGGCCGTGGCGCCGTGCCGCGGCATCCCGTGGCGACATGGTGTAACAGATTCGTGTCTTGCGCAAGGGAAATGTCTCGCCTCGTCGAAACGTGTGACAAAAGTGCGTTGCGCAACGAAGCAAAGTAATGCAACCTGGAACCACGCCGACGTCGAGGAGGACCGATGAGCGAGACCATCACCCCGGTCGAGAACGCGATGCAGCCCGAGGACACCCCCGAACTGCGCGCCCTGTACCGAGGATTCGACGAGCAACACCTCATTCCCCTGTGGACGCAGCTCGACGACCTCATGCCGCAGACCCCGCAGCCCAAGGCCCTGCCATGGGTCTGGCGGTGGAGTGCCCTGCAGCCCCTGGCCGAGCGCGCCGGCGATCTCGTGCCCGTCGGGCGCGGCGGAGAGCGCCGTGCGATCGGTCTGGCCAACCCCGGAATGGGCGGACGCGCCTACATCTCGCCGACGCTGTGGGCGGCGATTCAGCAACTCGGCCCCCGCGAAACGGCACCCGAGCACCGGCATTCGCAGAACGCCTTCCGCTTCGTGACCTCCGGCGAGGGCGTCTGGACCGTCGTCAACGGCGATCCGGTGCGGATGAGCCGCGGCGACTTCCTGCTCACCCCGGGCTGGCATTTCCACGGGCACCACAACGAGACCGACGAGTCGATGACGTGGATCGACGGCCTCGACATCCCCTTCGCCTACCAGATGGACTCGGGGTTCTTCGAGTTCGGTTCCGAGCGGGTCACCGACGAGGCGACCCCCAACTACTCCCGCTCGGAACGCCTGTGGGCGCATCCGGGCCTCTTGCCGCTGGCCGGCCTGCGTCGCACCGTATCGAGCCCGATCGGCGCCTACCGCTGGGAGCACACCGACGCCGCCCTGACCGACCAGCTGCTGCTCGAGAGCGAGGGGATGCCGGCCACCGTCGGTCCCGGTCACGCCGCCGTGCGCTTCGCGAACCCCACCACCGGGGGAGACGTCATGCCCACCATCCGCGCGCAGTTTCACCGCCTGCGCGAGGGGGCCTCGACGCCGGTGCGACAGGAGGTCGGCTCAAACGTCTACCAGGTGTTCGACGGCGCCGGCCGGGTCCTGCTCGGCGACACCGAGCACACCGTCGAGCACGGCGACATCTTCGTCGTGCCCAGCTGGTGCCGCTTCCGCGTGCAGGCCGAAACGCGCCTGGACCTGTTCCATTTCAGCGACACCCCGATCTTCGAGGGGCTGGGGCTGTATCGCGAGTTCGAAGAGGAGACCGACCGATGACCCCCCGCAGAAATCCCTCCGATTCACACCGGGCGAACGGCCCGCGACGAGGGGAGGCTTCGATGACGCTCCGCACAACTCTCCCGGCCCTCGGTGTGATCGCTCCGTATGCCGGAGTCGTCGAGGGGAACCGCCCATGAAGCTCTGCACCATCCTGTGGAACGGTGACACCGCCGCCGCCCGTGTCGAGGGCGATCGCGCTGTCGTGCTGGAGGGGTTCGCCGACGTCGGAGCCGTGCTGCGCGCCGGGACTCCTTCGGCGGTGGCGTCGCTGGAGGGGGCGGTGATCGCGCTGGATGCCGTGCGCTATGCGCCCGTGATCGTGGCACCGAGCAAGATCGTGTGCGTCGGCCTGAACTACCGCGCCCACATCCTGGAGATGAAGCGCGAGCTGCCCGAGTATCCGGTGCTGTTCGCGAAGTTCGCCGACACCCTCGCCGCGGCCGGTGAAGAGATCGCCTTGCCGCCGGAGAGCCCCGAGGTCGACTGGGAGGGCGAGCTCGCGGTCGTCATCGGCGCCACCGTGCGCCGTGCGTCGGACGAGGAGGCCGAAGACGCGATCGCCGGCTACACCATCGCGAACGACGTCTCGATGCGCGATTGGCAATTCCGCACCCGCGAATGGCTGCAGGGCAAGACATGGGAGCGCTCGACGCCGCTCGGGCCGGTGCTCGCCACCCCCGAGGAGATCCCCTCTGACGCCCGGATGACCACGACCGTCGACGGCGTGCAGAAGCAGGTCGGCGACATCCACGACCTGGTCCACGGCCCCGTCGACCTCGTGCGGTACGTCTCGACCATCACGACCCTGCGCCCCGGTGACGTCATCCTCACCGGAACCCCCGGCGGCGTCGGGCACGCCCGCGAACCCCGCGAGTATCTGGCATCCGGAAGCGTGGTCGAGGTCGCGATCGACGGGATCGGGACGTTGACCAACCGATTCGTCCCGGAAGAGCCGTGAGCGGCGCCCCGCTGAGCCCCGAGCAGCTCGCCCTGCGCGAGCGGCAGGGGGCGGGCGCGCGCTACGACGCCGACGCCGCCCCGCACGCGCACCTCGATCTCGCGCGCCGGGGCACCGCGTACTTCGCCCGGCGGCTCATGCAGCTCGACGACGCCGACCTCGACGCGCCGAGCCTGCTGCCCGGATGGACGCGTCGTCACCTCGTGGCGCATGTCGGCTACAACGCCCGCGCCGTCGCCCGACTCGTCGAATGGGCGCGGACGGGCGTGGAGAACCGCATGTACGCCTCCGACACGCAGCGGTGGGACGAGATCGTGCTCGGCGCGACCCTGCCGACCCGGGCGCTGCGCCACCTCGTCGACCACGCCGCCGTGCACCTCGACGTCGAGTGGCGTGATCTCACCGATGCGCAGTGGGATGCCGAGGTCGTCACCGCGCAGGGACGCACGGTGCCCGCGCGCGAGACGGCGTGGATGCGGGCCAAGGAAGTGTGGGTGCACGCGGTCGACCTCGACAACGGCGGCTCGTTCCTCGACTTCCCGCCCGAGATGGTCGACGGGATCGTCGCCGACGTCCTGCGCGCCTGGACGCGCCGCAGCGAGCCCGGCGCGGTGGTGCTGCGGGCCACCGACCGAGACGCCGCACCGGGGGAGTACGGCGAGGGCGGCCCCGTGGTCGAGGGCGCCGCGGCCGACCTCGCGCGCTGGCTCGCCGGCCGTGGTGCGCGGCGACTGCGGGTCGTGGGCGGTGGGGAGCTGCCGGCGATCGCACGCTGGTTCTGAGGGCGCTCCGTCGCGACCGCTCGCGGAGGTGCTCCGCGTCGGGCGACGCGACTGGCATGCGGATGTCACCCGAGCGGAACTGCGGGACGGCACGCGCGGGGCCCACGCCGAACCATGCGCCCGGGCGTCGCCCGTGACGCACTCGATGACGACGCTGCCGCCGTCGGCCTCGGGTATCACCGGATCGTGCGGACCTTCGTGTTCTCGAGATCGCCGTTCTCGATCTCGGACACCTCAGGTCGTCCGACGCCGATGCGCTCCGCTCCCAAACCTGGGTGAGTCGACGTCTCGCACGGCCCCCGTGCAGACCCCATGGGGTCTCACGCGTGGAGCAATTCACCCGCCCGGAACCGGCGGCAGCTCGACCACCTCGCCGAGCGGGGTGTAGCGCGGGCCGGCGAGACGGCCGATCGGCCGCAGCAGTTCGGTGTCGATGCTGGCCGCACCGGTCGAGCCGAGCCGCACGACGTCGTCGCGGATCGACCAGGCGACCACCGTGCCGACGACGAACTCGCCGCCCGTCGGGCTGAACGCGGTCGTGGAGTGGTATCGGCACTCCATGCGCACGGGGGCGTCGGCCAGGCCCGGGATGCCGATGACGCGCGACTCCGCGAGGGCGAGACCCAGGCGGTCGGCCTCGCCGACCTCCGGCGGCATCCATTCCGAACTCGCGTGCAGCGCTTCGAGCATCGCCTCGTCGGCGATGTTCACCACGAACTCGCCCTGCTCCTCGATGTTGCGCACGGTGTCTTTGCGGCCGTTCGCGCGCTTGTTGACGGTGAAGCCCAGCATCGCGGGATGCTGGCTCACCCAGGTGAACGAACTGAACGGGGCGAGGTTCACGGGCTCCCGCCCGCTCGTCACCCACGCGATCGGGCGGGGCACGACCGATCCGACGAGCAGACGGTACGTGTCGGCGGGGGAGAGCCCCGCGGCGTCGATGAACATCGAACGCTCCTTCCGGTTCAGGATGCGGTGAGCTCGGCGGACCGCTCGGCGACGAGACGTTCGCGCAGGGCCTTCTTGTCGATCTTGCCGACCTTCGTCAACGGCAGTTCGTTCACCGTCACGAGGTGGTCGGGGCGTTTGAACGCCGCGACGCCACAGGCATCGAAGTGCGCCCTCACCGCGCCGAGATCGAGGTCGTGCCCGTCGGACAGCACGGCGAACAGGCACACCGTCTCACCCAGGGTGTCGTGCGGCATGGCCACCGCCGCGGCGAGGCGCACCCCCGCCAGGGCGTAGGCGAGATTCTCGACCTCTTCGGCCGAGATGTTCTCGCCGCCGCGGTTGATCATGTCTTTACTGCGTCCCTCGACGACGAGATTCCCGTCGGGACGTCGGCGCACGATGTCGCCGGTGATGTAGAAGCCGTCGGGGGTGAAGGAGCGCGCGTTCGTCTCCGGAGCGTCGAAGTACCCGCGCGGCGTGTAGGGGCCTCGGGTGAGCAGCACGCCGGGTGCGCCCGGGGCGACGTCGAGCCCACTCGTCTCGTCGACCACGCGGAGCTCGTCGAGGGGCGACACGGGACGCCCCTGCGTACCGACGACGACCTCGACCGGATCGTCGAGCCGCGTGACGTTGATGAGCCCCTCGGCCATGCCGAACACCTGCTGCAGCGTGCCCGGCAGCCCCTTCACGACGCGCTCGGCCAGTTCGTCGGCGAGGCGCGCTCCGCCCACCTGCAGCACGCGGAGGCTCCCGAGCGCGTCGAACCCCACGGCGCCGGCGTGATCGAGCCACGAGGCGACCACCGCGGGCACCGCGGCGGTGTGGGTGACCCCGTGCCGCTCGATGGCCGCGAACGCGCGCTCGGGCCGCGGAGAAACCAACGGCACGACAGCGCCGCCGGCGAGCAGGGTGCCCAGGATGCCGGGGCACGCGAGCGGGAAGTTGTGTCCCATGGGCAGCGTCGCGAGGTATACCGTGTCGCGATCGACCGCCGAGGGCGGCGAGGTCAGGACGATGTTGCAGAGGTAGTCGTCGTGCGTGCGGGCGATGAGCTTGGGAAGGCCCGTCGTGCCGCCCGAGAGCAGGAACACGGCGACGTCGGCGGCATCCGGCCTCGGAAGCGCCCGACCACGGATCGAGTCGTCGGACGGTGCGCACAGGGCCCTGAGGCTGACGGCGTCGGGAGCGTCGTCATCGTCGCTCAGCACGATCAGGTGCCGCACGGTCGGGCTCGACGCCCGTAGAGCGCGGGCGAGCGCCAGGTGATCGAAGTCGCGCAGGGCGTCGGGAGTGACGAGCGCGACGGCCTCGGATGCCGAGACCAGGTGCCGCAACTCGTGCTCACGGTGGGCGGGCAGCGCCATGACCGGCACGATCCCGGCCCGCAGGCACGCGACCGTCAGAACGACGAACGTCCAGTGGTTCGGCAGCTGCACGACGACGCGATCGTCGGGGGCGAGGCCCAGATCGATCAGGCGCGCCGCGCACGCCTCGACCCTGTCGTGCAGCTCGGTGTAGGTCAGGGAGACCTCGTCGTCGACGAGAGCGACCCGGTCGGCGTGCACGTGCGCGGCTTCGGCGAACGCGTCACCGAGCGTGCGGCCCTGCCACAGCCCCTCGGCGCGGTACCGCGCGGCGACGTCGGCGGGCCAGGGCGTCGTCCCCTCGCGCGTCTTCATCGCAGCACCGCATCCGCGCGGCCCGAGAGCACAAGGGTCATGGCGCGATCCTCGTCGCATTCGGGCTCGTCGATGATCGCCGCCACGCCGTGTCGCAGGCGGGCGGCCTCGGCGGTGAGCTGGCGATCGAGCGCGCTGCCGCCCGTGACGAGCACCGCCGACGCGTCGGCGTGACCGGCGAGGGCCTCGCGCACGGCGTCGTCGGGACGGATCCCGTCGCCCGCAGCGACCGTGACGACCGGGGGCAGCTGGTCGCGGTCGAGCACACGTCTGTCGAGGAGCCCCGTCACCGCCGACTCGAGGGGCGGGGCGCCGTGCCTGTTCTGCCACTGTCGCAGGGCACGGTCCACGGCATCCGGGTCGCGGCGCGCGATCTTGGCCGCGGGAAGGGCGCGCGAGAAGAAGTGGAAACCGAACTGCCAGGGCTCGAACGCGTGGAAGTACGTCCCGAAGTTCTCCCACCAGGACAGGCTCGGCCGCGCCGCGCCCTGAATGCGGGCGACCTGCGGCTGTCGCACGCCCTCGTACGCGAGGAACGCGGCCTCGACGTCGTCGGGGTGCGCCGCGAGAGCGTCGGCGAGAGCGATGGCGTCTTCGAGCGACATCTTCGTGCCGCTGCCCACCGAGAAGTGCGCGGTGTGCACGGCGTCACCGAGCAGCGCGACGTTGCCGCGGTGCCAGCTGCGCGCGCGGATGGTGCGGAAGTTGCCCCACCGGGAGTTGTTGCCGATCAGGCGCGCGCCGCCGATGAGGGGGGCGAAGATCTGCTCGAGCCGGTGCTGGCTGTGCTCGTCGCTCGGGCCCGGGGGAGTGGTGGGGGCGAAGGCGTCGAGACCGGCGGCGCGCCAGGTGTCTTCGTCGGTCTCGACGATGAAGGTCGACAGGCCGCCGCCGATCGGATAGGCGTGCGCCGCGAAGACGCCGGCGACGTCGTCGGGAAGACCCTCGGCGTGGGTGTGCAGGAACGTGAGGCCCTCGAAGGGGGCGTCGGTGGCGAACCAGATGAACTTCGCCGCGGCCGTCTCGTACGTCACCCCCAGGGTGTCGTCGCCGATCGCGGCGCGCGTCTGCGAGTTCGCTCCGTCGGCGGCCACGATCACGTCGTAGTCGCCGAGTTCGTCGATGCATCGCGGGGCGGAGAAGTGCAGATGCGCCCCGGCGGCGACGGCCCGCTGCTGGAGGGCGGCGAGCAGATCCTTGCGCAGCACGGCGCCCATGCCGTTGCCGGCGAAGGTCATGGTCTCGCCCTTCGCGGTGACGCGGATGGCGTCCCACCGCACCCCCGACGCGTCGAGGGTCTCGCGCAGCGCCGAGTCGGCGGCATCCACCCCGCTCTGCGTCGCGTTCGAGAAGACGACGCCGAAGCCGAAGGCCTCGTCGGCGCGATTGCGCTCGAACAGGTCGACGTGAGCCCCGGGGATGTTCCGCGCGGCCAGGGCGGCGAAGAGCAGCCCGCCCGGGCCGCCTCCGATGATTGCGATACGCATGTCAGCCTCCTCGCTGAGAATGTCGAACCGTCACGACGCAACGAGTATGCAACATAAACGCGTTCTGCGCCATAGCTTCGTTACATGATGGTCGGGTAACGTTCTCGCATGCGCCCCCGCTCTCTCGTCTTCACGCTCTTCGGAGACTACTTCCGCTACTGCGGCGACGGGGAGGCTCCGCTGCGCGGACTCAGCGACGTGCTCCAGCTCTTCGAGGTCGAACCGGCCACCACCCGCGTGGTGATGTCGCGCCTGCGGGCCGAGGGATGGTTCGAGACCCGCCGTGACGGTCGTTTGACCACCTACGTGCTCTCGCCCAAGGCCTGGCAGCTGCTCGACGAGGGACGCGAACGCATCTTCCGTCACGTGTCGGGCGAGTGGGGCGGCCAGTGGACGCTCATCGCGACGCGCGCGGGCGACCGCTCGGCCCGCGACGAGGTGCGCAAACAGCTCACCTGGCTGGGCTTCGGGCAGCTGCAGCCCGCGATCTGGGTCGCACCCGGCGACCGCATGGCCGCAGCGCGCGACCTGATGGAGACCAACGGCGTGAGCTCCGACGTGTTCCTCAGCCGCAGCGGCGACCTCGACCACGACCGATCGATCGCCGCGCGCGGGTGGGACCTCGACGCGCTCGACGCGCTGTACGGCACGTTCGTGGCGCGGCACGACAGCCCGGCCGACGGCGGGACCGACGACGATGCCCTGGTGGCCCGCGTGCGCCTCACCGACGACTACCGCCGCTTCCCCTTCACCGATCCCGACTTGCCGGCCGACCTGCTGCCCGCGGGGTGGAACGCCCCCCGCGCCCACGAGGTCTTCGTGCGACGCCACGACGAGCTGCGCCCCGGGGCGACCTCCGCGATCGAGCGTCTCACCGGCATGACCGTGCGCGGGGCGCACCGGGCGTTCCTCGACGGCGGAGTGGTGGGCTTCACGCGGGAGCGGTGACGGCGGTGGGCGCGGCACCGGATGGCGCGGGCCGCCCCTCCCCGCGGGCGCATGCGGCCGCGGAGTCGTCGCGCGATCACAGCGTCGCCGTTCGCCTGGCAGTTCGCCGCGCGAGAGGAGCCGGGTCTCAGAGCAGGGCCGGCAGTCGGTCGGCGAGAGCGCGCAGCACGTGCGTCGTGCCGCCGTCGATCTTGACCGCCGCGCGCTGGTCGGCGCGGGTCTCGCCGCGGTTGACGATGACCACCGGGAGGCGCCTGCGCCGCGCCCGCTCGACCAGTCGGATGCCGGAGTTGACCACGAGCGACGAACCGGCGATGACCAGAGCCTCGCTCGCGTGGACGAGCTGCTCGGCCTCGCGGAACTTCTCGACCGGGATGTACTCGCCGAAGAACACGACGTCGGGCTTGAGCGTGCCCTCGCACACCGAGCACACCGGGACGACGAACCCGTCGGCCGAAGCCGGGGTCACGTCGCCGTCGGGGCCGAGCTCGACGTTCTCGGGCAGCGTGATCCAGGGGTTGTCGGCTTCGACGCGCTCGGCCAGATCGCGGCGGTCGAACACCTGCCCGCACTGGAGGCAGCCGACCCGGCGCATCGTGCCGTGCAGCTCGACCACCCGGCCACTGCCCGCGCGCACGTGCAGACCGTCGACGTTCTGGGTGACGACGCCGTTGGCGACTCCCGCGGACTCGAGATCGGCGAGGGCGCGATGGCCGTCGTTCGGCTGCGCGGCCGCGAACACCTTCCAGCCCAGGTGGCTGCCCACCCAGTAGCGGCGACGGGCGTCGGCGCTCGAGAGGAACTGCTGCGCCGTCATGGGCGTGCGCGTGGGTGCACCCTTGCCCCGGTAGTCGGGGATCCCCGAGTCGGTCGACACGCCCGCGCCCGTCAACACGGCGATCTTGCGGCCCGCGAGCACGTCGACGGCGCGATCGATGGATGCCGAGAACTCGGTCTCCTCCGTCGTGTCGGTCATGCACACCTCCGTGTCGTCGAGTCTACGGCGGGGCACCGCGTCCGGTCCGCGCGTACCGGACGCGGTGCAGCGGGCACACCCCCGGTGGCCGCGGGCCTGTGGCGTCGATACTGGAGGGATGAGCGCTCTCCCCCCACCCGCCATGCTCGAGATCACCTGCCTCCGCCGTGTGCGGCCCTGGGGTGGCGATCCCGTCGACATCGCGATGGCCGACGGGATCATCACCGCGATCACCCCCGCCGGGACCGCCCCGATCGGGGTGCGCGAGTTCGATGGACGGGGTCTGCTGGCGCTGCCGGGCCTCGTGAACGCCCACGCCCACCTCGACAAGTCGTGGTGGGGACTGCCCTGGCAGTCCTACGGCGGTGAGGGGAGCACCGAGGGGCGCATCCGGCACGAACGCGCCGAGCGCGATCGCCTCGGCATCCCCTCTCTCGAGCGCTCCGCGTACGTGCTGCGCGAGCTCGTCCGCCACGGCACCACCGCGATCCGCACCCACGTCGACGTCGACGCCGAGCTCGGCCTGCGCGGCATCGACGCGGTCGACGAAGCCGCCGCCGCCTATCAGGGGGCGCTCGACGTGCGCATCGTCGCCTTCCCGCAGGACGGAATCCTCCGTCGCCCCGGTGTCCTCGACCTTCTGCGCGAGGCAGCGACCCGCCCGAGCGTCGAGTGGATCGGCGGGCTGGACCCCGCCACCATCGACCGCGACCCGGTGGGGCAGATCGACGCGATCGCCGAGCTCGCCGCCGACACGGGCGCGGGCATCGACATCCACCTGCACGACCCCGCCGAGCTCGGCGCGTTCCAGATCGAGCTGCTCGTGGACCGCGCCGCGCGCCTCGGGCTCGCGGGCCGCGTGAACGTCGCCCACGGCTTCGCCGTCGCGCAGCTCGACCCGGCGCGTCGCCGCGACCTGCTCGCGGCCATGGCCGAGGTCGGGGTCACGATGACTACGGTCGCCCCGCTCCGCGTGCCGCAGCTGCCCCTCGCCGAGCTCGACGCGGCCGGCGTGCGCTTCGCGTTCGGCACCGACGGCATCCGGGATCTGTGGAGCCCCTACGGCACCGGTGACACCCTGGGTATCGCGTGGCAGTACGCCCGCGCGGCGGGCCTCGCGCGCGATGAGGACCTGCTGCGCGTGATGCGGCTGGCGACCAGCGCGGGCGCCTGGGCCGTGGGGCGCGAGGTGCACGACCTCGTCGAGGGCGCGCGCGCCGACATCGTGCTCGTCGAGGCCGAGAACCCCCTCGACGCTCTGGTGCGCGTGCCCGAGCGGATGCTCGTGGTCGCGGGCGGGAGTGTGCTGCACGTCGCGTGAGGCGGGCGCGGTCGCGTCCATCCGGCGGCGAGCCCTGCTCGCCGGTCGAGTGTCCACGACACGCCGCCACGGCCCGCGGGGTCGCGGTGTGTCGTGGACACTCGGCGGGGGAGGGCGCGGCCGGAGTGCGGCCCGGCTGGCACGATGGGACGATGCCCGTCATCCCTCTCGACTCCGCCGACGACCCGCGCCTCGCCGACTACCGCGACCTCACCGATGTGTCGCTGCGCCGGGTGGCCGAGCCCGCGGGCGGGCTCTACATCGCCGAGTCCTCGAAGGTGCTCGACCGCGCCCTCCGCGCGGGGCACCGTCCGCGCTCCGTGCTCGTGCAGGACAAGTTCCTCGCCGATGCCCTCGCCCTCGTCGGAGAGGATGCCGAGATCTACGTCGTCTCGTCCGAGACGGCGGAGCGGATCACGGGGTACACGGTGCACCGGGGGCTCTTGGCGTCCATGCATCGTCCGGCGCTGGCATCCGTCGAAGAGGTCGTGAGAGACGCGCGGCTCGTCGTCGTGCTCGAGGACATCGTCGACCATACGAATATCGGGGCGATCATACGGAACTGCGCAGCGCTGGGAGTAGATGCGGTTCTCATCACTCCAGGATGCGCCGATCCCCTCTACCGACGCAGCGTTCGAGTGAGCATGGGGACCGTGTTTCAAGTGCCGTGGACTCGATTGGACTCCTGGCCCCGTGGGATTGATTTACTTCGGGAACATGGGTTCGAGGTTCTGGCCGCGGCGCTCCGCGCAGACGCAGTCAGTCTGAACGATTTCGAACGTCCGGCGGGCGACAAGCTGGCCTTGGTCCTAGGCAGCGAAGGTCATGGGCTGGCGGGAACGACAATCGCAAAGGCAGATCGCGTGCTCCAGATACCCATGTCAAACGAGGTAGATTCGCTCAACGTCGCTTCCGCGTCCGCAGTTCTTCTCTGGGCACTGCGCCAGTGAATCCATGACGGCCTACGGTCTCTTCTTGCGCGTGCGCGTTGCGGCCTTTGTCACACGTATCAACTCGTCAATCGTCGACAGCATCATGAGAGCACGCTCGGGAGAGTCGTCGATGAGAGTGTGAGCCCTTGGGTTCCGCCATGCTCCGATGATGCCCTGGCAGAGAAACATGTGACCGCGCTGCTCGCTCTCGTCGGACTTTGACTTTCCCCTATTGATCCGCAGGAGCGGAGCGTTAGGGGAGAAGACGACTGTCATAAGTGCGTCCCCGTCTTCGGACCGGCCAGTTCGTCCCCGGATGCACTCGCACAGCGCTTTCACCCCGGCCTCCACTGCGTCCGCATAGTGCTCGGCCACAAACCGAGTTCGAGTTGCAGCTCGGAGGTCTACGTCGAGGACTCGATCATCGAACTGAGCGAGACGATCGTCCTCGGGAGGCAGGCTCGGCCCCGGCTCACCGCTCGCGTTGGCGGCGGTGGCGTACTCCGCTAGGTCGGCGCTCAGCCCCCGAGCCAGCGCAACGACCTCTGCGTCGTTCTCATTCACGGGTACAGATGCTTAGCCATGCTTGCGAAGATGGCGTCGATTTGCTCGGCATCCGCGGTGCCGGGGATGTGAATCTGAATATCGAGGTGTATCTGCGGACCGGTGCCGTGCTTGACCTGCTCATTGTTGCTAGGTGCATGCGGCAATTGCTTGATATCTGCGGAGCCGTTGGCGGCAGCTTGCTCCTGGCGGGCCACATCGCTCGTTACGTCGTCTTGCTTCTTGCTACGAGCGGACCCGCTGTTCTTCCGGGAGGAGTTCCCACTGCCCTTCGATGGCGCGTTCGCGGCGGCGGGATCCGGTGGCACTCGCGAGGCGATGAGCACGTACGTGCTGGCCATCTGCTTGGCGTTGGACTCGCCGAGACCCTTATGGTGAAGCCAGGTTACGACTGCGCTGCGATCCGGCTGACCATTGTTATCCGTCAAGCCAGCTAGCTCATCGGGATAGACCTCAGCGAGGATTTCATCGCACGCTTCCTCATATGTCCCGTCGACACGCCACTTGTTCCCGCGGGGCGTGAGGTTCCCATCTTCGTCGAGGAGGCCAAGACGCCGCATCGGGTAGACGACATTGTCTCCAGCACTCTTGGGGCTGGACATAGACAGCATCGCGGCCACTGAGCTAGCAGTGAACTTGGTCGACGGTGCACTCGCCGCCCGCGCACGAAGGACGCGCCAGGCATTGGCCGGCACTTTCGGAAGACTGATCGAATCCGACATGTTCCCCCCATCGGTTATGCCCCGATGATGGCATAGGCGTCATCTGATTCCATGTATTTTTGGCGCGTACAAGGTGCACAACGTCGGGGCGGCTTTCCGTTCGGCGGCGGCCCTCGGTGCGGATGCCGTGCTCGTCACGCCCCGCTGCGCCGACCCCCTGTACCGCCGGAGTGTGCGCGTGAGCATGGGGACGGTGTTCCAGGTGCCGTGGACGCGACTGCCCGAATGGTCGGAGGCCGCCCCCCTGCTGCACGATGCGGGGCTGCATCTCGCGGCCCTCGCGCTGTCGGACGACGCGGTCACCCTCGACGACTTCTCGGCGGCGGGGCACGAGCGCGTCGCCCTGCTGATGGGGGCCGAGGGCGACGGGCTGTCACGCCGCGCGCTGGACGCGGCCGACACCGTGGTGACGACCCCGATGGCCGGGGGAGTGGACTCTCTCAACGTCGCCGCGGCGAGCGCGGTGGCTCTGTGGGAGCTGGGGCGCGGGCGGCGCTGAAAGAGACGCGGCGGCCGACTCCGCGAGCCGCCGTCTCCGCGGGAGGTCGGTCAACCACGGCGTGACCGCCCGACGAAACGCCGCGGGCTGCGCCCGTCCACGGGTCGTGGCCGCGGTCGTCGACCGGCTCCGGCCGTGCGCCGAGAGCGTCGGTGCACGCGCGCACGCACAGGGCGGCGTCTCGACCCGTCGTCCCGCCAGTCACCGCCGCCGCACACCGACGAGCAGCGTCAGCAGGTACGCGCCGCCGAGCGAGAGGGTGACCAGACCTACGGGAGCAGCGATACCCGCGAGACCCAGCACGAGCGCGACGAGCTGCGCGGAGGCGAGGAGGAACGCTCCGGCGCCGATCGCCGGGATGAGGCCCGTGCCGGGAGCGAGGCGCCGGGCGACGTGGGGAGCCGCGAGTGCGACGAACGCGAGCGGACCGGTGTTGGCGGTCACGACCGCGGTCAAGACGACGGCGAGAGCGATCAGCGTCAGACGCAAACGCACGACCGCGACGCCGTGAGCGGTGGCGACGTCGTCGCCGAGATCGAGGCTGCGCAGCGACCGGGTGGTGAGCAGCGCGGCGGCGCCGACGAGCACGAGGATCACCATGCTCGGCCCGAGGCTTTGCCACGACACCCGGTCGAGCGAGCCTGCGCCCCAGAGACCGACCGACATCGCGTCGCCCACGTCGGCGCGGGTAAGGAGGTAGGCGTTGACGGACCCGAGCGCCGCGGCCACCGCGATGCCGACGACGATGAGGCGGAACGTCGACAGCCCGCCCCGATACGCGAGCACCGTCACGAGCGCGGCCGTGAGCAGACCGCCGAGGGACGCCGCGGCGGCGACCTGCCAGAAGCCCTTGGCGCCGAGCAGGATCATCGCGATCGCCACGCCCGTGAAGGCGCCCACGTCGATGCCGACGAGGTCGGGGGAGCCGAGGGGGTTGCGGGTGAGGCGCTGGACGATCGCGCCCGCGAGTCCCAGGGCGGCGCCGAACACGACCGCGGCGATCGCCGTCGGAAGACGCCATTCGACGAGCACAAGTCGCTCGAAGTCGCTGCCGGTGCCCAGGACCACGGCGAGGAGGCGGTCGGGAGCGATGGGGTACTTCCCGAGCGTCAGGGACAGGACCGCGAGCACAACGGCGGCGAGGAACAGCGCGGTCGTGACCACCACGACACGGCGCCGTGCGCCGCGGGGCCGGATGGCGGGATGCCGTGCGGCGGGGGCGGCGGTCGGCTCGCCCTCGCGTGAGGACGGCGGGGGAGCGAGCGTCACAGTCCGCTCACCTCCCGGCGGCGGAGCGTCATGATGGGGGACGGCGTGGCGATCGCGTTCACAGTCCGCTCACCTCCCGGCGGCGGACCATCGCGATGAGCACCGGCGCCCCGACGACCGCGACGACCACGCCCACGGGGATCTCCCCGGGTGCGGCGACGAGACGTCCGATGACGTCGGCGACGAGCACGAGCGCGGGTCCGGCCAGCAGCGATGTCGCCAGGATCCATCGCTGGTCGGGACCGACGATCCAGCGCATCGCGTGCGGCACCATGAGGCCCAGGAAGACGATCCCGCCTGTCAGAGCCGTCGCCCCACCGGCGGTCAGGGCGATCGCGACGACGCCGGCGCCGCGGACCCATGCCGCGCGGGTGCCGAGTGAGGTGGCGAGTTCGTCGCCGAGGGCGAGAGCGTTGAGCCCCGGGGCACACACGAACGCCAGCACCACCCCGGCCGCGATGACGAGGCCCATGACCTGCGCCTGGTCGTAGCCGGTCGCCACGATCGAGCCGAGCGCCCAGTTGCGCACGGCGGTGAAGGCCGAGGTGTCGCGTAGGGCGATGCCCGTCGACAGGCCGCCGAGGATCGCCGCGATCGCGACCCCGGCCAGCAGCGTGCGGGCCGAGCCTCCCGGGCGGCCGGTGCGCCCGATCGCCAGGACGACGGCCGTGGTGACCAGTGCTCCCGCGAAGGCCACGCCCGCCACGGCGGAGGGCGAGGCGACGCCCCACGCCGCGGCGGCGACCGTGACGGCGAAACCCGCGCCGGCGCTCACCCCGACGATGCCGGGCTCGGCGAGCGGGTTGCGCGAGACGGCCTGGATGAGGGCTCCCGCGACGGCGAAACCGGCCCCGGCGAGGATTCCGACCGCGGTGCGCGGCGCACGGAGTCCCCACACCACGGCGGATTGGTCGGAGGTGCTCGGCGAGAAGACGGCGTCCATCAGGGACGGGAAGGAGATCTCCCGACCCCCCAGAGCCAGGCTCAGTGCCACGGCGACGAGCAGCATCGCGCCGAGCAGCGGGATCGCCGCCCGGCGTCGGCGCTGCAGGCGCGGCATCCCGACATCCCGTCGTTCGGGCACGCGGAAGAGCGTCACGTCGCGGGGTCCTCTCGGCCGGGGCATGCTTGACAAAGTTTGGTTAGCCTAACTTTACTTACTCGGGCGCTGGCTCGCATCGACGAGCCGCCCCGGCCCCCGATCGGAGGGCCGTTCCCCCCCAGCTGCACCGACCGCAGCCGACCCGAGACGAGAGGGTGCCCATGGCTCTTCCCCGCATCCGGCCCTACACCGCGCCGACCGAGATCCCCGCGTCGACGCTGGACTGGCGCATCGATCCGGAGCGCAGCGTGCTGCTCGTGCACGACATGCAGGAGCACTTCGCCGGCGCGTTCGTGCGCGGCGCCGAGCCCTTCGCCCCCGCGGTCGCGGCGATCCAGAGCCTGCGCGAGGTCGCCGACGCCGCGGGCGTTCCCGTCGTCTATACGGCCCAGCCCGGCGGGCAGTCACCGATCGAACGCGGGCTGCAGCTCGACCTCTGGGGCGCCGGCGTGCCGAGCGGCGACGGCGAGCGCATCGTCGCCGAACTCGAACCGCGCGCGCACGACCACCGCCTCACCAAGTGGCGGTACGACGCGTTCGTCCGCTCGGGCCTCGAAGACCTGCTCGCCGACCTCGGCCGCGACCAGATCATCATCACCGGCGTGTACGCGCACATCGGGTGCCTCATGACCGCGGCGAGCGCGTTCATGGGCGACCGGCAGGCGTTCCTCGTCGCCGACGCCGTCGCCGACTTCTCGCGGGACGACCACGAGATGGCGCTGTCGTACGTCGCCCGCCGCTGCGGCGTCGTCACCACCGCCGACCAGGCGTCGCGGGCGCTCGCGGGCGCCGTGGCGGCGGTTCCCCGATGACCGCGCGCTACGACGCCGTCGGCATCGGCTTCGGTCCCTCCAACCTCGCCCTCGCCATCGCGCTCGAGGAACGCGGCGACACTGGCCGGATGCGGTTCTTCGAGCGCCAGGAGTGCTTCGGATGGCACCGCGACATGCTGCTGCCCGGCGCGACGCTGCAGGTCAACCACCTCAAAGACCTCGTGACCCTCCGCGACCCGCGGAGCTCCTTCAGCTTCGTCAACTACCTGCACGAGCAGGGGCGCCTGATCGACTACATCAACCTGAAGACGTCGTTCCCCACCCGCCTCGAATTCCACGACTACCTGCAATGGGCCGCCGCGCGCCTCGCCCCCGTATGCGACTACGGCACCGAGGTGATCGGGGTGCGACCCGTGGGCGAAGGCGACCGGGTCGACCTCCTCGCCGTCGACATCGTGCGCGACGGCGTCCGCGAGAGCGTCGAGGCCGACAGCGTGGTCGTCGGAGCGGGCCTGCGCCCGCGCCTGCCCCGCGGCGTCGAGCCCTCTCCGCGCGTCTGGCACTCCGACGCGTTCCTGTCCGCGCTCGCCGCGCTCCCGGCATCCGCCCATCGCCGGTTCGCGGTCGTGGGAGCCGGCCAGAGCGCGGCCGAGATCGTCGAGTATCTGCACGCCGGGTATCCGGATGCCGCGGTGCACGCGATCTTCGGGCGCTTCGGGTTCGCGCCCGCCGACGACAGCCCCTACGCCAACCGCATCTTCGACCCGGCGACGATCGATGAGTTCCACGGCGCCCCCGCCGACATCCGCGAGCGACTGCTCCGCGTGCACGCCAACACGAACTACTCCGTCGTCGATCTCGACCTCATCGAGGAGCTGTACCGCCGGGAGTATTCCGAGCTGGTGCAGGGCAGTCGTCGGCTGCACATCGAGAACGTCAGCTGCGTCGAACGCGTCGTCGACGGCCCCGACGGGGTCGCCCTGACCATCCGCGACGAGTCGCGCGGCACGACCCGCGAGATCGAGGTCGACGCCGTCGTGTTCGCCACCGGCTACGAGCCCGTCTCGGTCGACGACCTTCTGCCCGCGCTCGCCTCGCGATTCGCGCGCGACGAGCAGGGCCGGGTGATCGTCGAACGCGACTATCGCCTGCGCACCGACGACGCGTTCGCGCCCGCCGTGTACCTGCAGGGCGGCACCGAACACTCGCACGGTCTCACGTCGTCGCTGCTGTCGGCGGTCGCGGTGCGCGCCGGCGAGATCGCGGACTCGCTCGACGCACGACGCGCGGCGACCCTCGGTCACCGGGATGCGCTCGCCGACGCCCTCGTCGGAAACGGCGTCTCGTGAGCGCGGTCGTCGTCACGGGAGCGGCGGGCGGCATCGGTCGCGCGGTCGTCGCCGATCTGGCTGCCAGGGGTTTCTCGGTCGCGGCGATCGATCGCGCACGGCCCGAGACCGTCGAAGGCGCGATCCCGCTGGTCGCCGACGTCACCGACGAGGCCGCCCTGGGGGAGGCCGTCGCCGAGGCCCGCGACCGGCTCGGTCCGCTCGTGGGAGCCGTGAGCGTGGCGGGCGTGTTCCACGTGGCATCCGCGCTGGAGACCTCGATCGACGACCTGCTCGATCTCGTCCGCGTCAACGCCGGGGGCGTGCTCGCCCTCGCGCGCGCGGCGATGCCGCACCTGGTCGAGGCGGGCGGTGGATCGTTCGTCGCCGTCACCTCCAACGCCGCGGCGATCCCGCGCGCGGGCATGGCCGCCTACGGTGCCGCGAAGGCAGCCGCGAACGCCCTCGTGCGCACCCTCGGACTCGAGGCGTCGGCTCTCGGCATCCGGTGCAACATCGTCGCTCCCGGATCCACCGACACCGCGATGCAGCGCGACTTCCACGCGATCACCGGCGCCGGTCGCGACAGTGTGGTGGCGGGAGACGCCGAGGCGTTCCGGCTCGGCATCCCGCTGGGGCGGATCGCCGACCCGGTGGACATCGCCCGGGTGGTCGGATTCCTGGTGTCGGACGACGCCCGGCACGTGACGATGCAGACGCTCACGGTCGACGGGGGAGCGGGGCTCGGAGCATGAGCGCCCTCGCCCCCCTCCCCGGTGGCGCCTCGGCGATCTACCGCGGCAGCAAGCGGACGGTCGTCGCCTTCGGGCGTCGGCGAGCGGATGCCACGGGCCCGGTGCTGCAGCGCATCGCGGCCGCTCACGACGACGGGGTGCCCCTCGTGCTGGGTTCGCTCGGCTTCGACCCCTCACGCGACGCGCACCTCATCGTTCCGGCACGCGTCGCGACGACCGACACGCTGCGCGAGGGCGTGCAGGCGCGCACCGCCGTGGCCGCCACCGCGCCGCGCGACGTCGGTCTGCGCTTCGTGCCCGAGCCGGAGGCGCACGTCTTCGGCGCGCTCGTCGACGAGGCGCTCGACGCCCTGCGGGCAGGGCGGCTCGACAAGGTCGTGCTCGCGCGCACCCTCGTCGCCGATCTTCCACCCGACGTGCCGCGCGCCGCTCTCGTGCAGGCGCTGTTCGACGCGAACCCGACCGCGTTCGGCTTCGCCTTCGACCTCGGCACCACCGCCGACCCGCGAGTGTTCTTCGGCGCGAGCCCCGAACTCTTGATCCGCCGGGTGGGAACGGCGGTGCGCAGCGTCCCGCTCGCGGGCTCCCTGCCGCGCAGCGCCGATCCCGAGGTCGATCGGGCGCGGGCCGCAGCTCTGGCCACCTCGACGAAAGACCTCGGCGAGCACCGCTTCGTCGTCGACGCGATCGCGGCCGCCCTCGGCCCGTTCTGCCGCAGCCTACGCGTGCCCGATCGCCCCGACGTCGTCGCGACGCCGACGATGTGGCACCTCGGGACGACGATCGAGGGTGTGCTCGACGACCCGACGGTCACCTCCGCCGAGCTGGCTCTCGCCCTTCATCCCACCCCGGCCGTCGGCGGGGTGCCCACGGCGGACGCGGTCGCGGCGATCGAGGCGCTCGAGCCGGTCCCGCGCGGACCGTTCGCGGGTCCCGTCGGCTGGACCGACGCCGCGGGCGACGGGGAGTGGGCCCTCGGCATCCGCAGCGCCGAGATCGCCGGACGCACGATCCGGCTCTTCGCGGGCGCGGGGATCGTGGCCGACTCCGAGCCCGAGCGCGAGATCGAGGAGACGGGGGCGAAGTTCCGCACCCTTCTGCGCGCGCTCGGGGCCGCGGAGCCGGTGGCTCAGATGTCGGTGTCTGCGGTGCGGGGGGCTTCGGCGCCCGGATCTTCGGAGCCGGGGGCTCGGACACCGGTGTCTCAGATGTCGATGTCGAAGTCGTCGGCGCCGTCGGTCGAGCCGGTCGCCTTCAGGAGCGCGGCGAAGTGATCGAGGCGCTTGGCGTCGATGATGCTGTTGCTCACGCCCTGCTTCCAGTAGCCGAAGACGCGCAGGTCGGCCTTGTCCATGCCGGCGGCCAGGCACCGCGCGCGCAGCGCCCGCATGGCGTCGCGTTCCCCGGCGGCCCACAGCACGGCGCCGACCGGGGCCTCGACGGCGTCGACATCGGCGATGCGCTCGACCGACACGTCGGGCGCGGGCGGCAGCTGCGCCAGCACCACGTCGTCTCGGCTCGTCGTGCGGACGCGCCCGCGGCTGCCCGCGGGCCACGCCGCGAGGATCGAGGCCACGGCCGCAAGCGCGGAGTCGTCGGCGACGAGCTCGATCGGGCGCCCGTCGTGGGCGGGCAGCAGGTGCGTGCGCGGACCGATCACGCGCACGCTGTCACCGGGGCGGATGCCGGCGAGCCACGCCGTCATCGGGGTGCGGTGACCGTGCCGCACGACGTCGACCTCGATCGTGCGCGGCGCCTCGAAACGGCGGACGGTGTACACGCGCGACACGAGCGCGGTGTCGTCGTCGAGCGCGGGGACCTCGATGCGGATCGCCGTGTTCGGCTTCGCCCACTCCGCCGCGTCGGGCGTGCCGCCCAGATCGATCGTCACGCGCGTGACGATCGGCGAGATCTCCGCGGCATCCCGCACGAGAGAGATCTCGTCCGCGAGCCCGTGCGCATGGGCCGGGTGGGCGATCACGTCGCGCTGGTTCTCGGTCAGGCGCAGGCTGCGGCTCATGGGGATCCTCTCGGTGGGCGGGCGGTTTCCTCGACGCCACGAGAACCGGGCGTCACAGATGGTTAGGTTAGGCTAACCTACATCGGGGCGTGCTCGCCGACCTGCGGCATCCCGCCCCCTCCACAGCTCACCACCCGTAAGGAGTTCCATGTCTCTCGCCCGCTTCCTCCGTCCGGCCCGCGCGGTCGCCGCGGCCGCCGCTCTCGCGGTCGGCGCTGCGCTCCTGTCGGGCTGCGCCACGGGCACGCCCGATGCCGGCAGCACGCCCGCAGCCACCTCGGGCGGGTTCCCCGTCACGGTCGACCACGCCTACGGTGAAGCGACCATCCCCGCGGCCCCGGAGCGCGTGGTGACCCTCGGCTGGATGGAGGCCGACATCGTCACGGCGCTGGGCGTCGAGCCCGTCGCGACCTCCGCGTTCCCGTTCGACAAATCCGGCATCGCTCCGTGGCTCGCCCCGAAGCTGACCACGACCCCCGCGCTCATCCAGACCGCCGCCGCCGGGGCCGACCGGGCGCCCCTCGACCTCGAGGCCATCGCGGCGCTGCACCCCGACCTGATCGTCGCGACCTCGTACGTCGACCTCGAAGCCAACTACGCCGGCCTCTCGGCCATCGCTCCGGTCGTGGGTCCGAGCGCGAAGAACATCCACCACCTCGACTGGAAGGTCGAGGCGCCGCTCATCGCCGAGGCGCTCGGCAAGACCGATGCCGTGCAGCCGCTCATCGACGCCGACACGGCCACGTTCGCCGAGGCGGGGGAGAGCCACCCGGAGCTGAAGGGGCTCACCTACACGCTCTCGCTCGCCACGCCCAACGCCCTCAAGGTCGTCAACGACGCCGAAGACGGCAGCGTCCGCGCCTTCGACGCCCTGGGCATGACGTTCAGCCCGACCGCGGCCGCCCTTCCCGCGCTCGATGACGGCTCGGGAGCCGCGGGCCTGTCGTTCGAGACCGTCGACAAGGCAGATGCCGACCGCATGTACGTCGCCTTCCTGAGCCCCGATGTCAAGACCGCGTGGCAGAGCAGCGCCGTCTTCCCGACGCTCACGGCCGTCAAGGACGGCCACCTCGTCGACCTGTCGATGGTGCAGATCGCGGCGCTGCGCAACCCGTCGCCGCTGAACGCCTCGTACGCGCTCAGCGCGATCACGGGCTCCTGACGCACCGGTCGTGGCGGGCCCCGCGCCCGCCACGACCCTTCCCTCCTCGCTTTCCACACAAAGGTTCCCCCCGATGCCGAATCCCTTCGACGACCCCGACGCCCGTTTCCACGTGCTGGTCAACGACGAGGGCCAGCACTCGCTCTGGCCGGTGGGGCCGCCCCTGCCAGACGGGTGGACCCCCGTGACCGAGCCGCTGCCGCGCCCCGACGCGCTGCGCGTCGTCGACGACGCCTGGACCGACCTCCGCCCGGCGTCGCTGCGCGTGGAGCACGCCCTGCGCGCTGTGCGCCCGTACCCCGACGACGTCGCCGTCGCGTATCGCGCACGCGGGTACTGGATCGGTCAGACCTTCACCGGGCTGCTCGAGCAGACCGTCGCGCGCCACGGCGCGCGCCCCGCCGTGATCGACGGCGATCGCGTACTCGACTACCGCGGACTCGACCGCGCCGCGCGGGCCCTCGCCGATCGGCTCGCCGCCGACGGCATCCGCCCGGGGGATCGGGTCGTGCTCTTCCTGCCGAACGTCGCCGAGCACCCCGTCGCGGTGTTCGCGCTCGCCCTCGTCGGGGCGCTGCCCGTCTTCGCGCTCCCCGCCCACCGCGAGCACGAGCTCGCCGACGTCGCGACCCGCTCGGCCGCGCGCGCGATCCTCACCCTCGGTCGTCCGGCCGACGCCGACTACGCCGACATCGCCCGACGCGGCGCACCCGCGGGCGTGCGCGTGCTGCTCGTGGCATCCGCTGATCTCGACGCCCCCGCGCCCGCCGAGCGCCGCGAGAGCCCGTCGCGACCGGATGCCGTCGCCTTCCTGCAGCTGTCGGGTGGGACCACGGGCGGGCCGAAGCTCATCCCGCGCACGCACGACGACTACCTCTACTCCGTACGCGAGAGCGCCGTGATCTGCGGACTCGACGAGAACAGCGTGATGTTGGTCGCCCTACCCGCGTCCCACAACTTCACGATGAGCTCACCCGGCATCCTGGGCGCGATCGCCGTCGGCGCATCGGTGGTCATGTGTCCCGCGCCGAGCCCCGACATCGCCTTCCCCCTCATCGAGCGGCATGGCGTGACCACCGTCGCCCTCGTGCCGCCGCTGCTGATCGCCTGGCTCGACGCCGCGCGCGGTGAGCGGCTGCGCACGCTCCGGTCCGTCCAGGTCGGCGGGGCCAAGCTCAGCGAGGCCGTCGCCCGGCGGGTGCGGCCCGAACTGGGGTGCACGCTGCAGCAGGTGTTCGGTATGGCCGAGGGGCTCGTGAACTACACCCGCCTCGACGACGACGAGGAGACGATCGTCACCACCCAGGGGCGGCCGATCTCGCCCGACGACGAGGTACGCGTCGTCGACGATCACGATCAGCCGGTGCCGACGGGAACACCGGGGCATCTGCTGACGCGCGGGCCGTACACGATCCGCGCGTACCTC
This sequence comes from Microbacterium sp. 20-116, assembly GCF_041079415.1. NCBI lineage: Bacteria > Bacillati > Actinomycetota > Actinomycetes > Micrococcales > Microbacteriaceae > Microbacterium > Microbacterium sp. 20-116. The sequence continues at coordinate 113,407 of NZ_JBFYGP010000001.1, forward strand.
GCCGACGAAGCGGTCAACCGCGCCTCTTTCACGGCCGACGGCTTCTATCGCACGGGCGATCTCGTCTCGGTCGACGAGCGGGGGTACGTCCGCGTCGTGGGGCGCGCGAAGGACCAGATCAACCGCGGCGGCGAGAAGGTCGCGCCCGAAGAGCTGGAGAACCTCCTGCTCGGCCACCCCGTCGTGCACGACGTGTCGGTCGTGGGCGTGCCCGACGACACCCTCGGCGAGCGCATCGCCGCCTACGTCATCCCGCGCCGCGACCTCGACCGCGCCCCGCGGGCGATCGAGCTGCGCAGATTCCTCGCGGATCGCGGCGTCGCGCGGTTCAAGCTGCCCGACACGATCGAGTTCGTCACGGCGTTTCCGACCACGGGGGTGGGCAAGGTGAGCAAGGTGCGCCAGCGCACGCCCGAGCGGACCGCCCCGTGACCCGCACGCTCGATCTCGGTGCGATCGCGCGGGTGAGCGGACCGGCCGACGCCGCCTGGCGGCTCGTGTGCCTGCCGCACGCGGGCGGATCGGCGGGGGCCTACGCACGACTCGGCGCCGGTCTCGCCGACCCGCCGCACATCGTCGCCCTGCAGTACCCCGGTCACGAGACCCGCATCGCCGAGGAGCCGCTCACCTCGTACCCGGAGTTCGTCGCGGCGTTCGCAGGCGTCCTCGGACAGCTGACGTCCGACGGCATCCCCACGGTGCTGCTCGGGCACAGCTTCGGCGCGTCGCTCGCGGCGGCGCTGTCGGCCCTGATCCCGGTCGATCTCCTCGTGCTGTCGGGTCGCCCCGCACCGGGACGACGACGCGGCGGACGCCTCCCCGCCGACGACGACCGCGAGGCGTGGCGCGCGTGGCTGCGTCGTCTGGGCGGTACCCCCGAGGTGCTGCTCGGCGACGAGCCGTTCCTGACGCTCGCGATCCGGGCCCTTCGCGGTGACCTCACCGCCGCGGCCGAGTTCGACCGCCCGGGCGCAGCCGCCGACGCCGAGCGCGGTCCGTTGCGCGCCGGGGGACTGCTCACCGTCGCCGGGCGCGACGACCCCGTCGCCGGTCCCGTCGCGGTCGCCGGATGGATGCCGTTGCTGCAGGCCGGCGCGATCGATCACGGGACGCTCGTGCTGGACGGAGGACACTTCGCCCTCCTCGACCACCCCGATCTCCTGCTGTCGCGCATCCGCACGGCGGTGGGCGCGTGATCGTCGCCGCCCGCGTGCTCGCACCGGGGCACCCGTGGCTGAGCGACCGTGAGCGCGAGCGTCTGAGGGCGATGCGCCCGGCTCGCGCGGCCGAGTTCACCACCGGCCGCGTGCTCGCGCGGGCGCTCGTCGCCGCGGCCACCGGCAGGGGCCCCGCCGACGTGACGATCGACGTACGCCCGCCGGGTGACCCGCGCGCCGGCATGCCGTCGACTCCGGATGCCGCCGGGGGGATCTCGATCGCCCACTCCGGCGGCGTGGTGCTCGTGGCGTACCGACCGGAGGGCGACGTGGGCGTGGACGTCGAGGCGGGGATCGGTGCGGCGAACGACGCCGTCGCCGACTACCTCCCCGTCCGCGAACGTCCGCGGAGCGGCTGGGACGCAGCGTTGCTCGCGCGGGCGTGGGTGCGCCGCGAAGCGGTCGTGAAGTGCCTCGGCACCGGCCTCGTCGCCGAGCCCGAGGCCCTCACCCTCGCCCCCGCCGACGCGCCGCCGGCCGTCGTGACGTGTGCTCTCGACCCCGCGGCCCGGCTGCAGCTCGTCGACCTCGATGTCGGGGGACTGCCGGGCGCCCTCGCCGTGCGCGACGAGGCCCCGCGCGGCGCCCGGGCGGTGCGCGCCCACACCGGGCGCCACGCGGCGGTCCCCGCGGGCGTCGGCATGCCCCCGTTCTTTTCCGAGGTCGTCGACGCCGGTGATCTCGTTCCCGGCGCCGAGGGCGTCGGCATCCGTCTTGCCCCTTTCGCGGGCGCCCCCGCGAACGTCGGCGCCGAGGGCGTCGGCATCCGTCTTTCCGTTCCCGTTGGAGTCTGAGGAGAACCGTGTTCGACCGCACCCGCATCACTGCCGAGATCGCCGCCCAGGTGGGCATCGCCGCGCACGAGATCGAGCCCGACGACGACCTGCTCATGCACGGCCTGCACTCGCTCGCCATCATCCGCCTCGCCGAGCGATGGCGGGCCGAAGGCGCCGAGGTGGGCTTCGGCGCGCTGGCCGCCACCCCGACCGTCGCCGCGTGGGAGCGCCTTCTCGCCGGGGCCGGCGCACCCGTCTCGCGCGAGGTGGCACGCGCCGCCGTGCACGACGACCCCCGCTTCGCGCTCGCGCCCATGCAGCACGCCTACTGGAGCGGCCGGCAGACGCAGCATCGGCTGGGCGGGGTCGCCGCGCACCTCTACGTCGAATTCGACGGCCACGGCATCGACCCCGGCCGTCTCTCGCGCGCGGTGACGGCGCTCGTCACACGCCACCCGATGCTGCGCGCGGCCTTCACCGACGACGCGATGCAGTGGATCGTTCCCGCGGGAGCGGTGTCGTCGACGGTGCGGGTCGACGACCTGCGCGACCTCGACGACGCCGGGGTCGCTCGCGAGCTGGAGCGTCTGCGCGAAGAACGATCCCACCAGATGCTCGACGTGGTCGACGGCCAGGTCGTCCAGGTGGCCCTGACCCTCTTGCCCGCCGGGCGCACTCGCCTGCACGTCGACGTCGACATGCTCGCCGCCGACGCGCAGAGCTACCGTCGCATCCTCGAAGACCTCGCTCGCGCCTACGACGACGATGACGCGCTCGGCGTTCCCGCCCACCCCGGCTACCGCGAATACCTCGCTGTCGAGGGCGACCCCGCGGCCCGCGAGCGCGACCGGGCCTGGTGGGCCGAGCGGGTGCCGACGTTCCCCGGTGCCCCGGCGCTCCCGGCGCGGGCGGAGGGCGACCGGCCCGACCCGCACGCGAGCGTCCGCCTCGCCGAGACCTTCGACCACGACCGCGCCGACGCCCTCGCCGCGCGCGCCCGGAGCCTCGGGGTGACGCCGTCGGTCGTGCTCGCCACCGCCTTCGCCGAGGTCGTGGCGCGCTGGTCGACCCAGCAGCGGTTCCTCCTGAACGTGCCGCTCTTCACGCGCGCGCCCGTCGTGCCCGACGTCGACGACCTCGTCGGCGACTTCACCAACTCGGTGCTCCTGGCCGTCGACCACGCCGCTCCGGAGTCGTTCGCCGAGCGCGCCCGGCGGCTGCAGAGCCAGTTGCACGCGGCCGTCGACCACGCCGCGTACGGCGGGCTCGACGTGCTGCGCGACCTCGGCCGTGCAGCCGGCGAACCCGTGCTCGCCCCGATCGTGTTCACCTCAGGCCTCAACCTCGGCCGGCTGTTCTCGGAGCGGGTGCTCGGCGTGTTCGGCACGCCGTCGTGGATCATCTCGCAGGGACCGCAGGTCGAGCTCGACGCGCAGGTGGTGGACGTCGCCGAGGGGATGCTCGTCAACTGGGACGTGCGCCGCGACGCCTTCCCGCCCGGAGTGATCGCCGACATGTTCCGCGCGTTCATCGACCTCGTCGACGCCGTGATCGACCACGGCGACGGCGCCGTTCCCCTCCCGGCAGGGCAGCTCGAGCGGCGCACCGCGCACGACGTGCCCGCACCCGCCGCCCGCACCCTGCACGACGCGTTCTTCACCCGCGCCCGCTCGCACCCCGACGGCATCGTCGTCCGCTCCGCGCGCGGCACCCTCACCGCCGGTGAGCTCGCCGAGAAGGCCCTCACCCTCGCGGCGCGTCTCGCCGCGATCGGCGTCGGCGCGGGCGACACGGTCGCGGTGCGCCTGCCCAAGGGCGTCGACCAGGCGATCGCGGTGCTCGGTGTGCTCGCGGCGGGGGCGGCCTACGTGCCGATCAACGTCGACGATCCCGCCGCCCGCCGCGACCGCATCCTCGCGCGCTCCGGCGCCCAGGCGCTCGTGGGCGCGGCCGAGGGCGTCGACGTGCCGGTGCTCGCGGTTGCGGGGGATTCCGTCCCCCTCGCCGCCCCCGTGCCGGTCGAGCCGTCGGCGATCGCCTACGTCCTGTTCACCTCGGGGTCGACGGGCGAGCCGAAGGGCGTCGAGGTGCCGCACTCCGCGGCGGCGGCGACGATCGACGCGATCGCCGCGCACTTCGGCCTCACCGGAGACGAGCGCACGATCGCGCTGTCGTCGCTGCAGTTCGACCTGTCGGTGTACGACCTGTTCGCCCCGCTCGCCCTCGACGGCTCGGTCGTCATGCCCGAGGCCGCCGACACGGGCGACGCGTTCGCCTGGGCCGAGCTCATCGAGCGGCACGGTGTCACCGTGGTCAACGCGGCGCCCGCCCTGCTGCGGATGCTGCTGGACGCGGCATCCGACGATCAGCTCGCGAGCGTTCGCACCGTGATCACCGGGGGCGACTGGGTGCCCGGCTCGACAGCCGCGGCCTTCGCAGCGCGCATCCCCGGCGTGCGCTTCGCGGGACTCGGCGGCACGACCGAGACGGCGATCCACTCGACCGTTCACGAACCGGATGCCGACCACCCCGAGGCCGTCGTCCCGTACGGCGTTCCGATGGCGGGCGTCCGCTGCCGCGTCGTCAACGAGCGCGGCGAGGACTGCCCCGACCACGTCGTCGGCGAGCTGTGGATCGGGGGAGCGGGCGTGGCGCGCGGCTACCGCGGCGACCCCGAGCGCACCAGCGACCGCTTCGTCGTGCACGAGGGGGTGCGGTGGTATCGCACCGGCGATCTGGCGAGCTACCGCCCCGACGGGGTGATCGAGTTCCACGGGCGCCGCGACCACCAGATCCAGCTGCGCGGGTACCGCATCGAGCTGGGCGAGATCGAGCGCGCTCTCGACGGCGTGCCCGGCGTCGATCGCGCGATCGCGTCGCTGCTGCCCGTGCGGTCGGGGGTGCTCGCGGTCACCGTGGCGCGCCGAGCCGGCGCGGTCGTCGACGAGCGGGGCATCCGCGCCGCTTTCGCCGAACGCCTGCCGGCGTACATGCTGCCCGAGGTCATCGTGCTCGTGGATCGCCTGCCGCTGACCGTCAACGGCAAGATCGACCGCGCCGCTCTGGCCGAGGCGGCCGCGCGCGCGGCGATGCCCACGGCGGCCGCGTCCGACGAGACGCCGCTCGAGCGCGCCGTGGCCCTGGTCATGGCCGAGGTGGTCGGAACGGCCGACCTGAGCGCCGACGACGACTTCTTCCGCATCGGCGGTGACTCGGTGCGCGCCGTCGCGTGCGTTGCAGCCCTGCGCGACGAGCTGCGGGTGAGCGACCTCACGGTCGCCGAGCTGTTCGAGGCGCGCACGCCTCGCCGGATCGCCGCCGTGCTCGCCGATCGCGGCGGCGACGACGTGCACGTCGTCGCCGAACTGCTCGTCGAGCTCGTGACGGAGGGCGCCGATGTCTGAGCACGGAAACTCCGCACCGCTCACCCCGCTGCAGCGGGCGTACCTCGCCGCGCGCGACGGCGCGGCTCCCCTCGGGGCGACCGGGATGCTCGACGTGCGCGTCTGGGAGAGCGACGTCGACGCCGATCGGCTACGCGAGGTCGTGGCATCCCTGGTCGCCCGTCACGAGGCGCTGCGACTGCGGATCGACGCGGCGGCGGGAACGCAGAGCGTCGCGCCCGAGGCGGACGTGCTGCGGGTGGTCGACCTGCACGGACGCGGCGACGACGCCTTCATCGATCTGCTCGCGGGGCTGCGCACCGCACCTCGGCCCCTCGACGCGCTGGTCGAGGTCGTGCACGTACGCCGTGACGACCGCGACGCGGTGGTGCTGTGCTCCGACGCGCTCGCCCTCGACGGGCAGGGCCTCGCACGCGTGATCTCCGAGGCTCGGCGTCTGCTGGCCGACCCGACGCTCTCCCTGCCGCCCGCACCGACGGGGCTGCTCGACGCTCTGCGCGCGTTCCCTGCGGGCGCCGACGCCGACCGGGCGCAGCGCGCGGCCGACGACCTGCCCGCGGCTCCCCGTCTGCCCTGGCGCGCGGCCCTCGACGGCCTGGGACCGATCCGCACCGAGCGGACCTCTCGGGTCGTCGACGCGGCGATCTGGCGGCGAGCGGTGCTCGCAGGCGGAGCGGCGGGCCTGTCGGCGCACTCCGTCGCCGCGGGTGCGATCGGCGACGAGCTCGCCGCGCGATCCGGTGGCCCGGTGCGGCTGTCGGTGCCGACCGCGGGGGGCGGCGAAGATGCGCCGGTGGGGCCGTTCGCCGGCTTCGTCGTCGTGGGCGCCGGAGCCGATCCGGCCGACGCCGTCAGCAGCGCCCGGGTGCTGCAGGCCGAGCTGTTCGGTCGCCTCGACGGACCCGACGGCCCCGCGGTCGCCACCGCTCTGGCCCGACGCGACCGCACGGCGGTCGCCTGCCCGGTCGTCGTCACCAACGGCCTCGCCTGGCCCGCTACCCCCGCCCCGGTCGCCTCATGGACGGCGACGCCCCAGGTCGTGCTCGACATCCGACTCGGTGAGAGCGACGGTGCCCTCGTGCTCACCGCCGACGTCGCTATCGACGCCCTCGCGCTCGAGACGGCGGACGAGATCCTGGATGCCGTGTCCCGGCGTCTCGACGCAGTGGGTCGTCCGCGGCCCGCCGCGCGCGCGTCGTCGCTCTTGAGCGGCGCGAAGCGCGCCCGCATGGACGCCCTGCTGAAAGCGCGGGGGATCGCCACCGCTGCCGCTCCGGCATCGGTCGACGAAGTGGTCGCCTCGCCCTCAGAGGAGCGCATGTGGCTCCTGCACGAACTCGACCCGTACGCGGCGACGGGCGCCGTCGCCCTCGCCGTGCGGTTCGACGGCGACGTCGACGCCGATCGGCTCGCCACGGCGCTGCGCCGCACGATCGAGGACTTCCCGGCACTGCGCACCGTCTGGGATGCCGTGGAGGGCGGCGTACGCCCGCGGGAGCTGTCCGCCGACGCGGTCCACGTCGAGCGGATCGCGCTCGCCCCCGACGAGGTGCGCGCGTACGTCGTGGGCCGCGCGCGCGTGGCCTTCGACCTCGCCACCGAGGCTCCGCTGCGTGTCTCGCTCATCGACACCGGCTCCGGGGACACCCGCGGTCGGGGCACTGCTGCGGGCGCCACTGGAGCAGGAACCTCCGGGGAGGCCCACACCGGCGCGGACGACGCGCATCGACCCGGACTCGTGCTCGGGATCGTGGGGCACCACATCGCCCTCGACGATGCCTCCTGGCATCCGTTCTTCGCCCGGCTGAGCGCTCATTACGACGGCGACGCCCCCGCCATCGATCGGGGCGCCTACCGGCGCTTCGCCGCCGAGAAGGTGCGCTGGCTGCGGGGGACGGGCAGTGCACCCGTGCTCGAGCGGTGGCGTGCGGTGCTCGACGGCGCGGTGCCGCTGACGCTCCCCGCGGCCTGGCGTCGCTCTATGGCGGAGCCGACACCGGTCGGGGCCGAGGCGCACGGCATCCGGCGCCTGCGCGCCGAGCTGCCGCGGCTCGCCGAGGCGGGCGCCCGCACCGGAGCCGGTGGACTGCACACGCTCGCGGTGGCCGCGGCGGCGGTGCTGACGGCGGCCACGGGGCGCACCGATGGCGTCATCGACCTGCCCGTCCTCGACGTCGAGGGCATGGGAGCGCACGCCGTGGGCGCGCGAGGCAATCTCGTGCCGCTGCGGCTCGGGGTGCGCGGCGACGACACGGTGGCGTCGTTGACCGCCCGCACCGTCGAGGCGGTGCGCGCGGCGACGGCCGGGGGCGTCGTTCCCATCGAGCTGATCCGCCGCACCCAGCCCGCGCTGCGCGAGCGCGCCGGGTTCTTGCTCGTCGGCGTCGGCGACGTGCTCGGCTCCGCCCGCATCGGCGGCGCCGCGGCCCGCGAGATCGAGCTGCCGCCGCTGGCGACCGAGCCGGGGATCACCATCGCCCTCCGCGAAGGTGCGACGCCCGCGCTGGAGGTGACGTGGTCGTCCGACGTCTCCGAGACGGCGGCGCGCACGGTGCTCGACGCGCTGTGCACGGCCGTCGAGGCCCTCGCGACCGCGGAGGGCGACGAGCCCGCCGGGCGGCTGCTGCGCGACGTCCTGCTGCTGCGACCGGCATCTGTCGCGACGGGGGTCGTCGACGCCTCGGCTCCGGTACGCACCGCGACGGTGTCTGCAGACACCGAGCTCACCGAGCGGGCGGATGCCGTGCTCGAGGCGTTCCGCGGCGCCCTGGAAGCTTTCGACCTGGGGCCCGACGACGACTTCTTCGACGCCGGCGGACACTCCTTGCTGGCCACCCGCGTCATCGCGACTCTTCGCGCGCGCGGTATCGACGGCCTGCGCATCGGCGACTTCTTCGCCCACCCCACCGCGCGGGCGCTCGGTGCGGTGGCGGGTGAGCCCGTGACGGCGAGATCGGGGGCCGCCCGCGCCGACGCTCCCGCACCCCCCGGTACGCCGCGTTCCGTCGAAACGGAGGAGTCCGGTGCGGCCACGCGCGCCGACGCTCCCGCACCCCCCGGTACGCCGCGTTCCGCCGAAACGGAGGAGTCCGGTGCGGCCACGCGCGCCGACGCGGTTGCGCTGCTCCCGCAGCAGCGCGGCATCTGGTTCCTCGACCGCTTCGACGACGGCGGTCTCGGCTACGCCATCCCGTACGTGCTGCGCTTCACCAGTGCTCCCGATGCCGCCGCGCTCCGCGCAGCCGTCCGCGACGTGCTCGTGCGCCACGAGGGCCTGCGCGTCCTGGTGGATGTCGTCGACGGCATCCCCCGGCAGCGCGTGGTGCCGACGCACCGGCTCGACGACCTCGCCTGGTGGTCGACGGATGCCGAGGACCTCCGTCGCGGCTTCGACCTCGACCGTGAGATCGGGGTGCGCGCGGTGCACACCGACGACGGCCGGTCGCTGGGTCTGTTGCTGCACCATCTGGTCGCCGACGAGTGGTCCACCGGCATCCTGTTGCGCGATCTCGCCACCGCCTACGACGCGCGTGCCGCCGGACGCGCGCCGGCATGGCCGACCCCCGCGCCCTCGCCGCTCGACCTGGTCACGGAACGCGCCGATACAGACGCGTCCCTGGCGTTCTGGCGCGCGCGGCTCGCCGACGCGCCCGCGGGGCTGCCCCTCGCCGCCGATCGCGCGCCCGATCCCCTCGCCCCGGCCGACGGCGGGTGGCACACGTTCACGATCGCCGCCGGAGCCGCCGCGGGCTTGCGCGGCGTCGCCCGGCGCACCCGCTCGAGCCTGTTCGTGGTGCTCGAGGCCGCGGTCGTCGCCACGCTCGCCCGCCTCGGCGAGAGCGACGACGTCCTCGTCGCCGTTCCGGTGGCGGGCCGCGACGAGCGCACGTCCGAAATGGTGGGCATGCTCGCCAACACGGTCGTGCTGCGGCATCGGGTTCCGGCCGACACGTCGCTCGACGCCCTCGTGGTCTCGGCGCGCGAGACCCTCGTCGACGCGCTCGAGCACGAGACGGTGCCGTTCGAGAACGTCGTGCTTGCGGTCGGTCCCGACCGCTCGACCGGCCTGAGCCCCCTCGCCACGACGATGGTGCAGCTGCACAGCGGGGGAGAGCTGCGCGGCACGCTCCCGCACCCGGGCGGCGAGATCGCCTACGAGATCGCCGAGCCCGAGCGCACGCACGCGAAGTTCGAGTTGTCGTTCGAGTTCATCGACGACGCCGAGGGCTTGCGCGGCGGAATCGCGTTCCGCACCGCCCTGTTCGACTCGCGCACGGTCGCCCGTCTCGCCGAACGGCTGCTGGCCGTCATCGGCGCGCTGGCCGACTCCGACGAGACCGCGACCCTCGCCGACCTCCCGATCCCGCGCGGCGAGGCGCGGCCGACCGAGTCGAGTGCTCCGGATGCCGAGCCCGTCCGCAGTTCCGGGGCGGGGGCTGCGGCGGGTTCCGTTCCCACCGCCGCGGGCGCGGGAAACGATCCCGACATCGACACCCTGAACGCGGTCCTCGCGTGCGCGGCCGAGGCGCTCGGCATCCCCGATCCCTCGCCCGAGGCGTCGTTCTTCGCCCTCGGCGGCGACAGCATCTCATCGATCGCGTTCGTCGCGCGCCTCCGGGAGCGCGGTCTCGCCGCCGCCCCGCGCCAGGTGTTCGCGCACCCGGTGCTCGTCGAGCTCGCGCGTGCGCTCCGGCCCGCCGAGACCGCCGCGACCGCGACCGAAAGCACCCCGCTTTCGGCCTCCGGGCTCAGCCCCGAACTCCTCGCCGCTCTGGTGGGGGACCCCCGATGATCGCGGGCGTCGTGACCCCGCGTGCCCCGCGTCCCGCCTCGACAGGAGATTGCCGATGATCGCCGACGTCCTTCAGGCCACCCCGCTGCAGCGCGGACTGCTGGCCCTGGCCGCCGAGACCGACGACGCGTACGTCATCCAGGTGCGTCTCGAACTCGACGGGCGAGTGGATGCCACTCGCTTGCGCTCCGCCGTCGACACGGTCGCTGCGCGTCACCCGGTCGTGCTCGGGCGCTTCGTCGACGAGGGACTGCCGCACCCGGTCCACGTCATTCCCGCGCGGGGGACGATCCCCGTCGAAGAACGCTCCGGCGACGGCGTGACGATCGCCGACGAGGAACGCGGGCGCGGGTTCGACGTGCGCACCGGTCCGCTGCTGCGCGTGACCCTCGTCCATGCCGACGCGGGCGACGAGGTCGTGCTCACCGGGCACCACATCGCACTCGACGGGTGGTCGTTCGGCATCGTGATCGACGAGATCCAGCGTGCCTACGCAGACGCCGCGCTCCCCGCGGTGCGCCCCTTCCGCGATCAGGTGCTCCACCTGCAGCAGAAAGATATGACCGCAGCGCTCGACCACTGGCGCGCGCGTCTCGGCGACGGCTTCGTCCCGTTGCAGCTGGCCGACCGTGCGACCGAGCCCGGCGACGGCCGCTTCGGCGCCGCCACGATCGAGCGGCGGGGGTGGTCGGCATCCGACACCGATCGCCTCCTGTCGTTCGCCCGCAGCCACGACGTGACCCTGAACACGCTCGCCCAGCTCGCCACCGCCGTGATGCTGTCGCGCCTGACCGACCGCGACGACGTCGTCTTCGGCACCACCGTGTCGGGCCGCGACCCCGAGCTCGTCGGCAGCGAGAGCATGGTGGGGCTGTTCATCACGACCGTGCCGGTGCGTATCGGCCTCGACGACGCTCCCGTGGCCGCCGTGCTCGAGCGGCTGCAGCACGACTTTGCCCTCGACGTCGCACACGCCCACCCCGGGCTGCGCGCGATCGCCCGCACCGCCGGCGCCGGGTCGCTCTTCGACACCCTGCTCGTCTTCCAGAACGCGCCCGTCTCGCGTCACGACGGCACCGGTTTCGCTCCGGATGCCGCTGTCCGCCACGCCGAAGCGCACAGCCTCACGCACTACCCGCTCGTCGTCGCCCCCGCGGTGATCGAGGGTCGGTTCGTCGTCGATGTCGAGGTGCGCGCTGAGCAGCTCGTCGGGCACTCCGCGTCGGGGCTCGCCGATCTGTGGCAGGCCGCGCTGGACGAGATCATCGCCCGACCCGCCGCGCCGGTCGACGGCATCCGGGCCGAACGGCACGTGGACCGCGCGGCGTGGGCGCGGCTGGCCGGTGACGCGTGTGCAGTCGGGCGCGACAGCAATCTCACCGCGGGGATGGATGCCGCCGTCTCTCGCCGCGACCCGAGCGCGGCGAACGACCGGGGCGCCCCGCTCGAAGACCGCCGCACCGTTCCCGACCTGTTCGCCGGGGCCGTAGCATCCGGCCCCGACGCCATCGCCCTCGCCGACGGCACCCGCGCCTGGACCTACCGCGAGCTCGACGATCGCACGGCCCGCCTCGCCGCCGGACTCGCCGCCGCGGGGATCGGCGGGGGAGACGTGGTCGGCATCGCCCTGCCGCGCTCGATCGAGGTGGTCGAGGCGCTGTTCGGCATCGCCCGGGCCGGTGCGTGCGCGGTGTACCTCGACCCGACGCTACCCGCCGGTCGCCTCGACGCGATCCGCCGCCTGTCCGACCCTCGAGCGGTGATCGGCGTCTCGCCGTGGCACGACGTGCCGAAGGTCGAGCCCGCGGACGCCGCCCCGCCCGTCGTCGAAGTGCACCCCGACGACGCGCTATACATGATCTTCACCTCCGGGTCGACGGGGGAGCCCAAGGGCGTCGTCGCCACGCACCGCGGCATCGTGGCCCTCCACGCCGACCACGCCGAGCGTGCGTACTCCGGCGCCGCACCGGGGTCGCTTACCGTCGGGCACGCGTGGTCGTTCGGGTTCGACGCGTCGTGGCAGCCGTTGCTGGCCCTGTTCTCGGGACACCGGGTGGAGCTGCTCGACGCCGACACGATGCGCGATCCGGTCAGCCTCGAGGCCGAGATCCTGGGCCGCGGCATCACGATGATCGAGCTGTCGCCCACGCTTTTCGGGTGCCTGCCGGCCGACAGCCCGGTGCACGAGCGCTTGCGCGTGCTGGGACTCGGGGGAGAGGCGGTCGGTGTCGAGGCGTGGCGCACGCTGGGGGATTCGCCGGTGCGCGCGATGAACTTCTACGGACCCACCGAGACGACCGTCGACGCCGTGTCGGCGGTGATGAGCGAGACCGACGAGGTCGTGCTGGGTCGACCGGTCGCCGGGATGCGCGCGTACGTCCTCGACCGGCGGCTGCGGCCCACACCCGTGGGAGCCGTCGGCGAGCTCTACCTCGCCGGCCCGCAGCTCGCGCGCGGGTACGCGGCGCGCGCAGCCCTCACCGCCGAGCGCTTCGTCGCCGACCCCTTCCGGCACGGCGGACGCATGTACCGCACCGCCGACCTGGTCCGCGTGCGACCCGACGGACGACTCGCGTACCTCGGCCGCTCCGACGACCAGGTCAAGATCCGCGGGCACCGCATCGAACTCGGCGAGGTCGCGACGGCAGTGCGCAGCCTCGGCGGGGTGCGCGAGGCCGCGGTGCTCCCGCGGCCCCGCGGGCGCGGGACGGTGCTGCGGGCCTTCCTCGTCACCGACGAGCCGGGTCCCTTCCCCCGATTCATGGATGCCGCCTCCTTCCGCACGCAGCTCGCCGCGGTGCTGCCGGGGTACATGGTTCCCGCCGACGCGGTACTGGTCGAGGCGCTGCCGCTGACGCCGAACGGCAAGCTCGACGCGCGCGCGCTGCAGGCGCTGGAGCCCGCCGTGGCCGTCTCTGCGGGGGGCGTTCTCGCTGAGACCACCTCTGCGCGAGCCGATCTCGCGGAGGTGGCTCTCGCGGAGGCCGTTCTCGCTGAGGCCGCCGAAGCCGTGCTCGGTCACCCGGTCGACCGCGACGACGACCTCCTCGACGCCGGAATGGACAGCATCGACCTCGTCTCGTTCACCCACGCCCTCGCCGCGCGCGGGGTCTCCGTGACGATCGCCGACGTGCTGAGTCACCGCACGCTCGCAGAGCTCGCGGGGGCGGTGGAGGGTGCCCCGGCGTTCGCGTGAGCGGGCGGCGGGGGTGGGTCGCGGGGCGGCTCATCCGCGCGCGCGGACTCCGGGGACGAGGGCCTCGACCGACACGGCGGTCAGACCCGCGTCTCGCCCGAGGCCGTGGCATCCCGCCCCGGCGCCAGCGTGATGACGGGCAGCGGCTCGGGACGCTTGGCCTGGATGTGGTCGCCCGACGACTGATGCCGCAGACGCCGCAGCACCCACGGAACGAGGTACGACCGCGCCCACACGAGGTCTTTCTCGCGCGCGGCACGCCACGTGGTGGCGTTCAGGGCCTCGGGCTGCATCGGCTGCAGGTCGTTGGGCACGTTCAACGCCCGCAGCACCATGCGCGCCACCTCGTGGTGGCCGAGAGCGTTGTAGTGAAGCCGGTCGTCGTCGAAGAAGCGCATGTCCTGCACCTCTTTCAGTCCCCACTGGTCGGCGACGACGCAGTCGTGGGCGTCGGCGATCGCGCGGATGTTCTCGTTGTAGATCGCGACCTTGCCGCGAATGCCGCGGAACACGGGCGTGAACTCGGTATCGATGCCGGTGAACACGACGACGGTGGCGTTGTCGCGACGCAGGCGGATGACGGCATCTTCGAACTGCTGGGCCACGGCATCCGGATCGGTCCCGGGACGGATGACGTCGTTGCCGCCCGCCGAGAACGTGATGAGGTCGGGCTTGAGCGCGAGCGCGGGCTCGATCTGGTCGGCCACGATCTGCCCGATGAGCTTGCCGCGCACGGCGAGGTTGGCGTAGGCGAAGTCGTCGACCGCCGAGGCGAGGACCTCGGCGACGCGGTCGGCCCACCCCCGATGGCCGCCGTCTGGCAGCGGGTCGCCGATGCCTTCGGTGAACGAATCGCCCAGGGCGACGTACCGGCGCCAGGGGTGCGGACCGGGGTTGTCGGGCGAGGGCGAGGTGCGGGGCGAGTGCGGATCGAGTGTCATCGAAACCTCCGACCCCCAGGCTAACCCCGGCCTCCGACATCGCTCCAGGCTCCGGTGCGGCCTGCCCCGCCACTCGTCGAGACGCCCCGACGGCAGACACGCCCGACGTGCCGTCTCCTCGACGCATAAACGCGATGTCCGCGCGAAAACGCGCGGAGAGAGCGTTTCTGCGTGCGGAGAGCGTTTATCGACGGTGAGACGGCGGAACGACTCACCGGCCGCCGCCACGACCGATCCGCTTCGCCTATCGTGGATGTTCGCGCACACACGGGACGGAGGTTCGATGCTGGAAGAAGAAGCCCGCACCCCGAACCTCCCGCACACCCCCGCAGACCCGGATGCCGTGCCCTCGACACGCATCGCCAGCCCCGGCCCCGTGGCGTCCCCGGGTCCGATCGCGAGTCCTGGGTCCGTCGCGGCTCCTGGGCCCGTGGCGTCTCAGGGTCCGATCGCGAGTCCCGGCCCCGTGGCGTCCCCGGGTCCCATTGCCAGTCCGGACGCCGCGGCCGGTCCCCGCCCGGTCGCCAGCCCCGGCCCCGCGGCGGTCAGCTCCGCCGCGCCCGCCTCCGCGGACGCCCCCGCCGCCCCCACCCACGCCACCGCGCCCGTCGCCGACCACCCCCTCCCCGGCGAGGCGCCGTTGCCTCTCGACGCCGCGACGGCCGACGGCGTCGAACCCCACTTCGGCTCGTTCGCCGCCGAGCACCTGTCGCCCTCGTTCCCGCAGCGCGCCCCCTGGGGAACGGCGCAGCGCCTGCGCGCCTGGCAGGCCGAGGCGCTCGACCTCTACTTCGGCCTCGACGGGCCCGACGGCGAGGGCAAGGGCCCGCGCGATTTCCTCGCCGCGGCCACCCCCGGCGCCGGCAAGACGACCTTCGCCCTCCGCCTCGCCTCCGAGCTGATGCGTCGTCGCGTCGTCGACCGCATCGTCGTGGTGGCCCCCACCGAGCACCTCAAGACCCAGTGGGCCGAGGCGGCCGCGCGGGTCGGCATCCGTCTCGATCCCTTCTTCTCCAATCGGCACGCCACCCCCTCCCGGCAGTACCACGGCGTCGCGGTGACGTATGCGCAGGTCGCGGTGAAGGCCGAGGTGCATCAGCGTCTGACGATGGATGCCAGAACCCTCGTCATCCTCGACGAGGTGCATCACGGTGGAGATGCGCTGAGCTGGGGCGACGCCCTGCGCGAGGCCTACAACCGCGCGACTCGCCGCCTGCTGCTGTCGGGAACGCCGTTCCGCAGCGACACCGCGCCCATCCCCTTCGTGGAGTACCACCCCAACTCCAAGGGCATCCGCCTCTCGCGCACCGACTACGCCTACGGCTACAAGCGCGCTCTCGAGGACGGCGTCGTCCGGCCCGTCTTCTTCCTCGTCTACGCCGGGCAGATGCGCTGGCGCACCAAGGCCGGGGAGGAGATGGAGGCCCAGCTCGGCCAGGACAACACCAAAGACATCACCTCGCAGGCCTGGCGCACGGCGCTCGACCCGAACGGCGACTGGATCCCCGCGGTCCTGCGCTCCGCCGATCGCCGCCTCACCGAGGTGCGAGAGACGGTTCCGGATGCCGGGGGCCTGGTCATCGCGACGGATCAGACCGCCGCACGCGCCTACGCCGCCATCCTCGAAGACATCAGCGGCGAGAAGGTCACCATCGTCCTCTCGGACGAAGCCGAGGCCTCGGGGCGGATCGAGACGTTCTCGAAGGGCACGAGCCGCTGGATGGTCGCCGTCCGCATGGTGTCCGAGGGTGTCGACGTCCCGCGCCTCGCCGTCGGCGTGTACGCCACGAGCGCTTCGACTCCGCTGTTCTTCGCCCAGGCCATCGGGCGTTTCGTCCGTGCGCGCCGTCGCGGTGAGACCGCGAGCGTGTTCCTTCCCAACGTCCCGCAGCTGCTCGCTCTCGCCGGCGAGATGGAGGCGCAGCGCGAGCACGCCCTCGATCGCGACAGCGACGCGGAAGACCAATGGAACGCCGAAGAAGACATGATGGATGCCGCCGAGCGCGAGGACAAAGCCTCCGACGCGCTCGAGCAGGAATTCGAGTACCAGGCGCTCGGATCCCTCGCGCACTTCGATCGCGTGATGTTCGACGGGCAGGAGTTCGGTCAGCTCGCGGTTCCCGGAACCATCGAAGAGGAGGAGTTCCTCGGCATCCCGGGTCTTCTCGAACCCGAACAGGTGCACGAGGTGCTCATGTCGCGCGCGACGCGGCAGTCGCGCCACCGCTCGAGTCGCGAGGCGACCGAGAAGGAGAGCGGCGTCGAGCCGCCCTCGGTCGACGACGGCGGGCTCCCGGCGCCCCTCCACCGCACCCTCAAAGAGCAGCGCCAGCTGCTCAACACGATGGTCGGTCTCTACGCCCGCCAGAGCGGCGAGCCTCACGGCCTGGTGCACGCCGAGCTCCGGCGCATCTGCGGCGGCCCCGCCGTGTCGCACGCGACGGTCGCCCAACTGCAGGCGCGCATCAACGTCCTGCGCAAGCGCGTGCATTCCTGAGGCGCGTGCAAGCCCCGGCCCCGCGCCGGCCGGCCCCGCGTCGCCCGGCCCCGCGTCGGGGCGGCCGCGGTGGCGACCCTGCGCGGTGGGCCGGCCGCAGTGGCGACCCGGGCGGCGCATCGGCCGCGGGGAGCCGCCGCGAGCGTACCTAACTCCCGAGACTCGCGCCGCTGCGGCTCAGCCCGCCAGCCGGTGATACCCGTAGCCCCTGACAATCGGACCCCGGGCCTCGCCGCCGCGGGCGCCGCGCCCGGAACTCAGGAATTGCGTACGCCGCGGCCGTCTATGGCGTCGTTGCGGCGCACCGTCTCGTGACGCTGGCAGCGCCGCGCGCCGGTGATGCGCCGGCCCCCGGTGACGCCGCCGCGCGCGGTGCGATGCGCCGGCCCCTGTGACGCCGCCGCCGACCCGCTTTCGCGGTCCCGAAATGCTGGCACCGAAGCCCCGGCATCCGCGGGATCACGCTCTTCGGAGGCCCGAAATGCTGTCAGTGTGAGCCGACGCGCCCGAGAGGGCGAATCCCTCTCACTACGGTGGGGGACGACCCGAAGGAGCCCCCGTGACGACCCCCGCCACACCCACCGCCCGCGATCGCCGCCGCTGGGCTCGCTATCTCGTCGACGAACGCGCCGAGGCGCGCGTCTACCGAGAGCTCGCGTCGCGCCGCACCGGCGAAGAACGCGACATCCTCCTCGCCCTCGCCGAGGCCGAGGGGCGCCACGAGCAGCACTGGATCGACCTGCTCGGCGAGCAGCCGCCGCGCCTTCCACAGCCCGGCATCGGCACGCGTCTCCTGGCGTGGATGGCCCGCCGTTTCGGCTCGATCTTCGTGCTGGCCCTGGCCCAGAACGCCGAGGCCCGCTCGCCCTACGCCGACGAGCCCTACGCCACCCCCGCGATGGCCGCCGACGAGCGCGTGCACCACGAGGTCGTGCGGGGCCTCGCCGCCCGCGGCCGTCGACGCCTCTCGGGGACCTTCCGCGCCGCCGTCTTCGGCGCCAACGACGGTCTTGTGTCGAACCTCGCGCTCGTGATGGGTGTCGGCGCGACTGGTGTCGCCCCGAGTTTCGTGCTGTTCAGCGGCATCGCGGGCCTGCTCGCGGGAGCCCTCTCGATGGGCGCCGGTGAGTTCGTGTCGGTGCGTTCGCAGCGCGAGTTGCTCGAGGCCACCGAAGAGAGCGACTTCGCCGACTCTGCTCTTCCTCACCTCGACCTGGATGCCAACGAGCTCGCGCTGGTCTACCGCACCCGCGGGATGCACCCCGATGAGGCCCTCGAAAAGGCTCGCGAGGTCGTCACCGCGGCCCAGGCCGGTACCGCACCCGCCGCGGCTGCCCCTGGCGAGTCCTCGCACGACGTCGTCGGCAGCGCGTGGGGTGCGGCCCTGTCGAGCTTCCTGTTCTTCGCCTCGGGGGCGATCATCCCGGTGCTGCCGTGGATCTTCGGGATGTCGGGCTTCGCGGCCGTGGCCCTCGCCCTCGGCCTGGTCGGCGTCGCGCTGATGGGCACCGGTGCGATGGTCGGTCTGCTCTCGGGTGCTTCGCCGCTCAAGCGCGGTCTGCGTCAGCTCGCGATCGGCTTCGGTGCCGCTGCCGTGACCTACCTGCTGGGGCTGCTGTTCGGGGTGTCGGCGGCCTGATTCGGCCCCGCGGCGATCGCGTCCCCGGTGCACTTAAACGCGCTCTACGCGCGGAAACGCGGGGAGCGCGTGTTTTTGGTCGCTGATCGCGTTTATGCGTGTGGGCGTGAGGTCATTCGCCGGCGCCGGCCACCCGCGATGCGCGTCCGGCTCGGTGTTGGTCTCGTGCCGGTTTTGTTCCGGCCCGGTGTCGGTCTGATGCGAGGCTGGGCCGTTGTGTCGCGCATAAACGCGATTGGCGCGCGAAAACGCGGGGAGCGCGTGTTTCTGGTCGCTGATCGCGTTTATGCGTGTGGGCATGAGGCCGTTTGACCGCGCTCGCCCCCGCGATGCGCGTCCGGCTCGGTGTTGGTCCGGCCCGGTGTTGGTCTGGTGCCGGGTTCGGCCGTCGTGTCGCGCGTAAACGCGATTGGCGCGCAGAAACGCGAGGAGCGCGTGTTTCTGGTCGCTGATCGCGTTTATGCGTGTGGGTGCGAGCCGCGTCCGCCGTCGCCCGCGTGTGGGTGCGAGCCGCGTCCGCCGTCGCCCGCGTGTGGGTGCGAGCCGCGTCCGCCGTCACCTGCGTGTGGGCGCGCCGCGTCCGCCGTCGCCCGCCTGTGGGTGCGAGCCGCGCCTGCCGTCGCCCGCGTGTGGGTGCGAGCCGCGTCCGCCGTCGCCCGCGTGTGGGTGCGAGCCGCGTCCGCCGTCACCCCGTGCGAGCGCAAGCCCCGCCCGTCACCCGCGGCTCGGCTCAGCCTCTGCTCGCTGCCGTCACCCGCGCCGCCTCGCGCTGTGCACCGGTGTTCTTGCGCCCCGCGCGCGACCCTGCGAGCTTCGCCGCGATGTGCTCGCGGATCGTCACCGGTTCGTACAGGGCCGGAGCCTCGTCCGAGACGAAGTGCGGCAGCGGGGCGATGACGGCGTCGGCATTGCCGTCGTGGAAGAAGGCGGCGGATCGGCGGCGTTCGATCGTCCCGTCGACGACGGGTGGCTTCACCCGGTGCAGCGTCGACATCCAGCGGTCGTTGGTCAGGCGGGCGGCGACGTCACCGAGATTGACGAGCAGCGCGCCGCGCGCGGGGGAGACGTCGTTCCACGAGCCGTCCTGGCCGAGCACCTGCAGGCCCGCGACCTGATCCGCCCACAGCACCGTCACGAGGCCGAAGTCGGTGTGCTCGCCCATGCCGGTGAGCTCGGCGCCGAGCTCGATCTCGCCGGGCGGGAGGGCGTAGTTGTTCATGCGCAGCACATCGATCGAATGGTCGGTGACGCCGTCGAAGAAGTCTTCGGGCACCCGAAGCGCCGAAGCGAAGATCCGCGTGAGAGTGTGCGCGACCCGGCGCGCTTCGCCGTAATAGGCGTGCACCGCGGGCTCAAACAGCTGCGTCTCGGCCGGCCAGGTGTTCTCGGCGTAGTCCGCTCCGGTCGCGGTGCTGCCGGGGTACTCCGCGGCGGAGGTTCCCACGTTGAACGCCTCGAAGAAGTCGTTCATCCGCGTCACCGGGTCGACGCCCAGGCTGTAGCTGAGCGACTCGCTCTTCGGCGGGCTGTACCCGCGATTCTCCGCCGCGGGCCGCACGTACGCCTTCTTCGCCTCCAGCGGCAGGGCGAAGAACTCGTCGATTCCCTCGGTCAGCTCCGAGATCACGGCATCCGGGATGCCGTGACCCACCACCTGCATGAACCCCACGGTGCGACACGCGTGGTCGACGGCGGCGACCACCGCCGCTCGCGCATCGGGGGAGCCCGGGGCGACCCAGGCGGAGATGTCGATCGTCGGGATGGTGAAAGCGGGCATGCCTCGACGCTAAGCGGCCGATGTCACGCGGGTGTTTCTGCGGAGTCACGGCGGGCGCGGGAAAGACTCTCGGCGAGGGCGACGCGGACAGAACGTGCGGCTGCGCCGGGAACCGCCGGCGCGCGCCCTCCCGCGGCGCCGAGCGCGCACGCTCTCGGGCCACCCGTGACAGAGCCTCCGATAGACGACGAAGAAGGCCCCGGATGAATCCGGGGCCTTCTTCGTTCTGTGCGCGAGGGGGGACTTGAACCCCCACGCCCGTTAAAGGGCACTAGCACCTCAAGCTAGCGCGTCTACCTATTCCGCCACCCGCGCATCTGGGTGATTTGCTGCTTTCGCAACGAAGAACGACATTACCACGCTCCCGACGCCGCCTCGAATCGATGCCGCCCCCCGGGCGCGTCTCACGGCGACGCGGGGGCGGGGGAGCATGCTCGCCCCCGGTACCGTAGTGCGCATGCCCGAGCTCGAAACCGACGTCCCCGAGGTCGCCCGCGTCGCGCGCGACCTGATCCGGTTCGATACCTCGAACTACGGCGGAGGCCGTGCCGAGGGCGAGCGCGAAGCGGCCGAGCACGTCGGCGCATACCTCGAGGCCCTCGGCCTCCCGGTCGAGTACTACGAGCCCATCGCGCGTCGCACGAACGTCTGCGCCCGCATTCCCGGACGCAACCCCCACAAGCCCGCCCTGATCCTGCACGGCCACCTCGACGTGGTGCCGGCGGTCGCCGCCGACTGGAGCGTCGACCCCTTCGCGGGCGAGATCCGCGACGGCGTGCTCTGGGGGCGCGGTGCCGTCGACATGAAGGACATGGATGCCATGATCCTCACCGCCGTCGCCGACGTGCTGCGCGCGGGGGAGCAGCCCGAACGCGACATCATCGTGACCTTCTTCGCCGACGAGGAGAACGGTGGCGTCGAAGGCTCGGCACTCGTGGTGAAGAACCGTCCCGAGTGGTTCGCCGGCGCGACCGAGGCCATCAGCGAGGTGGGCGGATACTCGATCGCGGTGGGCGACCGCCGCGCGTACCTGCTCCAGGTCGGCGAGAAGGCCCTCGTCTGGATCAAGCTCGTCGCCCGCGGCCGCGCGGGCCACGGCAGCGGCCTGCACGCCGACAACGCCGTGACGAAGCTCGCCGAGGCCGTCGCCGCCCTCGGTCGCACCGAGTGGCCGATCCGCCTCACCGACACGACCTCGCAGTTGCTCCAGGGGCTGGCCGAGATCACCGGCGACGACGCGGGCGACCCCGACGCTCTCGCCCTGCGCACCGGCGCGGCATCCAGCTTCATCCGCTCCACCCTGCGCACGACGACGAATCCGACCGGCCTCACCGCCGGCTACAAGCACAACGTCATCCCCGACCGTGCCGAGGCGCTCATCGACGTGCGCGTGCTCCCCGGCACCGAAGACGCGGCTCTCGCCGACATCCGCCGGATCGTCGGTCCCGACATCGAGATCGAGATCGTCCATCAGGACATCGGCCTCGAGGTGCCCTTCTCGGGGGACCTCGTCGACGCGATGATCGCGCAGCTCGGTCGGCACGATCCCGGTGTGCCCGTCGTGCCGTACCTCATGGGCGGCGGCACCGACAACAAGGCCCTCGCTGGCCTCGGCATCGCCGGTTACGGATTCGCGCCGCTGCGCCTTCCCGCCGACCTCGACTTCACCGGGATGTTCCACGGGGTCGACGAGCGCGTCCCCGTCGACGCGCTCCAGTTCGGTCAGCGAGTCCTCGCCGACCTCATCCGCACGTACTGAAGGGCCGCATGCATATCTTCGAGGTCATCGTCCTCGGGCTCGTCCAGGGCCTCACCGAGTTCCTCCCCATCTCCTCGAGCGCCCACCTGCGCATCGTGGGGGAGTTCCTCCCGTCGAAGACGGACCCCGGCGCGACGTTCACCGCCATCACCCAGATCGGCACCGAGCTCGCGGTGCTGATCTACTTCCGCAAGAAGATCGTCCGGGTCATCTCACGATGGTTCGGCTCGCTCACCGGCAAGGTGCCCCGCACCGACCCCGACGCCCGCATGGGCTGGCTGGTCATCATCGGCACACTGCCGATCGCGTTGCTCGGCGTGCTGCTGCAGAGCCTCATCCGCGACAACTTCCGGAGTCTGTGGATCACCGCGGTGGTGCTCATCGTCTTCGGCATCCTGCTCGGTCTCGCCGACCACTACGGAAAGCGTCGTCGCGAGCTCGACGACCTGACCTACCCGCACGGTGTCGCCTTCGGCGTCGCCCAGGCCCTCGCCCTCGTTCCCGGGGTCTCGCGTTCGGGAGCGACCACGACCCTCGGTCGTGCCCTCGGCTACAAGCGCACCGCCGCCGCGGAGTACTCGTTCCTCCTCGCGGTGCCGGCGGTCTTCGCCAGCGGGTTCTTCGAGTTGTACAAGAGCTTCGACGAGGGCACCGGCCCGTACACCCTGGGTGAGACCGCGCTGGCGACCGTCATCGCGTTCGTCGTCGGCTACCTCGTGATCGCCTTCCTCATGCAGTACCTCAAGCGCGGCAGCTTCCTGCCGTTCGTGATCTATCGCGTCGCTCTCGGCGTGCTGATCATGGTGCTGCTGACGCTCGGTGTGCTGCCGGCGTACTCCGTCATCACCGGCTGAGTCCCGGATGCCGCGAAGGCGCCGTCCCGCTCGGGGACGGCGCCTTCGTCATGTCGGATGAGGGCGAGAGTGCGTCGCGCGATCGGCGACCGACTCGTACTCAGCGGCGGGGCGGGTCGTCGCGGCCGGGCTTGGTGGGGCCTTCGCCGCCGCGGCGCAGGTAGCGCTCGAACTCCTGGGCGATGGCGTCTCCGGACGCCTCGGGGGAGTCCCACGTGTCACGCGTCTGCTCGAGCTGGCGGATGTACTCGCTCATCTCCTCGTCGTCGGCCGCTGCCGCATCGATCGACGCCTCCCACAGGCGCGACTCGTTTTCGAGGTCTCCCCGCGGAACGGCGATGCCCGTGATCGACTCGAGCTTCTCGAGCAGGGCCAGGGTGGCCTTGGGCGAGGGCGTGTGCCCGGCGACGTAGTGCGGCACGCTCGCCCACAGGCTCGCGGTCGGGATGCCCACGGTCTCCGAGACGTGACCGATGGCGCTCAGGATGCCGACCGGCCCCTCGTACAGGCTCCGCTCGAGCGACAGCGACTGGCGCACGGCCTCGTTGTCGCTGCCGGCGAACACCGAGATGGGGCGCGTGTGGGGTACATCGGACATCATCGAGCCGAGCGCGACGAAGCCCGAGACGTCCTCGCGCAGGGCGACGTCGATGAACTCGGCGGCGAACGCCTGCCAGGCGCGGGCGGGCTCGACGCCCACGAGGAGCCAGATCTCGGCGTCGTCGGAGCGTTCGACGGGACGCAGCAGCGTGGCCTCGGGCCAGCTCAGGGTGCGACGCCCCTCGGCGTCCAATCCGACCTGCGGGCGCGTGTACTGGTAGTCGAAGTACAGTTCGGGGTCGACCGTGTGGACGACCTCGTACTCGACGTCGGCTCGCAGCATCGCCGCTGCCGCCGACGCGGCTTCTCCGGCATCGTTCCACCCGTCGAACGCGGCGACGATGATCCGGCGACCCAGTGCGTCCACGCAACCTCCTCTGCCCCGTCGGGGCTGGCTTCCAGGATAGGCGCACCCGCACGGACCGAGCCGGTCCCGCCCACGCCGGGCCCAGCGGGCCGGACGGGCGGGAGTCGCGCTCTCAATAGGATGGAACGATGACTTCCCCCGCTCCCGCCGCCGTCCTCTGGGACATGGACGGCACGCTCGTTGACACCGAGCCGTACTGGATGGCCGCGGAGACCCCGCTCGTGGAGCGCTTCGGGGGGACCTGGTCGCACGAGCAGGCGCTCGGGATGGTCGGCCTGGCCCTCGAGGACTCCGCCCGGCTGCTGCAGAACGCGGGCGTGCCCTGGGGCGTCGACGAGATCATCTCGTACCTCACCGACGAGGTGCAGCGACAGCTCGCCGTGACCGGCGTGCCGTTCCGCCCGGGCGCTCGCGAGCTGCTCGCCGACCTGCGTTCCGAGGGCGTCAAGACGGCGCTGGTGACGATGTCGATGCGTCGCATGGCGCTGTCGGTGGTCGACCTCATCGACTTCCCGGCATTCGACCTCGTGGTGGCCGGCGACGACGTCGAGCGTCCCAAGCCCTACCCCGACCCCTATCTCCAGGCCGCCGCGGCCCTCGGCGTCCACATCGGTGACACCGTCGCGATCGAGGACTCCCCGAACGGACTGCGCTCCGCGATCGCCAGCGGAGCCGTCGCCCTCGGCGTGCCGCTGATGGTGCCGCTCGAGGGGGTCGGCGCCCACGCGCTGTGGCCGAGCCTCGAGGGGCGCACGACCTCCCACCTGCGGGCGCTCCACGCCGCACACACCCCGACCCACGCCGAAGAGACACGAGCCACCCGATGAGCGAGACCCCCCACCTGAGCGGCCCCTTCCGGGTCGGCGACCGGGTGCAGCTGACCGGCCCCAAGGGGCGGATGCACACGATCACCCTGCGCGAGGCAGGCGAGCTGCACACCCACAACGGCGTGCTCAAGCACGAGCTCCTCGTCGGCCAGCCCGACGGCAGCGTGGTGACCAACAGCTCCGGCCACGAGTACCTGGCCGTCCGCCCCCTGCTGCGCGACTTCGTCATGTCCATGCCGCGCGGCGCCGCGATCGTCTACCCGAAGGACGCCGCGCAGATCCTCGCGCAGGCCGACATCTTCCCCGGCGCCACCGTCGTCGAAGCCGGCGTCGGGTCGGGTGCGTTGTCGCTGTGGCTGCTGCGCGCGATCGGCCCGGCGGGTCGGCTGCTCTCGTTCGAGCGCCGTGAGGAGTTCGCCGAGGTCGCCCGCGCCAACGTCGAGACGTTCCACGGCGAGCTGCCCGCGACCTGGGAGGTCGTCGTCGGCGATCTGGTCGAGAGCCTCCCGGATGCCGTGGCCCCCGCCTCCGTCGACCGCATCGTGCTCGACATGCTCGCGCCGTGGGAGTGCATCGACGCCGCGGCCGACGCCCTGACCCCGGGCGGTGTCGTGCTCTGCTACATCGCCACCGCCACCCAGCTCAGCCGCGTGGCCGAGTACATCCGCGCGACCGGGCTGTTCACCGAGCCGGATGCCAGCGAGACCATGGTCCGCGGGTGGCACGTCGAGGGCCTCGCGGTCCGCCCCGACCACCGTATGGTGGCGCACACGGGCTTCCTCATCACCGCGCGCCGCCTGGCGCCCGGCGCGATTCCTCCCGAGGTCAAGCGCCGAGCGTCGAAGTCGAGCTACGGCGACGAAGACGTGGAGCTGTGGACCCCCGGGGCCGTGGGGGATCGTCAGATCACCGACAAGAATCTCCGCAAGCGTGTGCGCGAGGCGCAGAAGTCCGCCGAGGGGGTCCGGCAGTCCGTCGCGGGCGCCTCGTCGGAGGAGCCCGGCTCGACCGCCTAAACTGTTCCGGTGCGTAGACTCCCCGCTCTCGTGGCCGTGACCGCCCTGGCCGGATTCGGCCTCGTCGGGTGCTCGGCATCCGCCTCTTCGTCGTGCCCGACGCCCACCGACAGTGCGATCGCCTCGGTGGTCGAGGCCAGCGGCGACTTCGGCACCGCGCCCACCGTGTCGGTGCGCTCGCCCTTCATCCCCGAGACCGCCGGTACGCAGACGCTCATCCAGGGCGACGGGCAGCGCATCACGAGCGACGACCAGCTCTCGCTCGTCGACGTGACGGTGTTCGACGCCGCCACCGGCTCGCAGCTGGTCGCGACGACCTACGCCGCCGACGTGAAGTCGGCGACGCCCCTGCCGCGCCTGACGCAGGCGATCCCCGCGATCGCGCCGTTGCTGCACTGCGTCGCCGAGGGGTCGCGCGTCGCCGTCGCCATCCCCGGCTCCGAGCTGGGTACCCAGGGTGCTCAGGCTCTCGGCGTCAACGAGGGCGACGGCGCGGTCTTCGTCTTCGATGTGCGCAAGGTCTTCCTCCCCGCGGCCGACGGCGCCGACCAGTACAACGCCGACTCGGGCATGCCCTCGGTCGTGCGGGCTCCCGACGGCACTCCCGGTGTGGTCATGCCTGCCGGTGACGCGCCCACGCAGGTGCGTTCGCAGACCATCAAGAAAGGCGACGGCGACGTGCTGGCCGCCGACTCGTCGGTCGTCATCCACGTCCAGGGCGTCGCGTGGGGCGCGACCACCACCTTCGCCTCGACGTGGAAGAACGGCGCGCCCGGGCAGGCGACCGTGTCGCAGCTGCCGCCGGCCCTCGCCTCGGCACTCGAGGGACAGACCGTCGGTTCGCAGGTGCTCGTCGTCGTCCCGGCCGATCAGACCGCGCAGGATCAGCAGATCCTCAAGGCTCCCGCCAATGCGGCTCTCGTCTATGTCATCGACGTAATCGGGACCGTCAGCTGATCGGCATCCGCTGACCCGGAGTTCTCTCGGGCGGTCGCGGAACGCACTGCTCTGCACCCGCTCCGCGCTCGACGCCTAGGATGGGCGGGTGCCCGCCACCGTGTCCCGCAGCGCTCCCGAGGAGCGTCTGGTGAACCTCGTCGTCGCCCTCATGGCGACCGAGCAGGGGCTGACGAAGGACACCATCTTGTCGTCGGTGGCCGGCTACCGCGAACAGCTCGAAGCGGGCGCGTCGAAAGACGCACTCGAGAAGATGTTCGAGCGCGACAAAGAGAGCCTGCGCGGCCTGGGCGTGCCGATCGAGACGATCGGCAATCGCGCGGACCCCGACGACCTTCGCGAAGCGCGCTACCGCGTGCCGACCGCCGAGTACGCGCTTCCCGAGGACATCACGTTCAGCCCCGCCGAGGTCGCATTGCTGAACATCGCGGGTGGCGTCTGGGGGAGCGAGTCGCTGTCCGCCGACGCGCGCAGCGGACTGCGCAAGATCCGGGCCCTCGGCATCCCCGTCGACGAGCCGATCATCGGCTATGCCCCGCGCATCCGCGTGCGCGACGCCTCGTTCGCCGCCCTCCAGCGGGCGATCGAGCAATGCCGTGTCGTGACCTTCGCCTACCTTCGACCCGGAGAAGCACGGCCGCGAGAGCGACGCGTGCAGCCCCTCGCGCTCGTCGAGTACGAGGCACGGTGGCATGTCTACGGCTACGACCTCAACGTCGACGCGGATCGCACCTTCCTTCTCTCGCGGATCGTCGGCGAGGTGGCGGCCACGCGCAAGAGCTTCCCCGCCGAACAGCGCGAGGGCGCGGGGGAGCGCGCGCTCGACGGCCTGCGCGCCGTCGCCGCCCGTCAACGCGCTCTGCTGGAAGTGCACCCCGGCACCGAGGCGGCGCTGCGGCTCGACCGCCGCGCCCAAGCGGCGCCCCAGGGCATCTACGTCCCGTACGTGGACCTGCACGTCTTCGCCGACGAGCTCGCCTCGTACGGCCCCGAGGTGCGCGTCGTCGAGCCCGCGGACCTGCGCTCCGAGGTCATCCGCCGGCTCGAGGCGACGCTCGCTCTTCACGGGGGTGCCGCGTGAGCACCGACCGTCCCGTCGCCGCTCTCGACCGCGCCGCGCTCCTGCTGCAGCTCGTCCCCTACCTCCTGGGCAAGGGCGAGGTTTCGGTCGCCGAGGCCGCGGCGGAGTTCGAGGTCGCTCCCGACCAGATGCGCGCGATGGTCGAGCGTCTGACCGTGATCGGTCTGCCCGGCGAGCGGGGGTACTGGCAGCTTCCCCACGACCTGTTCGACATCGACTGGGATCTGCTGGATCGCGACGATGTGATCGCCATCACGAACACGGTGGGTCTGGAGCGATCTCCGCGCCTGACCGCACGCGAGGCGGCGGCGCTGCTGGCAGGCCTTCAGCTGGCGCGGAGTCTGCCGGGCTTCGGGGATAGCGAGCTCGTCACCGAGCTCCTGTCGAAGCTCGCGCGGGGCGCCGCGACCGCTCCGGCCGCCGTCATCGTCGCCCCGGGTCCCGTCGACGGCGTGCGCGACGTGGTCGACGAGGCCCTGCGCTCGCGCGTCGCCGTGACCTTCACTTATCACGCCCCCGGTGCCGACCCCATCACCCGAACGGTCGACCCGATCAAGGTGCACATCGCGAACGGGCAGTGGTACCTGCAGGGCTGGGATCACCTGCGACAGGCCGTACGCACCTTCCATCTCGACCGCGTCAGCGATGCGTGCGTCACCGACATCGCGGCCGTGCACGGCGCCGACCCGGTGCCCGAGCTCTTCGCACCCACCGATGACGAGGTCGTCGCACGCTTCCGCTTCCCCCGAGCGGTGGCGCCCCTGTTGTCCGACTACCTCGAGCGCGCCGAGATCGAGGGAGCAGACGATGCTCTGGCCGTCGCCTCCCTCCGGCTGGCGGATGAGCAGAGCCTCAAGCGGCTCGCGGCGCGTCGTGGGGGAGAGGTCGAGTTGCTGGAGCCCGCCGGGGCGCGGCGCGCGGCCGCTGCCTGGGCGGCTGCCGGACTCGCGCAGTACACGCCCGAATCCTGACCGATTCCGCCGGGTTCCCGCGCGGCGGAGCACGCTCCCAGCGCCCGGGTTAGACTGAAGCACCGCCCGAACGAGACGAGGAGTCCCCATGTTCCAGGGTTTGACCGGATGGCACCTGTTGATCGTTCTCGCTGTCATCCTTCTTCTGTTCGGTGCCGCCAAGCTCCCCGCTCTCGCGAAGAGCATGGGTCAGTCGGCACGAGTGTTCAAGAGTGAGATGAAGGAGATGAAGCGCGACGACGAGGTCGCTGCCGCATCCGAAGCCCCGCGCGCCACCGACGCCGGCACTACGCCGACCGTCGCTCCCGAGCCGCGCAGGTCGACCGACCCCACCGTCTAACCCGTGGCGATGGCAGGACCGCCGCGGATCGACGTGCCCGAAGGGCCGCGGCGCGACAAGCGCATGTCGATCGGGGCGCACCTGGTCGAGCTGCGCAAGCGTCTGATGATCGCGGCGCTCGCGCTCGTTGTCGGCATGGTGGTGGCCTTCATCATCACCGATCCGATCATCCACCTCATCACCGAGCCGATCCGCGTGATCGCCGAGCGCCGCGGTGACGACTTCTCGGCGCTGAACTTCACCTCGGTGACTTCGGCTTTCGATCTGCGCATGCGCATCGCCTTCTCGATCGGCATCTTCCTGTCGGCGCCGGTGTGGTTGTGGCAGATCTGGGCGTTCATCATGCCCGGGCTCACGCGCAAAGAGATCCGGTACACGGTCGGGTTCGTGGCATCCGCCGTGCCGCTCTTCTTCGTCGGCTGCTGGGTCGGCCTGCTGATCGTCCCGCACGTGATCGAGCTGATGTGGGGCTTCACCCCCGAGGGCGGCGTCAACTTCTACAACGCCACCGATTACTACGATTTCGTCTTCAAGCTGATGATCGTGGTGGGCGTCGCGTTCGTGCTGCCGGTGTTCCTGGTCGCCCTGAACGTCGCGGGCATCATGAGCGGCAAGGCGATCCTCAAGGGGTGGCGCGTGGCGATCCTCATCGCGACCCTGTTCTCGGCTCTCGCGACCCCTGCGGCCGACATCATCAGCATGCTGATGCTGGCCGGCATCCTGACCGTGCTGTTCTTCGCGGCGGCCGGGGTGTCGATGCTGTTCGACCGGCGCAAGGCCCGCCGACTCGCGGCGTCCGAGATGCCGTCGGGGCCCATCGCGTGAGCTCGCCCAGTCCGGCCGAGCGATTCGCTCGCGCCGCCGCCCGTTCCACGCACCCGCACACGGCGGACTTCGCCGAGATGCAGCGTTTCGAGCTCGACGACTTCCAGATCGCCGGATGCCATGCCCTCGAGGACGGCCGCAGCGTCCTGGTGGCCGCCCCCACGGGCGCAGGAAAGACGATCGTCGGAGAGTTCGCGATCCATCTCGCGATGCTCGAGCCCGGTGACAAGGCGTTCTACACGACCCCGATCAAGGCGCTGTCGAACCAGAAGTTCCACGAGCTGCAAGAGGTCTACGGCGACGACGAGGTCGGCCTGCTCACGGGCGACACGAACATCAACGCCTCGGCGCGCATCGTCGTGATGACGACCGAGGTGCTGCGCAACATGCTCTACGCCGACTCGCCGGCCCTCCGCGGCCTGCGCTTCGTCGTGATGGACGAGGTGCACTACCTCGCCGACCGCTTCCGCGGGGCGGTGTGGGAAGAGGTCATCATCCACCTCCCTCCGTCGGTCAAGCTCGTGTCGCTGTCGGCGACGGTGTCGAACGCCGAGGAGTTCGGCGACTGGCTCGACACCGTGCGCGGCGACACCGAGGTGATCGTGTCCGAGACCCGGCCGGTGCCCCTGGAACAGCATGTCCTGGTCCGGGGCGATCTGCTGCCCCTGTTCGACGATCGTGCGGGGGTCGCCACGGCGCAGGTGAACCAGGAGCTGTTGCGCATCCGCGGCGGAAACGCCGGCGGGTACGAGAACAACCGTCGCGCGCAGGAGTACCGCTCCCAGCGGCATGCGGGCGGCCCGCGGCACGCTCACCAGCGTCGCGGCGGACACAAGCCGCTGCGCGCGCAGCAGGGGCCGCGCATCGAGCGCATCGACCGCCCCGAGGTCGTCGAGCTGCTGCAGCGGAATCATCTGCTCCCCGCGATCTTCTTCATCTTCAGCCGCGCCGGGTGCGATGCCGCCGTGCAGCAGTTGCGCCGGGCGAACGTGCGTCTGACCTCGGCCGAGGAGCGCGTCGAGATCCGCCAGATCGTCGACGAACTGACATTCACGCTCAAAGACGAAGACCTCGCCGTGCTGCACTTCTGGGAGTGGCGCGACAACCTCGAGCGGGGTATGGCCTCGCATCACGCGGGGTTGCTCCCGGCGTTCAAAGAGGTCGTCGAAGAACTGTTCCGCCGCAAGCTCGTCAAGGTGGTCTTCGCAACCGAGACCCTCGCCCTGGGCATCAACATGCCCGCGCGCACGGTCGTGCTCGAGAAGCTCGAGAAGTTCAACGGTGAGGCGCGCGTCGCCATCACCTCGGGCGAGTACACCCAGTTGACCGGTCGCGCCGGTCGCCGCGGGATCGACGTCGAGGGTCACGCTGTCGTGCAGTTCACCGAGGGGCTCGACCCGCAATCGGTCGCCGCCCTCGCCTCGCGGCGCACGTATCCGCTCAACTCGAGTTTCCGGCCCACGTACAACATGGCCGTCAACCTCATCGATCAGTTCGGTCGCGCCCGCGCCCGCGAGATCCTCGAGTCGTCGTTCGCGCAGTTCCAGGCCGATCGCTCGGTCGTCGGCCTCGCCCGTCAGGTGAAAGAGGCCGAGGAGTCGCTCGACGGCTACGAGAAGGCCATGACGTGCGATCGCGGCGACTTCCGCGAGTACTCCACGATCCGCCGCGAGCTCAGCGACCTCGAGAAGATCAATAGACGCGATGCCACGGCGCCCCGCCGTCTGCGCGACGAGCGACAGCAGCAGATCCAGTCGCTGCGCAAGCGGATGCAGCGGCATCCCTGCAACTCGTGCCCCGATCGCGAGTCGCACGCGCGCTGGGCGGAGCGGTACTGGAAGCTCAAGCGCACCACCGACAAGACCCGCCATCAGATCGACCAGCGCACGGGCACCGTCGCGCGCGTCTTCGACCGTGTGGTCGAGGTGCTCGCGACCCTCGAGTACGTGGCGATCGAGGAAGACGGCGCAACCGTGCTCACACCGGCCGGCCGCACGATGCGGCGCATCTACGGCGAGCGGGACCTGCTGGTGGCCGAGTCGCTGCGGCAGGGCCTGTGGCAGGGACTCGACGCCCCCTCTCTGGCAGCGCTCGCGTGCTGCCTGGTCTACGAACCGCGTCGAGACGAGGCGGGCCCGGGTGAGCGGGGGCTGCCGCGCGGTGCCTTCCGCGAGGCTCTGGACACCACGCAGACCCTGTGGCAGCAACTCGACGACCTCGAGCGCGACCACCGTCTGCCCGGCTCCGAGCCGCCCGCTTCCGGGCTTGCCCCGGCCATGCACGCGTGGGCGAAAGGTCTGCCGCTCGATAGCGTGCTGACGCTCGCGGACATGGCCGCAGGCGATTTCGTCCGCTGGGCGAAGCAGACCATCGACCTGCTCGACCAGATCTCGCTCGTCGCCGAGCCCAAGCTCGCCAAGACCGCTCGCACCGCTCTCGATTCCGTTCGACGCGGCATCGTGGCCTACACCTCGGCATGAGCCGTTCGTCCGTGGCCGTCGATGCAGCGCCGGCCGCAGCCCCCGCGCCACCGCTGCGCCTCGCGTTCGCCGCGCCCCTCGCCGTGGTGGCGGGATTGTTGCTGGTCACCGCCTTCCCCGCCCTCGCCTGGTGGCCGATGGCGTTCCCCGCCGTCGCGCTCGCGCTCGTCACCCTCATCGGTCGCCGGTTCTGGTCGGCCGTTCTGATCGGATTCCTCTTCGGGGTGGCGTTCTTCTCGGTGAACCTGCTCTTCACCGCCCGCTACCTCGGGCCCATCCCGTGGGCGGCCCTGTTCGTACTCGAGGCGTTGCTGACGGCCGTTCTGGCGGCACCGATCGCGCTGGCGTATCGCTGGCTGCCCCGTGTCGCACCGGGGCGTGTGGGACGGCTCCTGCTGCTTCCGGCGCTGGTGGCCGCCCTCTGGACCCTGCGCGAACAGATCGTGGGTTCGTGGCCCTACGGCGGCTTCCCCTGGGGGCGGATCGGCGTCTCGCAGGTCAACAGCCCCTTCGCCGAGGTCGCGTCGTGGGTGGGCATGTCGGGGTTGTCGTTCCTGGTCGTGCTGTTCTGCGCGATGGCGATCGAGTTCGTGCGCGGCGGGCGCGTGCGCCGCGTTGCCGGCGCCCTCCCCGCGGCGCTGGTGCTGGTGGTGCTGTTGGCCCTCCCGGCATTCCCCACCACCGACGCGGGCTCGATCCGCGTCGGTGCGGTGCAGGGCAATGGTCCGGCGGGGTACTTCGACCAGCGCTCGCGCAACGCCGTGCTGAATGCGCAGCTCGCGGCATCCGCTCCGCTGTTCGGACAGAAGATGGACGTGCTGCTGTGGCCCGAGGGCGGTGTCGACTCCGACCCCACCTCGAACCCGGCGACGGCGGCGACGCTCGCGGAGCTCTCGCGGCGCATGGATGCGCCCCTGCTGGTCTCGGCGGTCACCGAGCGCGGCTCGGAGCTGTTCAACTCCTCATTGCTGTGGACGGCTTCCGGGCAGGAGGGGTCGACCTATGACAAGCGGCATCCCGTGCCGTTCGGGGAGTACGTTCCCGATCGCGCGTTCTGGGAACCCTTCGCCCCCGATCTGATCGGGCTCATCGGCCGTGAGTACACTCCCGGAACGGCCCCGCCGCTGATCGATCTCGACGGGGTCGGTGTCGGGCTCGCGATCTGCTTCGACGTCATCTACGACGACGTCGTCTGGGACGGCGCGAACGAGGGCGCCGAGGTCTACATGTTCCAGACGAACAACGCCGATTTCCGCGGCACCGACGAGAACCTCCAACAGCTGGCCTTCGCGCAGATGCGCGCGATCGAGACCGGCCGCGCGGTGGTGAACCTGTCGACGGTGGGCACCAGCCAGGTCATCGCGCCCGACGGGTCGACGCTCGACTCCCTGCCGCCGGACACTGCGGGACACATGCTCACCGACGTGCCGCTTCGCACCGGACTGACCCCGGCCGTCGTGATCGGGCCGGCCGTGAAGATCGTTCTCGGGTGGGGGAGCCTCGCGGGGCTGATCGCCGCCGGGCTCGTCCTGGCCATCCGCTCGCGGGCCACGAAGAAGACGCCGACCCCCGAAGGGGCCGGCGTCTGAATCGGCGGGTCAGCGTCAGGCGCTGAGCTTCTCGTTCCCGGCGCCGCGACGAGCGCGGACGAACGCGAGGCGCTCTTCGAGGAGCTCCTCGAGCTCGGGGATCGTGCGACGCTCCAGGAGCATGTCCCAGTGCGTGCGGGCGGCCTTGTCGGCGCTGTGGTCGACGGTCGCCGTGCCCTCGCCGATGCGCAGGAGAGCCTCGGCACCGCAGGTGCGGCACTCCCAGGCGTCGGGCACTTCGGCGTCAGCCGCGAAGGTCAGGACGGTGTCGCGTCCGCAGGTGCTGCAGGAGTAGGTGTGTTGTGCACGGTCGTGGAACACGACGCCGTCTTCGCTCTGGAGGCTTTGGGCGCCGAGTCGGATGCCGCGGAGACTGCGGTCTGCCATTTTGTGGTCCTCTCGTCGGTCCCCATGTATAACGTTCGCACCTGTGCGCTTTATTCGAACTGTGCGCGTCCTGACGAGTTTCACAGTGGATGCTCAGACAGGCGTCGTTCCCCATTCGTTCACCACCGCGAGGGCGGCGTCAGCGCGGTCGGTCACGAGGCCGTCGACGCCGAGGTCGAGCAGACGCGACATGTCGATCTCGTCGTTGACGGTCCACACGTGCACCTCGACCCCGGCCGCGTGCGCGTCGCGGATCAGGCCGGGCGAGACGACGCGGATCGGCCCCTGCCGTTCGGGGATCTGCAGGGCGTCGACGCTCTCGAGCAGGGCGCGGACGCGTCGCGTCTGACGCAGGGCGCGCGCGGCGAGGAGCCGAGCGATCGTGCCGGACCCGGGGGAGGTGGCCGGGCGCGTCGCAGCTCCCGCCTCGCGCGCGGCGGCGAGCGCGTCGAGGCGTCGCTCATCGGAGAAGCTGGTGACCAGCACGCGCTCGACGTGAGGGGCGACGAGCCGACCGACCTCTCGGGCTGCGGCCGCGGCCTTCACATCGAGATTGAAACGCACCTCGGGGAACGCCTCGAGGGCCTGAGCGAGGGTGACGAGACCTCCCCGCTCGGCCATCAGCTCCTCGATCTCGCGTAGGCGCACATCGGCGATCGCCCGCGGATCGCCGGCGACCCGCTTCAGGTCGTCGTCGTGGAACAGCACGACCTCGCCGTCGGCGGTGAGGTGGCAGTCCGACTCGACGTACTCGGCCCCGGCCGCGTGCGCCTCGGCCACCGCGGCGAAGGAGTTCTCGACCACGCCCTGGGCGGCGGCATCCGGTGTCACCAGACCGCGATGGGCGAGCACGCGCGGCGAGGAGCGAGAGAGGTAGGGATGCCGTGTCATCGGGGTGCGGGA
Source organism: Microbacterium sp. 20-116 (assembly GCF_041079415.1). Taxonomy (NCBI): domain Bacteria; kingdom Bacillati; phylum Actinomycetota; class Actinomycetes; order Micrococcales; family Microbacteriaceae; genus Microbacterium; species Microbacterium sp. 20-116. The sequence continues at coordinate 148,602 of NZ_JBFYGP010000001.1, forward strand.
CCGCTCGATCCGGGCGTGAGGGTGGGGGAGTCCTCGCCCGCGCTCTTCGGGGCGAATGCTCCGGAGATCCCTTTCAGCGCCTCGGTGAACTCGCTCGGGATGATCCACAGCTTGCTGGAAGCGCTGTCGCTGATCTTCGGGAGCATCTGCAGGTACTGGTAGGCGAGGAGCTTGTCGTCGGGGCGGCCCTCGTGGATGGCCGCGAAGACGGACTGGATCGCCTGGGCCTCACCCTGGGCGCGCAGGACCGCGGCCTGCTGGTCGCCCTCGGCCTCGAGGATCGAGGCCTGGCGACGCCCCTCGGCTTCGAGGATCTGGGACTGCTTCGACCCCTCGGCCGTGAGGATCGCGGCGCGGCGGTCGCGTTCGGCCCTCATCTGCTTCTCCATCGAGTCCTGGATCGAGAGGGGAGGATCGATCGCTTTCAGCTCGACGCGACCCACCCGGATGCCCCACTTGCCGGTGGCCTCGTCGAGGACCACACGAAGCTGCCCGTTGATGTTGTCACGGCTGGTCAGGGCCTGCTCGAGGTTGAGCCCGCCCACGACGTTGCGCAGCGTCGTGGTGGTGAGCTGCTCGACGGCGCCGAGATAGTTGGCGATCTCATAGGTCGCTGCCCGCGCATCGGTGACCTGGAAGTACACGACGGTGTCGATCGAGACCACGAGGTTGTCCTCGGTGATGACCGGCTGCGGCGGAAACGACACGACCTGCTCGCGCATGTCGATGAGCGGTCGCACGCGGTCGACCAGGGGCACGACGAGGTTCAGACCGGGCAAGAGGGTCTTGTGGTACCGGCCGAGCCTCTCGACCACCCCGGCGCGCGCCTGCGGGATGATGCGGATCGCGCGGAACAGCACGACGACGACGAAGATGGTCACCACCGCCGCGAGGACCCAACCGACGATGAGGGGAATCAGTTCGTTCATGACGTCGCCTCCTGGCTGCGCGCGCGGACGACGGCGGTGGCGCCGTCGATGCGGACGACCTCGATGCGCGTGGCGGGGTCGATCCGTGTGTCGGTGTCGGCGCGTGCGGTCCACACGTCGCCGTTGGAGAGCTTGACCTGCCCCGGAACCGACGCGGACATCCGCGAGAGGACGAGTCCCTCGAGTCCCAGCAACGCCTCGACATTCGACGGTCGGGGGTCGGAGCCGCGGTGCAGCCGTTGCACCAACGGTGGTCGTACGAACAGCAGCAGCGCGACGGAAGCCACGGCGGCCGCGATGATCTGCAGCCAGAGCGGTGCACCCCACAGATCGGAGACGAGCCCGACGAGGCTTCCCGCCGACACCATGAGGAACGTGAGCTCGCCCGTGAGCATCTCGCACACGAGCAAGACGAGGATGAGCAGGATCCAGCCGATCCAGGCCCAGGTCTCGAGGGTGGAGAGAACGTCCATTTCGTGCCTCCTCGCCTGAACGTAGCACCGGCTGCCGACACCCGGGCCGGTTCTCGACGTCCCCATAGGAGTCGACGCCGCCGGGGCACGGCATCCCGGTCGATAGGCTGGTGGCTGATTCCGAATCGTCAGGAGAACTCCCGTGTCCCAGACCCTCCCGTCCGGCTCGCTGAGCGGCAAGACCGCCCTCGTCACCGGCTCGTCGCGCGGCATCGGCGCCGACACCGTCCGCTACTTCGCCGAGGCCGGCGCGAACGTCGTCATCAACTTCCGCAACAAGGCGCCGCGCGCTGAGAAGCTCGCCACGCAGCTGCGCGAGCTCGGCGGTCAGGCCCTGGTGGTCGGTGCGGATCTGACCGATCCCGAGTCGGTCAGGGCGATGTTCGACGAGGTCGAGCGCACCTTCGGCGGTCTCGACATCCTGGTTCTCAACGCCTCGGGCGGCATGGAGTCGGGTATGGCCGAGGACTACGCTCTGCTGCTCAACCGTGATGCCCAGGTCAACGTGCTCGAGACGGCCCTGCCCCTGCTGAAGGACGACGCCCGCGTGGTCTTCGTCACCAGCCACCAGGCGCACTTCATCCGCACCACCCCGACCATGCCCGAGTACGAGCCGGTCGCCCTGTCCAAGCGCGCCGGCGAAGACGCCCTGCGCGAGAAGATCCCCGCCCTGCAGGAGCGCGGCATCGGCTTCACGGTCGTCTCGGGCGACATGATCGAGGGCACCATCACGGCGACCCTGCTCGAGCGCGCCAACCCCGGCGCGATCTCTGCCCGCCGCGAGGACGCGGGCAAGCTCTACAACGTCTCGGAGTTCGCCGCCGAGGTCGCCCGCGCAGCCGTCGACCCGGTTCCCGCCGACAACACCCGACTCGTCGGAGACACGGGTTCGTTCGGAGGCGAATGACCGTGCGGCCGACCGACATCCAGACGCTGATCGGGGTCGGTCGGCCCGCGATCGCCGCCACGGGTGCGTTCGCGGTCTTCGCGACCTCGCGCCCCGACCTCGAGGCCGACCGCGCGGTGGGCCAGCTGTGGCGGGTCGACCTGCCCGACGGCTCGCCGCGCCGCATCACGCGCGGGGTAGCGGACCGCAGTCCTCGTCTGTCGCCGGACGACAGCACCATCGCGTTCCTTCGCCCCGATGACAGGGGCCGCGCCCAGGTCTTCGTCGTCGCCGGACACGGCGGCGAACCCGTGCAGGTCACCGACCAGCCCGGGGGAGTGCTCGACCTGGCCTGGTCGCCCGACGGCTCGCGTCTCGGCTTCACCGCGCGCGTTCTCGAACCCGGGCGGTACGGCACCGTCGAGGGTCGGGATGCCGCAGCCGAACCGCCCCGCCGGATCACCGGTATCCGCTGGCACGCGAACGGTCTCGGCTACCTCGATCGGCCCGCCCAGGTGTTCGTCGTGGACGCACCCGCCACCGATGCGGAGCCGTTCTATGAGCCGGCCCCCGGTCTGGAGGCCTCGCAGAAGCATGTCGTGCCCGAGCCCGCCGTGCAGCTCACCCACGGTGAGACGAGTTGGAGCGGCGTGGTCTGGACCATCGACGGCGCCGAACTGCTGAGCGTGCCCGACGTGATCGAGACCGCTCGCCGCGACCTGCGCGACCGGATCGTGGCGATCTCCGCCGACAGCGGCGAGCAGCGCGAGGTGCTGGGGTCGACCGAGAACCTCTCCGTGGCGACGGTCGATGTCGCACCCGACGGCGCCGTCTTCGCGCTCGCGAACGACGTGGGCGACGAGGGCACCGACTTCGTCGCGCCCGGTGTCGCGCTCTTCGTGCTCGACGTCGACGGCCCCCGCCTGCTCACCGACCCCGAGACGATCGACCTCGGCGAGGTCGGCAGCCACCTCTCCTTCGACGGCCACGACGTCCTCGTGCAGGACCGCACGCGCGGCCGGTTGCGTCTGTTGCGCGTATCGCGCGAGGGGCGGGTCGAGCAGGTGCTCGGCGGTGACCTCGAGGTGTCGGGGCACGCGGTGGCGCAGGGCCGGATCGTGGCATCCGTCGCCTCTCCCGAATCCTTCGGCGAGCTCGTCGTCATCGACGGGCCCGAGGTGCGAGCCCTCACGACGTTCGGCGCCGCCGCGCGGGCGGCGGGCATCGTCGTTCCGGTCGAGCACGAGGTCGCCGGCCGAGACGGGTACCCCGTGCACGGCTGGGTCGCGGTGCCCGAAGGCGAGGGACCGTTCCCCGTCATCCTGCAGATCCACGGCGGCCCGTACGCCTCCTACGGCGTGCACCTGTTCGACGAGACGCAGGTGCTCGTCGACGCCGGTTACGCCGTGGTGTACAGCAACCCGCGGGGGAGTGCCGGGTACGGCCGCGCGCACGGCCGGTCGATCCGCCGCCGCATGGGCACGCTCGACTACTTCGACGTCATGGACTTCTTCGACGGCATCGTCACGGCAGACCCGCGGCTCGACGCGCAACGGGTCGGGGTGATGGGCGGCTCGTACGGCGGGTACATGACCGCGTGGATCATCGCGCACGATCACCGTTTTGCCGGTGCGATCGTGGAGCGCGGGTTCCTCGACCCCACGGCCTTCCCCGGGTCGAGCGACATCGGCTCGTTCTTCGGCGACGAGTACGTCGGCACCGATCCGCTTCTGGTCGCCGCGCAAAGCCCCATGGCCGTGGTCGAACAGGTCGAGACGCCCACGCTCGTGCTGCACTCCGAGCTCGACTACCGCTGCCCGCTCGAGCAGGCCACGCGCTACTACGCGGCCCTCAAGCGCAACGGCGTCGAGGCCGAGATGCTGGTCTTCCCCGGCGAAGACCACGAGCTCACCCGGGCCGGTCGCCCGCAGCACCGCGTGCAGCGCTTCGAAGCGGTTCTCGACTGGTGGAGCCGCTACCTGCCGGTGCGGTGACAGAGAAGGAGCCCGGATGCCACGGCATCCGGGCCCCCCGTCGATGAAGGTCAGACGGCCTTGCCGAACTGGATCGCGCGAACGATCTGGAAGACACCGAGGATCACCAGCGAGATGCCGATCAGCAGGAACAGCGTCACCGCGCCCAGCAGGGGCGAGAACAGCAGCACGATCCCGGCGACGATGCTGACGATCGCGAAGAAGATCGTCCAGGCCCGCGCCTTCGAGGCGTGACCGGCGGTCGTGAGCGAGACGACGCCCTCGATGATCCACAGGATGCCGACCAGGGAGCCGATGAACACCCCGAACCACGCGGTCGTGGCAGACAGGTTCGCGAACGAGAAGATGCCCGCGACGATGAAGAGCACGCCGAGCACGAGGTAGCCGACACGCGCCCAACCGGAGCGCCAGAACAGTCCGATGCCGATGTTCACCAGGCCCGCGATGATCACGTAGACCGAGATGATGCCCACGGCGACCTCGGCGGTGCGGCCGGGCCAGATGAGGATGAGCAGACCGATGACGAGCGAGAGGACTCCGCTGACGCCGAGCGCAGTGCGGACGGCGCCGACGGCGGGACTGGTCGTGGAGGGCGACATGACGAGCCTTTCTGAGTAAAAGCTGAGAACAGGTCTCACCCTAGACCCGAGGGTCGACGAGTGCGACCGGTGCTACGCGGGGGAGTGCTCGAGCAGGAGCGCCACGGTGAACAGCACCGGAAGGCAGCCGAGGGTGGAGATAAAGACGACGTCGCGCGACAGGATCTCGCCGACTCCGTAGCGCTGCGCGAAGTTGAAGACGTTCTGCGCCGTCGGGAGAGCCGCGAGCACGACGACGATGAACACCTGGTCGGCGGGCAGGGCGAACAGCGTCGCGACGAGCCACGCCAACGCCGGCATCGCGAGGAGTTTGAGCGCCGAGGCGATCACGACGTCGACACGCCTCCCCGGCTCGGTGAGCACGCGCTGGCCGTACAGCGACATGCCGTACGACATCAGCAGCACCGGCACGCAGGCACCCGCGATGAGGTGCAGGGGGTCGAAGACGATGGGCGGCAGATCGATGTCGAGCAGGGCCACCAGCACACCGAGAGCCGAGCCGATGAGCATGGGGTTCTTCGCCGTCTGCAGCAGAAGGCGCCCGAGATTTCGTGAGCCCGAGGTCGCGGCATCCAGGATGGAGAGGGCGATCGGCATGAGGATCAGCAACTGGAACAGGATCACCGGGGCCGAGTAGGCCGCGTTCCCGAGCATGTAGAGCGAGATCGGGATGCCGATGTTGTTGCTGTTGACCTGGCCCGCCGACAGCGCGCCGATCACCGTCTCGCCGACACGGCGCCGCAGGATCAGGGCCGAGACGAGGGCGTAGACGCCGATGATGACGGCGGCGGTGATCATCGACACCGGAAGCAGCGCCGAGAACAGCGTCGCGACGTCGGCCTTCGCGAGCACCGTGAACAGCAGGAACGGCGAGAGGACGAAGAACGTCAGGCGGCTGAGCACGTGTCGCGCGTGCGGGCCCAGCAGGTCGATGCGGGCGATGACGTAGCCGACGACGACAGCGAGTCCGACGACGGCGAATCCGGTGAAGACGCCGCTCATGCGCCGGGGGCTGGCACGGGGGCGGCTGGGGGAGTCATCACTTCGAGCGTAGCGGGGGTCTTGGTCCCGTCCGTGACGTCGTGGTGGGATGAGGCCCATGTACTCCGAGTTCGCACCCTTCTACGACACCGTCCAGAGCGGGGCGGCCGAGGCCTTCGCCGGGTGGGTCGAACGGCGGGTGGGGGATTCGGGGGTCGTGCCGGGTTCGCTGCTCGAGCTCGGCTGCGGCACCGGAGCTGTCCTCGAGCTGCTGCCCGCGGAGTGGGAGAAGGTGGGCGTCGACGTCTCGCCCGAGATGCTCGAGATCGCCCGGACGAAGGGAATGGATGCCGCGTTCGTCGCAGCCGACATCCGGTCGCTGTCGCTGGGACGCACGTTCGACGTGGTTGCGTGCGTCTACGACACGATCAATCACCTGCCCGGCAGCGATTGGCCCTCGGTCTTCGCCACGGCCGCGGTGCACCTGGCGGACGACGGGGTGTTCCTGTTCGACATGAACACCCTCGGTCGTTTGAGGATGGATGCCGGCGAGGAGCACACCGCCGAGGCCGACGGGGCAACGGTGTCGATGCGTATTCACGCCGTTGGTGACGACCGCTTCGACTGGCACGTGCGGATCGAGCGCGAGGGCACGGTCGTCGAAGACAGGATCGCCGAGTACGCCGTGGCTCTGTCCGAGGTGCGGGCGATGCTGGCAGACGCCGGCTTCGCACGGGTCGAGGCGAGCGGTGGGCGCGATCAGCCGATTTCAGACGACGCGCGGCGGCTGTTCTTCGTCTGTCGGCGCTGAGGGGCAAGACCCGGCTGTCTCCGGCGTCGGGGGTTTAGTCTCCGAACGACACGATCCCTCACCCCCTGGAGAACCGCATGACCATGTACTCCGCCGCCCTCTCCGGCATCCTCGATCGCGAACCCGCCCCGGCATCCGGTATCGAATCGTTTGATGTCGATTACCGCGTCGACGGGGTCGACTACCGCGGATACGTCGCTCGACCGGCAGGGGAGGAGCGGCACCCGGGAGTCCTCGTCGTCCACGACTGGCTCGGAGTGACCGACTACGTGCGCATGCGCTGCGACATGCTCGCTCGCCTCGGCTACACGGGCTTCGCGGCGGATGTGTACGGCGCGGACGTGCGCCCGTCGGCGGAAGATGCCGCGGCTGTCGCCGGAGGGTTCTATCAAGACCGGCCGCTGTGGCGTAAGCGGATGACCGAGGCGTTCGACCAGATGATCTCGCAACCCTCGGTCGACTCGCAGCGCACCGCGGCGATCGGCTACTGCTTCGGTGGTTCGTCCGTGCTCGAGCTCGCCCGCACGGGCGCCGCCGTCGATGCGGTGGTGAGTTTCCACGGCGGATTGCTGACCGGACCGGCGGGCGAGGCGGAACGAATCACCGCGAAGCTGCTCGTCCTCCACGGGGCCGCCGACCCCGTCGCCCCCGACGAAGCCCTGCTGGCATTCGAGAATGACCTGCGCACCGCGCCGTCAGTTGACTGGCAGGTGGTCACATACGCCAGTGCCATGCACGCGTTCACGCTTCCGGATGCCAACGTGCCTGAGCACGGCGCGCAGTTCCAGGCGGTCGCGGAGCGGCGGAGTTGGGATGCGATGAAGGCGTTCCTGGCGGAAGTTCTCGGTTGAGGGCTGGCCGGCGCAGGCATAAACGCGATCTGCGCCCAGAAACGCGCTGTGCTCGTGTTCATGCGCGTCGGAAGCGTTTATGGACGCCGTCTCCGCGCCGTCGGCTGGACGCGGCGTCGTGGTCGATTTCGGGTCCCCGCTGCGGTTCGGCCGCGTCGCCGGGCGTGATCCACAGGCATAAACGCGATTCGCGACGAGAAACGGTCTGTGCTCGCGTTTCTGAGCGCTGAGAGCGTTTATGCGTCCGTGCGGGACGGTCGGTGGCGCGATGCGTTGACGCCGATAATGCACATTATGTCAGCTTGAACCGACGAAGCCCTCCCCGTCATGTCCCTGGGCGCGATCGGGCAGGCGTCAGGTGATGCTGACGCGTCAGAGGCCGAGCAGTGCGAGCGCGACGGTCGCCGTGGTGTCATCGCTGGGTGCGTAGGACTCGGCGCCCGAGCCGCCGTGCCGACCATCGTGCAGTTCGATCGACACTCCGGGCACGTACACATTGGAGTACCCGGGGCTGTCGGGCGCGCCGTCCGTCGTCCACCGGACGCCGAGTCCACGGACATCGTCCAGGCGCGGGTCGTCGATGCGCGTCGGAGTGAGGTGGAGCATCGTGCCCTGCATCTCCAGCGCGTCACGGGTCGGAACGTCATCGGCGGCAGCCACGGTCACGCTGGCGAAGGGGCCTTCGTCGGGCGCGGCCCACTGGCAGAGCACGCCGTCATCGGCGATGCTCTCGCCGACCAGCGTCATCCCGCTCACGAAGGACGCAAGCGCGCCGGCGACCTGATCGCAACTCGTGATGCGTGGGAAGGGGGTCGTCGTGGATGGGGTCCCCACGCCGTCGGAGACGTCCATGTCGTTCGAAGATGAGTCCTCGCCCGGGGTGAGCGCGTCGTGCGTGTCGTCGATGGCGATGGTGCATCCGGCAAGAAGGGATGCGCCGACGAGGCAGGCGGCGAGCGCGGTCGTTGCCCGGCTGGCCGCGCGCCGGCGGGTGAAGATCTGGTTGCGGGTCATCGCGATCCTCGCTTTCGAGAACGTTGTTATCGCCCGATAACTCTATGGCAGGCACGCGTGTGCTCGCGAGGTGTCTTGATTAAAGTCTGATGAGTCGATGCCGCTCCGCGGACCTCCCCCAGGCCTCTCGGGCTGGCGTCGAACGCGACGAAGGGTGGAAACCGGAATGAGCAGCACCATGACGATCGAGCTCGCGTCGGCATCGACCTCGGCGACCACCGGCGGTGCTCTGCGCGTCGACGGCGGGTACGTCGACAGCATCCTGCCCTGACGGGACCCGGCGAGATGAATGTTTCCCGCCTGCACATCCTGGGCGCGAGCGGCAGCGGAACGACCACGCTGGGTCACGCGCTGGCCGCGCGGTGGGCGGTTCCGCACGCCGATGCGGACGACTACTTCTGGATGCCGACCACTCCCCCGTTCCTCCAGAAGAGGGACGAGATGCAGAGGGTCGCGCTGATGCGCGAGATCTTCGTGTCGCGCCCCGCCTGGGTGCTCTCCGGGTCGATGCTCGGGTGGGGCGAGTCGGTCGTCGCCGAGTGCGACGCGATCGTCTTCCTCACCCTGGACCCCACGGAACGCCTGCGTCGACGGGAAGCGCGCGAGGTCATCCGCCGCAGAGGTCAGCCGCACGACGACGAGGCCTGGCGGGTGTTTCGGAGGTGGGCTGAGGGATACGACGACCCCGCCTTCGATGGTCGCAGCCGCGTCGAGCACGGCAGGTGGCTCGCGGCGATCGGAAAGCCGGTGCTGCGACTCGACAGCCGCTCCACGGTGACCGAGATGGTGGATGCCGTGTGCGGCTGGGCACCCGCCGGCGCGGGGCCCTAACGATTCGTCTCGTCGACGTCGACGAGCCACCCCCTGCGCACACGTCGATGCTGTTCGGCGGGCTCGGGCACGTCGAGGTCGTCCTCCGCGACCGGGTCGCTCGATTCCGGCCTCTCCCCCGGGACCGTGTCGGTGGGCACCAGCTCGATCGCCTCCGGCACCGGCTCCGACGCGCGTATCCATCGCGAGGGGCGCGTCCCGATGAAGAACCCGCCCTCGAGTTCGCGCCCCGAGAGCGGCCGAAGTTCTTCCTCGGCGGGCATCTCAGCATCCGCAGTTGCACCGTGCCCGGGGCGCCGCAGGCTGAAACGGTCGACGGTCTCCTGCAGAACGATCTGCACGCCCGTGACCCGTCCGCGCACGCGATCGTCGATGGGGTCCTCCGGATGCCGCGCCTCGAAGGCGTCGACCGTCGCGGCCAGCTCGGCACCCAGGTTCCGGATGAACTCAACGGACAGTGTCCGTCCCTCGATCACGAAGTCCACGTCGTCTCCGACGGCGAACGGATCGCCGCAGCACTCCCACTCCATCGAATCCAGCCATACCCGGGTCATGGGCCCACGCTAACGCGACCACCCCTCAACCGCGCCGCACCCACCCCGACGTCACGCCCAGCACGCGCGAACCGTCGAGGTCGCCCAGCGACAGGCCGGCGAACTGGGTCGCGGCATCCGAGGTCTGCCAGCGGAACCGCGGGGCCGAGGTGGTGGCGGCCTCGACGACGGTCTTCGCGGCGTCCTCCGCCGACTGCGCCGATGCGAACGAGGTCGCCGCGCGGTCGAGGTACGCCTGCTGCAGTTCCGCGTACGGGCCGGGGGCGGCGCGGTGCACCGAGTCGACGAACGACGAGGCGACGGCGGCCGGTTCGACGATCGACACATCGACTCCGAAGGGGGCGACCACCGGGGCGAGCGACTGCATGAGACCCTCGACGGCGAACTTCGCGCCGCAGTACGCGTCGGAGAACGGTTGCCCCACCGCTCCCCCGACGCTCGTCACCGTCACGATGCGGCCGCTCCCCCGCTCACGCATATCGGGGAGGACGAGACGGGTCAGACGCGCGACCGAGAGGTAGTTCGTCTCGAGCTGCTCCTGCAGCTCGTCGTCGCTCACCTGTTCGAGGGTGCCCACGGCGCCGCGCCCGGCGTTGTTCACGAGGATGTCCACGGGGCCCGTGGCCTCGATCAGGGCGCGGGCGCCCTCGGCATCCGTCACATCCAGGGCCCGGATGTCGAGCTCGACACCCGCCTCGGATGCCGCGGAGCGCAGGGCGTCGGCGCGCGCGGTGTCGCGGACGGTGGCGACGACCGTCACCCCCCGTTGCGCGAGCTGGATCGCGGTGTGCAGGCCGATGCCGCTGGTGGTTCCGGTGACGAGTGCGAGAGTCATGGTCTCATCATGCGCCTCGGATCCCATGGGTTCGGTGTGCGGGGGTTGTCCAGGGGATGCTGCCAGGGTGGGTCGGGTGACCGACGTCCTCGCCTCACCGGTTCGACAGCAATCCGCCCGCCCGTGGCGAGGGCTCGTCATCCTCGTCGCTGCCACGCTGCTGGCGTTAGCCATCGCGATCATCACCGGCGTGGGGGCTCTCTCCCGGCAGGGCGACGGCAAGACCGAGTTGCTCGTGGGGTCATGGGATGCGGGCAAGATCGTCGTCGCAGCGTGGATGGCGTCCGCCGTCGCCTTCTTCGTGCTCGTCTGCGCGATACCGGCACCGCGGTGGTGGTTGGTGCTCTTCCTCCCGCTACGCTTCCTCGCCTTCTGCGCAATCATCCCCGCGGGGATTCTGGTGGCCCTGTTCTCGGAGAGCTCGGTGGTGCCGCTCAACGCGAACGGGTGTGCGACGGGATACGTCGTCCGCGAGAGCACGCCGTGGCGGCACACGACGGTGGATGTCCTCCGGACGGACGGTCTGCTGGCTACCAAGGTGGACAGCGGCTCTCGGCGCGGCGGCGAGCACCCCTTCGCCGCCGGGGACTATCGGGTTGATGTAGACGGCGATACATACCGTGTCGAAGCGGTCCCCACCGGTAGCCCGTCTTTCGATCTCCCCGTGATCGTCGAGTTGACGCACGAGTCCTGCGGACTCGCTGACCGCGGAGTGCCGCGGTCGCTGAGGGGCTGACGCCGCCCCGGTCTCCCGCTCACTGCGCAGGTAGGCACCCACCGTCGAGGATGTAGCCGCCGATCTCGACCGAGACGGAGGTGCCGGACACCTCTCCGAAAAGGCAGCCGCCCTGCGGCCCGGTCGCCGCGAAAAGCACGCTGTTCGCCTCGGCGCGCACCTGCGGCGACAGCGCTCCCCCCTCGTCGAGCAGCGTGGCGACCTCCTCGGCCGACAGCTCCTTCTCTTTGGCTGCCGTCCGCAGCACGGCGACGATATCGGCCGAGACATCCTCGGCGGCCGCGCGCGCGTCGTCGTCGATGCTCATCCGGTCGCGATACCGTTCGTTCGCCGCCATCGCCGCATCCGGATCGTAGGGAGCGCACTCCGGCGGCAGCTGCACGCCCTCCATCGTGGGGCATGCGTACGACGCAGTGATGCTCTCGGTCGGTGTCGGCCCCGATGCGCCTGCGGCATGCGCCGCGCAGCTCGTGGCGGTGGCGACGGTCGCGACAGCGACGATGAGCGCAAAAACGGTTCTCTTCATATGTTCCCCCCGCGCACAGTCTCGCAGGGGGCACATCTCGACGAGGGCATGTGCGCAGAGATCAGCGGATGCCGAGACCCGGCGATCCGAGGACGACGTCGCTCAATCCCCCGGCGTCAGCTCCACCCACCCGCCGCCGAACTTCGCCTGACGGTTGTCGCCCGACGAGGTGCCCGTAAGACGCCGGCGGACCCAGGGGCCGACGTGCTCGCGGTAATAGGCGGTGCCCTTCAGACGCTGGGCCTCGGGGATCTCGCGCAGGTTCCACCACTCCGTGGGCGGGGTGAGGCCGACCGACTCGATCACGCGCGCGGCGACCCGGTGATGACCGCGCGCGTTCATGTGCAGCCGGTCGACCGACCAGAACTCCCCGCCCGCGAGCTCGCGGTCGAACCAGTTGTACGCCGTGATCACGTCGGGTCGGGCTTCGAGGCGCTTCTCGACGGCGCGCGAGAGGCGGTCGCCGCGGGCTTCGATGAGCGCACCCAGCGGAAGCCCGGCCGTGGGGTTCGCGCCCGACAGCACAATGAGCTTCACGCCCTCTTCATCGCAGCGGCGCACGACGTGGTCGAAGAGGTCGACGATGCGGTCGATGCCCGTCCGCGGACGCAGCATGTCGTTGCCGCCGCCGTTGAACGACAGGTGCGTCGGCTTCAGCGCCAGCGCGGGCTCGAGCTGTTGAGCGACGATCGGCTCGATGAGCCTGCCGCGGATCGCGAGGTTCGCGTATTCGATCGGCTCCCCCGCGGCATCCGCCCATCCCTGCGCCGCCAGATCGGCCCAGCCCCGGACGGTGCCGTCGGGCAGTTCGTCGCCGACGCCTTCGGTGAACGAGTCGCCGATCGCGACGTAGCGGACGGATGCCATGGCTCGAGCCTACGCGGGCGCGATGCGGTCGCAGGCAGCGGGGTGCCCTCCGGGACGCGTCCCGTCGTGCGGCCGGAGGCTCGAGCGGCGAACACCTCCGCGACGGTCGGGGTGATCTAGGCCAGAGCGCGCCCGCGCTGCTCGCGCAGGAACAGTGCCGCCACCACGGCCACCGCGAAGAACGCCGCGAAAACGATGAACAGCAGCGGGGCGCCCCCGAGTCCGAGCAACGGCGGCACGGCGAGCGGCGCGAGAATCGACGCGATCCGCCCGACGCCCGCGGCCCAGCCGGAGCCGGTGGCGCGCAGCGGCGTGGGGTACGTCTCGGGGGTCGCGGCATAGAGTGCGCCCCAGGCGCCGAGGTTGAAGAACGACAGCGCCATGCCCGCGGCGATCACCGCGACCTCACCGGTCGCGGTGCCGAAGAGCACCGCGGCCACCGCGGAACCGGCGAGGAAGGCCGCTAGTGTCGCGCGCCGACCCCAGACCTCGATCAGCCACGCGGCGACGGCGTAGCCGGGCAGCTGCGCGAGCGTGATGACGAGGGTGAATCCGAACGAGCGCACGAGATCGTACCCCTGGGCCACGAGGATCGTGGGGATCCAGATGAACGCCCCGTAGTACGAGAAGTTCACGCAGAACCACAGCACCCACAGGGCCACCGTGCGAGCCCGCAGCGCCGGGGCCCAGAGCGTGCTCACGCGCGGGCGCGGGGCTGGAGCGGAGGGCGCGACCCCCTCGGTCGAAGCCTCGAGGGCGATGCGACCGGCCGCGGCTTCGAGATCGCGCACGATGACGATCGCCTCGGCGTTGCGTCCGCGCGAAGCCAGCCAGCGCGGCGACTCGGGCAGACCCCACCGCACGATCAGGGCGTACACCGCGGGGATCGCACCGAGCGCGAAGGCCCAGCGCCAGCCGTCGGCGGACGACGGCACGACGAGGTAGCCGATCAGCGCCGCCGCGGTCCACCCGACGGCCCAGAACGCCTCGAGGAAGACGATGAGCCGGCCCCGCATACGCGCGGGCGCGAACTCGCTGACGTACGTCGAGGCCACCGGCAGCTCGGCCCCGAGCCCGAGACCGACGACGAAGCGGAGCACGAGGAGCGCTGCCAGACCGCCCACCAGCGCACTGGCACCGGTCGCCACACCGTAGACCAGCAGGGTCAGCGCGAAGACGTACCGGCGCCCGAACCGGTCGGCCAGCAACCCTCCGACGCTCGCCCCGATCGCCATACCGGCGAAGCCCGCCGACGCGATCCACGACGCCTGCGTCGGCGCCAGCTGCCACTGCACGCTGAGGGCCGCGATGACGAACGAGATGAGGCCCACGTCCATGGCATCCAGGGCCCACCCCAGACCCGACCCGCCCAGGATCCGCCCGTGACGACGGGTGAACGGCAGCGCGTCGAGACGTTCGGACACCCGAATGGTGTCGGTGGTCGTGGTCACCGGATGCCGGGGGCGTCGGCCGACGCGGGGGTGTCGGCGAGCATCTCTTCGACGAGAGGACGCACCTTGGTGCCGTACAACTCGATGCTCGACAGGAGCCGGTCGTGCGAGATGGACCCGCTCGCGATCTTCATCTGGAAGCGTGAGTTGCCCAGTGCCCGCACGGTCGCGGCGATCTTGCGGGCGACGGTCTCGGGCGAACCGACGTACATCGACCCCTCGGGGCCCACGTCGTGCTGGAAGCGCATGCGGTTGTACTCGGGCCAGCCGCGCTCACGGCCGATGGTGTTGTTGAGCTCGGCGACGCCCTCGAAAGCCTCGTCCCACGCCTGCTCGTCGGTCTCGGCGACGTGGCCGGGCGAGTGCACCGAGATCGGCATCTGGGGTTTGCCGAGCTCTGCCAGCGAACGGCGATACAGGTCGGCGTAGGGGCGGAATCGGGCAGCCGAGCCGCCGATGATGGCGAGCACGAGACCGTAGCCGTAGCGGGCCGTGCGCACGACCGACTCCGGCGAGCCGCCGACGCCGACCCACGCGGTCAGACCCGTCTCGGTCTTGGGGTACACATCGGCATCCTGGAGCGCGGCGCGCGTGCGACCCGACCAGGTGACGGGCTTCTCGGTCAGCAGGTGCGAGAACAGCTCCAGCTTCTCTTCGAACAGCTGCTCGTAATCGGCGAGGTCGTAGCCGAAGAGGGGGAACGACTCGATGAAGGAGCCCCGCCCAAGGATGACCTCGGCGCGTCCGTTTGAGATCGCATCCAGGGTGGCGAAGCGCTCGTACACGCGCACGGGGTCGTCGCTCGAGAGCACGGTCACCGCGGTGCCGAGGTGGATGTTCTTCGTCCGCGCGGCGGCCGCGGCCAGGACGATCTCGGGGCTGGTGACCGCGAAGTCCTTGCGGTGGTGCTCGCCCACTCCGAAGAACGACAGACCGACCTCGTCGGCCACAACGGCCTGATCCACGACGTTTCGGATGGTCTGCGCATCGGACAGCAGCGACCCGTCGGGGGCGCGCGAGATGTCTCCGAAGGTGTCGAGGCCGAGCTCGAGGGAACGGGCGTCCATGGGGTCTCCTTGCATTCGGATGAATGAACTTTACGCGACGACGGGGTATTCCCCCGCATCGCCGAGGGGCGCCGACTCGGCGACGCCCCTCGGGGAGATCAGGCGGATGCCAGCGCTGCGCGCAGCGTGTCGAGACCGACCCCGCCGATGTCCAGCGCGCGCGTGTGGAACTGCTTCATCGAGAAGTCGGAACCGCGGCGTTGCTCCTCTTCGTCGCGCACCTGCTCCCAGATGCGCTGACCGACCTTGTACGACGGCGCCTGTCCGGGCCAGCCGAGGTAGCGGTTCACCTCGAAGCGCACGAACTCCTCGCTCATGTTCACGTTCTTCAGCATGAACGCCAGAGCGTAGTCGTGGTCCCACACGCCGGTGCCGTCCAGGCGCGGCTTCTGCAGGTGCACGCCGATGTCGAGCACCACGCGGGCGGCGCGCATGCGCTGCCCGTCGAGCATGCCGAGGCGATCGGCGGGATCGTCGAGGTATCCCAGCTGCTCCATGAGGCGCTCGGCGTAGAGCGCCCAGCCCTCGGCGTGGCCGCTCGTGCCCGCGAGAAGGCGCCGCCACGAGTTGAGCTGTGCGCGGTTGTACACGGCCTGCGCGATCTGGAGGTGGTGCCCGGGAACGCCCTCGTGGTAGACCGTGGTCAGCTCGCGCCAGGTGTCGAACGTGTCGACGCCCTCGGGAACCGACCACCACATGCGTCCCGGTCGCGAGAAGTCGTCGGTCGGGCCGGTGTAGTAGATCCCGCCCTCGTTCGTGGGAGCGATCATGCACTCGAGGTTGCGGATGGGATCGGCGATGTCGAAGTGCGTGCGACCGAGCTCCTCGACGGCCTTGTCGCTCGTTCGCTGCATCCATTCCTGCAGGGCCTTCGTGCCGCGGAGCTTGCGCGACTCGTCCTTCTCGAGGAAGGCCACCGCCTCTTCGACGCTGGCGCCGGGCAGGATCTCGTTCGCGATGGCCTCCTGCTCGGCGACCATGCGCGCGAGTTCCTCGACGCCCCACTCGTAGGTCTCGTCGAGGTCGATCTCGGCGCCCAGGAAGTGCCGGGAGTGCAGCGCGTACATCTCGCGCCCGACCGCGTCGGTCTCGCCCGCCACGGGAGCGAGTTCCGACGACAGGAACGACGCCAGCGAGTCGTACGCGACGCGTGCGGCGTTGGCGTGGGTCGAGAGGTCTCGAGCGAGGGATGCCGGCAGCTGGCCCTCGTCGGGAGCAGCCTCGCCCACGAACTCGGCGAAGAACCCCGTGTCGGAGGTGTAGCGGGCGATCTGCGTGACCACCTCGGTCACCTGGCGGCGAGCGGGAACGATGCCCTCGCTGATGCCCTGACGAAGGGTCGAGATGTAGCCGTCGATCGCCCCCGGTAGGGCCTTGAGCCGCGCCGAGATGGTCGACCAATCGTCGACGGTCGCCGTCGGCATGAGGTCGAAGGTCGAGCGGATGTCCTGCGCGGGAGACGCGATGACGTTCAGGTCGCGCAGGTGCGTCTTCGCCTCGTGCTGCTCGATCATCAGCGCGAGCTCGCGGCCCAGGTCCATCTTGGTGACGGTGTCGATCGCATCGACTGCGTCGGCGCCGTCGAGGGCCGCTTTGGTCGCGCGGGCGTCGGCGATGAGGGCCTCGGCACCCTGGGGGCTGTAGTCGCCGAAGCGTCCGTTGTGCTCGAAACGCCCGATGTAGGTCGCGAGAGTCGGTTCACGCTCGGCCAGGGTGTCGACCCACGCGTCGGCGATCGTGTCGATCGGCGTGGGGGTGCGTTGTGCGTCAGTCATCCTCCGAGCCTAGGGAAGCTGGGACCGGTCCGCACGTCCCCCCCTCCCCCCCCGTGCGCAGCGGCGCGGAGTGAGCTGACGGGCGAAGATCTGGGAACGGAGGAGCCTGTGGCCACCGTGGGTGCTCCCGTTCTCGGGATCTCCTCCGGTCAGCCGGGTCGCCGGGCCCTAGGTTCGCGGGCGCGGGCGGCCGGAGCCGCTAGTGCCCCGCTTCGTCCCAATCGCCGCCGCGGCCGATCTGCACGTCGAGCGGCACGGAGAGATCGGCCGCGTCGGCCATGCGTGCGCGGACGATCTGCTCGACGGCATCCCACTCCCCCGCCGCCACCTCGACGACGAGCTCGTCATGGATCTGCAGCAGCACGCGCGAACGCAGGCCCGCGGCCGCGAGCTCGTCGCGGATGCGGAACAGGGCGACCTTCATGATGTCGGCGGCACTCCCCTGGATGGGGGCGTTGAGAGCCGCGCGCTCGGCGTTCTCGCGAAGGACGCGGTTCATGCTCGTGAGGTCAGGGAACGGGCGACGCCGACCGAAGATGGTCTCGGTGTAGCCGTCCTGCCGCGCCTGCTCGACCGAGCCCCGCAGGTAATCGCGCACCGCGCCGAAGCGGGCGAAGTACTCGAGCATGAGCTTCTTGGCTTCGGACTGCTCGATGCGCAGCTGCTTCGACAGACCGAACGCCGAGAGCCCGTAGACGAGGCCGTACGACATCGCCTTGACCTTGGTGCGCATCGCCGGGGTGACGTCCTCGGGTTCGACGCCGAAGACGCGCGCGCCGACGAAGCGGTGGAGGTCCTCACCGGAGTTGAACGCCTCGATGAGCCCCGGGTCGCCGGAGAGGTGCGCCATGATGCGCATCTCGATCTGCGAGTAGTCGGCCGTGAGCAGCGTCTCGTAGCCCTCGCCGACTTCGAACGCGGCGCGGATGCGCCGGCTCTCTTCGGTGCGGATCGGGATGTTCTGCAGGTTCGGATCGGTGCTCGACAGACGCCCGGTCTGGCTGCCGGTCTGCACGTAGGTGGTGTGGATGCGGCCGTCCGCACCGGTCGCGGCGTCGAGGGCGTCGATGATCTGCTTCAGCTTGGTCGCCTCACGGTGGCGCAGCAGCAGGTCGAGGAAGGGGTGGTCGGCGCTCTCTTGCAGGTCGGCGAGGGCCGCGGCATCCGTCGTGTACCCGCTCTTCGTCTTGCGGGTCTTCGGCAGCTGCAGTTCGTCGAACAGCACCTCTTGCAGCTGCTTCGGCGAGCCGAGGTTGACCTCATGACCGATCGCTGCGTAGGCGTCGCGCGCCAGGGCGTCGGCGCGGGCGGCCAGCTCGCTCGAGAAGCTCGACAGCTTCTCGTGCGAGACGGCGACGCCGGCGAGCTCCATGTCGGCCAGGGCCGTGAGCGTGGGCAGCTCGATGTCGTCCAGCACCTCGGCGACGCGGCCGGGGAGCTCGGCCCGCTGGGCCTCGGCCACCCGGCGGGCGAACCACGACAGCTGCCCGGGGGTCGCCCCCTCGGTCTCGGGGACGAGCTGGGTGGGATCCGCCACGGGGAGCTTCTCGTCGAGCACGCGCTCCACGAGGTCGCCGAGGGTCTTGTCGGGGAAGCTCGGCCGCACGAGCCACCCCGCGAGCACGACGTCGAACGCGAGAGCGCCGACGGTCAGGCCACGGCGGGCCAGCGCCTTGATCTGCGGCTTCGCATCGGCGAACACCTTGGGGGCATCGGATGCCAGCCACGACGCGAGCGCGTCGCCCACGGCATCCGTCCACTCGGTCTCGACCGCGGCGTCGGCCGAGGCGAGACCGATCGCGGTGGGCTGCGAGCCCTCGAGCGTGACAGTGACGCCGACCGGGCCCTCGGCCGCGGCGGCCCAGGCTGCCAGGGCCTCGGCGTCGAGACGCGCGGCGGTCGGAGCGGTCGCGGTGGGGCGCTGTTCCTCTCCCTCGCCGGCGTCGCCACCGAGCGCGTCGAACACGCGCGGCAGCAGGGTGCGGAACTCGAGGCGCGCGAAGATGTCGCGCACCGCCTGGGCGTCGAGCGGGTGCATCTTGAGGTCTTGCGGGCCGACGGGCAGCTCGACGTCGCGCAGCAGACGGTTGAGGGTGCGGTTGCGGCGCACGCCGTCGATGTGCTCTCGCAGATTGCCGCCCACCACACCGGTGATCTTGTCGGCGTTGTCGAGAAGCGCGTCGAGGGAGCCCCACTGCGTCAGCCACTTGACCGCGGTCTTCTCGCCGACCTTGGGCACGCCCGGCAGGTTGTCGCTGGTCTCGCCGACCAGCGCCGCGATCTCGGGGTACTGCGCGGGCGGCAGGCCGTACTTCTCGATCACGGCGGCAGTGTCGTACCGCTTGAGCTGCGAGACTCCCTGCACGTTCGGGTAGAGCAGCGTCACGTCGTCGGTGACCAACTGGATCGTGTCGCGGTCGCCCGAGCACACGAGCACCTCGAAGCCCTGTTCCTCACCCTGTGTGGCGAGGGTCGCGAGGATGTCGTCGGCCTCGAAGTCTTCTTTCGCGAGCACCGGCACGCCCATCGCACGCAGGCAGTCCTGCAGGAGAGGGATCTGGCCCTTGAACTCGGCGGGCGACTCGCTGCGATTCGCCTTGTACTCGGCGTACTCGCGGGTGCGGAACGACTGGCGCGAGGTGTCGAACGCCACGGCGAGGTGCGTGGGCTTCTCGGCCTTGACGAGGTTGACGAACATCGACAGGAAGCCGTAGATGCCGTTGGTGTGCTGGCCGTCCTTCGTCGAGAAGTTGTCGACCGGCAGGGCGTAGAACGCCCGATACGCCAGCGAATGGCCGTCGACGACGAGGAGAGTAGGCTTTTCGGCATCCGTCACCCCTCCAGCGTAACGAGAACCACGGACACTCCCCCGGCCCCGGCCCGATCGAAGGCGATGATGACCTCCACGACCCCCGACACGACTTCCGGCCTCGACTGGGCGAAGGAGCGCGGAATGGGCGCCCTGGCCGAGAAGATGGGCATCGAGTGGGTCGAGTTCTCGGTCGAGCGAAGCGTCGCCACCATGCCGGTCGAGGGCAACACGCAGCCGGTCGGCCTGCTGCACGGCGGCGCCTACGTCGTGCTGGGCGAGTCGCTCGGCTCCATGGCCGCGAACCTGTACGCCGGGTCGGGCAAGCTCGCCGTCGGCATCGACATCAATGCCACGCACACCCGTTCGGCGACATCGGGGATCGTGACGGGCGTGTGCACACCGGTCCACCTCGGCCGCTCGCTCACCGTGCACGAGATCGCCGTCTCCGACGAGCAGGGCCGCCGCTGCTCGACGATCCGCATCACCAACATGATCAAGGACGCCCCGCGTCCCTGACGCCGCGAGGCCCCCGGGCTCGTCGAAGGGTTCTCCTCCGACGCGATGTCTCGGTGGACCCGACGATCCTGACCCCACCCGGTACACGCCGAAACGAAAAATGGATGCCACCGAAGCGGCATCCATTCGTCGAGGAATTCTGACTAGGCCTTCTTGGGGGCCAACTGCTCGATGATCGCCTTGGCGACGTCCTGCATGGTGAGGCGGCGGTCCATCGACGCCTTCTGGATCCAGCGGAAAGCCTCGGGCTCGCTCAGCCCCATCTTCTCGTTGAGCAGGCCCTTCGCGCGGTCCACGAGCTTGCGGGTCTCGAAGCGCTCGACCATATCGGCGACCTCGGCCTCGAGCGTGATGATCTGCTCGTAGCGAGCGAGGGCGATCTCGATCGCGGGGAGCAGGTCGTTCGGCGTGAACGGCTTCACGACGTACGCCAGGGCGCCGGCCTCGCTGGCGCGCTCGACGAGCTCCTTCTGGCTGAAAGCGGTGAGGAGCACGACGGGGGCGATGTGGTTCTTGCTGAGCTTCTCGGCGGCGCTGATCCCGTCGAGCTGCGGCATCTTGACGTCCATGATCACGAGATCGGGACGAAGCTCGGTGGCGAGCTGGACGGCGGTCTCGCCGTCGCCGGCCTCGCCCACGACGTCGAAGCCGTTGTCGCGGAGGATCTCGACGATGTCGAGGCGGATGAGCGACTCGTCTTCCGCGACCACGACGCGTCGGGGGGCGGCCGGAGCGTTGGCCGGAACGGCTTCTTGATCAGTCACGGAACCATCCTAAGTCTGGTGGGGCGTGAAGCCCCGGATCACAGCCCGATCGCTCGGGTGCTGTCTCGGGTACCGGTGGTGGGACTCGAACCCACACGTCTTTCGACAGAGCATTTTGAGTGCCCCGCGTCTGCCATTCCGCCACACCGGCAGGTGTTGCGTACCCAACTTACCGGCGTGGACGCCGGGGTGGGAACGCGAAGACGCGCGCCGGGCGGACCCGGCGCGCGCCTTCGAGGGTCAAACCTCTTTGTAGACCGGGGCCGCGCCGTGGACGGCGTCGCCGACGCGGTGCACGCGCAGGTCGTTCGTCGAGCCAGCGATTCCGGGAGGGGAACCCGAGATCACGACGACCTTGTCTCCCACCTCGGCCAGCTTGTGGCTCAGGAGATAGTCGTCGACCTGCAGGAACATCTTGTCGGTGTGCGACACGTGCTCGACCAGGGTTGAACGCACACCCCACGTCAGCGCGAGACGACGGCGGATGCCGGGCTCGGGCGTGAACGCGATCATCGGGATGGTCGATCGCAGACGCGACATGCGACGCGCCGAGTCTCCCGACTCGGTGAAGACGCAGAGGAACTTCGCCTCGACGAAGTCGGCGACCTCGACGGCGGCGAGGGTGATGGCGCCACCCTGCGTGCGGGGCTTGTTGGTCAGGGGCGCGATGCGCTCCAGGCCGTGCTCCTCGGTCGAGGCGACGATGCGGGCCATGGTCTCGACGACCACGACCGGGTAATCGCCCACGCTGGTCTCACCCGAGAGCATGACCGCGTCCGCGCCGTCGAGGACGGCGTTGGCGACGTCGCTGGTCTCGGCGCGCGTGGGAACCGGGCTGGTGATCATCGACTCGAGCATCTGCGTCGCGACGATGACGGGCTTCGCCATGCGGCGGGCCAGCTCGACCGCGCGCTTCTGCACGATCGGCACGGCCTCGAGCGGCAGCTCGACGCCGAGGTCGCCGCGGGCGACCATGATGCCGTCGAACGCGTCGATGATCTCTTCGAGGTTGTCGACCGCCTGCGGCTTCTCGATCTTGGCGATGACGGGCACGTAGCGTCCCTCTTCGGCCATGATCTCGTGCACGCGCTCGATGTCTTTCGCATCGCGGACGAACGAGAGGGCGATGAGGTCGGCGCCGGCGTTCAGGCCCCAGCGGAGGTCCGCCTCGTCCTTCTCGCTCAGGGCGGGGACGTTCACGGCCACGCCGGGCAGGTTGATGCCCTTGTTGTTGGAGACCGGGCCGCCGACGATGACCTTGGTGGTGACGACGGTGCCGTCGGTCTCGACGACCTCGACGCGGACCTTGCCGTCGTCGATGAGCAGGAAGTCGCCGGGGCGGACGTCCTGGGGCAGGCCCTTGAACGTGGTGCCGACGATCTCCTTGGTGCCGAGGATGTCCTCGATGGTGATCTTGAAGATGTCGCCGGGAAGCAGGTCGTGAGGGCCGTTCTCGAACTTGCCGAGACGGATCTTCGGGCCCTGCAGGTCGACCAGGGCGGCGACCGGGCGTCCGGCGTCTTCCGCCGCCTTGCGCACGTTGGCGAAGTTGGCGTCGTGCACGGAGTAGTCTCCGTGGCTCAGGTTCAGGCGGGCGACATCGACGCCGGCGTCGATGATGGCGCGAACCATCTCATACGACGACGTGGCGGGCCCGAGTGTTGCGACGATCTTGGCGCGTCTCATCCGGTTTCAAGCTCCGTGAAATTTTCGGGAAGTGGCCGATCGGCCCTTGCCAGCTTAGGCGGGCAGGAGGCCGATGGCGACATCGGTCGGGCGCACCGGTGCGGGTAGCACCGTCTCGCCCATGAGGAACGTGTCGACCTCGGCGGCGACCGCGCGGCCTTCGGCGATGGCCCACACGATCAGGGACTGTCCGCGACCGGCGTCGCCGGCGACGAACACTCCCGGGGTGGTGGTGGCGTAGGTCGCGTCGCGTTCCACGTTGCCGCGGTTCGTGAACTGCGTGCCGAGCTGGCTCTCGAGGTGCTCGCGCTCCGGGCCGGTGAAGCCCATCGCGATGAGCACCAGGTCGGCCGGGATCTCGCGTTCGGTGCCGCTCTTGGGCACGCGTCGTCCGTCGACGTACTCGGTCTCGGCCACGCGCAGGGCGCGCACCTCTCCCGCGGCGTTGCCGAGGAACTCCACGGTCGAGGCGAGGAAGGAACGCTCTCCGCCCTCTTCGTGAGCGGATGCCATC
Source organism: Microbacterium sp. 20-116 (assembly GCF_041079415.1). Taxonomy (NCBI): domain Bacteria; kingdom Bacillati; phylum Actinomycetota; class Actinomycetes; order Micrococcales; family Microbacteriaceae; genus Microbacterium; species Microbacterium sp. 20-116. The sequence continues at coordinate 172,074 of NZ_JBFYGP010000001.1, forward strand.
TCGAAGAGGTTCGGCATCATCGGCCAGGGCTGCTCGGCCGGGCGCTCGGACGGGGGCTGCTTGCCGATCGCGAGGTTGGTCACGCTCAACGCGCCCTGACGGTGCGCCGTGCCGATGCAGTCGGCTCCGGTGTCGCCGCCGCCGATGACGACGACGTGCTTGCCCTCCGCCGTGATCTGGTGCGGCACCTGATCGCCCGCGACGGCCTTGTTGCCCTCGACGAGGTATTCCATGGCGTAGTGCACCCCGTCGAGGTCGCGGCCCGGGATCGCCAGGTCGCGCGGCACGGTGGAGCCGGTCGCCACCACGACGGCGTCGTAGCGGGCCCGCAGGTCGCTCCACGACACGTCCTTGCCGATCTCGACGCCGGCGCGGAAGCGCGTGCCCTCGGCCTGCATCTGGCGAAGGCGCAGCTCGAGGTGGCGCTTCTCCATCTTGAAGTCGGGGATCCCGTAGCGCAGCAGACCGCCGATGCGGTCGTCACGCTCGAACACCGCAACGGTGTGGCCGGCGCGCGTGAGCTGCTGGGCGGCGGCGAGGCCGGCGGGGCCGGAGCCCACGACGGCGACCGTCTTGCCGGTCAGGCGCTCGGGCGGCTCGGGCTCGACCCAGCCGTTGCCGAACGCCTCGTCGATGATCGAGACCTCGACCTGCTTGATCGTCACGGCCGGCTGATTGATGCCGAGCACGCACGAGCTCTCGCACGGCGCGGGGCACAGCCGACCGGTGAACTCCGGGAAGTTGTTCGTCGCGTGCAGGCGCTCGATCGCCGCGCGGCCCTCGCCGCGCCACGTGAGGTCGTTCCACTCGGGGATCAGGTTCCCGAGCGGACAGCCCTTGTGACAGAACGGGATGCCGCAGTCCATGCACCGACCGGCCTGGCGCTTGATGACGGCCGAATCACCCGGCTCGTACACCTCTTTCCAGTCCATGATGCGCACCGGCACCGGCCGGCGCTGAGGGAGCTCGCGCTCCGTGACCTTGAGAAAGCCCTTCGGGTCAGCCACCCGTCACCTCCAGAATGCGCTTCCAGACGACGTCGCCGTCGGGGTCGAGCCCCTCGGTGACCGCCTCCTGGCGGGTCTGCAGCACAGCGGCGTAATCGCGCGGCAGCACCCGGACGAAGTTGTCCACCTCGGCCTCGAAGTCGTCGAGCAGACGACGGGCCAGCGTGGAATCGGTCTCTGCGACGTGCTTCTCGAGCAGGTCGCGGAGGATCTCGGCATCCCCCGATCCGAGGGAACCGAGCTCGAGCTCACCGGATGCCATGGCCTCGCGGTTCACCAGATCACGGTCGAGCTTGTAGACGTAGGCCTGGCCGCCCGACATTCCGGCGCCGAGGTTACGACCCGTGGCGCCGAGGATCACGGCGAGGCCGCCGGTCATGTACTCGAGCGCGTGGTCGCCCACGCCCTCGACGACCGCGGTGGCACCCGAGTTGCGGACGAGGAACCGCTCGCCGACGACGCCGTTCAGGAACATCTGCCCCTGCGTGGCGCCGTAGCCGATGACGTTTCCGGCGATGACGTTCTCGGATGCCGCGAACGTCGAGCCACGAGGCGGGCGGACGACGATCGTTCCTCCCGACAGGCCCTTGCCGACGTAGTCGTTCGAGTCGCCCTCCAGGCGCAGCGTGATGCCTGCGGGCATGAACGCGCCGAACGATTGTCCGGCCGAGCCCGTCAGACGCACGTCGATCGAGTTCTCCGGCAGACCGTGCTCGCCCCGCGCCTTGGTGACGTGGTGGCCGAGCATGGTCCCCACCGCGCGGGCGGTGTTGCGGATCGGCAGGTCGATCGTGAGCTGACCGCCGTTGGCGATGACGTCCTGCGCGCGCTCGATGAGCTGTACGTCGAAGTGGTCCTCGAGCTCGTGGTCCTGGTTGCGGGCGTGGCGGCGCGGCTCGTCCTCGGCGAAGCGGGGTCCTTCGAGGATCGGCGACAGGTTGAGGCCCCGAGCCTTCCAGTGCTGGATCGCCTCATTGGCATCCAGCAGCTCCGAACGTCCCACGATCTCGTCGATCGAGCGGAAGCCCATCGCGGCGAGGTACTCGCGTACCTCCTGGGCGATGAACTCCATGAAGTTGATGACGTACTCGGCCTTGCCGGTGAAGCGTTCGCGCAGCACCGGGTTCTGCGTCGCGACGCCGACGGGGCAGGTGTCGAGGTGGCACACGCGCATCATGATGCAGCCCGAGACGACGAGCGGGGCGGTGGCGAAGCCGAACTCCTCGGCGCCGAGCAGCGCGCCGATGATGACGTCTCGCCCGGTCTTCATCTGCCCGTCGACCTGCACGACCACGCGGTCGCGCATGCCGTTGAGCATGAGCGTCTGCTGCGTCTCGGCCAGACCCAGTTCCCACGGGGTGCCCGCGTGCTTGAGCGAGTTCATCGGGCTCGCGCCCGTGCCGCCGTCCTGGCCCGAGACCAGGATGACGTCGCTCAGCGCCTTGGCGACACCCGCCGCGACCGCACCGATGCCCGACTGGCTGACGAGCTTCGTGTGGATGCGAGCCGAGGGGTTGGCGCGCTTGAGGTCGAAGATGAGCTGCTTGAGGTCTTCGATCGAGTAGATGTCGTGGTGCGGCGGCGGCGAGATGAGCCCGACGCCGGCGGTCGCGTGACGCGTGCGCGCCACCCACGGGTACACCTTGGTCGGCGGCAGCTGACCTCCCTCGCCGGGCTTGGCGCCCTGCGCGAGCTTGATCTGGATGTCGTCGGCCTTGGTGAGGTACAGGCTCGTCACTCCGAAGCGACCGGATGCCACCTGCTTGATGGCGCTGCGGCGCTCGGGGTCGAGCAGACGGTCGACGTCTTCTCCGCCCTCGCCGGTGTTCGACTTGCCGCCGATGCGGTTCATCGCGACGGCGAGCACCTCGTGCGCCTCTTTCGAGATCGAGCCGTAGCTCATGGCACCGGTCGAGAACCGCTTGACGATGGCCGAGACCGGCTCGACCTCGTCGATGGGCACCGCGGGGCGGGTGCCGGTGCGCAGCCCGAAGAGACCGCGGAGGGTCTTGAGCTCGTGCGCCTGGTCGTCGATCAGCTGCGTGTACTCGCGGAAGATGTCGTACCGGCGCTCGCGCGTAGCGTGCTGCAGACGGAACACCGTGTCGGGGTTGAACAGGTGCGGGGCCCCGTCGCGGCGCCACTGGTACTCGCCGCCGGTCCACAGCCGCTCGTGCGCCCGCGCCGCCGCGTCCTGCGGGTAGGCGTACTCGTGGCGTGCGGCGTTCTCGGCCGCGATGACGTCGAGGCCCACACCGCCGAGCTTGGTCTCGGTGCCGGTGAAGTAGGCGTCGATGAAGTCGCGCGACAGGCCCACGGCCTCGAACACCTGGGCGCCCGCGTACGACGACACCGTCGAGATGCCCATCTTCGACATGATCTTCAGCACGCCCTTGCCGAGCGCGTAGATCAGGTTCTTGACGGCCTTCTCGGGGGTGACGTTCGTGATGAAGCCGGCGCGCACGAGGTACTCGACGGTCTCCATCGCGAGGTACGGGTTGACCGCCGACGCGCCGTAGCCGATGAGGGTCGCCACGTGGTGCACCTCGCGCACGTCGCCGGCCTCGACCACGAGACCCACCTTCATGCGCGTCTCTTTGCGGATGAGGTGGTGGTGGACGGCCGCGAGCATGAGCAGCGACGGGATCGGGGCCAGATCCTTGTTCGAGTCGCGATCGCTGAGCACGATGAACTCGGCGCCGTCCTCGATGGCCTGGTCGACCTCGGTGCACATCTGCGTGAGGCGCTTCTGCAGCCCCTTGTGCCCGGCCTCGACGCGGTACAGGCCGCGGATCGTCACCGACGACCGCCCCGGCAGGGCCGTGTCGATGTGCTGGATCTTGGCCAGCTCGTCGTTGTCGATCACGGGGAAGTCGAGCGTCACCGTGCGGGTGTGCTCGGGACCCCAGTCGAGGAGGTTGCGCTCGGGGCCGAGACCCAGCGACAGCGAGGTCACGACCTCTTCTCGGATCGAGTCCAGCGGCGGGTTGGTGACCTGCGCGAACTGCTGGGAGAAGTAGTCGAACAACAGGCGCGGGCGGTCGCTGAGCACCGCGACGGGGGCGTCGCTGCCCATCGCGCCGAGAGGTTCGGCACCCCCCTGGCCCATCGGCGTCAGCAGGATGCGCACTTCTTCTTCGGTGTAGCCGAAGGTGCGCTGTCGACGCGTGATCGAGGCGATGGGGTGCACGATGTGCTCGCGCTCGGGCAGCTCGCTGAGCTTCACCCGACCCTTGTCGACCCACTCGCCCCACGGGTGGAGGGCGGCGAGGTCGGACTTGATCTCCTCGTCATCGACGATGCGGCGCTGGGCGGTGTCCACGAGGAACATGCGACCGGGCTGAAGGCGTCCGCGGCGCTTGATGCGCTCCGGCGCGAAGTCGAGCACGCCGGTCTCCGAGCCGATGACGACGAGGCCGTCGGTGGTCTCGGTCCAGCGCCCCGGACGCAGGCCGTTGCGGTCGAGGGTCGCACCGACGAGGGTGCCGTCGGTGAAGATGAGGGCGGCGGGTCCGTCCCAGGGCTCCATCTGCATGGAGTGGAAGTCGTAGAAGGCGCGCAGGGCGGGGTCGATCGTCGCCTGCTTCTCGTACGCCTCGGGGACCATCATCATGATCGCGTGGGGCAGGCTGCGGCCGGTGAGGGTCAGCAGCTCGAGGACCTCGTCGAAGGATGCCGAGTCGCTGGCGCCCTCGGTGCAGATGGGCAGCAGCGGGCGTACGTCGCCGATCAGCTCCGACTCGAGCTGCGACTGGCGCGCCCGCATCCAGTTGCGGTTGCCCTTGACGGTGTTGATCTCGCCGTTGTGCGCGAGCATGCGCAGCGGCTGCGCGAGCGGCCACGACGGGAAGGTGTTGGTCGAGTACCGCGAGTGCACGACCGCGAGCTCGGATGCGAAGCGCTCGTCCTGCAGGTCGGGGTAGAACGGCTCGAGCTGGAGCGTCGTGACCATGCCCTTGTAGCCGAGCGTCCGACTCGACAGCGACACGAAGTACGCCTCGAGCTCGTGCCGCGCGCGCTTGCGCAGGCGGTACACCCGACGGTCGAGCGCGATGCCCGAGAGCGCCGGCTGGTCGCCCGTGGCGGGGCGCGAGACGAAGAGCTGCTCGAATGCCGGGCGGGCCTCGTAGGCGAGCTTGCCGAGGTTCTCGTGCTCGACCGGCACCTCGCGCCAGCCCAGCACCTCGAGGTTCTCGTGGCGCGCGATCTCTTCGATCCCCGCCTTCATCGCGGCGCGCTCGTCGTGGCCGAGCGGCAGGAACACCATTCCGGCGGCGTACTCCCCCACCGGCGGAAGGTCGAAGCCGACGACCGCGCGCAGGAACGCGTCGGGCATCTGGGTCAGGATGCCGGCACCGTCACCGGTGCCCGCGTCGGAGCCGATGGCACCGCGGTGCTCGAGGTTGCGCAGCGCCGTCAGCGCCAGATCGATGATGTCGTGTCCGGCTTCGCCGCGGAGAGTGGCGACCATGGCGAGGCCACAGGCGTCTTTCTCGAACGACGGGTCGTACATTCCCTGGCGGGCGGGGAATGCGCCTCCGACGGTATCGGAACGCAGGCTGGAAGCCATATCAACCGTCCTCACGTTGATGCTTCGAATGGGACGACGTCGGCCCAGGAAATTAGTTCGTGGCGGGGCTGCTTGTGGCGCTGGTGCCGACGGTGTCGCTCGTCGCGGGCGGCTCGCTCACGTCGACGAAGTCAGAGGGGTCGCCTGAGTCTACAGCCCCCGAAGCCTTCGATTCGCGCCCGGGCACGTACGGCGACGGCTCGTAGCCGTGGTGACGACGCGACTGCACGGCGAAGATCACGATGCCGAGGATGACGCCGAAGATGGCCGCCCACACGTTGGTACGCAGGCCCAGGATGATGTCGCTCGGGTCGACGCGGATGGATTCCCAGACGATACGGCCCGCGGAGTACCAGACGAGGTAGATCGCGAACTGCTTCCCCCACTGCAGGGTGAAGCGCTTCCCGACGTACAGGATGACCGCGGCGCCCAGCAGGTTCCAGATGACCTCGTACGCGAAAGTCGGCTGGAAAAGCGTGCCCGATGGCAGTCCGACGGGGATGGCCGGGTTGCCCGCGGCGATCTCGAGGCCCCACGGGAGGTCGGTGGGCTGGCCGAAGAGCTCCTGGTTGAACCAGTTGCCGAAGCGGCCCATGGCCTGCGCGATGATCAGTCCGGGAGCCAGCGCGTCGGCGAAGGTCCAGAAGCGGATGCCGGTCCATCGGCATCCGAGGATGGCGCCGATCGCACCGCCGATGAGGGCGCCGTAGATGGCGATGCCGCCCTCCCAGATGGCCCAGACGGAGCCCGGCTGCGTGATGTTCCACGGGTTGGAGCCGGGGCCGAAGTAGAAACCGGCGTGCGTGGCCACATGGTAGATGCGTGCGACGACGATCGCGAGCGGAACCGCCAGCAGGCAGATGTCGATCACGACCCACTTCTCGGCACCCCGACGCGTCAGGCGCGCGTTCGTCAGGAAGACCGCGACGATGATGCCCGCGACGATGCACAGGGCATAGAAGTGGATGCGGAGCGGACCGAGGTCGACGTACGAGATGGTCGGGCTCGGGATGCTGGCGAGCACGCCGGAGGCGGCGCTCGAGAGGGCGAACGTCATGGGTTCGAGTCTAGGCGCGCCGCGCGGTGCCCGCAGACAGCTCGCGCGCGAGAGTCGACAGACCCTCGACGCCGCCGTCGCGGAGCGCCTTGACCAGCGCGGTGCCCACGATCGCTCCGTCGGCGTACTCGACGACACCGGCGACCTGCTCGGCGTTCGAGATGCCGATGCCCACGCACGCGTGCTTCGCGCCGAAGGATCGCAGGCGCTCCACGAGCCCGCGGGCCGCGGCATCGAGCTGCGCCCGCTCCCCCGTGATGCCCATGGTCGACACCGTGTACACGAAGCCCGTCGATGCCTCCACGATCATCTTCAGACGCTCGTCCGACGAGGTGGGGGCGGCGAGGAAGATCCGGTCGAGGCCCGAGCGCTCGCTCGCGGCGATCCAGACAGCTGCGGCGTCGGGGGTGATGTCGGGCGTGATGAGTCCCGCCCCGCCGGCCGCGACGAGTTCGTCGGCGTAGCGGTCGACGCCGTACTGCTCGACGAGGTTCCAGTAGGTCATGACGAGGATCGGCACGTCGATGCGCGCGGTGACCTCCCGGATGATCGTGAAGAGATCGCGCATGCGGAACCCGTTGGCGAGCGCCGTCTGCGTGGCCTCCTGGATTACCAGACCGTCCATCACCGGATCGCTGTAGGGAGGTCCGAGCTCGATGACGTCGGCACCGGCTTCAGCGAGGGCGACGATCGCTTCGACGCTCGAGGCGACGTCGGGGTACCCCGCGGGGAGGTACCCGACGAAAGCGCCGCGCCCTTCGGCGTGGGCGGCCTCGATCGCCGCGGAGACGCGCGAGGTCACAGCTCGACCCCGGCACCGCTCGCGGCATCGGGTGCGGCGGTGACGTCGACGGGAGAGCCGGGAGCGGATGCCACGGCCTCTGCCGCGCGCGTCTGCGGGGCGCCCTCGGGCGACGGCGAAGCCTGCTCGGCGTCGTACAGGTCGAAGTAGCGGGCGGCGGTGTCCATGTCCTTGTCGCCGCGACCCGAGAGGTTGATGGCGATCACGGCATCCGGGCCCAGCTCGCGACCGACGCGGAGAGCGCCGGCCAGGGCGTGGGCCGACTCGATCGCCGGGATGATGCCCTCGGTGCGAGAGAGCAGGCGCAGGGCCTGCATGGCCTCGTCGTCGGTGGCGGGGATGTACTGCGCGCGGCCGATGTCGGCGAGCCACGCGTGCTCGGGACCCACGCCCGGGTAGTCGAGTCCGGCCGAGATCGAGTGGGACTCGATGGTCTGGCCGTCTTCGTCCTGCAGCACATAGGTGCGCGCGCCGTGCAGCACGCCGGGACGACCGCGCTCGATGGAGGCGGCGTGCTGGGGGGTGTCGACGCCGTCGCCGGCGGCCTCCACTCCGTAGAGGGCGACGCCCTCGTCGTCGAGGAACGCATCGAACATGCCGATCGCGTTCGAGCCGCCGCCGACGCACGCGAAGACGGCGTCGGGGAGACGGCCGAGGCGCTCGAGGAACTCGGCGCGGGTCTCTTCGCCGATGATCTTCTGGAAGTCACGGACCATCGCCGGGAAGGGGTGGGGGCCGGCGGCCGTGCCGAAGATGTAGTTGGTCGTCTCGACCGAGGCGACCCAGTCGCGGTACGCCTCGTTGATCGCGTCCTTGAGGGTGCGCGACCCGGTCGTGACGGGGATGACCTCGGCGCCGAGAAGACGCATGCGCGCGACGTTGAGAGCCTGGCGCTCGGTGTCGACCTCGCCCATGTAGACGACGCACTCGAGGCCGAACAGGGCGGCGGCCGTCGCGGTGGCGACACCGTGCTGGCCGGCGCCGGTCTCGGCGATCACACGGGTCTTGCCGAGACGTTTGGTGAGCAGCGCCTGCCCCAGCACGTTGTTGATCTTGTGCGAGCCGGTGTGATTGAGGTCTTCGCGCTTGAGGAACACGCGTGCGCCGCCGGCGTGCTCGGCGAAACGCGGTACCTCGGTGAGCACCGACGGACGGCCCGCATAGTCGTGCAGCAGAGCGCGCAACTCGGCGTGGAACTCGGGATCGGCCATGGCCGACTCGTAGACCGCGGTCAGCTCGTCGATCGCCGCGATCAGCGACTCGGGCATGTACCGGCCGCCGAAGTCGCCGAAGAACGGCCCCTTCTGACCGCGAAGGTTCTGGGTGGGAGCGGTGGTCATGTCGTCTCCTGGAGGAACGCACGGAGCGTGGCGACCGGGTCGCCGGTCACGAGAGCCTCGCCCACGAGCACGACATCGGCACCCGCAGCACGGTAGTGCGCGACATCGGCGGGAGCGAGGACGGCGGACTCGGCGATCTTGATCGCATCGGCCGGGAAACGATCGGCGAGAGAGCCGAACAAATCGCGGTCGAGCTCGAAAGTTGAGAGGTTGCGGGCGTTGACGCCGATGAGCTTGGCGCCCAGCTCGGACGCACGCTGGAGTTCGTCGGCGGAGTGCGTCTCGACCAGCGCGGTCATGCCCAGGTCGGTGACGAGGCCGTAGAGCTCGGCGAGCGTCTTCTGCTCGAGGGCCGCCACGATCAACAGCACGAGGTCGGCGCCGGACGCACGCGCCTCAAGCACCTGGTAGGGCGTCGCGATGAAGTCCTTGCGCAGCACGGGGACGCTCACAGCCGATCGCACGGCCTCGAGGTCGGCGAGACTGCCCTTGAACTTGCGACGCTCGGTGAGAACGGAGATCGCGGACGCCCCGCCCTCTTCGTACAGGCGGGCCTGGCGAGCGGGGTCGGGAATCGCCGCGAGATCGCCGCGGGACGGGCTCGCGCGCTTGACCTCGGCGATGATCTTCACGCGGTCGGCGGGGGCGAGCATCGCCAGCGCATCGCGCGCAGGCGTCTGTGCGAGAGCATCGCGCTCGACCTCGGCGAGGGGGCGCGACTGGGCGCGTTCCTCGGCGTCTTCTACCGCCCCGGCCGTGAGATCGGCCAGTGCCATCAGTGAGCCTTCGGGTTGGACTTCGCGCCGTTCGCGCCGTAGCCGGCCTTGGTCATGGCCCAGCCGACGATCGCGCCGACCAGGAGCAGACCCACCGAGGCCCATACCAGGACGGGCATGTCGAGCCAGAAGAACAGCGTGCCGAGCGTGAAAGCGACGAGCATGATGATCACGGCCGTCCAGGCGGCGGGCGAGTGTCCGTGGCCGGGGTCGCCGATGGGGTTGCTCATGGGGCTCCTTACAGTCGCGCGCGAGCGCGGGGGAAAGCGTCCGATCAGTCTACCGAAACGCGGGTGCGGTCCCCGCGCCGACGTCTCGATGTCGCGACGTCTCGTGGTTCTGCCGGGCAGACGCCTGCGCGAGCGGAACGGCGCCGTCAGGCAGGTGTTCGTCGTGAGGGGTCCCGGGACCGAGGGACACGGGACGCCCGGGTGTCGGCGACCCCGGCGGGAGCCGGGAGCGTGCGGAACCTCAGGCGGTCGGGTCGTCGCCGCGCGAGAGGTCGTCCCACGAGTCGATCGCGTCGTGCGGGCGGCCTGTCTCGGCCCCCGCCTCGGTCGCGGTGCGGTACTTGCGGCTCGCCCCCGACGCCCAGCGGCGCGCGGTGACGAGGGTGAACAGGGATGCCGCGAGCAGAACGATCTGCGCGAGCAGCGTCACCGTCGGCCACGGTGTCAGCGCCAAGCTCGAGACGAGGGAGGCCACGGCATCCGTTCCCGAGATACCCGTCGCATCGGTGACGGTCGCCGCCGTCGCCGAGACCGGGGTCGCGAAGAGGATCTGCGCGGTGCCGACGCCGAGGAAGACCGCGATCAGCACGCCGAGTGCGCCGAAGACGTAGCGCAGCACGGGCCCGACGATCGAGAGGGCGGCGCCCAGGGCGAGAGCGGCGAGGCTCAGCGGCGTGAGGACCGGCAGCGCTTCGGCCCCCGGGACGGCCAGGGTCTGCTGGGCGCCGTCGTCGAGGGTGACGTCGATCCAGGTCTGCGTCGAGGCAATCACGCAGATGGCTCCGGCCAGGAGCATCGCCAGCACCGCCGAGGAACGGGCGCGACGCATCAGCGCTCCCCCACGACCGGCTGCAGGTCGTCGGCGTCGAAACAGGTGTGGTCTCCCGTGTGGCATGCGGCACCGATCTGGTCCACCTCGATGAGCAGGGTGTCGCCGTCGCAGTCGAGACGCGCCCCCTTGACGAGCTGGATGTGACCCGAGGTGTCGCCCTTGCGCCAGTACTCCTGGCGCGAGCGCGACCAGAAGGTCACACGGCCGGTGGTGAGCGTGCGGTTCAGGGCCTCGGCATCCATCCACCCCACCATGAGCACCTCGCGGGAGTCGAACTGCTGGATCACCGCGGCGACCAGGCCGTCGGCGTCGTACTTCACGCGGTCGACGCTCATCGGCGCACCTCGATCCCTTCGGCCGCCATGGCGTCCTTGACCTGTCCGACGCTCAACTGACCGGAGTGGAAGACGGATGCCGCGAGCACGGCGTCGGCGCCGGCCTGGATCGCCGGGGCGAAGTGCTCGAGCGCGCCAGCTCCTCCCGACGCGATGACCGGGACGGCGGCGACCTGGCGCATGAGGCGGACGAGTTCGAGGTCGAAGCCCTGCTTCGTGCCGTCGGCGTCGATCGAGTTGACGAGCAGCTCGCCGGCACCGCGCTCGACGGCCTCGCGCGCCCATTCGAGGGCGTCGAGGGTCGTCTCGGTGCGGCCGCCGTGGGTGGTCACCACGAAACCCGAGGGGGTGGATGCCGAGCGCTTCACATCGAGCGAGAGCACGATCACCTGCGCGCCGAAGCGGTCGGCGATCTCGCCGACCAGGTCGGGGCGCGCGATCGCGGCGGAGTTCACGCCGATCTTGTCGGCGCCGACCGCCAAGAGCCGCGCGACGTCATCGGCAGAGCGCACTCCCCCGCCGACCGTCAACGGGATGAAGACCTGTTCGGCGGTGCGGCGGACGACATCGTACGTCGTCGATCGCTCGTCGACCGTGGCGGTGACGTCGAGGAAGGTGACCTCGTCGGCACCCTGGTCGAAGTAGAGCTTCGCGAGCTCGACCGGGTCACCCATGTCGCGCAGGTCGAGGAAGTTCACGCCCTTCACGACGCGGCCGCCCGCGACGTCGAGGCACGGGATGACGCGACGCGCGAGGGTCATCAGAGCCTCGCGGCGAGGATCTCGGTGACGAGGATCGCGCGTGCGCCGATCGCGTAGAGCTCGTCCATGACGCGGTTCACGTCGCGGCGCGGGCTCATCACTCGCACGGCGACCCACTCGGGGTCGCGCAGCGGCGAGATCGTCGGGGACTCGAGGCCGGGAGCGACGGCGATGGCCTGGTCGACGAGGTTCGCGGGAAGGTCGTAGTCGACGAGGACGTACTTGCGCGCGGCCAGCACGCCGCGCAGGCGACGCAGCAGCGTCTCGGTGCCCTCGACCTCGTTCGGACCCGAGATGAGGACGGCGTCGCTCTCGAGGAGCACCGGCCCGAAGATCTCGAGCCCCGCCTGACGCAGCGTCGTTCCGGTCGAGACGACGTCGGCCACGGCATCCGCGACACCGAGCTGGACGGCCGACTCGACGGCTCCATCGAGCGGGACGATGTCAACGGCGATGCCGCGCTCGTCGAGGAACGCATCGACCAGCCCGGGGTAGGCCGTGGCGACGCGGAGACCCTCGAGGTCCTGGACGTCGGTGAAGCGACCGGGACGACCGGCGAAGCGGAAGGTGGAGCCGGCGAAGCCGAGCGACTCGACCTCGCGCGCGCCGGGCATGCGGGCGTCGAGCAGCAGGTCGCGGCCCGTGATGCCGACGTCGAGCGCTCCGGAGCCGACGTAGGTCGCGATGTCGCGCGGGCGGAGGTAGAAGAACTCGACCTCGTTGGCGGGGTCGACGGTGTACAGGTCTTTCGAGTCGCGTCGTCCGGTATATCCGGCCTCCGAGAGCATCTCGGCGGCGGTCTCGGCGAGCGACCCCTTGTTCGGCACGGCGATTCGCAGCATGACGGGGGCTTTCGTGTGGGGTGAGCTGTGGGAGGCGGGGCGTGGCTCAGAGATGTCGGTAGACGTCCTCGAGCGACAGGCCCTTCGCGAGCATGAGCGTCTGCAGGTGGTAGAGCAGCTGCGAGATCTCCTCGGCCGCGGCCTCGTCGGACTCGTACTCGGCGGCCATCCACACCTCGGCGGCCTCTTCGACGATCTTCTTGCCGATCGCGTGCACGCCGGCGTCGAGTTGCGCGACGGTGCCCGACCCCTCGGGTCGCTCGACGGCCTTGGCGCTGAGTTCCGCGAACAGGTCGTCGAAGGTCTTCACCTGTCCAGGGTATCGGGTCGGCGGGGGTGGGGCTGTCCGCCCGGGCGTCGGGGTCCCGGCATCCCGGTGCTCTCACGCATAAACGCTCTGCGCGCGCATAAACGCGGGGAGCGCGTGTTTGTGCGCGTGGATCGTGTTTATGCGTGCGGGGTGCGGGCGGCGGGCCGCCGCGCGGGGTGCTACGCGTGGGGCGCAGTGCGTGGGGCGGTGGGCCGGCGTGGGGCGTGGGCAGTGGGCGGGCGCGGGTGCGGGCCGGCGCCGGATGCGGCCGGAGCGGGCTCCCGGGCGCGCATAAACGCTCTCCGCGCGCATAAACGCGGGGAGCGCGTGTTTGTGCGCGTGGATCGTGTTTCTGCGTGTGTGAAGCGGGCGGCGGGCCGCCGCGCGGCGCGGGGTGCGGGCGCTGGGCCGGCGCGGGGCCTGGGGCGCGGGTGGTGGGCCGGCGTGGGGCGTGGGCGGTGGGCCGGCGCGGGGTGCGGGCCGGTGCCGGATGCGGCCGGAGCGGGCTCCCGGGCGCACAAACGCTCTCCGCGCGCATAAACACGGGGAGAACGCGTTTTCACGCGCGCAGAGCGTTTATGCGTGAGATGCGGCCTGGCCCGGAGCCGGCGGACCGAGCGGGCGCGACCGTCAGTGGCGGTGGCGGGCGGCGGTGGCGCGGAGGGACTGGATCGCGCGGTCGGGGTCATCGGCGCCGAAGACGGCGGAACCGGCGACGAAGGTGTCGGCCCCCGCCTCGGCCGCCTGCGCGATGGTCGACTCGCCGATGCCGCCGTCGACCTGCAGCCACACGCTCGAGCCGCGGCGCTTCGCCTCGTCGGCGAGGGCGCGGAGCTTGGGCATGGTCTCGGGCATGAACGACTGGCCGCCGAAGCCGGGCTCGACGGTCATGACGAGGATCTGGTCGAACTCGTTCAGCGACTCGAAGAGGTTCTCGACGGGCGTGCCGGGTTTGACCGCCACTCCGGCGCGAGCGCCGATCGAACGCAGCCGGCGGGCGAGGGCGATCGGGGATGCCGCGGCCTCCAGGTGGAAGGTCACGGAAGCGGCCCCGAGCTCGGCGTAGTCCGGTGCCCAACGGTCGGGGTCGTCGATCATGAGATGAACGTCGAGTGGGACGGGGCTGGTCTCCTGGATGCGGCCGACCATCTGGGGACCGAAGGTGAGGTTCGGCACGAAGTGGTTGTCCATCACGTCGACGTGCACGAAATCGGCACCCGCGATGCGCGCGAGCTCGGCTTCCATGTTCACGAAGTCGGCGGCGAGGATGCTCGGGTTGATGCGCGGGGCGTCGGTAGGCACCCGACCATTATGGGCGCGCGGCGGCTGTCGCTCCCGGCCGCCGCGCGGCGGCGGGTCCCGGCGACGCACGCGCGGGAAGTCGGAGTCAGCGCTTTCGGAGCAGGGCGATCGACATCGCGTCGGTGCCGTGGCGGTGGGGCCACAGCTGCGCGCGGAGCGAACCGTCGGCCTGCTCGGGCAGATCGATCTCGTCCTGCGCGATCGAACGCACCACGGCGCGGGCATCGAGCTCTTCGGCGGCCTCGCCGAGCGCGCGCTTGACCTCGGCGAGCACCCCCGAGGTCTCGGCGAGGTGCGGCGAGCACGTGACGTACGCCACCACCCCGCCGGGCTTGAGTGCCTCGAACGCCGCGAGCACGAGCTCCTGCTGCAGGGCGGTGAGATCCGGCACGTCGGCGGGGATCTTGCGCCACCGGGCCTCGGGACGACGACGCAGCGCGCCGATCCCCGTGCACGGGGCGTCGACGAGGATGCGGTCGTACTCGCCCGGCATCCGGGCCGCGCGAACGCGCCCGTCCTCTTCGCTCACCTCGACCTCGAGGGGGACGGATGCCACGGCCTGGCGCACCAGTCCCGCTCGGGCCGGCGCGATCTCGTTGGCGTCGAGGTGCGCGCGGTGCGCCAGCGCCTCGGCCGCGAGCAGCGCGGTCTTGCCGCCGGGGCCCGCGCACAGGTCCAGCCACCGCTCCCCCTCTCGAACCGGCAGCGCTCGGCTGAGGGCCAGCGCTGCGAGCTGCGAGCCTTCGTCCTGCACGCGGATACGGCCGTGCGAGGAACGGATGAGGCCTTCGGGGTCTCCCCCGCGCGTGGTGAAGGCGGTCGGAGCGAATCTCGTGGCGGTCGCGTCTTCGGGTACCTCGGCGAGGCCCGGCAGGGCGATCATCGCGACGCGCGGGGCGACGTTGTCGGCTTCGAGCAGTCCCTCGAGCTCGTCGGCGCGGCCCTCGGCGGTCAACGCGCGGCGCAGCGCCCGCACGATCCATACGGGATGCGAGGTGGTCAGGCCGATGCGCTCGTCGTCGCTGCGGGCGCCGGCGGCGATGCGCTGCATCCACTCTCCGGGGTTGTCGCGCGAGACGCGGCGCAGGACCGCATTCGCGAAGCCCGCAGCCCCCTTGCCGCCGCCGTGACGGCGGGCGAGCTCGACCGATTCGTTCACCGCGGCGTGGGAGGCCACGCGGGTCGAGAGCAGCTGGTGCACACCGAGGCGCAGGGCGTCGAGGACCGCGGGGTCGATGCGGTCGACCGTGCGGTCGGCGGCCACCGCGATGATCGCGTCGTACGTTCCGCGTCGACGGAGGGTTCCGTAGGTCAGCTCGGTCGCGAGTCCGGCGTCCTTGGCATCCAGCCGCTGTCGAGCGATCGCGTGCGGCAGCAGGAGGTTGGCGTAGGCCTCGTCCCCCGACACTGCCCGCAGCACCTCGAAGGCGACGGCGCGTGCTCCCTGCACGCTCATGCGCCCAGCACCGGTTCGCTCGAACGCAGGCCCCGGAACCAGTCACCGGCGGGCATCGCGCCCTTGCCGGACGGCTGGACCGTCTCGAGGCGGAGAGGAGTGGTCCCGGTGCCGACCAGAACGTCTTTTCCGGATGCCACGACCCGGCCGGGCGGCAGCGGCGGGGCCTCGGCGGGAGTCGCGCGCAGCACCTTGAAGCGCGCCCCCTCGAGCGTGGTGTGCGCGCCGGGCTCGGGGGTGACTCCGGCGATCTGGTGCAGGAGGCTCTCGGCATCCCGCGTCAGGTCGAGGGCGCCGTCTTCGAGCGTGAGCTTGGGGGCCAGGGTGGGGTCGCCCTGCTGTGGGACGGCGACCGCAGAGCCGTCGGCGATACCGTCGACGACACGCGCGAGCAGGGGGGCGCCGATCTCGGCGAGGGAGTCGAGCAGGTCGGCCGAAGTGGCCCCGGCCGGGATGTCGTAGCGCTCTTCGGCGAACACGTCTCCGGCGTCGAGCGCGGCCACCAGCTGGAAGACGCTCGCTCCCGTCGCCGTGTCACCGGCCATGAGGGCGCGCTGCACGGGGGCCGCGCCGCGCCAGCGAGGCAGCAGGGAGAAGTGCAGGTTGATCCACCCGTGCGCGGGGGTCGACAGCAGCGGTTCGCGAACGAGACCGCCATAGGCCACGATCACACCCAGCTGGGCGTCGAGGGCGGTGATGCGTTCGGTGACGTCGGCGTCGAGCCGGTCGGCCTTGATGATCGGAATGCCGAGCTCGGCGGCCGCCTGCGCGACCGGTGACGGCGTGAGGACGCGCTTGCGCCCGAGCGGGGCGTCGCTGCGGGTGACGACAGCCGCGATCTCGTGCGGGCCGGATGCCAGGGCTCGCAGCGACGGGACGGCGACGGCGGGTGTGCCGGCGAAGACGAGGCGCATGGGTCTCCTCAGACTCTCGGGAACGGACGGACGGGGTGGGGTGCCGCCGCTCAGAGGTCGGGCTCGGGGATGTCGAGGCGGACTCTGAGCGTACTGCGCGGCTTGGGGCCGCGATCCTTGCGCGACTTGCGCGCCCGGAGGGCATCGGCGATGACCCCCGCGCGCAGCGCATCGGCCACGGCGCGACCGTGGGCGTAGTCGAAGCGCACGAGGGCGCGCGAGGTCGAGGTGTCGGGGTCGGCGGAGGTGTCGACCGGGCCCAGGATCGCGAGAGCGTCGAGGTCGGGCACGCTCTCACGCAGCGACTCGAGCAGCACGTCGACGCTCCGGGCGTGTCCGTCGACGCTGGCCACGCGCACGGCCGGGGGCATGCGCAGGGGAAGCCGCTCGAGCAGTTCGGCGCGGGCGTAGGCGGGCTGGGTCCAGGTGGCGAGGGCCCGGGCGACGGGGCCGGCGACTCCCACGAGGTGCACCGGAGCGCCGGGGGCGGCGAGGGCCGCGGCATTCGACCACCATCGCAGACAGTGCTCGGCGATGCGCAGGGCCTCGTTCTGCAGCATCCGGTCGCCGTCGAGCAGGATGACGGCGCGATAGCCTCCGCGAGCGAGGGGCTCCGCGCCGCGCGTGGCGATCACCAGAGCGGGGGCGGCGTCGACCTCGGCCACCGGGTGGGCGCCGTCGGCGACGATCACGCGCGTGTTCGGGAAAGCGCGGCCGAGCTCGTCGGCGGTGCGCTCGCTGCCCGAGGAGGCCATGCGCAGCTTGGTCGAGCCGCAGTGTCCGCACGCCCAGGCGTGGGCGCTGCGGCCGCACCAGGCGCACACGGGAGTCGCGCCGGGCCGGGCCGCGCGCAGGGGGCCCGCGCAGTGCTGACAGCGCGCGGGGCGCCGGCAATCGGCGCACACGAGAGAGGGCGCGTACCCGGGACGAGCGACCTGCACGAGCACCGGACCGTGCTGCAGAGCCTCGCGGGCGGCGGCGAACGCCGACGACGGAACGCGCGACTGCCGCTGTTCTCCCTCTCGCGTCGCGCTGAGCACCACGCGCGGGCTCGGCCTGCGCGTCTGGGGGATGTCGCGGACGTATCCGACCTCGACCAGCCGCTGGACATCGGTGGTGCGGGTGTGCCCGGCGAACAGCAGGGCCGAGCCCTCGATCTCCTGGCGCACGAGGGCCGCATCGCGCGCGTGGACACCGGGGGCGAGGGGCTCGGCGAGAAGCGTGTCGCCGTCGTCCCAGATCGCCACGAGAGCGGTGTCGTGCGCGGGGGCGTAGACGCCCGAACGGCGGCCGACGACGATGCACGGCACCGGAGCGAGGGTGCGGAGGTACTGCGCATAGCGAGCCGGGCCGGACTGGTCGGAGTCGTCGCGGACGATGGCATCCGGGCTCACGAGTTCGCCCAGCGCCGCCATGAGCTGCGCCTGGTCGCGGTAGTCGGGGACCACGAGCACGGCGCTGCGCCCGCGGGCGAGGGTGTGCACCGCGGCGGACGCGAGGAGGTCGGCCCAGGCTCCGCGCGGCAGTTCGGCGTGCGGATGGGGAGGCGCGTCGAGGGCGATCCGCTCCCCCGCGTCGAGGGCGGCGGCCAGGCCCGCGTACGGAGCGAGGGTCGCCGTGGCGCGCTCGAGGGCGGCGGGAACGACCTCGGGCGGGGTGGGTGCGGGCGCGGCAGCCCACGCCTTCTCGGCGCGGACCATGCGTTTGGGCACCGCGAGGCGCAGCACGTCGCTCACCGACCCCGCCGCACGATCGGCCACCCGCCGCGCCAGCGTGTAGAGCCGCTCGGGCAGCACCGACATGGGCGAGACGACCGCCTCGACCGCTGACAGCGGTCTCTCCGAGCCGTCGTCGGCCACCACCTCGATGACGAAGGCGTCCATCATCCTCCCCGCCGAGCGCAACGGCACCTTGACCCGGACGCCCGGGGCGATGTCGGCGACCAGCGGATGAGGGACGGCGTAGTCGAACAGCCGGTCGAGCTGCGGCACGGGCGACTCCAGCTGCACGCGCGCCACGCGACGCTCGCTCACGAGGAGACTCCCCCGCCGTGAACGCCGTCGCGCGGGAAGACCTGTGGGCGGGCGGAGCGCACTCCCCCGGTCACCGTCAGAGTCCGGCGGCAGTACGCAGCTCGTCGACGCGGTCGGTGCGTTCCCACGTGAAGTCGGGCAGTTCGCGGCCGAAGTGACCGTACGTCGCGGTTCGCGCGTAGATCGGCCGCAGCAGGTCGAGCTGGTCGACGATCGCGGCCGGACGCAGATCGAACACCTCGCGGATCGCGCGCACGATGGCCTCGTCGGTGACGTGTGCGGTGCCGAACGACTCCACGTACAGGCCCACGGGGTTGGCCTTGCCGATCGCGTAGGCGACCTGCACCTCGAGCCGGTCGGCGAGACCCGCGGCGACCGCGTTCTTCGCGACCCATCGCATGGCGTACGCCGCCGAGCGGTCGACCTTCGACGGGTCCTTGCCGCTGAAGGCGCCTCCGCCGTGGCGCGACGCGCCGCCGTAGGTGTCGATGATGATCTTGCGGCCCGTGAGGCCTGCATCGCCCTTCGGGCCGCCGATGACGAACGGACCGGCAGGGTTGATGTAGTACTTCACGTCGGGCAGTTCGAGGCCGGTCTCGGCCAGCACGGGGTCGATGACCGCGGCCTGCACCTCGGCGCGCAGGTCTTCTTGCGAGATGTCGGGGTGGTGCTGGGTCGACAGAACGACGGAGTCGACCGTGCGGGGCACGAGGCCGTCGTAGCCGAGGGTGACCTGCGTCTTGCCGTCGGGGCGCAGGAACGGCAGCGATCCGTCCTTGCGGACGGATGCCAGACGTTCGGCGATGCGGTGGGCGGTCCAGGCGGCCATCGGCATGAGCTGGGGGGTTTCGTTGGTGGCGAAGCCGAACATGATGCCCTGATCGCCGGCACCCTGGAGGTCGCGCGGGTCGACGGAGCCGCGCTCGCGCTGCTCGAACGCCTTGTTGACGCCCGCGGCGATGTCGGACGACTGCGCCCCGATCGAGACGGAGACGCCGCACGACTCACCGTCGAAGCCGGTGTCGCTCGAGGTGTACCCGATGCGGTTGACCACGTCGCGAACGATCGCCGGGATCTCGACGTAGGCGCTCGTGGACACCTCGCCGGCCACGTGCACGAGGCCGGTCGTCACGAGCGTCTCGACGGCCACGCGACCGGTGGGGTCCTCGGTGAGGATGGCATCGAGGATGCTGTCGGAGATCTGATCGCAGATCTTGTCGGGGTGACCCTCGGTGACGGACTCGGACGTGAAAAGGCGCAGGTCGGTCAAGGCGACTCCGGAGAAGTGTGGGGCGGGGATGGGCACAAGTATGCCCCGGGCGGCGATCGGCCGCCCGGGGCATCGTCACATCTGTGAACAGATCGCGAAAGTGCGCAGGCTGGGGATCACTCCGCAGCGCGCAGGCGCAGCTTGTCTTCGTGGATCTCGTGCAGAGCGATCGTCAGGGGCTTGTCCTCGACGGTGGAGTCCACGAGCGGGCCCACGTTGTCGAAGAGGTTTCCCTCGTGCAGGTCGGAGTAGTAGTCGTTGATCTGACGCGCGCGCTTGGACGCGTAGATGACGAGCTGGTACTTCGAGTCGACCTTGTCGAGCAGAGCGTCGATGGGCGGGTCGATAATGCCCTTGTCACGTCCGGCCATGGGAACCTCCTGGTGCGGCGGATGAGGTGGATGCGGCGCCGGGAGCGCCGAAGCATTCGACCAGTCTACCGCGCCGGGCTGCAATATCGCGTCGGGACCGCCGTCACGTCCAGCGGCGCAGCAGACGCTTCTCGATCACGCTGAGGATGGCGTTGGACAGCGCCCCCAGAACCGCCAGCAGCGCGATGGTCAGCAGGATGCGGTCGACGCGGCCGTTCTGCTGCGACAGCGTCAGGAGGAATCCGAGGCCCATCGACGCGGCGATGAGCTCGGAAGCGACCAGGAAGAGCCATGACTGCGCCATCGCCAGCCGCAGTCCCGAGACGAGGGAGGGCACGACGGCCGGCAGCTGCACCGCGCGGAACAACTCCCAGCCGCGCAGGCTGAAGGAGCGCCCCATCTCGACGAGCTGCGCGTCGACGTGACGCAGGGCGCCGGCCACGGTCGTGAAGATCGGGAAGAAGGCGCCGACGGCGATGAGGGTGACCTTCGAATCCTCGCCGATCCCCATCCACAGCAGCAGGAGCGGAACGAGAGCGAGTGAGGGGATCGCACGGATGGCGGCGAGAGTGGGGCTCAACAGCACGTCCCCCGCACGGGTGAGGCCCACCAGGGCCGCGACCGCCAGCCCGACGAGCGAACCCACGGTGAAGCCGACCAGCACCCGCTGCACCGAGATGGTGATATGACGCCACAACTCCCCGGACTCCGCCAGACCGACGGCGGCGGTGACGACGGACGCGGGCGGAGGCAGCCGGTACACCGGCACGAGCCCGACCGAGGTGGTGATCTGCCAGACCGCGAGAAGCAGGACGGGGATGACGAGTCCCCCGACCACGTGCACAGCCGGCCGCGACCAGAACGAGCGCGTCGCCGCCACGGTGACTCCCCCCTGGTCTGCGACCCCGGTGCGCCCCGTCCGCGTCTCGACCGCGAAGCGGCTGGCGCCGGCGGTCATCGATCGCCCGTCGCGGAGCGGGCGAAGTCGTCGTGCACGATCGACTCGAGGGCCGTCTGCACGGCCTGGTCACCACCCTGCACGGCATCGGACTGGACGAGCACGGGGGCGATCACGCGCAGCACCGCGAGCTGATCGTCGCCGGGGATACCGCTCACATCGAGGTTCGAGCGTTCGCCGATGACGGTGGTGGCCACCGCCGGATCGATGCCGGCGACCTCCGCGAGCAGCGCTGCGGTCTCGTCGGGGTTCTCGAGTGCCCACGTGCGGGCCTGCTCGTATGCGTCGACGATCACCTGTGCGACGTCGGGATGGTTGTCGATGAAGTCCTCGGTCGCGTTGAGGAAACCATAGGAGTTGAAATCGACGTTGCGATACAGCAGCTTCGCGCCCGACTCAGCCTCCGCGGCGGCCATGATCGGGTCCAATCCCGCCCAGGCGTCGACCGAACCGGCGGCCAGGGCCGCGCGACCGTCGGCATGCTGCAGGTTCTGCAGCTGCACGTCGCCGAGCCCGAGTCCGGCGGTCTCGAGCGCCTGCAGGAGGAAGAAGTACGGATCCGTACCCGGCGTCGCAGCTATCGACGTGCCGGCGAGGTCGGCGACCGAGGTGATGTCGCTGTCGGCGGAGACGACCAGGGCCGACCATTCGGGCTGGGAGTAGATGTCGATGACCTTGATGGGCGATCCGTTGGCTCGGGCCAGCAGGGCAGCCGACCCCGCGGTGGAGCCGACGTCGATGGATCCCGCCCGCAGGAACTCGTTGGCCTTGTTCGAGCCGGCCGACTGCACCCATTCGACCGTCACCGCGTCGCCGAGGGCCTTCTCGACGAGTCCCTGGTCGCGCACGATCAGGCTGAGCGGGTTGTAGGTGGCGAAGTCCAAGGTCACGGTGTCGGTCGACCACTCCCCCGCCGCGGAGGCACCGCCTGCTCCGGCCGAGGAGGGAGCGTTCTCGCCGGCGAGGCATCCGGTGAGCACGAGGACGAGCGCCCCCGCGATCGCGGTGGCGGGGACGAGGCGGCGGGACAGGGGGCTCATGGGGTCTCCTGGCGAGAGTGATGGACAGTGTGCACGCCGAGCCCGTTCAGGAGTTCGACGCGCAGGGCGGTCAGGGTGTGGTCGGCGCGATCGCGAGGACGGGCGCCCGGTACCTCGATCACGCGCGAGACGGATGACGCGGCATCGTCGTCGCCGAGCGCACGCAGGAGCACGACCCGGTCGGCGAGGTACAGCGCCTCCTCCACGTCGTGCGTGACGAGCACGATGGTGGTGGGGCGGGATGCGTGGATCTCGAGCAGCAGGTCCTGCATACGCAGCCGGGTGAGGGCGTCGAGGGCGCCGAACGGCTCGTCGAGCAGCAGGACCTCGGGGTCGCGGGCGAGCGCTCGCGCGAGCGAGGCGCGCTGCGCCATTCCTCCGGAGACCTCGCGCGGACGGTGCGCCGCAGCGGCCTCGAGCCCGACGAGGTCGAGCAGCTCGGCCACGCGCGCCGTTCCGGAGCGCCGGTCGGTGCTGCGCGGGAGCCCGAGCGCGACGTTCTGGGCGAGGGTGCGCCAGGGCAGCAGGCGCGGCTCCTGGAACGCCATCGCTGTGCGGGCATCGGTGGCGCGCACGGCCGTGCCGTCGACGGTGATGCGGCCGGCGGTGGGGCTGTCCAACCCGCCGAGGAGGCGCAGGAGCGTCGACTTGCCGCAGCCCGATGGACCGATGACGGTGACGATCTCGGCGGGCGCCAGATCGAGCTGGATGCCGCGCAGCACGGTGCGCGTCGCGCCGAAGGTGCGCTCGACGCCTCGGAGCGATACGGTTTCGCGGGGCGCGGCGCTACGACCGACAGCGGGAGGACGAACGGCAAGGGGCATGCCCCCACCCTGGCGGCATCGCCGTCGTCCGCCGAGTCAGGTGTAACGTGGCGCAACCTCGCGGGGACCGGCAGCGAGGTCGCGGGAGTCCATCCCGCCGTCGACCGACGGTGCGCGCCGGTGACCGCTCAGCGCTGTGCCGCCGCCAGGGCGACGACCTCCGCAGCGGCCGAGTCGACGTTCTCGTTCACGACGCGGTAGTCGAACTCGTTCTGGGCCGCGAGTTCGACACGCGCCGTGCGCAATCGTCGGGCACGCTCCTCGGCATCCTCGGTCCCGCGCCCGACCAGACGCTGGACGAGCTCGTCCCAGCTCGGCGGCAGCAGGAAGACCAGGGTCGCCGAAGGATCGGCGGCGCGCACCTGACGGGCACCCTGCAGATCGATCTCGAGCAGGGCGGTGCCGCCGTCGGCGAGCACCCGCTCGATGGGTGCGCGCGGAGTGCCATAGCGGTTCTTGTTGTGCACGACGGCCCACTCCAGCAGCTCGCCCGAGGCGACCAGACGGTCGAACTCGGCGTCGTCGACGAAGTAATAGTGCTCGCCCTCGACCTCGCCCGGGCGCGGCGCACGGGTGGTGGCCGAGACCGAGAGGTGGATCTCGGGGTAGTTCTGCTTGATGTGGGCGGCGACCGTGCCCTTGCCGACCGCGGTGGGTCCGGCGAGCACGATGAGACGACTGCGGCCCTCACGCGGCCCGGGCTCGGGCCAGCGCGTGTCGAGGTACTGCCGCAGGGCGTCGCGCTGGCGCGTGCCGAGGCCGCCGAGGCGTTTCACCGGCGAGATCGAGAGCGAGGCGAGGATGCGGTCGCGCTTGCTCTCGCCGATCGCGGGGATCGCCGTGAGGAACTCCGTCACGCGCATCGCACCGGCCGCGGAGAGCGGGTCGGCGAGTCCCCGGCGCAGCAGCTCCTGCGGCGAGATGACGCGCGTCGACACGTCGCGCTTGAGCGCGGCGCGCTCGCGACGGGCCTCGACGGCGCGGCGCGAGGCGGCGGCGCGGTCGACCTCGGGTGGGCGACGGTTTTCAGCCATGCAGGGACTCCCGGTAGAGCGCGGCGCGCTCATCGATGCGGGTGGCGAGACGGTCGGGTCCGACCGCGAGGATGCTTCGGCTCTCGTTGGCCACGACGGCCTTCGCGACGTAACCGAAGAGGCGGCGCAGATCGGCAGGGGCTGCCCCCTGCGCGCCGAAACCCGGGGCGAGGATCGGCATGCCCGCCAGAGCCACGTCTCCGAGGCCGAAAGCGGTGCGGTCCACCGTGGCTCCGACGACGACTCCCACGGGACCCAGGGCCCCGGGTGCGCCGATGTTGGCCTGGTTGACGTCGTGCGCCACGCGCGCGGCGACATGCTCGTGATCGCCCACGGCTTGCGCGTCGTCGACGATCGCGCTCTGCAGCGCACGCGCCTCGGGGTTGCTCGTCGCGGTCAGCACGAACGCGCCCTTTCCGTGGTGCACCGCGAGCGACAGCGTGTCGCGCAACGAGTCGGCACCCATGTACGGCGATAGGGTCACGGCATCCGCCTCGAGGGGCGAGCCGGGTTCGAGCCACGCGTGGGCGTAGCCCTCCATGGTCGTACCGATGTCACCGCGCTTGGCGTCGGCGATCACCAGGAGCCCGGCGTCGCGGGCGCCCGCCATCACGTCCTCCAGTGCGGCGAAACCGCGGGAGCCGTAGCGCTCGAAGAACGCCACCTGCGGCTTGACCACGCCGACCCGCCCGCGGGCGGCCTCGACCACTCGCAGGCCGAACTCGCGCGCGCCCTCGGCCGTGGCATCCAGCCCCCACGCCGACAGCAGCGCGGCGTGGGGGTCGATGCCGACGCACAGGGAGCCGTGCAGGTCGAGGGCGGCGCTGAGCCGCTGTCCGAAGGTGTCGCTCACAGACGCCCCGCGCGATCCACGGCGTACTCCTGAAGGCTGCGCACTCCGAAGCCGTCCTTCATCGCGCCCAGGGCGCTCACCGCGGCGCCGAGCACGGCCATCGTGGTGAACAGGGCCTTGTCGGCGGCCACCGCGGCTGCGCGGATCTCGTACCCGTCGGCACGGGCCGTGCCGCCCGAGGGCGTGTTGACGATCATGTCGATCTCGCCGGCGTTGATCAGGTCGACCACGTTCTGCTGGTCGGACCCCTGCGTCTCGGAGTACTTCTCGACGACCTTGACCCGGATGCCGTTGCGGGCCAGGATCTCGGCGGTGCCCTCGGTCGCCATGAGCTCGAAGCCGAGCTCCTGCAGGCGGTGGGCGGGCAGGATGACGGCGCGCTTGTCGGCGTCGGCGACCGAGATGAAGACGGTGCCGGAGGTCGGCATACCGCCGTACGCGGCTTCCTGCGACTTCGCGAACGCCGTCGGGAAGTCGCGGTCGATGCCCATGACCTCACCGGTGGAGCGCATCTCGGGTCCGAGGACCGAGTCGACGGTGTGACCGTCGGCGGTGCGGAACCGCTTGAACGGCAGCACGGCCTCCTTGACGGCGACGGGGGCGTCGAGCGGCACGCGCGAGCCGTCCTGCTCGGGGAGCAGCCCCTCGGCGACGAGCTCGGCGATGGTGTTGCCGACCATGATCCGGCTGGCGGCCTTCGCGAGCGGGATGCCCAGGGCCTTCGACACGAAGGGCACGGTGCGGCTGGCGCGGGGGTTCGCTTCGATGACGTAGAGGACTCCCGCCGAGATCGCGAACTGCACGTTCAGCAGACCGCGGACGCCGACGCCCTTCGCGATCGCGAGGGTCGCCTCGCGGACGCGGTCGACCTCTGTGCGACCGAGCGAGACCGGCGGAAGCGTGCACGAGGAGTCACCGGAGTGGATGCCGGCCTCTTCGAGGTGCTCCATGACGCCGCCGATGTACAGGTCGGTGCCGTCGTACAACGCGTCGACGTCGAGCTCGATCGCGTCGTCGAGGAAACGGTCCACGAGCAGCGGGAGCCCGGGGCCGATGATCGCCTGGTCGGCGACGCGAACGAAGTAGTCGCGCAGCGCCTCGGTGGAGTACACGATCTCCATGCCGCGACCGCCGAGCACGAAGCTCGGGCGAACCAGCACGGGGTAGCCGATCTCCTCGGCCACGGTGACCGCGCCCTCGACATCGATCGCCGTTCCGTTGCGCGGGGCGACGAGACCGGCCTCGTCGAGCAGGCGCGAGAACAGCTCGCGCTCCTCGGCGAGGTCGATCGCCTCGGGGCTGGTGCCGAGGATCGTGTAGCCGGCGGCCTCGATCCCCTTGGCCAGGCCCAGCGGCGTCTGACCGCCGAGCTGACACACGACGCCGAGGATCCGACCCGACTGGGACTCGGCATGCAGCACCTCGAGCACGTCCTCGAGCGTCAACGGCTCGAAGTACAGGCGGTCGGAGGTGTCGTAGTCGGTCGAGACCGTCTCGGGGTTGCAGTTGACCATGACGGTCTCGTACCCGGCAGCCGACAGAGCGAACGACGCGTGCACGCAGGAGTAGTCGAACTCGACGCCCTGACCGATGCGGTTGGGGCCCGAGCCGATGATGACGACCTTGGTGCGGTCGGAGGGGGTGACCTCGGTCTCGGCGTCGTACGAGGAGTAGTGGTACGGCGTGAGCGCCGGGAACTCCCCCGCGCACGTGTCGACGGTCTTGTAGACCGGGCGCACGTCGAGCGCGTAACGGCTCTCGCGCACCGCGGCCTCGTCGATCCCGCGGATCTCGGCGATCTGGGCGTCGCTGAAACCGTGCTCTTTCGCCGTGCGGAGAGTCTCGGCATCCAGCTCCGATGCCTCGCCGATGAAGTCCGCGACCTCGTTGATGAGGACCATCTGATCGATGAACCACGGATCGATCTTGGTCGCCTCGAAGGCCTGCTCCGCCGTCGCGCCCTTGCGCAGCGCCTGCTGCAGGACGACGATGCGGCCGTCGGTCGGCGTCTTCGAGACCTTGAGCAGCTCGTCGACCGAGCGCGACTCCTCGCCCCAGTGGAAGCTCGACCCGCGCTTCTCGAGAGAGCGCAGGGCCTTCTGCAGCGCCGTGGTGTAGTTGCGGCCGATCGCCATGGCCTCGCCCACCGACTTCATGGTGGTGGTGAGGGTGGTGTCGGCGGCCGGGAACTTCTCGAAGTTGAAGCGCGGCACCTTCACCACGACGTAGTCGAGCGTGGGCTCGAAGCTCGCCGGCGTGACCTTGGTGATGTCGTTGGGGATCTCGTCGAGACGGTAGCCGATCGCGAGCTTGGCGGCGATCTTCGCGATCGGGAAGCCCGTCGCCTTCGACGCGAGCGCCGAGGAGCGCGAGACGCGCGGGTTCATCTCGATCACGATGATGCGGCCGGTCGCGGGGTCGACGGCGAACTGGATGTTGCAGCCGCCGGTGTCGACGCCCACGGCGCGGATGATGTCGATGCCGATGTCGCGCAGGCGCTGGAACTCGCGGTCGGTCAGCGTGAGGGCGGGCGCCACGGTGATCGAGTCGCCGGTGTGGACGCCGACCGGATCGACGTTCTCGATCGAGCAGACGACCACCGTGTTGTCGGCGGTGTCGCGCATGAGCTCGAGCTCGTACTCTTTCCACCCGAGGATCGACTCTTCGAGGAGCACCTCGTTGGTGGGCGAGTCGTGCAGGCCCGCGCCGCCGATGCGGCGGAGGTCGGCCTCGTCGTAGGCGAAGCCCGAGCCCAGGCCGCCCATCGTGAAGGAGGGGCGGACGACCAGCGGGTAGCCCAGCTTCTCGGCACCGGCGAGGAGTTCGTCCATGGAGTGGCAGATGACGGATGCCGCCACGTCGGCGCCCGCCTCGATGACGAGCTCCTTGAAGATCTGGCGGTCCTCACCGCGGTTGATCGCGTCGAAGTCGGCGCCGATGAGCTCGACGTCGTACTTCTCGAGGATGCCGCGCTTGTGGAGCTGGATCGCCGCGTTCAGCGCCGTCTGGCCGCCGAGCGTGGGGAGAACGGCATCCGGCTTCTCTTTGGCGATGATCGACTCGATGACCTCGGGGGTGATCGGCTCGATGTAGGTCGCGTCGGCGAAGTCGGGGTCGGTCATGATCGTCGCGGGGTTGGAGTTGACGAGGATGACGCGCACCCCCTCTTCGCGGAGCACGCGGCACGCCTGGGTGCCGGAGTAGTCGAACTCGCAGGCCTGACCGATGACGATCGGGCCGGAGCCGATGACGAGGACGGAGTTGATGTCGTCGCGCTTAGGCATTCTTCTTGGTCTCCATCGTCGCGAGAACCATCTCGCGGAAGCGGTCGAACAGGTAGTTGGCGTCGTGCGGGCCCGAGGCCGCCTCGGGGTGGTACTGGACGCTGAACGCGGGGATGTCGAGGGCGCGTAGCCCCTCGACGACGTTGTCGTTGAGGCCGATGTGGCTCACCTCGACGCGGCCGAAGCCGTTCGGGCTGTCAACGACCTGGTCGAGCGGGGCGTCGACGGCGAAGCCGTGGTTCTGCGAGGTGATCTCGACGCGGCCGGTGGTCTTGTCGAGCACCGGCTGGTTGATGCCGCGGTGGCCGAAGGGCAGCTTGTAGGTGCCGAAGCCGAGGGCGCGGCCCAGCAGCTGGTTGCCGAAGCAGATGCCGAAGAAGGGCAGGCCGTCGCCGAGCACGGCGCGCAGCAGCTCGACGTGCTGATCGGATGCCGCGGGGTCGCCGGGGCCGTTCGAGTAGAACGCCGCGACGGGCTCGATCGCGCGGATGTCGTCGATCGTGGCGGACTGCGGGAAGACGTGCACGTCGAACCCGCGGGCGGCGAGGTTCACGATCGTGGACTGCTTGACGCCCAGGTCGAGCACCGCGAGGTTGCCGATGCGCTCGGCCGTGGCCGGGGTGACCTCGACCTCGCTGACCGAGACCTCGGCCGAGAGGTTGCGGCCCGCCATGCCCGGGGCCTCGAGCACGCGGCGCAGCTGCTCGTCGGGCGCGAGGTTCGCCGCCTCGCCCGAGAAGACGCCGCCGCGCATGCTGCCCGAGGAGCGGATGCGCCGGGTGACGGCGCGGGTGTCGATACCCGCGATGCCGACGATCCCGTCCTCGACGAGGGCGTCGTCGAGCGAACGGTCGGCGCGCCAGTTCGACACCATGCGCGAGGGGTCGCGCACGACGTAGCCGGCGACCCAGATGCGACGCGACTCGGGGTCTTCGTCGTTCACGCCGGTGTTGCCGATGTGGGGCGCGGTCTGCAGGACGATCTGACCCGCGTACGAGGGGTCGGTGATGGTCTCTTGATAGCCGGTCATGCCGGTGGCGAAGACGACCTCGCCGAGGGTCTCGCCGCGTGCGCCGTAGGCACGGCCGGTGTAGCGGGTGCCGTCTTCGAGCACGAGGACGGCGGGGTCTCGCGTGAGGCGCGAGGAACTGATCAGGGCGGTCATGCGTCGCTTCCTGTCGTGGTGATGAGGGGACGGATGGCGTCGGCGAGGGCTTTCGCCGAGGCCTCCTGGGGTCGGAGGTAGGTGTCGACGACGGTCTCGTCGTCGATGCGCCAGCTGACGCGCGTCAGGCCGTCGCGCTCGACCACGCGGTCGATGGCGACGGTGGCTTGAGCGGCATCCACCAGTCGGTCGCGGTCGAGCACGATGCGTGGCTGGCCTCGGAGGTCGAGCGCGACGCCGGCCGTGGTGACGGTGACGTCGAGGCGGGAGCGGAAGCCGAGACCCTTGATGGCGAGCCGCTCGAGCGGCTCGTCGTGCCGGGTCGTGGCGACGTAGAGCCCCGAGAACACCGCCGTCTCGACGGAGCCTTCGGGCAGCTCCCCCACGGGGGCGGAGTAGCGCGCATCGCGCCGCGTTCGTCGTACCCAGGCCCACGCGAGCAGGGCGAGCAGGACGACGGCCACGCCGACCATGACGAGCAGGGCGCCCTCGCGGCTCACGAGAGCGCTCCGGGGGCGTCGAGCACGGCACCGTCGGCGACGGTCGGGATGCCGGCACGCACGGTCCAGCGCACCTCTCCGGGCAGCTCCCGGCCGAGGTAGGGCGAATTCGTGCTGCGTCCCGCGAGATCGTCGAGTCCGAACGCACGCGAGGGGCGCGGGTCGTAGAGCGTGAAGGTGGCGGGCTGTCCCTCGGCCACGGGCGTGCCGTGGCCGTCGAGGCGACCGATGCGCGCCGGGGTCGCCGACATCACCCGGGCGACGTCGGCCCAGGTCATCAGGCCCGTCTCGATCATCGCCTGATGGACGACCCGCAGGGCGCTCTCGAGCCCGACCATGCCGTTGGCCGCCGCCGCCCACTCGCAGGCCTTCGCCTCGGTGGGGTGCGGAGCGTGGTCGGTGGCCACGATGTCGATCGTGCCGTCGGCCAGGCCCTCGCGCACCGCGAGGACGTCCTCTTCGCGGCGCAGCGGCGGGTTGACCTTGAAGCGGGCGTCGTAGTCGCGCACGAGCTCGTCGGTCAGCAGCAGGTGATGCGGGGTGACCTCGGCGGTGACGTTGACGCCCCGCTTCTTGGCCCAGCGGATGATGTCGACCGAACCCGCGGTGCTGAGGTGGCACACGTGCAGGCGCGAGCCCACGTGCTCGGCCAGCAGGACGTCGCGGGCGATGATCGATTCCTCGGCGACCGCGGGCCAGCCGGCGAGACCGAGCTCGGCCGAGACGGAGCCCTCGTTCATCTGGGCGCCCTCGGTCAGGCGGGGGTCCTGGGCGTGCTGGGCGATGACGCCGTCGAACGCCTTCACGTACTCCAGCGCGCGACGCATGATGAGCGGGTCGAAGACGCAGAACCCGTCGTCGCTGAAGACGCGGACGCGAGCGCGCGAATCGGCCATCGCGCCGAGCTCGGCGAGACGTTCGCCCTTCTGTCCCACGGTCACGGCGCCGATCGGCTGCACGTGCACATAGCCGGCGGCCTCGCCGAGGGCGAGCTCCTGCTCGACCACGCCCGCGGTGTCGGCCACGGGCGAGGTGTTGGGCATGGCGAAGACGGTGGTGAAGCCACCGGCGGCGGCCGCCCGGGAGCCGGTCAGGATCGTCTCGGACGCCTCGTACCCCGGTTCGCGAAGGTGCACGTGCAGATCGACCAGACCGGGCAGGGCGATGAGCCCATCGGCGTCGACGACCGTGGCGCCCGCGTGTGACAGACCGGAACCGGTCTCGGCGACGACCCCGTCGCGCACGAGGAGATCCGTGGCATCGTGGCCCTCGATGCGCGCGCCGCGCACCAGAAGCGTCTGGGGGGTGGCGTGGCTCATCGGAGGTCCTCTTTCTCGGTGTGGGGCCGTTCGCCCGCCAGAAGCAGGTAGAGAACGGCCATCCGCACGGAGACACCGTTCGTGACCTGCTCGAGCACCGTCGAACGAGGCGAATCGGCGGCTTCGGCGGAGATCTCCAGACCCCGGTTCATCGGACCGGGGTGCAGGACAATGCTACCGTCCGGCAGAGCCTGCAAACGCCGCGCGTCGAGACCGTACCGGCGGGAATACTCCCGTTCAGTCGGGAAATACGCGGCACTCATGCGCTCGAGCTGGATGCGGAGCATCATGAGGGCGTCCGGACCCGCTGCGATCGCATGATCGAGGTCGTAGTCGATCTCCACGGGCCAACCGCTGACGTCCTGCGGCACGAGCGTGGGCGGGGCGACAAGGGTGACCTGGGCGCCCAGGGTGTGCAGCAGCCAGACGTTCGAGCGCGCGACGCGCGAGTGCAGCACGTCGCCGACGATCGTCACCCGGATGCCGCTGAGGTCGCGGCCGCGGCTGTCGTCGCCGAACAGGCGCTTGCGGATCGTGAACGCGTCCAGCAGGGCCTGGGTCGGGTGCTCGTGCGTGCCGTCGCCGGCGTTCACCACGCCCGCGCTGATCCAGCCGGAGGTCGCGAGGGTCCGAGGAGCGCCGGAGGCTCCGTGGCGGATGACCACGGCATCCGCCCCCATCGCCTGAAGGGTCTGCGCGGTGTCCTGGAGCGACTCGCCCTTGCTGACGCTCGAGCCCTTCGCCGAGAAGTTGATGACGTCGGCGGAGAGGCGCTTGGCGGCGGCCTCGAACGAGATGCGCGTGCGCGTGGAGTCCTCGAAGAAGAGGTTGACGACGGTCTTTCCGCGCAGGGTCGGAAGCTTCTTGACCTCGCGACGCTGGGTGTCGGCCATGTCTTCGGCGACGTCGAGGATCTGCAGGGCGTCATCGCGCCCGAGGCGCTGCGTGTCGAGGAGGTGCCTCATGATTCGATCGTCACCTCCTCGACGCCGTCGATCTCGGCGAGGCGCACGTTGACACGCTCGTCACGGGCGCTGGGGAGGTTCTTGCCCACGAAGTCGGGGCGGATCGGCAGTTCGCGGTGACCGCGGTCGATCAGCGTCGCAAGGCGCACGGCGGCGGGGCGGCCGATGTCCTGCAGAGCATCGAGGGCGGCACGGATGCTGCGGCCCGAGAACAGCACGTCGTCGATCAGCACGACAGTCTTGCCGTCGATGCCCCCGGCGGGGATCTCGGTCTTCCGCGGGGACCGCGTGGGATTGCGGTGCAGATCGTCGCGGTACATCGTCACGTCGAGGGAGCCGACCGCGACGGGAGCACCGCCGAACTCGCTGACGAGAGGGCCGATCCGATTCGCGAGCGTGACGCCGCGGGTCGGGATGCCGAGGAGGACGAGTCCCTCCGGTCCTTTGTTGGACTCCAGGATCTCGTGCGATATGCGCGTCAAAGCGCGGGCGATATCGGCATCGTGCATGACGGTGCGCGTATTCATCCGCCGCTCCCTTCTCCGCCTCACGGGACGGGGTTAAAGGTTGCTGTGGTTCTCGGACCAGTCTAGCGGGTGGGCCGGCCGGATGCCGTGGAGAGAAGCTGTGCGGCGGGGGTCCGTATCAGCGGGGTAGCTCGGCGACCCCGTCGCCGTCGGCCGCACCCGCGCATCCGGCGAGAAGCGTGCCATGTCATTCGGCTGGCGCCGCCTTCGCGGGACGCGTCAGTCGCGGGTCGTGGTCTCGTCCTCGTCGGCGACGATCTCTGCTTTGAAACCGGCGGAGTTCTCCATCCATCTGGCGTAGTGGGCCGGACCGCCGGCGAACGGATAGCGCTCCTGGTAGAGGGCCGCCAACCGTGATCCGAGCACGACGCCATGATCTCGTCGACGCGCGCTTGAGAACCCCCGCGGAATGCCAGGTGGTTCACACCCGGGGCGCGACGGTCGTGATCGGGACGGGACAGGTTCGGTGACGTGGTGAGGGTGAGGTAGGACTCCCCCGCGGCCCACGACTCCCCCTCGGTCCACTCGGCGCTGCGCTCGAATCCGAGCTGGTCGAGCACCCCCCCCAGTCCGCGCGCGCCACGACCGGGTCGGCGACCCAGACCTCGACGTGATGGAACCCCGGCACGGGTCAGCCAGCGGCGATTTCGGCGGCAGCCCGCTCGGCCTCGGCGCGCTCGCCGCTGGGCGTGGAACGGATCGGGTGACCCGTCGTGGTCAAGCAGCGACCGCTGGCCAGGTCCCACTTCCAGTCGTGCAGCGAGCACGTCAGCACGCCGTTCTCGATCTTGCCGGTCTTGGTGAGATCCGCGCGCAGGTGCGGGCAGCGGCGCTGAACGGTCCACCCGTCGATCTCGGCATCCTCGGTCTGATCCGACTGCTCGGCGTACCAGTTCTCGACGTACTCGATGCGGTCGCGCGACAGGCACTTGAGGAACGTCGTGAGGAACTCGTTGAACTTGCCCGAACGACCCACCTCGAACTGCATCGACAGGAAGATCGAGTTCGACCAGTCGATCTCGTGATCCCGGATGTTCGTCGACACGAGGTCGGCGGGGATCGTGTACCAGTAGATGCACTCTTCGCCCGCGTACTCCCGGACCTTCGCCTTGGGGAAGTCCACGACCATGTCGAGCTCGCCGATGCGGAAGCGCACCATGCCGCCGACACCGTTGCGAATCGTGCGGGCACGACGCAGCAGCGGCTCCCACCACCCCTTGATCGCGGCGAGCATCTCCGCCGGGGGGATGACCTCCGCGCGAGTGGCCTCCTCGGCCCGCACCTCTGCCTGACGGCTGTCGCGCTGCTCGGCCAGGTAGTTCCACTTGTCGCCGAAGACACGCTCGATCTCGGCATCCGAATACAGGGTCTGCGTCACGGTCACGTCCGACCCGTGCACCTCGACCTCGGTGCCCGGCAAGAAGAGGTAGCCCTTCTGGTCGGGGCGCTGCTGCTTCATGTGCGCGAGGAACTCGCGCTGGTCGGTGAAGATCGAGTCGTTCTCGAGGCCGGTCCCGTTGTAGCGGAACAGCTCCTCGCGCAGGAACATCGGCGGACCGGCCATCGGGAACACGTGCTCGGCGTCGACCTTGTCGATGTAGTACATCGCCCGCTTGTT
The DNA here is from genome assembly GCF_041079415.1 of Microbacterium sp. 20-116. Taxonomy (NCBI): domain Bacteria; kingdom Bacillati; phylum Actinomycetota; class Actinomycetes; order Micrococcales; family Microbacteriaceae; genus Microbacterium; species Microbacterium sp. 20-116. The sequence continues at coordinate 206,369 of NZ_JBFYGP010000001.1, forward strand.
CTGAGCGTCGCGCTTGAGCTGCGCGAAGTTCTGCTTGGCATCCTGGGGCAGGTCGTAGACCATGGGCCACCAGATGGCACCGGAAACCTGGGTGAAGTACGCATCGGGCTTGCCGAAGTCGAAAAGCTTGTCGAGGTCGAGCGGGTGAGAGTCGTTCTGATTGAGGATCGACGCGGTGCCGTCGTCGAGCGACAGCGACGAATCGCCGATCGGGCCGTCGGAGGGTGCGCGCAGCGGCGTCACCATCAGCTTCAGGTCACCGAACTGCAGGGGAACGCCGGCTTCGGTGCGGACGAGGTTCGTGTAGCCGAGCGCGACGAGATCCTGCTCGAGGTCGTCGGTGGGGTACTCGGGCAGCAGGACCTTGATGTCCTTCGACACGTACCGCTCGAGCATCGCCGGGTCGAAGTGATCGCGGTGGCGGTGCGAGATGTAGAGGAAGTCCGCCTTGCCGAAGCGCTCCCAGTCGAGAGCGCGGTTGTCGGGGAACGGGAACCACGAGCCGAAGAAGCTCGGGCCGATGACGGGGTCGCAGATGATGCTGCCGCCGCGCGTCTCGATGAACATTCCCGCGTGGCCGAGGCCGGTGATCTTCATGCCGCTCCTGTGTCGTTGGCGAACCAGAAGAGTCTACGCGGGGGCGGCTGAACGGGTTTGGGGAGAGCGGGGCGTCGAAACAACGCGGTCGCCGCGGTCAGTGCAGGCGCGGCCCCGCCGGGAGCGCGCCGTTGGCGTGAGAGGTGAAGGGGCTCGCGGCGTAGGCATCGGCACCGTCGGGCTTCACTCGCCGCAGCGATACGGTCGCACGTGAGGCGGCGACGACGACAGATGCGCCGACGGCGCTGCAGACGACCGTGACCCCCCGCAGGGTAGCTGTCGCGCCGCGCCGGGCATGTCCGTCCACCCGTACTTGCGCTTCCGTCCACGACGAGTCGTCCTGGGCGAACGTCCTCAGCGCCGCGGGGGTGAAGCCGTTCGTCGCGGGATGCAAGGCCGCGACGAGGGAGGATGCCGCCAGACGCGCGTCCAGCTCCGAGCTCCACCTCGACGAGGTCACGAGCGCGACCTCATCGGCCGATCGCGCGGCGAGGGTCACGTCGGTCGCCGGTTCGGTGACCAGTCCATTCCAGCCGAGCAGCCAGCGGTGCGGCTGGGCCATGCCGTCGGCGAGGACCGCCTCGAAAAGGGGGAACGACGGGGGGTGATACCCGGGTTCCCCGAGTGGTGTCGGACCGGCCATCCCGCGCCCCCTTGCCTCGTCGGTAGGCCCACTGTGGCACAGCCCGCGCGATAGGCGAAGCGCGGCAGCCTCACGGCCCGAGCAGCCCCCGGATGTCGTCGGCGTCCAACGACGCCGCGAACGCATCGTCGTCGTCGATCACCGCGTCGAACAGCGCAGCCTTGCGCTGCTGCAGGGCCCGCACCTTCTCTTCCACCGTGCCCGCGGCGATCAGCCGGTAGACGAACACGCTCTTCGTCTGCCCGATGCGGTGCGCGCGGTCGATGGCCTGCGACTCCGCCGCGGGGTTCCACCAGGGGTCGAGCACGAACACGTACTCGGCCTCGGTGAGGGTGAGGCCGAACCCGCCCGCCTTGAGACTGATCAGGAACACCGGGGCGTCTCCCCCGCGGAACCCGTCGACCACATCTGCGCGCCGGACGGTGGAGCCGTCGAGGTGCGCGTACGACAGACCCGCGGCATCCAATCTCTCGGCGGCGAGGTCGAGGAACGACGTGAACTGACTGAACACCAGGGCACGGTGCCCCTCGGCGGCGACCTCGACGAGTCGCTCGAGCAGGACGTCGAGCTTCGCCGACCCGAGGTGCGCGTCGCGCTCGTCGACCAGCCCCGGGGCCAGCGCGAGCATGCGCAGGAGCGTGAGCGAACGGAACACGATGAAACGCTGCCGATCGAGGTCGTCGAGAAGACCCAGCACCTTCTGCCGCTCGCGCTGCAGGACCCGGTCGTAGAGCTCCTGATGGGCGGGGCCGAGGGGGACGGCGATCTCCTGCTCCTGCTTGGGAGGGAGATCGGACGCCACCACGTCCTTCGTCCGCCGCAGCAGGAACGGCCGCACCCGCCGACGCAGGCGTTCGAGCGTCTTCTCGCGGTTCACGCTCGCCGCCGCGGCCGAGATCGCGGTCGGGGCATCCGAGGGCAGCTGCTCGATCGCGCGTGTGTAGTCCTCGCGGAACTGCCGGATCGAGGGGAACAGCCCGGGGGCGGTGAGCGCCAGCAGCGCCCAGAGGTCGTCGAGGCCGTTCTCGATCGGGGTCCCCGTCGCCGCGAACACGGCATCCGTGGTCAGCGACGCGATCGCGCGATGGATCCGCGTCGCGGGATTCTTCACGAACTGCGCCTCGTCGAGGACGACACCGCCCCAGTGCGGCACGCCGAACTCCTCGGCATCCGTGCGCACGACCCCGTAGGGGGCGACCACGACGTCGACGCCCGCGGCGATCTCGGCGACCGTCCGCGTGCGACGCACCGACGTGGCCTCGACCAGGGCGACCCGCAGATCGGGGGCGAAACGCGCGGCTTCGTCGCGCCACGTGGGCAGCACAGACGTGGGGGCGACCACGAGCCAGGGGCGGGTCTGGCCGAGCGCACGCGTGTGCGCGACCAGCGCGAGCAGCTGCAGCGTCTTGCCGAGACCCATGTCATCGGCCAGGATGCCGCCGAGCCGGTGCGCGTGCAGCAACGCGAGCCACGACAGCCCCTCGCGCTGGTACGGGCGCAGCTCGGCGCGGAATCCGGCGGGCGTCGGCACGTCCGGTACGTCGGCGACATCGCGCAGGGCCCGAGCGAGACCGCGCCATTCGACGGCGGCGTCGGACTGGTCGGCCAGGTCTTCGAACTCGGCCCACAGCGACAGGTGGGTACGCGAAAGACGTGGACCCGTCTCCCACTCGTCGAGGGCCGCGGCCTCTTCCAACAGTTCCCGCAGACGCTGCAGGGCGGGATGCGCGAGAGAGAACCACGCGCCGTCCGAGAGCTTGACCCGTGTCCTCCCGCGCGACAGGGCCGAGAACAGCATCCCGAACGGGATCGTGCGTCCCTCGATGGTCACGACGATCCCCAGATCGAACCAGTCGCGGTCGAGGGATTCCACCGCGGTGATGCGCAGCGACGGGTCGCCCCGCAGCTCGCGGAACGCCGGGGCGGTGCCGGTCGTGCGCACCCGCACCTCGTCGAGCACATCGACGGCGGGCAGCACGCGCGTCGCGAAGACGGCGGCATCGGCATCGCGCAGGATCGCGCTCGCCGCGATCGGCAGGTCGGTAGCCGCCGCCCACGCCGTCGCGAACCGCTCACCGATCTGGGCCTCGGCGCGCACCTCCCGTTCGCCGTCGTCCGCGTCTGAGCCGTAGACGGCACGGAGACCGCCGGGATACGCCCAGGTGAGCCGGTAGGTCACGACGTCGTCCTCGTAGCCGACCGCCACCTCGAGGGTCGGGCGTGCCGGCGGAGGGGCCGGAACCCCCGCCCCCACCGACAGGGGCGCGCGCCGAGCGAGTCGGGGATAGACCTCCGCCACGAACTCGGCGGCCTCGGACGGCGGCACATCGACCGGCGGCGCCCCGAGCAGCGACGGCAGCGGTGCGGGCAGATCGACGGCGGCCAGCACGATCGGCACCGGGTCGACGTCGATCGCATAGGCAAACAGCCCCGAGTCGCCGATGGCGCGGGCGTGCGCGGCATCCGTCGACCGCCCGTCGAGCTCGAGGGCCGCCGACACGCGCAGTGCTCCCTGACCCACCGCGTCGAGGGCCACACGGGCCGTCGCTCCGCGCGCGAGGCGCACACGCTGCTGCGCGTGCATCGGAACGAGAGGGATGCCGAGACCCTCGGCCGCGGCCAGGTGCGGCCACAGCAGCGGCGAGTCGACGGCGTCGAGCGCCACGGTGTCCCCCGACGGGGCGAAGGGACCCGCCGTGCGCAGGGCCTGCGCCAGGGCGTGGAGCTCGGCGAACCACCTCACGTGTGCGGGGTAGAACCGGCCGGAGGACCGCCGGACGGCATCCCACGTGGCATCCGCGCGGATCCACGCGTCTCGCGACCCGCGCACGAGGGGGCGGGCGACCAGCTGCAGGTCGTCCTGCCGTTTCGCCAGCGATCGCGGCGTGACGGGCACCACCGCTCGCGCCTCCCAGCGCGACGGGTCGTAGGCCTCGCGCTGGCGCAGCTCGACGCCGAGGGCGAGCGGCTCGAACGCGGTCCGCGCGCCCTCGGGGACGAGGTCGCGCCACGAGGTCACGGCACGATCCTTCCGCGGACCTCCGACATCGCGGCCGGAACGTCGCCCCCGGTGACCTCTCGGCGCGCAGAAACGCGGTCCGCGCGCATAAACGCGGTGTCCTCGCGTTTATGCGCGCGCAGAGCGTTTATGCGTGGGGTGGGGGCCGCGGCAGGCGAAACGGTGCCGCCCCGCGAGTCGAAACGACGCGACGCGGCCGCCGACGGGAGGTCGGGGCCGCGTCGGAACACGTCGGAAGGGGTCAGGACGATCGCGCGATCCGCGCCAGCACGCCGTGCACGAACGAGCCGGAGTCGTCGGTCGAGAACTCCTTGGCGAGCTCGACGGCCTCGTCGATCGCGACGGCCGTGGGCACCTCGTCGTTGTAGAGGATCTCCCACGTGCCCATGCGCAGCAGCGCACGGTCGACGGCGGGCATGCGCTGCAGCGACCAATCCTTCGAGAAGGTGGTGATCTGCTCGTCGATCGCGTCGCGGTTGTCGATCACGCCGTCCACGATGTCGCGGGCATAGAGCCACGAAGACTCGCGAGCGGGCTCGTTCGCCGCGCGCTTGGCCTCGGTGGCCAGCATGATCGACAGCTCCTCGCCGCGCACGTCGGCCTGGAAGAGGATGTCGAGGGCGCGCTTGCGCGCCTTGGTGCGGGCGCTCAACGTCAGCTGATGCGGCCGAGGTACTCGCCGGTGCGAGTGTCGACCTTGATCTTGGTGCCGGTCTCGAGGAACAGGGGAACCTGCATCTCGTAGCCGGTCTCGACGGTGGCGGGCTTGGTACCGGCCGACGAGCGGTCGCCCTGCAGGCCGGGCTCGGTGTACGTCACCTCGAGGATGACGGACGGCGGCATCTCGACGTACAGCGGGTTGCCGTTGTTGAGCGCGATCTGGACCTGCTGGTTCTCGAGCAGGAAGTTGGCGGCGTCGCCGACCGTGGCGGCACCGACCGTGATCTGGTCGTAGTCGGCGACGTCCATGAAGACGAAGCCGTCGCCGTCGTTGTAGAGGTACGTGAAGTCGCGGCGGTCGACGTTCTCGGTCTCGATCTTGGCGCCGGCGTTGAAGGTCTTGTCGACGACCTTGCCGCTCATGACGTTCTTCAGCTTCGTGCGGACGAACGCGCCGCCCTTTCCGGGCTTGACGTGCTGGAACTCCACGACGCTCCAGAGCTGACCGTCGATGTTCAGGACGACGCCGTTCTTGATGTCTGCAGTGGATGCCATGAGTGCCGATATTCCGTTTCGTGAGTCGAAGTGGGCGAGAGCCCGACGTCTGAGTCTACGCGATCCCCGCCGTCAGCCGTCGGCCCGCCACGAGAGGACCTCGACCAGAAGGTCGACGGCGCGGGCGTAGCCGGGCACCCCTTCGCCGATGACGTGCACCACGGCGACGTCTTCGATGTAGGAGAAGTTCCGGAAGCTCTCGCGCTCCTTGATGTTCGAGATGTGCACCTCGGCGACGGGAAGGGCGACGGATGCCAGCGCATCCCGCAGCGCGACAGAGGTGTGCGTCAGCCCTCCGGCGTTGATCACGATCCCGGCGCAGTCCAGACGCGCGGCGTGGATCGCATCGATCAGCACGCCCTCGTGATTGCTCTGGACGGCGCGGACCTCCAGGCCGTGCCCGTCGGCGGCTTCCGTCGTCACGCGCTCCACGTCGGCGAGGGTCTCGCGGCCGTAGATCTCGGGCTGGCGCGTCCCGAGCAGGTTGAGGTTCGGACCGTTGACGAGCAGGAGACGGCGGGGGGTGGTCATGCCAGGCACGCTATCAGCGCCGTCCCTGGGCGCTGAGCCGCACGGGGGCCGTGCCCGCGCCGTAGCCCGTGTACCCGTCGACGCGCTCGACGAACTCGAGGAAGACCTCGCCGATCGTGCGCGTGTAGAAGTGCAGGTACTCCCCCGCGTAGTCGCGGTCGTAGCCCAGATGCAGCTCGCGCAGCTCATCGACAGCGGCATCCGTCATCTCGAAACGCGCCGCGAGGTCGTCGTAGTAGTTGCGCGGCATCGCCAGCGGGACGAAGCCCCGTTCGCGGGCGGACCGGGCCAGAGCCCGTACGTCGCTGCACGCGAACGCGACGTGCTGGGGCAGGGCGGCGCCGGCACGCTCGCCGGCCAGGATCGGAGGGGCGACGTTGAGGGGAAGTCGCACCCCACCGCCGGGGGCGCCGAGCACGCGGCTGGCGACGAGACCCTGCGGCCCCGGCACCTCGGTGCTGCTGTCGACGCGCAGGGCGAAGCCGGCGGTGTAGAACAGCGTGGCTTCCTCGATGGCCTGCCAGGGCTGCGACAGGCTCACATGGTCGACGCCCACCACGGCACTGGCACGCTCGGGCTCGCCGTGCTCGAATTCGGCGACCCAGGCGGGCTCGCCCTCGTCGGCGGCCTGAGCCCAGTAGACCTCGGTGCCGTCGGGGGCGACGGCGCCGTCGAGGCGTTCTTCGCTCGCGTAGGTGCGGCGGTAGGCGCGCGGCACGTGCAGCTCGTCCATGCGCAGGTCCACCGCCTCGGCGTCGTCGACCTCGAGGCCCACCGCGGCCAGTCGCGGCTCCCAGCCGCGCGCGTGCTGCTCGTTGAGCACGAGGCGGGCGTTGCCGGCCGTCCACAGCGTCACCGGCTTCGTACGGTGGCGTCCACGCGAGGTGAACCCGAGCTGACCGAGAAGCTCCTCGACGGCCGAGGTGTCCTCCGCCTTGATCTCGACGAAGTCGACTCCCGAGGGAGCCGCGGAGTCGGGGAGCATCGACAGGTCGTCGCGGTCCACGGCATCCGGGAACACCCTCGACACGGCGTCTTCGAGCCAGCGCAGCGAACGGCGCGCGTGGCGGGCCGTGCGGCGCGCGTCGGTCTGACGGAAGGTGTCGTTGAACACCTCCAGCGACCACGGACCGGTGTATCCGGCCGTGACGATGCGCGCGGTGAAATCGACCAGGTCGAAGTCGCCCTCGCCCGGGAACAGGCGGTGGTGCCGACTCCACGAGAGCACGTCCATGCTCAGCCGCGGGGCATCGGCGAGCTGGACGAAGAAGATCTTCTCGGGCGGGATGTCGGCGATGGCCGCGGGATCGTGCCCGCGCGAGAGGATGTGGAACGAGTCCAGGCAGACCCCCACGGCCGGGTGGTCGGCGAGCTCGACGATGCGCCACGCGCGGCGGTAGTCGTCGACGAAGCGCCCCCACGCCAAAGCCTCGAAGGCGATCCGGATGCCGTAGCCCCGGGCGAGGTCGCCGAGTCGCCGCAACTGCGCGGCCGAGACGGCGTCGTCGTCGATCGTCGCGGTCGCGACGTTGCTGCAGCACAGCACGAGGTCGATTCCGAGGCGGTTCATGAGGCGGAACTTCGCCTCCGCCCGGCGGAGGACCGCGGCGAAGGCCGGCTCATCGACTCCCTCGACGTCGCGCATCGGCTGGTACAGGTCGAGAGCGAGGCCCAACCTGCCGGCGAGGGCGGCGATCTCTTCGGGGCTCTCCGGGGCGGCGAGCAGGTCGGGCTCGAAGATCTCGACGCCGTCGAAGCCGGCATCGGCGCACGCGTGGAGCTTGTCGGCCAGGGTGCCGCTGATGCAGACGGTCGCCATCGAGGTCCTCATGGCGGCCGAATGTACCAGTTAGTACAAACGGGGTCCACTCCCCCGTCCACTAGGTTGGGGCCATGGCCGAGGCACGTCGAGACGCCGAGCGCACCCGCTCCGAGCTGCTGGCCGTGGCGACCGAGGTGTTCGCCGAAGACGGTTACTCGGGTGCCCGCGTCGATGAGATCGCGGCCCGCACGCGCACCACCAAGCGCATGATCTATTACTACTTCGGCAGCAAGGACGGTCTGTATCGAGCCGTTCTCGAAGAGGCGTACCGCGGCATCCGCGAGGCCGAGCGCGCGATCGACGTCGACCACGCCGACCCGGTGGATGCCATTCGCGCCCTCGCCGAACTCACCTACGACCACCACGTCGGCCACGACGCCTTCATCCGTCTCGTCGCCATCGAGAACATCCACCGCGGGGCCTTCATCCGCCAGATCGAGGGCCTGCGGACCCTGTCGCAGCCCGCGAAGGGGCTGCTCGACGAGATCCTCGAGCGCGGTCGCGCGGCGGGGATCTTCCGCGCCGACGTCGACGCGATCGACGTGCACCTCGTGATCAGCTCGTACTGCGTGTTCCAGGTCGCGAACCAGTACACCTTCGGGCACCTCTTCGATGTCGACCTCGCCTCCCCCGACCGACGGACGCACCTGCGCGCGGTCATCGGCGACGTCGTGGTCGGGTGGCTGACGGCGTCCTCGCGCTGAGGTGGTCGGGGTCTTTCGCCCCGGGCGCCGACGGCGGCGAGCAGCTGCCGCATTCGGAATCGATCGTTGACACCGTTTGCGAGGCATGGTTTTCTCTGAACGTACCGGTTAGTACATAACCGCGTCGCGGACACGAAGGAGTACCGTGAACGACGCTCACCCGTATCTCGTCGGCCTCATCGGCACGGGGGTCCTGCCCTCGCTGACGCCGCCGATGCACATGGCCGAGGCTCGCGCTCTCGGGCTCACCTACGTGTACCGCCCTCTCGACCTCACCGCCCTCGGGATCGACCCCGACCGCATCGGCGACGTGCTCGCCTGGGCCGAGCGCCTCGGGTACGACGCCGTCAACGTCACGCACCCCTGCAAGCAGAGCGTGCTCGCCCATCTCGACCGCGTCGATCCGGTCGCCGCCGCTCTCGGCGCCGTCAACACGGTGCTGTTCACACCCGCCGGTCGAGTGGGCTACAACACCGATACGACGGGCTTCGCCGCGGCCTTCGGCGACGGACTCCCCGATGCCGGCACCCGGCACGTCGTCCAACTCGGCGCCGGAGGGGCCGGTTCGGCGGTCGCCGATGCCCTGTTGCGTCTCGGAACCGCGCACCTGAGCATCGTCGACCTCGACCCCGCTCGCGCGACGGCTCTCGCGGACGACCTGGGCCGGCGTCATCCTCTCGCCGCGGTCGAGACGGCCTCTGTCGCCGATCTTCCCGCGGTGCTCGCCGACGCCGACGGGCTCGTGCACTGCACGCCGGTCGGCATGGCCGAGCACCCCGGCCTTCCGCTCGATGCCGGGCTGCTGCGCCCTGAGCTGTGGGTCGCCGACATCGTGTACCGTCCGCTCGACACCGAGCTGCTCGTCACCGCACGCGAGCGCGGGTGCCGCACCCTCAGCGGCGGACGCATGGCGGTCCACCAGGCCGTCGACGCATTCGCCCTTATCACCGGGACGCGACCCGATCCCGACCGCATGAGCGCCCACTTCCTCGACCTCGTGGCCGCCGACACTCCTGTCGACCCGGCCCTCGCCCGCTAAAGGAGCATTCGTCCATGACCACCACCGCAACGACGCGGAAGACTCCCGTGAGGGCGGCCACCGCCAGCTTCATGGGGAGCGCCGTGGAGTACTACGACTTCTTCCTGTTCGGTTCCGCCGCCGCCCTCATCTTCCCCACGGTGTTCTTCCCCTCGGGCGATCAGGCCGCACTCGTGATGTCATTCGCGACTTTCGGTTTCGCGTACATCGCCCGGCCCTTCGGCGCCGTCATCCTCGGTCACTTCGGGGATCGCATCGGACGCCAGAAGGTGCTGATGTTCACCTTGCTGCTCATGGGGCTGTCGACCTTCGTCATCGGCTGCCTCCCCGGCTTCGCGCAGATCGGCTGGTTCGCCCCGGTGCTGCTGGTGCTCTGCCGTCTCGCCCAAGGGCTCTCGGCCGCCGGCGAGCAGGCGGGAGCGTCGTCTCTCACCCTCGAGCACGCCCCGGATTCGCGTCGCTCGTTCTTCACCTCGTGGACGCTGACCGGCACCCAGGGTGGACAGATCCTCGCCGCGTTGATCTTCATCCCGGTGGTCGCCCTGCCCGATGACATCAAGTTCTCGTGGGGCTGGCGCGTTCCGTTCTGGCTGAGCGCCGTCGTCGTGGTCGTGGCGTTCTTCATCCGACGGAGCTTGCACGAGACGCCCGAGTTCGAGCAGGCCAAGGCCGACGGCCAGATCGCCCGCATGCCGCTGGTACCGCTGCTGAAGAACCACTGGCGCGACGTGCTCCGGGTGATCTGCTGCGCGTTCATCGCCGCGGTCTCGACCGTGTTCGGCACCCTCGCGATCGCCTACGGCAAGGAAGAGGGTCTGGACGCGAGCGTCACCCTGTGGCTCGTCGTCGTGGCCAACGTCGTCGCACTGTTCACGCAGCCGCTGTTCGGCACGCTCGCCGACCGCATCGGACGCAAGCCCGTCTTCATCTACGGCGCGCTGTCGTCGGCGGCGTTCATGCCGTTCTACATGCTGTCGATGGGGGCCGGGAACAACCTCGTCACCTTCGGTCTGGCGATCCTCACGTTCTCGTGCGGATACGCGGCGGCCAACGCCGTGTGGCCCTCGTTCTACGGCGAGATGTTCAGCGTCCGCGTCCGCTTCTCGGGTATGGCGATCGGCACCCAGCTCGGCTTCCTCATGGCCGGTTTCGCCCCGAGCATCGTCGCCGCCCTCGGCGGCGGATCGGCCGGCGGCTGGGTCGTCATCAGCGTCTTCACCGCCGTCATCGCCGTGATTGCCTCGGTGAGCGCCCTCACCGCCCGCGAGACGAAGGACGTCCCGACCGATCAGCTCGGCCTCGCCGCTGAGCGCCGCGCCCCCGCGACGGTCTGATCGGCACGCGAAAGCCCCGTCCTCTCCGGAAGGCGGGGCTTTCGCGCGCACGGGTGATCTCGAAAGACCACGCTCGACGTCGCATGAGAGACGGAATCAGGACCGGATGCGACCGCCTCGGCACTCGCGCGCCTCATCGATCCGGAGACTCGCAACGGGTTCGAAGACGCGGGCGGGGTGGTCCGATTTCGGCTCGGGAATCCGACCTGCGTGCGCCCGTCCGCGCAGCGGCGTGCGCGTCAGAGCGTGCGCAGCGACCGGCTCATCGCGAGTTCGGCGCCGATCGGCCCCGTGAACGTCTCGCCGGTCGACGTGAATCCCGCGCGCCGGTACACGGCCTGAGCGCGGGCATTGTCGACGTGCACGTCGAGTGACAGCGTCTCGAAGCCCTGTTCGGCGCTCCAGCGCGCGGCGGCGTCGAGAAGAGTGTCGATCGCTCCGGTCCCCCGCGCCTCGGGGGCGACGTACACGCCGACGACGTCGGCGCGCCCCGCGCTCAGCCGCCGCCCCGTGTGGTCGACGTCGCCCGCACGGCGCACCAGCACGGTCACCGATCCGACCCACGCGTCGCCGTCTTCGGCCACGAACATCGCCGCGGCCTGCCCCGCGGCACCGCCCGCCGCGCGCTCGTCCCAGAACGCCGAGTCGCGCTCGAGCTCCTCCTCGCGGGTGGTGAGGAAGGCGATGGATGCCACCGGGTCGCTCACCGCACGCAGCCGGAGCTCGCGCACGCGGGCACCCTCATCCGCGCGCACGCGGCGCACGGCGATGCTCACGCACCGACCTCCTGATACGCCGCGAAGAGCAGCGATTCGTCGGGCGCCTGCAGCACGGTGGGACGCGCGAGGTCGTCGAGCACGATGAAGCGCAACATGCTGCCCCGACTCTTCTTATCGCGCTGCATGGTCGCCTTCAGGGTCTGGAACGCCCCCGCTCGATACGTCGTCGGAAGCCCGAGAGACTCCAGCACCGTGCGGTGGCGCTGAGCCACGTCATCCGAGAGGCGCCCCGCGAGCCGCGACAGCTCGGCGGCGAACACCATGCCGACCGAGATCGCCGCGCCGTGACGCCAGCGGTACCGCTCGGCGTGCTCGATCGCGTGTCCCAGCGTGTGCCCGTAGTTGAGCACCTCGCGCAGTCCGGCCTCTCGCAGGTCCTCGCCGACCACGCGCGCCTTCATGTCGATCGCGAGCTCGACGCAGCGACGGAAGCCGTCTCCGCGGGGGTTCACGATCCCCTCCGGATCGGCCTCGATGAGATCGAGGATCTCCGGATGCCAGATGAAGCCCGCCTTGACCACCTCGGCGAAGCCGGCGGTCGCTTCGTTCTTCGAGAGCGTGTCGAGCAGGTCGAGGTCGCACACCACGGCGACCGGCGGCCAGAATGCCCCGACGAGGTTCTTGCCCTCGGCGGTGTTGATGCCGGTCTTGCCGCCCACGGCGGCATCGACCATCCCCAGCACCGTCGTGGGCACCTGCACGAGAGCGACGCCGCGCAGCCAGGTCGCGGCGACGAAACCGGCGAGGTCGGTCACCGCGCCGCCGCCGAACCCGACGACGACGTCTGTGCGGGTGAAGTCGGCCTGCCCCATGACCTGCCAGCAGAACGCCGCAACCTCGACGCGCTTTCCGGCCTCGGCATCCGGGATCTCGGCGAGCAGCACCTGACGATCGCCCACGAGCTGGGCGCGAAGCTCTTCGGCCTGCTTCGCGAGCGTCGGCGGGTGGACCACCAGCACCTTCTGCGCCCCCGCGGGCAGTGCCTCGCCGAGCGAGGCGAGAAGGCCCCGTCCGATCGTGATGTCGTAGCCGGGCTCGCCGGCGACGCTGATGGTGGTGGTGTCGGTCATACCGTCTCTCCGGCCGGCACACGGCGTGCCCAGGCCACGATGTCGTCGACGACCCGTGCGAGCGGGCCGGACGAGGTGTCGAAAGCGATGTCGGCGGTCTGCTCGTACACGGGCCGCCGTTCTTCGAAGATGCGCTGCCAGCGCGCGACGGGGTCTTCTCCGCCGAGCAACGGCCGTTCGTCGCCGTGGATCCGGGATGCCACGACGTGCGGCGCCACGGTCAGCAGCACGACACGGTGCTCGCGAAGGCGCGCGCGCGTCAGCGGGTCGAGGACCGCTCCCCCGCCGAGCGCGACCACTCCGCCGCGGGCCAGGGCCTCGACGACCGCCTCGCGCTCAAGGGCACGGAAGTGCGGCTCGCCGTGGGCGACGAACAGCGCCGGGATCGGGCCGTGGTCGCGGACGACGAGCTTGTCGGTGTCGGTGAAGGGCGTGCCCAGCGCTCGCGCCACGCGGCGCCCGACGCTGGTCTTCCCCGCGCCCATCGGACCGATGAGCACGACGGCCGAACCCGCGGTCGGCTGCTCAGGCGAGGTCATGCGCGAGCAGCGCCGCGTCGGACGCGTCGGTCGTGCGCAGCGTCTCGGGGAGGTTCGCGAGGTACGTTTCGACGTTGCGGCGGGTCTCGACGATGTTGTCGCCGCCGAACTTCTCGAGCACCGCGTCGGCGAGGGTGATCGCGACCATGGCTTCGGCCACGACACCGGCCGCCGGAACCGCGCAGACGTCGGAACGCTGGTGGTGGGCGGCGGCGGTGTCGCCGGTGGCCACATCGACCGTGCGGAGGGCCTTGGGGATCGTCGCGATCGGCTTCATCCCGGCACGCACGCGCAGCACGGTACCCGTGGACATGCCGCCCTCGGTGCCGCCCGCGCGGTCGGACGACCGCGTGATCCCGTCGCCCGTGGCGAACAGCTCGTCGTGTGCCTGCGATCCACGGCGGGTGGTGGTGAGGAAGCCGTCGCCGACTTCCACCCCCTTGATCGCCTGGATGCTCATCAGCGCCTGAGCGAGCTTGGCATCCAGTCGACGATCCCACTGCACGTGGGAGCCGAGCCCCGGCGGAAGGCCGTAGGCGAGCACCTCGACGACACCGCCGAGGGTGTCGCCCGTCTTCTTGGCGTCGTCGACCTCGGCGACCATGGCCGCGCTCGTCTCGGCGTGGAAGCAGCGCAGCGGATCGGCGTCGAGGCGGTCGACATCGTCGGGCGTGGGGAACTCCGCGTCGTCGGGGACGCGCACGGGGCCGATCGAGAGGGTGTGGCTGACCAGTCGGATGCCGAGCTCGTTGAGGAACGAGCGGGCGACGGCACCCAGTGCGACGCGCGCGGCCGTCTCGCGGGCCGAGGCGCGCTCGAGGATGGGCCGGGCTTCGTCGAAGCCGTACTTCTGCATGCCGACGAGGTCGGCGTGGCCGGGACGGGGGCGCGTGAGAGCGGCGCCGCGGCCGCGCGAGCGGTCGGACAGCTCGACGGGCTCGGGGCTCATCACCTCGGTCCACTTCGGCCACTCGGTGTTGCCGATGCGCAGGGCGATGGGGCTTCCGATCGTGAAGCCGTGCACGATGCCCGTGGACAGCGACAGCTCGTCCTCTTCGAACTTCATGCGCGAACCGCGACCGTATCCCAGGCGACGGCGCGCCAGTTCTGCGCGGATCTGCGCCGAAGAGATGGGGACGCCGGCCGGCATCCCTTCCATGAGGGCGATCAGCTCGGGGCCGTGGGACTCGCCGGCGGTGAGAACGCGAAGCATGGTCCTAGTCTCCCACGAGCGCGGTGCGCATTGCGGCCAGCACCTCGGTCTCGCGTTCGAGGGCGATCTCGGGGTCTTCCCCGACGAAGACGCGCACCTGCAGCAGAGCTTGGTGCAGCAGCATCGCGAGACCGTCGTGCGCCTCGCCGCCCGCGCGTGCCCACGCCTGAGCGAGCGGAGTCGGCCAGCCGCCGTAGACGACGTCGACGAGCGGACCGGAGACGGATGCCAGATCGTCGGCGACGCCGCCGAGATCGGTGCCCCCGGGCAGAGCCGCGATGGTGGCGTCCACCGGTGACAGCTCGGGGTCGTTGAGGGCGACGACGCGAACGACGACCCCCAAAGGGTCGGCGAGGGCGCCGAGGGGGGCGGCCGCCTCGGGCCGCCGCGCGCGGACCTCGATGAGACCGGCTCCCGCACGGGCGGCGGCGACCACCGCGGAGGTCGCTGTGGCTCCGGCGCCGAGCACGCGAATCGCCCCGGGCTCGCGCACGCCGATCTCGTCGAGGGCACGGGCCAGGCCGCCCACGTCGGTGTTGAAACCGCGGGGGCCGCCCTCGGCCAGCAGGAAGGTGTTCACGGCGCCGGTCAGCCGCGCGTCGTCGTCGAGCGAGACGGCGGCGCGAGCGGCCGCGTGCTTGAGCGGCATGGTGAGCGAGAGCCCGCGCCAGACGGCATCCAGTTCTTCCACCGCGGAGGCGAA
This sequence comes from Microbacterium sp. 20-116, assembly GCF_041079415.1. Lineage (NCBI taxonomy): Bacteria > Bacillati > Actinomycetota > Actinomycetes > Micrococcales > Microbacteriaceae > Microbacterium > Microbacterium sp. 20-116. The sequence goes on from NZ_JBFYGP010000001.1 coordinate 221,577, forward strand.
GTTCGCCTCGTCCACCCGTCGGCGCCCGTAGTCCCAGTCGAGGCCGAGCGCGCCGTACGCCGCCGCGTGCAGCCGGGGCGACCGCGAATGCGCGATCGGGTCGCCCCAGACGGCCAGACGGCGGCGAGGTCCGGTCAGCATCCGCCGTTCGGGTTCTCGCGGCACCACTGCTGGAACTGCGCGACCGCCTTCTCCTGGTCGGCGTAGGTGGTCGAGAACACCGTCTCGCCCGTCGACAGGTTCACTGTCGTGAAGTAGTACCAGGGGCCGTCGACGGGGTGCATCGCGGCGTCGATCGCGAGGTCTCCGGCGTTGGCGATCGGCCCGACGGGGAGCCCGGGATACTTGTAGGTGTTGTAGGGATTGTCGCTGTTGAGGGCGTTCGCGCTCGACGACGAGGCTCCGGCGTCGAGCTCGTTCGCGCCGTACTGCGCCGTGGAGTCCATCTGCAGCAGACCGTGCGTCTCGGTGTTGTCGGGTTGCAGACGGTTCTCGATCACGCGTGAGACCTTGTAGAAGTCCTCGCTGCTGCGGGCTTCGCGTTCGATGATCGAGGCGATGGTGAGGATGCGCTCTCGATCGTTCGGCGCCACGCCGGCCTTGTCGAGCGACTCGATCGTGCGCTTGACCATTCGATCGATGACCTGTGGGGCGGTGACTCCGTCGTCGAAATCGTAGGTCGCGGGGAAGATCCAGCCCTCGAGGGTCGAGGCGGAGACCCCGTAGGTCGAGGGGGTCGCGACCGCGGCATCGAGATCGGCGCGCGCGATGCCGGCCTGCTCCGAGATGATGTCCAGCGACTGCGTCAGGGTGAGACCCTCGCGCAGCTGCACCGAGTTGTCGAGACGGTTGGCCGGGTCGCGGAGCGCGGCGATCACCGCCTCCGAGGTCATCTGCTGCTGCAGCTTGTAGACGCCGGGCTGGAACGTGAAGCCCACCGCGTTGTCGACCATGTACTTGTAGAGCGAGTTGGTCGCCTTCGTCACGCCCGCCTCGAAGAGCTTCGGCGAAACGGACTGGCCCGTGTCACCCGACACGATCGTGACGCGTGCTTCGCCGGTCGCCTGTCCCGCTTCGTACTCGAGCGGCTCGCCGTTGCCGAGGAACGCCTGGATACGTTCGCCGTAGGTGTTCCACAGCGCGAAGCCGCCGCCGGCGACACCACCGACGAGGATCAACACGATGGCGAGAGCGATCCAGCGACCCCCACCACGGCGCCGCTTCGGAGGCTTCTGCGGTGCCCAGCCGATCTGCTGCGTGGTGGTCTCACCGGTGAAGAGGTCTTCGAGAGATCCGGATGCCGTGCTGCGAGGCGTGGCGGAGGCTGCGGCCGCCGTTCCCGCTCCGGCTCCGACGAGGGCGGGTTCGCGGTCGCGCGACGGCTCGTTGCGGCGAGACTCGGATCCGGAACGGGGAGCGTCCGCGCGGCGGGCTGCGGCCTGCCAGGCTGCGGATTGCGTGTCACGGGCGGGCTGCATGGCGCCGGAGGGCGAGGAGGGAGTGCTCTGCGCGGAGGTCGTGCGAGGCGCCTGATCTCGCACAGCGCGCGTGGCACGGTCTGAGGCCGACGGTTCCGGCGCCGTCGCGGAGGCCGCGGCGGGAGCACCGCTGCGACGCGGCCCCGGCGCCGCCTCGTCGCGGCCGCCAGCGGAAGCGGCGTCTCGCGTGGTCTGCGGCGAAGGGGAATCGGTGCGTCGCACGGACGCAGACTCCCTCCCTGCCGCCTGCTCGGCTGCGGAACGAGGCGCGGGCGTCGAGCCGGGGCGCGAAGCACCCGACGGCTCGGCGGGGAAGGCTGTCGGATGTTCGGCGGGAGCGGCCGGCTCCAGTGGCGGCGGCGCGTCCGCGACTCGCGGTGTGGCCGTGGCTTCGGCCCCGCGATCGGCGGGTGCGGTGGACGCGCCTTCGACCGCCTGCTCCGCGGACACGGTCGGCGTGGCCTCGGTCGCCGCGCGTCGGGCCTCGCGGGCGGCCCGGCGCGACGGCGGAGCGGCATCCTCGCCGCCGGGGAGGCGAGCGGAGCGCGTACCGGTGCGCGGGTCGGGCAGACGACCGTAAAGATCCGCGAACGGATCGTTTTCGGGGTGCTGGTTCTCGGGCATGTCAGGCGGGCTCCTGTCCCGGTGTTACGGCGGGTCCGGCCGGCTCGCCGGACTGTCGCTCCACATCGATCGCCTGCTGCAGAAGCACCACGGCGGCGACTTGGTCCACAATGCTACGAGAATCCCGCTGAGAACGCCCTGCTTCGCGGAGAACACTGTGCGCTGAAACGGTGCTCAGGCGTTCATCGACCAGGCGGACGGGCATCGGCAGAGCCGCGGCCAGCGCCGCGGCGAAGGCACGGGCGTCGGTCGTCGACGGCGTGTCTTCACCGCGCAGGTTCAGCGGCAGCCCCACCAGGATCTCGAATGCCTCGTACTCGGCCGCCAGAGCCGCGATGCGGCGAATCGGCTCGCCCTTTCGAGGCACCGTCTCGACGGGAACGGCGAGCACCCCGTCCGGGTCTGACCGAGCCACGCCGACGCGCGCGCGCCCGACGTCGATCCCGAATCGGATGCCGCGACGAAACGACGTCACGCGATCGTCGTCCTCACGTCCGAGACGATTCCCTCGAGCGCCTGCGGCAGGGCCGCGGCATCCGTCCCGCCGCCCTGGGCGACGTCGGGACGACCTCCGCCACCGCCGCCGAGCACACCGGCCGCCGCCTTGGCGAGGGCGCCCGCGGCGAGCCCCCGTTCGCGCGCGGCGTCGTTGGTGACGACGACCACCGTGGCGCGGCCGCCGGTGGTGCTCGCGAGAGCGACGACCGCGGGGTCGCTGCCCAGGCGGTCGCGCACCTGCAGCGCGAGCGAGCGCACGTCGTCTGCCGAGGCGCCCTCCCCCAGGCTCTGTGCGACCACCCGCACGGTGCCGACGGCGACGGCCGACTCCACCAGCTGGGGCAGGCGACCGGCGAGGGCCTGCGCCTCGAACGCCGCGATCTTCTTCTCGGCGGCCTTGAGGCTCGCGGCCAACTCGGCGATGCGGGTGGGCAGCTGCTCGCGCGGCGTCTTCAGGCTCGAGCTGAGCTGAGAGACGATCGCGCGCTCGGCGGCGAGGTCACGGAAGGCGTCGAGGCCCACGAGGGCTTCCACGCGGCGGTTCGACGCACCGACCGACTGCTCGCCCACGAGGTTGACCAGGCCGACCTCGGCGCTGCGAGACACGTGGGTGCCACCGCACAGCTCACGCGACCAGGGGCCGCCGATGTCGACCATGCGCACGGTGTCGCCGTACTTCTCGCCGAACAGCGCCATGGCGCCCGCGGCTTTCGCCTCGTCGAGCGACATCACGCGCGTGGTGACCTCGAGGTTGTCGCGCACCGCGTTGTTGGCGATGTCCTCGATCTCGGTGCGGGTCTCGGGCGACAGCGCGGAGCCCCAGCTGAAGTCGAAGCGCATGTAACCCGAGCGATTGAGCGAACCGGTCTGCGTCGCCGTCTTGCCGAGGGTGTCGCGGATCGCCGCGTGCACCAGGTGAGTCGCGGTGTGCGCCTGCTGGGCGGCGTGGCGGTTGAGCGCGTCGACGACGGTCGTGGCGGGGGCGCCGACCGAGACCTCACCGGTCGTGACCTCGACGGTGTGGCTGACGAGACCCGGAACGGGACGCTGCACGTCGAGCACCTCGAGCTCGTAGCCGGGACCGACGATGACGCCCTTGTCGGCGACCTGGCCACCCGACTCGGCGTACAGGGCGGTCTCGGCGAGGATCACCTCGGCGATCTGGCCCTCGGCCGCGCGGTCGGTTCCGACCCCCTGGATCAGGATGCCGAGAACCCGGGATTCCGTCTGCATCTCGGTGTAGCCGGTGAAGACGGTCTCGCCGTGGGCGCGGAACTCGCGGTAGGCGCTCTGGTCGGCGATCGTGCCCTTGCGGGCGCGGGCGTCGGCCTTGGCACGTGTGCGCTGCTCGAGCATCAGCTGGTCGAAGGCGCCGCGGTCGACGGACAGCCCGGCCTCTTCGGCGATCTCGAGCGTGAGGTCGATCGGGAAGCCGTAGGTGTCGTGCAGCAGGAACGCCTCGGAGCCCGACAGCGTGGTTCCGCCGCCGTTCTTGGCCTCGACGACCGACTGGTCGAGGATCGCGGATCCGGCCGCGAGCGTGCGGAGGAACGTCTGCTCCTCGGCGATCGCGTAGGCCGAGAGGCGCGCGTAATCGGCCTCGACCTCGGGGTAGGACTCTTTCATCGCGTCGCGTGAGGCGGCGAACAGCTCCGGGAACGTGGGGCCGTCGACGCCGAGGAGGCGCATCGAGCGGATCGCGCGACGCATGATGCGGCGCAGGATGTAGCCGCGGCCCTCGTTCGAGGGGGTGACGCCGTCGGCGAGCAGCATGAGGGATGAGCGCACGTGGTCGGCGACGATGCGCAGGCGCACGTCGTCGTCGTGCGACTCCTGGCCGTACGCCTTGCCCGCGAGCTTGGCGGCCAGATCCAGCACGGGGCGCACCTGGTCGGTCTCGTACATGTTGTCGACGCCCTGCTTGATGAACGCGATGCGCTCCAGGCCCATGCCGGTGTCGATGTTCTTCGCGGGCAGCTCCCCGACGATGTCGAAGTCGTACTTCGAGCGCACGTTGGTGATCTCGTACTGCATGAACACGAGGTTCCAGATCTCGACGTAGCGGTCGTCGTCGGTGGCGGGGCCTCCGTCGATGCCGTACTCGGGACCGCGGTCGAAGAAGATCTCCGAGCAGGGACCGGCCGGGCCGGGCAGACCGGTCGACCAGTAGTTCGTGTCCTTGCCCAGGCGCTGGATGCGCTCGTCGGGCAGAGAGCTGAGCTCGAGCCAGAGGTCGCGGGCTTCGTCGTCCTCCTCGTAGACCGTGACCCAGAGGTCCTTCGGATCGAACGCGAGGCCGCCCTCCGACTCGGGGGCCGTCAGCAGCTCCCAGGCGAAGCGGATCGCGTCTTCCTTGAAGTAGTCGCCGAACGACCAGTTGCCGAGCATCTGGAAGAAGGTGCCGTGACGCGGGGTCTTGCCGACTTCTTCGATGTCGTTGGTGCGGATGCACTTCTGCACGTCGGCAGCGCGCGGATAGGGCGGCGGAACGACCCCGCTCAGATACGGGATGAAGGGCACCATGCCCGCCACGGTGAACAGCAGGGCCGGGTCGTCGGTGACGAGCGAGGCCGAGGGGACGATCGTGTGGTTCTTCTTCTCGAAGAAGTCGAGGAAGCGCTGGGCGATCTCGGCGGTTTTCATGGCGGGTCTTTCCGTACGCATGCGGATCCGCCCCACGGGTGGGGGCGGGAGGCCGGAGGGGGTCAGTCGGAGGGGGAAACGGCCTTCTCGGCGGCGCGGGCGGCGTCGTCGACGGCGTCGGCGGACTTCTCGACCGCCGAGGACGCGACGCTCTTCGCGTCGTCGATGATCTCGGAGAGGCGGGTCTCCTGCGCGTGGTAGGCGTCGCTCATACGGTCGGTGAACTCGCCGATGCGGGAGTCGAGCTGCGCGAGCACCTCCTGCCCGCGGGGGTCCTTGTTGACGAGGTGGGCGGCGACGAAACCGCCGACGATGCCCAACGCGAACCAGACGAGGCTTCTCACGATCACCACTTCTTCCTCGATACGACGCCGCGGTCGCGGCATTCCCCCATCGTAGGCGAGGGCCCCCGCGGAGCGCGCGTCCGCCGGTCGGATGCCGCGGACTCGGTCGCCGAGGTCGCCACCGGCTCGTGCGGCGGCGCGAGGCTCGAACACGTGCACGCTCCTCGGCGAGTCCCGCCGCGACGCGGGTCATCTCGGGCAGCTCCCCCGGAATCGGATCGGAATCGGCGATGGGTCGCGCGCAAGCGCGACCCGAGAACCAGAAAGGGCGCCGGGAGAACCCGGCGCCCTTCTGTGCTCGCTGAGGTCAGCGGGCGGCGTAGTACTCGACGACGAGCTGCACGTCACACGTGACGGGCACCTCGGCGCGCTTGGGGCGACGAACGAGCTTCGCCTGCAGCGTCGAGAGGTCGACCTCGAGGTAGCCCGGAACGGGGGGCAGTACTTCGGCGTGCCCACCGGCGGCGGCGACCTGGAAGGGCTCGAGACCCTCGCTCTTGGTCTTGACGTGGATCAGCTGACCCGGCTTCACGCGGAACGACGGGCGGTCCACGAGCTGGCCGTCGACCATGATGTGGCGGTGCACGACGAGCTGGCGAGCCTGCGCGGTGGTGCGGGCGAAGCCCGAACGCACGACGAGGGCGTCCAGACGCATCTCGAGCAGCTCGACCAGGTTCTCACCGGTCAGGCCGTCGGTGCGGCGGGCCTCGTTGAACGCGATGCGCAGCTGCTTCTCGCGGATGCCGTACTGCTCGCGCAGGCGCTGCTTCTCGCGGAGACGGACGGCGTAGTCGCTGTCGGCCTTGCGCTTGGTGCGACCGTGCTCACCGGGAGCGTAGGGACGCTTCTCGAGGTAGCGGGCGGCCTTGGGGGTGAGTGCGACGCCGAGGGCGCGCGACAGACGCACCTTGCGGCGGTCCTGAGACTTCGTGGTCACGAAGTTCTCCTTCCGATGACGTGGCCGCGCCTTTCACGGCTCACGGGCGTATCGCCCCCTTCCGCCCGATCCGAAGCGCACGCCGGGGCGCACCGGAAGGTGATCACAGGAAGGAGGGGATGCCCGAAAACCCTGTTTCGAGCCGGTTCATGCTATCAGAGCCACCCGCGCGTGCCCTCTGCACGCTCACTTCCCGTCGAGGATGCGTCGGATCTTCTCCAGGCGCGCGGAGACGTCGCGCTCGGTGCCGTGATTCGTGGGCTCGTAGTAGCGCCTGCCCCGGAGTTCGTCGGGCAGGTACTGCTGCGCCACGATGCCGATCTCGCTGTCGTGCGCGTACTTGTACCCCTTGCCGTGTCCCAGGCGCTTGGCGCCCGGGTAGTGCGCGTCGCGGAGGTGCATCGGCACGCGTCCGAAACCACCGGCGCGTACGTCGGCGATCGCGGCATTGATGGCGTTGTAGGCGGCGTTCGACTTGGCGGTCGTCGCGAGGTACACCGTCGCTTCGGCGAGGGGGATGCGGCCCTCGGGCATGCCGATGAAGGCGACGGCGTCCGCCGCCGCGACGGCGATCTGCAGCGCCTGCGGATCGGCCATGCCGATATCTTCCGCGGCGGAGATCACCAGACGCCGCGCGATGAAACGGGGATCCTCCCCCGCCTCGATCATCCGCGCGAGGTAGTGGATCGCGGCATCCGGATCCGAACCTCGCACCGACTTGATGAAGGCGCTGATCACGTCGTAGTGCTCGTCGCCCTGGCGGTCGTAACGCAGCAGAGCGCGGTCCACGGCCTGGGCGATGTGGTCGGCGGTGATCACGGGGAGCTCTCCCCCGTCGTCGACGAACGGTCCCGGATCCTGCTCGTCGTCATCGTCGTCTCCGCCGGATGCCGGCGCGGGGGCGACGCCGTCGTCGCCCGCGACCGAGGCCGCGGCTTCGAGGGCGGTGAGAGCGCGACGGGCGTCTCCGGATGCCAGGCGGACCAGGGCGGCGCGAGCGTCGTCCTCGAGCACGACGCGGCCGGCCAGACCGCGGGGGTCGGTCACGGCTCGGTCTACGAGGGCGCCCAGGTCGTCGTCGCCGAGGGGACGGAGCGTGAGCAGGAGAGAACGCGACAGCAACGGCGAGATGACCGAGAACGAGGGGTTCTCGGTGGTCGCGGCGATGAGCACGACCCACCCGTTCTCGACCCCCGGCAGCAGGGCGTCCTGCTGGGCCTTCGTGAAGCGGTGGATCTCGTCGAGGAAGAGGATCGTGGACTGCCCGTAGAGGTCTCGCTGCGTGAGCGCTTCTTGCATGACCTCGCGAACGTCTTTCACACCCGCCGTGATCGCTGAGAGCTCGACGAAGCGGCGCCCCGACGACCGCGCGATCGCCTGGGCGAGCGTGGTCTTGCCCGTTCCGGGCGGGCCCCACAAGATCACCGAGGCGGCGGTGACGGATGCCGAGGAGTCGGTCGTCGCGAGGGTGACCAGCGGGGACCCGGGCCGCAGCAGATGCCCCTGGCCGGCGACCTCGTCGAGGCTCACGGGGCGCATGCGCACCGCGAGCGGTGTCTGGCCCTGGAAGAGCGCGGAAGATGGGGTCACCACTCCAGGCTAACCGCGGCCTCCGACACCGTGTCCGCGAGCGGCGAACCCGGTCGCGGGACGGCTCTTTGTAGGATCGACGTGCCCGGACGGGCGGAGGAGGTCGATGTGGCGGCGCGCGGAAAAGACCGGCAGGCGCGAGAGCAGCGCGAGCGTGCTCGCGCGTATCAGGCGCGGCTCGAGCTCCACGAGCGTCAGGGGCGACGCCGCACACGCGACAACCTCATCGGTCTCGTGGTCGGGCTCGTCCTGATCGCCGGTGCGGTCGGCGCACAGACCGCCTACTTCGTCGCGGGCCCGGGCGCACCGGACCCGGCACCCTCGTCGACCGATACCCCCGCGACGCCCGCCCCGACGGAGGTCCCCGCTCCCGTGCCGTCGGAGTCGACCACTCCTTGACCTCTCGCGCCGTGCGGTGGGAACGGCCGCGTTGCGATCGGCAGGGCTCGATCCTGTAACCCCGGGGTCGCGCGTACTAGGCTCGGAGGGTCCTTCTCCCCCAGGCGGTTCTGCCGCGATGAGGTGCTACCCGTGACTTCCGTCCCCACTCCCGAGACCTCCGACCCGCGCGACGACGAGAACGCCGTCGAGGTCGATCCCACTGCCACGACCTCGGTCGAGGCGGAGACCGATGCATCTTCGGCCCCGAGCGCCTCCTCCGACGAGGCCGCCGCGCCCGTCGAGGAGCACGAAGCTCCCGCGGGTGAGGTGCCGATCGCAGAGCAGTCATCGGATGCCGCTGAGCCGGCGTCCACCGCCGATGCTCCCTCCGGCGATGACGCGATCGACGACGGTGCGACCGCCGAGGTCGAGGCCTCCTCCGACGCGGCTGAGGCGCCCAGCACCCCGTCCGCGCCCGCGCAGCCGGCCGCTCCGCGGCCCGGCGCGCGCATCCCCGGACCGCCTCCGGGAAAGACCGCGTCCACTTCGACCGCGCAGCCGTGGGGTCGCGTCGACGAAGAGGGCACCGTCTCGGTCCGCGAGGGTGAGGACTGGCGCGTCGTGGGGCAGTACCCCGACGGCACGCCCGCCGAAGCTCTCGCTTACTATCAGCGCAAGTTCTCGGATCTCGCCGGCGAGGTCACCCTGCTCGAGACGCGTCATCGTCGCGGTGGGGCGTCGGCATCCGACCTCCGTTCGACGGCGAAGACCCTTCGCAGCAAGCTCGACGGTGCGGCCGCGGTGGGCGATCTCGCGGCCCTGACCGCTCGCGTGGATGCCCTCACCTCTGAGCTCGCCGAGGCGAGCGAGACCGAGGCCGTCGCCGCCAAGCAGGCCACCGAAGAAGCTGTGCGCGAGCGGACCGCGATCGTCGAAGAGGCCGAGGCCCTCGCCGCTCGTGACCCGCAGACGGTGCAGTGGAAGCAGATGACCGCCGAGATGACGGCTCTGTTCGACCGGTGGCAGGCTCACCAGCAGAACGGCCCCCGTCTGTCGAAGTCGACCGCTCAGCAGCTCTGGCGCCGCTTCCGCGACGCCCGCGCCACGGTCGACCGTCACCGCCGCGAGTTCTTCTCTTCGCTCGACGAGGTCCACAAGTCCGCCCGCGAGGCGAAGACGCGTCTCGTCGAGCGCGCCGAGGCCCTCGCGCCGCGTGGCGAGGACGGCATCGGGGCATACCGCGACCTGCTCGACGCGTGGAAGGCCTCGGGCCGCGCCGGCCGCAAGGTCGACGACGCGCTCTGGGCTCGTTTCAAGGCTGCGGGAGATGCCCTCTACGGAGCGCGCATCGAGCGTGAGTCCGCCGACGCCGAGGCCTCGAAGGAGAAGATCGAGCAGAAGCGTGCCCTGCTCGAGAAGGCCGCACCCATCGTCGACGAGAAGAACCTCGCGACCGCCCGCCAGAAGCTCACCTCCATCCAGCGCGAGTGGGACGAGATCGGCCGGATCTTCCCCCGCGACAAGGAGCGTGTCCTCGACGACGAGCTCCGCAAGATCGAGCAGAGTGTGCGCACCCGCGAGGACGCCGACTGGAAGCGGAACGACCCCGAGCAGAAGGCGCGTGCCAACGACATGACGCGCCAGCTGACCGACGCGATCGACAAGCTCGAGGCCGAACTCGCCGAGGCCGAGTCGCGCGGCGACAAGCGCGCCGCGGCTCAGGCATCGGAGGCTCTCGAAGCGCGCCGCACCTGGCTCCGCGCCCTCGGCGGCTGATCGGTTCTCCACAGGTCGACGGTTCCGACCGTCACGGGCGACACCGCCCCGTCACACTGACGGGATGGTGTCGCCCTTTCTGTTCTTCCCCGGGGAGCGTCTCGCGTTGAGCGAACTGAGCGCTGCGTGTCTCGACGGGCTGCTGGTGCCCCTCGGCGAGGGGTTCATGCCCGCCGACGCGGTCGAGACGGCGTGGATGCGCGCCCGTAGCCTGCTGCCCCTTCTCGGGGAGCGATGGGCGGGAGTGCGCCTGACCGCCGCGTGGGTGCACGGAGGGATTCCGACCGAGCCGACACGACATCACCTTCAGCGGGTCGTGACGAGGCGGACACGGGCCCATGACGGGACCCGTGCGGTGTATCACGACGTGCGCCTGCCACCCGCAGATACGACGTCGCTCGCCGGCGTACACCTCAGCACACCGGGACGCACGCTGGCCGACCTCGCCCGCTCCGACGACGAGCATCAGCGCGCTGCGGCGGTCGCGTGGGCGGCGTCCGATCCGCGAGCGAGAAGCGATGCGCAAGCGTGGCTCGATCGGCATCCGACCTTCCCCTACGGACGGAGAGGGATCGCGCTGCTCGCGACCGCGGACTCGGAACGCTGATGCGGCGGCTAGGAGGAGGTCACGCGGTAGACGTCGTAGACGGCGTCGATGCGTCGTACGGCGTTGAGCACGCGGTCGAGGTGCACGGTGTCACCCATCTCGAACACGAACTTGCTGAGCGCCAGACGGTCGTTCGTGGTCGACACGGTGGCCGACAGGATGTTGACGTGATGCTCGCTCAGCACACGGGTCACATCGCTCAGGAGCCCCGAGCGGTCGAGGGCCTCGACCTGGATCTGTACGAGGAAGACGCTCTTCGTGGTGGGTGCCCACTCCACGTCGATCAGTCGGTCGGGCTCTTCCTTCAGCGCCTTGACGTTGGTGCAGTCGCCGCGGTGAACCGAGACGCCGCTCCCCCGCGTGACGAAACCGACGATCTCGTCTCCCGGCACCGGCGTACAGCACTTGGCGAGCTTGACGAGGATGTCGGGGGCACCGCGTACGAGCACGCCCGAATCGCCACCGCGCGGGGCACGGCTGCGACCGACGGGGATGTCGATGGGCCCGGTGTTGGTCTCTTCGACGTTGACGAGCGCCGTGACCTTCTCGATCACGGACTGCGTCGAGACGTGGCCCTCGCCGACGGCGGCGTACAGGGCGGAGACGTCTTCGTAGTGGAAGAGGCGAGCGACCTCGGTAAACGAGTCCTGGTTCATCAGCCGCTGCAGTGGCAGGTTCTGCCGGCGCATGGCACGGGCGATGGAGTCCTTGCCCTGTTCGATGGCTTCTTCGCGACGTTCCTTGGTGAACCACCCGCGGATCTTGTTGCGCGCGCGGGTGCTCTTGACGAAGCCGAGCCAGTCCTGGCTCGGACCCGCGTCGGGGTTCTTGGAGGTGAAGACCTCGACGACGTCACCGCTCTGCAGCGTCGATTCGAGCGGCACCAGGCGTCCGTTGACCTTGGCCCCCATGGTGCGGTGGCCGATCTCGGTGTGCACGGCGTAGGCGAAGTCGACCGGGGTCGCGCCGGTCGGCAGGCCGACCACACGGCCCTTCGGCGTGAAGACGTAGACCTCTTTCGCGCCGATCTCGAAGCGCAGCGAGTCGAGGAACTCCCCCGGGTCGGCGGTCTCGGCCTGCCAGTCCGAGATGTGCGCGATCCAGGCCATGTCGGCGTCGACGGCCTTGGCGTCGGCTTTGCCGCCCGCCATCCGCTCCTTGTACTTCCAGTGCGCGGCGACACCGAACTCCGCCTGCTGGTGCATCTCGTGCGTGCGGATCTGGATCTCGACCGTGCGTCCGCCCGGGCCGATCACCGTGGTGTGCAGCGACTGGTACAGGTTGAATTTCGGCGTGGCGATGTAGTCCTTGAATCGCCCCGGCAGGGGCGTCCACCGCGCGTGGATGGCGCCGAGCACCGCGTAGCAGTCGCGGACGGTGCCGACGAGGATGCGAATACCGATGAGGTCGTAGATGTCGTCGAACTCGCGACCTCGAACGACCATCTTCTGGTACACGGAGTAGAGCTGCTTCGGGCGTCCCATCACGCGGCCGCGGACGCGCAGTTCGCGCAGGTCGGCGTCGACGGCGTCGATGACGTTCTGGACGTACTGCTCGCGCTGCGGCGTACGCTGCTTGACCAGGCTGTCGATCTCGGCGTAGAGCTTGGGATGCATCACCGCGAAAGAGAGGTCTTCGAGCTCGCTCTTGATCGCCTGGATACCGAGGCGGTGCGCGAGGGGCGCGTAGATTTCGAGAGTCTCGGTGGCCTTCTTCGCGGCCTTGTGCGGGGGCACGAAGCCCCAGGTCCGGGCGTTGTGCAGGCGATCGGCGAGCTTGATGAGCAGGACGCGGATGTCTTTCGACATCGCCACGATCATCTTCCGCACGGTCTCTGCCTGCGCGCTGTCTCCGTACTTGACCTTGTCGAGCTTGGTCACGCCGTCGACGAGCATCGCGACCTCGTCGCCGAAGTCGGCGGCGAGCTCGTCGAGGGGGTACCCCGTGTCTTCGACGGTGTCGTGCAGCAGAGCGGCGGCGATGGCCTTCGGTCCCAAGCCGAGTTCGGCGAGGATCTGCGCGACGGCGAGCGGGTGCGTGATGTACGGCTCACCGCTCTGACGCTTCTGCCCGTCATGCGCCTTGTCGGCGACGGCATACGCCCGCTCGATGATCGCCAGGTCGCCCTTGGGGTGGTGCGTACGCACCGTCCGCAACAGCTTGTCGACGTCGTCGCGGCGAGCGGCGCGCGAGAAGATGCGCGGCACCAGACGCCGGAGCGAAGACGGCGGCGGCGCGGAGGAAGTGGTCTCAGCCATGTGCCACCCCTTCCTTACGGCCAGTCGATCAAGTCTATGCCTCGAGACAGGAGTCCAAGGCGGGGTCCGCGGGTGGGACCCCGGGGGCGGAGCCCCGGCCTCAGGCCGGGACACCCGCCTTCTCGCGAGCCGCCACGACACGTGCGTCGCGCTGAGCGATCGGCTTCTCCTTCTCGCGCAGCAGGGCGTACATCGGGACGGCGACGAAGAGCGTCGAATACGCGGCGACGATCGTGCCGACGAAGATCGACAGCGAGATGTCGCTGAGCGTGCGCGCGCCGAGCGGCACACCGATGAAGAGGATCGCGCCGACGGGCAGGATCGCGACCACCGTGGTGTTGATCGATCTGATCAGCGTCTGGTTGGCGGCGAGGTTGACCGACTCCGCGAACGTGCGACCGGAGATCTCGCCGTCGTCTCTGGTGTTCTCTCTCACCTTGTCGAAGACGACGGTGGTGTCGTAGAGGGCGTAGGAGAGGATGGTCAAGAAGCCGATGACGGCGGCCGGCGAGATCTCGAAGCCGAAGACGGCGTAGACACCGATGGTGATGACGAGCACGTCGACGAGACCGATGATCGCGGCGACCGACATCTTCCACGTGCGGAAGTAGAGCGCCAGGATCAGGAAGGTCAGCGCGAGGAAGATCGACAGACCCCAGAGCGACTGTCGGGTGACGTCGTTGCCCCAGGTGGGTCCGATGAACGAGTTCGTGATCTCCGAGGCGGGAACGTCGTATGCCGTCGCGAGGGCGGCCGAGACCGCCTGCGTCTGGTCGTTGTCCAGCTGGTCGGTCTGCACGCGCACGGACTGATCACTGATCGTGGTGACGCGCGTCGCGGCATCCGGGACGACCGAGGTGACGGCCTGCGTGGCCAGAGCCTGGTCGAACGTCGACGGGTTGGACACCGTGAACTGCGAGCCGCCGGTGAACTCGATCGAGAACTGCACGGGGCGGAACAGCGGCACGAGGGCCGCGCCGATCACGAGGACCGCGGCGATGATGAACCACAGGCGACGACGCTGCACGAAGGGGAAGGACGTCTTCCCCGAGTAGAGGTCGTTACCGAGCTGCGACATGGAGCGCATCAGTCGTCTCCCTCCTTCGTGGAGCGGCTATCACCGCGGCTGGCGGCCGCCAGTTCGGCCTGCTTGCGTTCGGCGATCGTCTGCCGACGCTGCGCCTCGCCGCGAGACTTCTTCACCCGGCCCGCGTCGACCACGGGAGCCCGGAACTGCGCGCGACCGCGGTACACGGCGCCGAGGGCGTTGGGGTCCATCCCCGAGAGGGGGTGACCCGAGCCGAAGAAGCGCGTGCGAGCGAGCAACTGCATCACGGGGTGCGTGAACAGGATGAAGATCAAGATGTCGATCGCGGTCGTGAGGCCGAGCGTGAACGCGAAGCCCTTCACCGTGGCATCCGCGAGGATGTACAGCACGACGGCCGCGAGGATGTTGATCGACTTCGAGATGTAGATCGTGCGCTTGGCGCGCGACCAGCCGTCTTCGACGGCAGCGGTGATCGACTTGCCATCGCGCAATTCGTCTCTGATTCTTTCGAAGTAGACGATGAACGAGTCGGCGGTGAAGCCGATCGTCACGATCAGACCCGCGACGCCCGCGAGCGAGAGGCGGAAGCCCGCTCGCCACGCCAGGACGCACAGCGCGAGATACGTCAGCACCGCCATCACGCCGAGCGAGGCGATGATGACCGTCCCGAGCGCGCGGTAGACGATGAGCGAGTAGATCGCGACGAGACCGAGGCCGATGAGGCCGGCGATGAAGCCGACCTGCAACTGCTGCGAACCGAGCGTCGCCGACACGGTGTCGGAGCTGACCACCTGGAAGCTCAGCGGCAGAGCACCGTACTTCAGCTGGTCGGCGAGGGCCTTCGAGGACTCCTGCGTGAACGAGCCGGTGATGCTGGGGCGACCGTCGACGATGATGCCGTTCATGGACGGTGCCGACAGCACGGAGCCGTCGAGCACGAACGCGAACTGGTTCAGCGGCGGCTGCGCTCCGTAGAGGCGCTGGCTGATCTCGGCGAACTTCTGCGTGCCCTGGTCGTTGAAGACGAGGTTGACGGCCCACTGGCCGGTGTTCTGCTCCTGGCCGTTGGTGGCGTTGGAGATGTCGGTGCCGTCGAGCTCGACGGGGCCGAGGATGTACTTCTGCCCGTCGTTCGTGCCGCACGTGATCATCGGCTGATCGGCCGGAGCCTGGGCGGGATTGCTCGGCGGGTTCGCGCAGTCGTACGCGAGGAACTGCGCCTGCAGAGCCGGGGTGATGTAGGCCGGGTCGCTCGCATTGGTCGGCGAGGCGGTCGGCGTCGACGGCAGGCTCGGGTCGGGCGTCGGGTACGGCGTGGAGACACCGTCCTGACCCACGAACGAGGTCGCCGGCGAGCCGCTGAACAGCACCGGGCGCAACTGCAGCTGGGCCGAGCTCTGGATGCGCTGGCGCGTGGCCTCATCGGCCTGGCCGGGGATCTGCACGACGATGTTGCGGCCACCCTCGGTGGCCACGTCGGCTTCACCCACGCCCGAGGCGTCGACGCGTTGGCGGATGATCGTGACGGCCTGAGCCAGCTGTTCGCTGTCGGGCGCGGCGCCGTCGGTGGTCTGGGCTTGCAGGATGATCTGCGTGCCGCCCTGGAGGTCGAGCGCGAGCTCAGGGGTCCAGGAACTGGCGTTGAAGACGTACACGCCCAGCGCGTTGATGCCGAAGAGCACGCCGGTGATGGCGAGCAATCCGGTCAAAACGCGCCAGGCGTGACGGACAGGAGTCGAGGGCGCCACGGAGTCGGCTTTCTGTGCGGCGGTGAACGAAACGGCGGGAGGGGCGATCAGACCGCGGGGCGGTCCTTGTCATCGCGCTCTGCGTCGGCGGCGTGCTGGCGGGCGGCGCGCTGGTCGTCGCTGATCGAGGTGATGTCGCCATCGGCGACACCGGCGACGTACTCGGCCTCGGTCTCCTCGGCTTCGATGTACTCGTCCTCGGTCACCGTGCCCGCGGCGGGGTCGACGATGCGCAGGATGGCCTGGCTGTGCACCTTGATGACAACGCCGGGGGCGATCTCGACGTGCGCGGGCTTGTCGAGGTCTTCGGCGTCGTACTCGACGATGGTGCCGTAGAGGCCGCCCTGCAGCAGGACCTCGGCGCCGGGGACCGTCTCGCGAGCCTTCTGCTCGAGCTCGGCCTTCTGCTTCTTCATGCGCCGGCGGGAGCTCAGGAACATGAAGACGAGCAGTCCGGCGAACAGGATGAGCAGGAGGAAACTGGAGTCCATGGAGGCGGTGCACCTTTCAGATCAGGCGCGCCGTGCGGCACTGCCTAGCGTGGGTCGGGGAATCCCCCGCCGAGTATAGGTCATGACCCCTGGCTGAACCGGAGCATGCCGTCGGGATGGGGTGCTCCGAGGTGGTCGTACGCCTCGGGAGTCGCCACACGGCCGCGCGGGGTCCGACCCATGAATCCGATGCGCACGAGGTACGGCTCGACGACCGACTCGATGGTCTCCGGCTCTTCTCCCACGGCCACGGCCAGGGTGCTGAGCCCCACCGGTCCCCCGCGGAATCGGCGCACGAGGGCGTCGAGGACGGCCCGGTCGAGACGGTCGAGCCCGATGGCATCCACATCGTAGAGATCGAGGGCGGCGCCGACCGTGCGCACGTCGGCGTGACCCTCGTCGGTACCGGTCGACGGGCCGTTCACGACCAGGTAATCCCGGACACGCCGCAGCAGGCGGTTGGCGATACGGGGAGTTCCTCGCGAACGGCGGGCGATCTCGGAGCGCGCGGTGCCCGGCAGGCCGACATCGAGCATGGATGCCGAGCGTGAGACGACCCGCTCCAGCTCTTCCGGCTCGTAGTACTCGAGGTGGGCGGTGAAGCCGAAGCGGTCGCGCAGCGGGTTGGGCAGCAGGCCCGCGCGTGTCGTGGCGCCCACGAGGGTGAAGGGAGCGAGGTCGAGGGGGATGCTGGTCGCGCCCGCGCCCTTTCCCACCATGATGTCGATGCGGAAGTCCTCCATCGCGAGATAGAGCATCTCTTCCGCCGAGCGCGCCATGCGGTGGATCTCGTCGATGAAGAGCACCTCCCCCGGCGTGAGCGACGACAGCAGGGCGGCGAGGTCGCCCGCGTGCTGGATCGCGGGACCGCTCGACAGGCGCAGCGGCCGACCGCTCTCGTGGGCCACGATCATCGCGAGGGTGGTCTTGCCGAGCCCCGGAGGACCCGAGAGCAGGATGTGATCGGGCGAGCGCTGCTGGATCCGGGCGGCGTCGAGCAGCAGCTGCAACTGGCCGCGCACCTTCTGCTGACCGACGAACTCGGCGAGCGAGGTGGGGCGCAGGGCGCCTTCGATAGCGAGTTCGACCTCGTCGTCGGGCGTTCCGGCGTCGCGGACGTCAGCCACTCACGCTCTCCTTCCGGGCGGGACCCAGCAGAGCGAGAGTGAGGCGGAGGAGCGACTGGACCGAGGCGCGGTCGGCCTCGGAGGCGGATTCGGCGACGGATGCCACGGCCTCGGCCGCGGTTCGTTCCGTCCAGCCCAGGCCCACGAGCGCCTGCGTGACCTGCGCGGGAATCTGTCCGTGCGGCGAGGCGGCGGCGGGAGCCGCGGACGGCGCGACCTGCAGCTTGCCGGCCAGCTGCACGACGATGAGCTTCGCGGTCTTGGGGCCGATGCCCGAGACGCGGCGGAACGGTGCGTCGTCGTCGTCGGCCACGGCCTGGGCGATCTGCGGCACGGTCAGCGACGACAGCACGCCGAGGGCGGACTTCGGGCCGACGCCGGTGACGCTGATCAGTTGCGTGAAGACGGTGAGTTCTTCACGGGCCTCGAACCCGTAGAGCGACAGCGCGTCCTCGCGCACGATGAGGTTGGTGTGCAGGTGGACGTCGTCGCCGACGTGCACCGTGCGTGCCAGCTGGGCGGTCACCGCGACGGCGAAGCCGACACCTCCCACCACGATGACCAGCGAGTCGTCGGCGACGTGAGCCGCCGTACCGTGCAGCGAGGAGATCATCGGACCAGCTTACGCGCCCGTTCGTACATGTGTTCGAGCGACACGCGTCGGCGGGGTGCGCTTCTTCTCGGCATCCCGCCAGGCTTTCTGCGCGGGTGTCAGAGTGTCGTCGCCCGACGCTGCGGCATCTCCCCCGCGCCAGGCGTGGCACAGGGCGATGGCCAGGGCATCGGCGGCGTCCGCGGGCTGCGGAAGGGAGCCGAGACGCAGCACCCGCGCGACCATCGTCTGCACCTGCAGCTTGTCGGCGGAGCCGTAACCGGTGATCGCGGCCTTGACCTCGCTGGGCGTGTGGGTCGCGGCGGCGAGCCCGTGTTCGGCGGCGAGCAGCAACGCGATGCCGCTGGCTTGGGCGGTGCCCATCACCGAGTGCAGGTTGTTCTGGGCGAAGACGCGCTCGACGGCGACGACGTGCGGCTGGTGTCGGACGAGCACCTCGCGGATGCCGGCGGCGATCGCCGCGAGGCGCTTCTCGATCGGATCCGTCGGTGCAGACCGCGCGACGCCCACGTGCACGAGAGAGGCCGTGCGGTTCGGCGAGACGTCAACGACGCCGAGGCCGCAGCGGGTCAGTCCGGGGTCGATGCCGAGGACGCGGAGGGAACGAGACACGGCCCCCACGCTAAGCGCCGGGGGCCGTGCCGAGGAGAGGGCGCGCCCTTACTCGTCGTTCTCGAGCTCGGCCTGGACCTCGGCCGTCATGTCGAAGTTGGTGTACACGTTCTGCACGTCGTCGCTGTCTTCCAGAGCGTCGATGAGGCGGAACACCTTGCGGGCGGTGTCGGCGTCGACCTCGACCTTGAGGGAGGGGACGAACTCGACGTCGGCGGAGTCGTACTCGATGCCGGCATCCTGCAGAGCGCTGCGCACCGACACGAGGTCGGAGGCCTCGGTGATGACGCCGAAGCCCTCGCCGTGCGGCTCGACCTCTTCGGCTCCGGCCTCGAGGACCGCGAGCATGACGTCGTCTTCGGTGGTGCCCTCGGAGGGGACCACGATGACGCCCTTGCGGCTGAAGTTGTAGGCGACGCTGCCCGGGTCGGCGAGGGTGCCGCCGTTACGGCTGAGGGCTGTGCGCACCTCGGCTGCGGCGCGGTTCTTGTTGTCGGTCAGACACTCGATGAGGAAGGCCACCCCGTTGGGTCCGTAGCCCTCGTACATGATCGAGGTGTACTCGACGGCTTCGCCGCCGATACCGGCACCGCGCTTGATCGCGCGGTCGATGTTGTCTTTGGGGACCGAGGTCTTCTTGGCCTTGAGCACGGCGTCGAAGAGGGTGGGGTTGCCCTGGAGGTCGGCTCCACCGAGCTTCGCGGCGACCTCGATGTTCTTGATGAGCTTGGCCCACGACTTGGCGCGGCGGGAGTCGATGACCGCCTTCTTGTGCTTGGTCGTGGCCCATTTGGAGTGTCCGGACATGGCTTCCAGTCTAGAGCGCGGGCGCGCGCGTGCTGTGTCGGGTGGACACGTGGTCCAGGAGTCGGCGGTGGAAGCGCGTCTCCCCCGTCGATTCGGGGTGGAACGCGGTGCCCAGCAGTGCGCCCTGCTCGATCGCCACGACACGTCCATCGGGAAGGGATGCCAGGGGCTCGGCATCCGGTCCCCACTCGACGACCGCGGGCGCACGGATGAAGACGGCGTGCACCGGCGGATCACCCAGGACGGGGACGTCGAGGTCGGTCTCGAACGAGGCGGTCTGGCTGCCGAAGACGTTGCGGGCGACGCGCGCGTCGATGCCCCCGAAGGTCCGCTGGCCGGTGATGGCGCCGTCGATGCGGTCGGCGAGCAGGATGAGTCCCGCGCACGTGCCGTACATCGGCATCCCGGACGCGATCGCCTCGCGGATGGGGTCGAAGAGGCCGAAGGCGCGCGCGAGCTTGTCGATGACGCTCGACTCGCCGCCGGGAAGGACGAGGCCTTCCACGGCGGCGAGCTCCTCGGGCCGGCGCACGGGGCGTGCGTCGGCGCCGAGGGCGGTCAGGACCGCGAGATGCTCTCGCACGTCTCCCTGGAGTGCGAGAACGCCGACGCGGGGCTTACCAGCCACGCTCGGCGAGGCGGTGCGGGGCGGGGAGGTCGGCGACGTTGATGCCGACCATCGCCTCACCGAGTCCGCGCGAGGCCTCGGCCACGATCTTGGGGTCGTCGTGGAAGGTCGTGGCCTTCACGATGGCCGCCGCGCGCTGGGCGGGGTTGCCCGACTTGAAGATGCCCGAGCCCACGAAGACGCCGTCGGCGCCGAGCTGCATCATCATCGCAGCGTCCGCGGGAGTGGCCACGCCCCCGGCCGTGAACAGCACGACGGGCAGCTCGCCGGTCTCGGCGATCTCGGCAACCAGGTCGTAGGGTGCCTGCAGCTCCTTGGCGGCGACGTACAGCTCGTCCTTGGTCTTGGCGCGCAGGGCGTTGATCTCGCCCCGGATGGTGCGGATGTGCTTGGTGGCCTCGGACACGTCGCCGGTGCCGGCCTCGCCCTTCGAGCGGATCATCGCCGCGCCCTCGGTGATGCGGCGCAGCGCCTCGCCCAGGTTGGTCGCCCCGCACACGAACGGCACGGTGAAGTCGTACTTGTCGATGTGGTTGACGTAGTCGGCGGGCGAGAGCACCTCGGATTCGTCGATGTAGTCGACGCCGAGCTCCTGAAGGATCTGCGCCTCGACGAAGTGGCCGATGCGGGCCTTGGCCATGACCGGGATCGACACCGACGCGATGATGTCGTCGATCAGGTCGGGGTCGCTCATGCGCGCCACGCCGCCCTGGGCGCGGATGTCGGCGGGCACACGCTCGAGCGCCATGACGGCTACGGCGCCGGCGTCCTCGGCGATGCGCGCCTGGTCGGCGGTGACGACGTCCATGATGACGCCGCCCTTGAGCATCTCGGCGAGTCCGCGCTTGACGCGGGAGGTTCCGGTGTCGGTCATGTCCACTCCGTTCGGCGCCCGGGGGCGCGAGATGCGCGCTTCGGGGCGCGTCTAATTGGCTTAGGCCAAACCGTAGCATGGCGCAGGACATAGGCTGGTCTCGACTCAGGGGGGCTATGACCATCGATATGACCGGCCGATCGGCATCCGGCATCGCCGCCGACCTGCGCGAGCGGATTGAGCGGGGCGAGCTCTCACCGGGGACGCTCCTCCCGTCGGTGCGGGCCGTCGCCGCCGACCTCGGCGTGAACCGGAACACGGTCGTCGCGGCCTACCGCCAGCTTGCGCAGGCGGGGCTCGTCGAGGCGCGAGGCCGCGGCGGCACGCGTGTCGCCGACCGTACCGCCGTCGCTCAGGAGGGCTACACGCCCGATACCGTCCTGCGCGACGTGGGTACCGGTAACCCCGACCCCGCGCTCATTCCCGACCCCACCGCGGCCC
Organism: Microbacterium sp. 20-116; assembly: GCF_041079415.1. Taxonomy (NCBI): domain Bacteria; kingdom Bacillati; phylum Actinomycetota; class Actinomycetes; order Micrococcales; family Microbacteriaceae; genus Microbacterium; species Microbacterium sp. 20-116. Next base: position 243,102 of record NZ_JBFYGP010000001.1, read on the forward strand.
TGGCGCGCTCGACGCGCCCGGTGCTCTACGGGGAGCCGGTCATCGACCCGGGCTTGGAGGCCTGGGCCCGCGGCTGGATGGCCGACCAGCTGCCCCATGACGATCTGCTGATCACCGTCACCAGCGGCGCGAGTGACGCGATCGAGCGCCTCCTCGCGCAGGTCCTGCAGCGTGACGACGCCGTGGCGCTGGAGGACCCGTGCTTCTTGTCGGCGCTGCACACGGTCCGCACCGGCGGGTATCGCGCGGTGCCGGTGGCGGTGGATGCCGAGGGCATGACCGTCGGGGGACTGCGCGCAGCCCTCGAGGCCGGCGTTCGCGCCGTGATCTGTACGCCCCGTGCGCACAACCCCACGGGGGCGAGCCTGAGCGCCGAGCGCGCCGCGGCCCTGCGGGAGGTGCTCGCGGAGCACCCCTACGTGCTGGTGATCGAGGACGACCACTTCTCGCTGTTGTCGCGTGCTCCCCTGCACTCGGTCATCGGTCCCTCGCAACGCCGGTGGGCGCGCATCCGGTCGATGTCGAAGTTCCTCGGGCCCGACACGTGCCTCGCGGTCACGGCATCCGATCCCGACACGGCCGATGGTCTCGCCGTCCGTCTCACACCGGGCACGACGTGGGTGAGCCACATTTTGCAGCGCATGACCCTCGCCCTCGTGACCGACGATTCCGTTCGAGCCGACATCGAGGCGGCCGCCGAGCACTACGCCGCGCGCAACGCCGCGTTCGCGGCAGCCCTCACCGAACGGGGACTGCCGGTGGCTCCGGGCGACGGCCTCAACCTCTGGGTGCCGCTGCCGGTTCCGGCCGCGTCCGTCCGCGAGGAGCTCATGCACCGCGGCTGGCTGGTACGCGAGGGGGATCCGTTCTTCCTCTCCCCCGACCACGCCGGCGCCTTCTTGCGCCTGACGGTGCACGACCTCGACGAGGCCTCGGCCGCCGCCCTCGCCGACGACCTCGCCGTCGCCGCGGGCGCACTCCGTCCGGGCGTCCGAGGTGGGAGGATCGAGGCATGAAGGTTCTCTCGATCCAGTCGGCCGTCGCGTTCGGGCACGTCGGCAACTCCGCCGCCGTCTTCCCCCTCCAGCGCATCGGCGTCGAGGTTCTGCCCGTCTACACGGTCAACTTCTCCAATCACACCGGCTACGGCGCCTGGCGCGGACCCCTCATCTCTCCCGCCGACGTCGCCGACGTGCTCACCGGTATCGAGGAGCGCGGCGTTTTCCCCGAGATCGACGTGGTCCTCTCGGGTTACCAGGGCGGCGAGGGCATCGCCGACGTCATCATCGACGTCGTCGAGCGGGTCAAGAGGGCGAATCCGGATGCCGTCTACGCCTGCGACCCCGTCATGGGCAACGCCAAGTCGGGCTGCTTCGTGGCGCCCGCGATTCCCGAGCTGTTGCGAGAGCGTGTCGTGCCGGTGGCCGACATCCTGACGCCGAACCAGTTCGAACTCGGATTCCTCACCGGCACCGAGCCCGACGGCATCGACTCGACCCTCGCCTCGGCCGACCTCGTGCGCGAGCGGGGTCCGCGGACGATCCTCGTCACGAGCGTGGAACGCCCCGACCGAGAGGCCGACACCATCGAGATGATGGTCGTCGACGACGCCGGCGCGTGGATCGTGCAGACGCCTCTCATCCCCATGAAGGCCAACGGCTCCGGAGATGTGACGGCGGCGCTCTTCACCGCCCACTACTGCCGCAGCGGCGACGCGGCCGACGCCCTGGCGCGCACGGCGTCGAGTGTCTTCGATCTGCTCTCGAACACCTTCGAATCCGGATCGCGCGAACTGCGACTCATCGAGTCGCAGGAGGCCTACGCGAACCCCCGTCTGCAGTTCGCCGTCCGCCAGGTGCGCTGACGCGGCTCAGCCGCCGTACACCTCTCGATACGCGGCGACCCAAGCGTCGCCGTCGGCGGGGCACATGAAGGTCGCGCCGAAGACCATGACGCTCGCGATGGGCTTCTCGGCCTGTGTGCGCGCGGCGCCCTGGAGGTCGCTCGGGATGAGTTGGGCGAACAGCGGGGAGGTCGCGACGTGTGTGTTCATGGTCGAGGCATCGACCTGATGGCGATTGAGGATCGCCGTCTCGCACGCGTCTCCGGCGAGGGCCAGTGCCAGGCTCTCGTCGGCCGACGTCCAGGCCGAACCCTGCTGCTCGACGTATGCCCGCTGCTCGGCGATGAATTCTTTCTGGGCGGGCGTGACCGCGACCAGCGGTGAACCGTCCATCGGAAGCTGCTGCTCGCGGAAGTACTCCTCCCGCTCCGCGAAGACGTCGGACACGTCGTCGGGATCGGCGGTGGTCGACTCCTCGGGCACCGGACTCTGCGTGCCGTCGGGAGCGGAGGTCGGCCGCCCCGCGGCGCCGTCGGGCCCGAGCGGGCTCGGCAGCGGGATGCAGGCTGTCGTCCCGAGGAGGACGGCGGCGAGCGTGAGGGAAAGAACCAGAGGGCGAGTCCGAGAGCTCATGCCGTGACGCTATCGGGAACGCTCTCGTCGCGGACGGGGGTTGTGCATAACCCCGGTTTGCTCGATACGTGGTCGCTCGAGGTTCTGGGAGCGCTCTCGTCCGACGCGTTACGCATGACGTCCAAAGACGCCTTGACAGAGGCCGGTTCGCGACGAGAAGATCGCACCCAAGCGGGTATGTGAGCGTTAACACTGGAGTCGACGCCCCGCGAGAACGCGTCTCCGCAGATCCCGTCAGGGGTCGCGGTCTGCCGGGCAACCCCCTCCCCGACGACGCGCTGTCGTGCGCTTCCGGCCGGCACTCCCCGCCTGCGGCGCGCGGCGTTCCCCCGCCCCACCCGGGCTCGCCTCGTGGCGGTCCGGCACAACGAAAGGTACTCACATGTCTCGGACGACGACGTCCCGAGCAAGAGGTCGAGGATGGAGCCTGGGCAGCGCGCTCTTGACATCCCTTGCCCTCTGTCTCGCCGTGTTCGGCTCAGCCTCCCCCGCCTCGGCCGCACCGACCGCGCCGGTCGGCACGGGCACGAACCAAGAGATTCGCAATCAGCAGAACACCCTGTGCATGGACGACTACGCCTTCGATACTCAGCCGGGTGCCGAGGTGCGCCAGTGGACCTGCCTCGAGGGCCAGAATCAGCTCTGGGCGATCACCGATCTCGGAAACGGCTACGCCGAGATCAAGAACAGGTTCAGCAACCTCTGCCTCGACAACTACAACTTCGCCACCACGAGCGGATCGGAGGTGCGTCAGTGGTCGTGCTGGGGCGGCGACGTGCAGCAGTGGCAGCTGACCGACGTCGGAGGCGGCTGGACCGAGATCCGCAACAAGTACAACAACCTCTGCCTGCAGAGTGTCGCGTCCCCTGCCGACGGGGGGCTGCTGTCGCAGGTCACCTGTGACGGCACCGGCGTCCAGCGCTGGCGCCTTACGGACCCGAACGTGTCGAAGATGACCTACACCCTCTACGAGTCGTCGAGCCCGTCGGCCGATGAGCTCGATGCCTACGCCCGCATCAGGGACGCGATGGACCGTGCGCTTGCCCGGTACAACAAGTTCAACAACACCTGGCGGCACCTGAATGTCTCCTACGCACCCGGCGTCCCCACGGCCGAGGCCAGCATCAACGGTGACATCCGCTTCGGAAGCAATCGTTCCTACATGGTCGAGGGGACGGCGCTACACGAGATCTCGCACACCGTCGGGGTAGGCACAGCCGGCCACTTTCAGGCCAAATGCGACGCGCAGGATTGGCCCTCCGCCCTACCCCTGCTGAAGTCGTGGGATGGTCCGGACGCGCGGATCAACTGCGGCGGCAGCCACATGTGGCCGTACGGGCTGAACTACTCGGACGAGTTCAGTGAGACCGCGTTCGACCGCAACGTGCGGCTCATCCAGGCGATGCACCATGACGGTCTGTAACGCCTGAAACGACGGTGCCGGTTCGCGAAGACGATCCGCGGACCGGCACCGCCGTGTTCACTCTCCCCAGGCGTCGGAGACCGTGCGGCGCACGTCGCCGAGCAGCTGGGGCAGCGCCTTCGTCTTCGCGATGATCGGGAAGAAGTTCGCGTCCGACGCCCAGCGGGGAACGATGTGCTGGTGCAGGTGCCCGTCGACGCCGGCTCCCGCGATCGCGCCCTGGTTCATCCCCAGGTTGAAGCCGTCGCAGTTCGACACCGCCCGGAGCACCCGCATGCCGCGCTGCGTGAGCGCGCCGATCTCGGCGACCTCTTCGTCGGTGGCCTGGTCGTACGTCGCGATGTGGCGGTAAGGGCACACCAGCAGGTGGCCCGAGTTGTACGGGAACAGGTTCAGCAGCACGTAAGCGGTCCTCCCGCGCGCGACGATCAGACCGTCCTCGTCGGACTTGTCGGGGGCGGCGCAGAACGGGCAGTTCTGCTCCATAGGCTCCCGGCCCGCCGAGATGTACGCCATGCGGTGCGGAGTCCACAGGCGCTGGAACTCGTCGGGCACGCCCGTGAGCGTCACGGCGTCGACGAGTTCGGCGCCGGTCGTGACCGATCCGGACCCGTCGCTGGCGGGTGTCGGGCCGGCTACCGGCGACGAGTCCGCCGCGACGGCATCCGGATCGGTGGTCACGCGAGATCCTCGGCGGTGTTGACGAGTGTCCGGGCCGAGATCGCCCCGGTGATGCGCGCGACAGCCTCGTCGACGGGGATGCCGTTGAGCTGGGTGCCGTCGCGGAAGCGGAACGAGACCGTGCCGCCCGCGCGGTCCTGCTCCCCCGCGATCAGCATGAGCGGCACCTTCTGCGTGGTGTGCGTGCGGATCTTCTTCTGCATGCGGTCGTCGCTGTGATCGGCCTCGGCGCGTACGCCTCGGGTCTTGAGGTCGGCCACGATGCCCTGGAGGTAGTCGCCGTACTCGGCGGCCACGGGAACGGCCACGACCTGCACGGGCGCGAGCCACACCGGGAAGGCTCCGGCGTAGTGCTCGAGCAGGATGGCGAAGAAGCGCTCCACCGAGCCGAACAGGGCACGGTGGATCATGACGGGGCGGTGCTTCTCGCCGTCGGGGCCGGTGTACTCGAGCTCGAAGCGCTCGGGCTGGTTGAAGTCGAGCTGGATGGTCGACATCTGCCAGGTGCGTCCGATCGCGTCGCGCGCCTGCACCGAGATCTTGGGACCGTAGAAGGCCGCCCCGCCCGGGTCGGGCACGAGCTCGAGGCCGGAGGCCTCGGCGACCTCGCGGAGGGTCTCGGTCGCCTCGGTCCAGAGCGCGTCGTCGCCGATGAACTTCGGGTTGCCGTCTTCCTTGGTCGACAGCTCGAGGTAGAAGTCGTTGAGACCGTAGTCGCGCAGGGTCTGCAGCACGAAGTCGAGGCTGTGGGTCAGCTCGCCCTTGACCTGTTCGGCCGTGACGTAGATGTGCGTGTCGTCCTGAGTCATGCCGCGCACGCGCGTGAGACCCGAGAGGGTTCCGCTCTTCTCGTAGCGGTAGACGGACCCGAATTCGCTCAGGCGCAGAGGCAGCTCGCGGTAGCTGCGTCCGCGCGAACGGAAGACCAGGTTGTGGAACGGGCAGTTCATGGGCTTCAGGTAGTACTCCTGGCCCTCGCGCGACACGTGCCCGTCGGCATCCACGACCTCGTCGAGAACCATCGGGGGGTACATGCCGTCGGCGTACCACTGCAGGTGACCGCTCGTCATGAACAGGTCGCCCTTGGTGATGTGCGGGGTGTTGACGACCTCGTAGCCGCTGGCGAGCAGGCGCTCGCGCATGTAGCGCTCGATCTCGTAGCGGATGATGCCGCCCTTGGGGTGGAACACCGCCAAGCCCGGACCGATCTCGTCGGGGAACGAGAAGAGGTCGAGCTCTTTGCCGAGCTTGCGGTGGTCGCGCTTCGCGGCCTCTTCGAGACGGTGCTGGTAGGCGCGCAGTTCGTCCTTGGTGGGCCACGCGGTGCCGTAGATGCGCTGCAGTTGCGGGTTCTTCTCGCTGCCGCGCCAGTAGGCACCGGCGATGCGCGTGAGGTCCCAACCGTTTCCGATGAGGCGGGTGCCCGGAACGTGGGGGCCGCGGCAGAGGTCTTTCCAAGCGGTCTCGCCGTCTCGGGTGACGTTGTCGTAGATTGTCAGCTCGCCGGCGCCGACCTCGACGGACGCGCCCTCGGCCGCCTCGGCCGAGCCGCCCTTGAGCCCGATCAGCTCGAGCTTGAACGGTTCGTCGGACAACTCCGCCCGGGCCTCGTCGTCGCTGACGACACGGCGCACGAACCGCTGGTTCTCGCGGACGATGCGCTCCATCTCCTTCTTGATGACCTTGAGGTCCTCGGGGGTGAAGGGCTCGTCGACCTGGAAGTCGTAGTAGAAGCCGTCGGTGACGGGGGGGCCGATGCCGAGGTTCGCCTGGGGCTTGACACGCTGCACGGCCTGAGCGAGCACGTGCGCGGTCGAGTGGCGCAGGATCGACAGGCCGTCGGCGCTGTCGACCGTGACCGGCTCCACCCGGTCGTCGGCCGTCACGGTCGTGGCCAGGTCTTTCAACTCCCCGTTGACGCGCAGAGCGACGACCGAACGGTCGGGGAAGAGGGCGAAGCCATCGGCGGGGAAATCAGTCACAGAACATCTCCTGAAGGGGTCGTTTCCAGGCTACCGGGCGGGCGTGGTCTCGACCGCACGCGACGTGCCTCATAGTGGAGCGGTGACTTTGGCCATCATCGGCGGCGTGCTCTGGGTGCTCGGGCTCATCGCGCTGCTCACCGGCGTCTTCCCCGCCGACGCCGCCCTCGCCGTCGCCGACCGCGTCTGGCCCATCCTGCTTTTCGTCGTCGCCGTGACGATCGTCGCCGAACTGGCCTCGAAGGCGGGGTTGTTCGACGTCGTGGCCGCGCGCTTGGCGAGGATCGCTCGCGGGCGCACCGCCTTGCTGTGGGTGCTGGTCGTGGCCCTCGCCACGGTGGCGACGGCGTTCCTGTCGCTGGACACGACCGCGGTGCTGCTCACTCCCGTGGTCGTCGCCATGGCCGTGGCGCGGCGACTGGATCCGCTTCCCTTCGCCTTCGTCACCGTCGTGCTCGCCAACACCGCCTCGCTGGTGCTGCCGGTGTCGAACCTCACCAACCTGCTGGCATCCGAGGCGCTCGGCGGCGGTCACGACCCCGTCGCGTTCCTCGCGCTGCTGGGTCCCTCGGCGCTCATCGCCATCGCCGTGTCGGTCATCGTGCTGACGCTCGTGTTCCTGCGCCGCCTGCCGAAGACATACCCGGATGCCGCCTCCCCCGAGGTCTCGGATCGCCTCCTGCTACGCGTCTCGGCGGTGGTGACCGTCGCTCTGCTTCCCCTGCTGGTCATCGGACTCGAACCCTGGATGCCGGCCACGGGAGCGGCCCTCGTCCTGATCGCCGCGTTCGCCTGGCGCGCGCCGCGAGCCCTCGGCATCCGTCTGGTGCCCTGGTCTCTGCTGGTGTTCGCCGGCGGGCTGTTCCTGGCCGTGGGGGCGCTCGAGGCCCTCGGGATCGGGCGGGTCACCGCGGTGCTGGCCGGCTCGGGCGACGACCTCGTGTCGCTCTGGCAGGTGGCGGGTGTCGGCGCCCTCGCGGCGAACGGCATCAACAACCTGCCCGCCTACCTGGCCCTCGAGTCGGTGGCGGACTCTCCCGCGCGACTGGCTGCGCTGCTGATCGGTGTGAACGCCGGTCCGATCGTCACGCCTTGGGCGTCGTTGGCGACCCTGCTGTGGCACGACCGTCTCGTCGCGGCGGGCGTCGAGGTGCGGTGGAGCCGATTCGTCCTGCTCGGCGCGGTGATCGCGCCGCTGATCCTGTTGCTGGGCGTCCTGCCGCTCGTGTGGTGAGCGGTCAATCCTCGTAGGTACGCGACCACGCCTTGCCGGGCTCGATGAACCAGACCGCCAGTCCCTCGCGCAGACCGTAGTCCTCGCCCGTGTAGAGCCGTGCGATGCGATCGACGTACGGCAGGGCGGCGTCGCCGTCGATCCGTTCCACGGCCACGCCACGCACGAACGCCATCGAGTAGCTGTTGTCGGATGCCGTGACCGAGATGGCCACGCGAGGGTCGCGCTGCAGGTTGCGGTCCTTGAGGGTGTCGACCTCGGTGAATAGCATGAGCCGTTCGCCATCCACCCCGACCCAGAGCGGGATCGAGTGGGGCGATCCGTCGCGCATGAGTGTCGCCAGGTGCGCCACGGCATCGGTCTCGAAGTACGGCTTGGTGGTGGCCCAATTGCTCATACCGGAGGTAACCGCCGAGGGCTCGGCATCCATTCCCCGCTCAGCCGCGGATGGAGTGGGGGGCTTGGTCGTTCGGAACTTCGCTGAACACCATCTCTTCGCGCCGCACGCTCTCGCGGGGAACGAACTCGTCGGGCTCGGTCACGACATAGAGCCCTCGACCCGAGTTGGCGTTGTAGGTCAGCGCGTGCAGCCAGGCCGTGCTGAGCTGCGGCGTGCGGCTGCCGTGGAACTTGAACACCAGCGACACGTGCGGGTGGATGTAGACCGTGGTGCGTCCGCCGCCGGTGCTGATGTCGTCTTTCCACGTGAAGGGGAAGCTCTCGCCTCGCCGGACCTTGGCCATGATGACCGCCTGCAGGTGGGCCAGCAGCCGGTCTTCGAAATCGACCTTGATGTTGCTGTCGTAGATGAACTTGCCCATTTTCCACTCCCGTCGCCGCCGCCCACGGCCCTGCGCCTCTCGGCGAGAAGGGGAACGCGGGATCCGGGGGCCGGCAACCGCTCTCTGTGTGAACGGTCTCTCGAAACCCTCTCGCGCGCAAACCCCTTGCGGTGGACTGCGCGTTCGGGATAGCGCGGCGGATGCCGCCGATCAGGCGTCGCGCGAGATGCGGATGATGACGCGGTCACCGGGCTTCCGCTGGATCCGCCTGGCGAAGGCCTCGAAGCCGAGGATGGCGCGGTACTGCAACCCGTATTTGCTTTTGAGCGCGGCATTCGCGCGGGCGTCGTCGGTGGCGGGTCCGGCGATGCGTCCCTCGGCCTCGACGCGGATGGCGTCCGGTTCGACCTTCCCCATGCGGCTGCAGGGCTGCAGCGTGACGCGGGAGTCGTTGCGCAGACGCTTGACCTTGCCCGTCGAACGCTCGCTCGTGACGACCAGCTCGTCCCCGTCGCGGGCGATCCACACGGGAACGGCCACGAGGGCGCCGTTGCGGCGGTAGGTACCGAGAGAGACGAACGGCGTGGCGGCGAGCTCGCGCCACTGGGCATCGGGGACGGTCATGGTGTCACCGTAGTGCGCGGCGCTCTCCGCCGGGGTGGGTTGCGCTGACGGCCCGCCTCGATCCCCGTACAGATCGAGAACCTCGGGGACGGATGCCATCTCTCCCGTCCGTCCGTGTGCGAAGCTGCCCCACAGCGCGCGAACGCTCTTCCCGACGGCGGCGAGTTCATCGGGCCTTGCTCCCGCGTACGGGGGGAGATGCGCACCGGTCGACTCCGTGCCGAAGACGAAGGGCACCTCGATCGCGTGGGACGCGCGGTAGAGGTCATTCGCCCGCCACCGGAAGACGTAACGAAGCGCCGTCCCGCCCGCACGGCGATAGTCACGGGCGAGCCGACGAGCGGGGTGGCCGTAGACGATGGCGTTCATGGCCGTGTCGAGCGCGATCGAGGCGAGCGCGTAGAGCGGCGGGAGGGATCGAAGGCCGTCGAGAACCGAGATCCCCGGCAGGAAGAGCCGCGTCTCTTCGGCCGTCACGCCGATGAGCAGAGGGATGCCGGGGGCGCGCTCGAGCCACCTCTCGCGGATCTGTTTCTCGGGAGGGAGCGGGGTGAATCCCGGCTGAGGCGCGAACGGCATGAGAGAGAAACGCCCGAAGCCGCGCGAGACCCGCAGGGCGGCCGCCTGAATGCGTGCCAGCTCCCCCACCGGCGTGATGGGTGTGAGTTCGGCGGATGCGGCACTCATCGCCGCCGCGAGCTTGACGCGTGCGCCCATGGTTCCCATCGGGGCGCTCTGAACGATCGCTCGAGCGAACAGCCCGCGGGCCCGATCGATCGCCATGAGGTGCAGGACCGCGTCGCCGCCGGCGGACTGCCCGAAGGCCGTCACACGCGCGGGGTCTCCCCCGAAGCCCGCGATGTTGCGCTGCACCCATTCGAGGGCCGCCAGCTGGTCGAGCAGACCGAGGTTCGCCGGCCGTCCCGCACCGTCGCCGAGATAACCCAGAACGCCGAGGCGGTAGGTGACCGTCACGACGATGACCCGCTGTTCGTGCGCGAGCACGGCGGGGTCGTACACCGGAAGGTCACCCGCCCCACTCGTGTACCCGCCACCGTGGATCCACACCATCACCGGAAGGGGTGCGTCGTCGGTCCCCCGATCGGCGGGCACGGTGATGGAGAGGTGCTGGCAGTCCTCACGGATCGGCAGCCCCCCTGTCTGGTCACCGAGAGCATCGATCAGCGGGGTGGGCGCCTGTGGTGAGGCGGGAGATGGGGCGATCGCGTCGAACACGTCATGTGCGGGTCGGTCCTCGAGCGGTTCCGGGGGATCGAAGCGGTTCGCGCGCGCATAGGGGATACCGCTGGCGCGCAGAACCGCGCCCTCACGGCGTCCGCGAATCGGACCCGACGGGGTCGAGAAGAGGGGGGCTTCATTGTTCACGGGGGTCTCGCTTCCTGTTCCGCGAGGCGGTTCGGGCGTCGGCGGCGGGCCGCGGGGTGCCAGGTCACGATACTGAGCCTCGACGATGCGCCCGCTGTGCGCGCGACGTTCTCGGCGCAAAGCGAGCGCAAGATCAGCGCAAGGACACCACAAGACTCGACCCAACGTGTCCCCCAAATGGTGGACACGACGTAGTCTCGTGTTGTTCCCGCCGCCAGGCACTCCGCAGCCCCCCTTACTGGCGGCGGGAACGACCACTCGGTCCGATGGCTCTCCGCCTGACCGGCTCGGTAGAGCTCCCCTCGGCGCAGCTCCCGAACTCGGGGTGCGGGTTACCGACTCGTGCATGAGTGCGCCGTTGCGCGACAGTCGTGCGAACGTCGTCGGCCAGAGCGTCGCGACAATCCTGCACGGTACGTCGCATTCACGTCGTCGGCCGGTCTTGTGCCGCACCCGGAAACGACGAAACCCCCGGCGAACCGGGGGCTTCTCAGGTGGTGCGCGATACTGGGATCGAACCAGTGACCTCTTCCGTGTCAGGGAAGCGCGCTACCGCTGCGCCAATCGCGCCTATACAGGCTGTTCTATTGTGAGGCGAGGTGGCGACGGGATTCGAACCCGTGTAAACGGCTTTGCAGGCCGGTGCCTAGCCGCTCGGCCACGCCACCGTGATGTGGTTCGACCCACGTGTCGTGATGCTCCATCGGTTTCCCAGACGGAGATCCCTCCACTCGAGCGGATGACGAGACTCGAACTCGCGACCCCAACCTTGGCAAGGTTGTGCGCTACCAACTGCGCTACATCCGCATTTCGTTCCCGGGGCTTGCCCCGAGCACTCGTAAGACATTACCCGATCTCAGCGCGGGCGCAAAACGAGGCGCCCCCCGCGCGTGTCTCCCGTCACTGGTTCGAAGCACCTCTCGGCATCCGGTACGATCGATGAGTCCCGTTCGGGATGAGGGCGATTGGCGCAGTTGGTAGCGCGCTTCCTTCACACGGAAGAGGTCGTCGGTTCGAGTCCGGCATCGCCCACAGTCAGACCCCCGGTTCTCCCGGGGGTCTTCTGTTTTCGCGGGCGGTGCGGCTCTGAGCATCGGGTCGGGTGTCCCGGTCGTGTGCCGCGAGCCGATCCGAGACCACCTCGATGTGTTCGCGCGATCAGCAGGCCGCACTCATGGCCGCGCCCCGGCGCCCGACCATCGTGAGGTCGAGCGCCGGGGCGTCGTCGTGGGGCGCGTCAGTCGTCTTCGATGACCACGCGCAGATCCCGGCGCCGTTGGCCGAGCTTCTGCCGGCTCCCTGCTCCTGCGCCGTGCGAGGTGCCCGCTCCCGTGAGCGGAGGGCGGAGGCCTCCGGGTCCCGTTCCCTGAGCCGACGTCATCGACGTCGCGGCCATGGCCGCTCCCCCGGCGGTACCCCCGATGAGGAGTCCGCTGCCGCTGCCGGGGACGCCGGTCATCGCCCTGGCATCCACCGTCGACATGCCGCCGAGAGAGCCACCGCCGCCGGCCCCGCCGAGGGAAGCGTGTCCCACGACCGAGCCGTCGGGCGTGGGCGCGCCGGAGAGCGGCTGCGCGCCGCTCAGGTGGAAGTCCCCCGAGGCGTGCTCGCCCGAGACCGTGAACGGGCGGTACACGACGCCGTTCGCGCGTTCGTTGCGAACCGTCAGGTCGTGGGCGGCGCTGTTGCCGTAGCGCGTGGCGTCGGACGCATCCACGACGCTTCCCGCATCGATTCGGATCGACTGTGCGCCCGTCTGCAGAGCGGCCGCGGTGGTGGTCGAGGTGCGGTCGAAGACGCCCCGCAGCTGCTGAACCAGACCCGTGAGGGCCTTCACCGAGCCGAGAACGGCGCGCAAGGGACGAACCACCTTGTTGACCATCTCGTTGACCTTCATGACCACGCGCGCGATGGCGTACCCCATGCCGAGGCCGAACGAGGCGGCGACCACGGCCATCGCCTCGATCGCCGTCGCGACGACCTTCGAGATCGCCGACTTGACCACGCCCTGCATCTTCGTCACGAGCGTGGAGGCCGAGGTCAGGCCGCTGGCGGCGGCCTCGGCCCACTCCCCCGAAGCGCCGAGGTGCGCAGCCGCATCGGTGGCGAAGCGCACGTAGGCGGTGATGCTGCCCCCGGTCATGCCGTCGAGATCGCTCAGGCGACGGGTGAGGTCGGCACCGGCCTGCCGCATCGACGACCCGGCGGAAACCCACTGCGATGCGACGGAGGCGACGTTCGACGCGCTTCCCGCAAGCTGGTCGAGCCAGGTGCTCAGCGGCTTGAGGTGCTCCATGACCCACCCGAGGCCACAGGCGGTGAGCGTGCCGATCGGGTCGGTGAGAGCCGCGGCCGCGTCGCCGAGGGTGTCGAGGAAGGCCATGCCGCCATCGAGCCAATTGCCGCTCTTGACGGCCTCGGAGAGAGCGCGGCCCGATTCGATGACGCGGCTGCCGGAGAAAGTGGTGCCGGGCGCGACGACGGTGCTCATCAGGCACCCATCGCAGACTCGAGCGAGCGGATGGTCGCGATGGTGTCGCTCTCGAATTGCTCCCATTGGTCGGCGGTCTGGCGGAGCTCGCCGGCGGTGCGCACCAGAAGCGACTGGTCTTCGCCGAGGAGTCCGGTCGCGGCCGCCGACAGGGCGAGTCCCGGGGGGACGAGGAAGGCGCACAGCAGACCGAACGCCTCGGGGAGGAGATTGCCGCCGCGGAGGACGGAGAGAGCCGACCCCACGTCGCCCACGAGGGAGTCGACGAAAGCGGCGTGCTGTCGGAGTCGATCGAAGTCGACGGCGATGTCATCGGCCATGAAGAGTCCTCTCGGGTGAGGCGGATTCGGCGTCGCGCAACTGCGCGACGATGGGGTCGTCGGCGCCCAGCAGGTCGGACACGGCGCGCAGGGTGCTCTCTCGCGCATCGGCCTCGGCCTGGCGGATGGTCGACAGGATCTCCGTCGCGAGGCGCTGGGCTCCGCGCGCCAGAGCCGCTTCGCTCAGTCGAAGGTCGACGACGCGGCCCGCGGAGTCCACCTGCGCGACGATGTCTCTGCCGCGCGAGCGGCCCGTACCGCGAACGCCGTCGACCGCGGCCTCGAAGGCCGGCATCTGCGCGGCTCGCAGCTCGGCACGACGAACATCGGCTTCCACCTGCGCGAACGACTCTTCGGGATCCAACGGCACGGCAGAAATTTATCGACAGCGCGCGCGAGAACGAATGCTCATCCGTCGAAAATCGCGTCAGATGAGAGGAATCTCACGTGGGTCTCACGAAGCGTTCCTCGGCGGGTGACGAGATCAGGCGAAGGATCCGCGTCAGGAGCGTGCCCACCCGTAGCGCGCCGCGAGAGCGTCGGCGACGGCATCGAAGCGCTTGCGGTCGAGTGCGGCGGCCTCGCGCCGCATACCCGCGTCGTGCACCAGATACACCTGCTCGACGTCGATCCACGAGGGGCGTCGCTGGGGATCCCACTCCCCCGTGCCGAGGGACAGGTACTGCCGGTCGCCGTCGTGCGGCTTGCTGGTCAACCTCACTGCGTAGGAGCGGGTGGCATCCGCTCGCCCGAGGACGAGGACGGGGCGATCCTTGCCCCGCCCGTCGCGCTCCTCGTACGGCACCCACGTCCAGACGATCTCTCCGCCGTCGGGGGCGTTGTCGCGCTTCGGCGCGTACGAGAGGGTCAAGCGCCTCGGGGGATCGATCTCGACCGTCTCCGTGCCACGAGGGGCGCTCTGACGCGGTGTGGGCTGCGCCGGGGTGGATCGACGCGTGGGCGGCGCGGAACGGAACATCCCGAGAAAGGCCGACAGCAGACGAGACGTGGTTCCCATACCCACACCCTAGGCACGACGAACGGGGCGCCACCGACGAATCGGCGACGCCCCGTTCGGGGTGAGGCGGGTGTCAGCCGCGGACGTCGGAGAGCACGTAGCCCTCTTCGCCGTGCACGACGGTGTCGATACCGGCGATCTCGTCCTCGTTCTTCACGCGGAAGCCGATCGTCTTCTCGATCGCGAAGCCGATGATGAAGGCCAGCACGAAGGAGTAGACCAGGACCGCGAGGGCGGCGATCGCCTGGACGATGAGCTGGTTGAACGAGCCGCTGTAGATGAGGCCGCTCGTGTTGGCGAAGATGCCGAGGTAGAGCGTACCGAGCAGACCACCCACGAGGTGGATGCCGACGACGTCGAGCGAGTCGTCGAAGCCGAGCTTGAACTTGAGCTCGATGGCGAGGGCGCAGACCGCACCGGCGAGCAGGCCCAGCACGATGGCCCAGATCGGCGTGAGAGCCGCGCAGGCCGGGGTGATCGCGACGAGACCGGCGACGGCACCGGAGGCGGCGCCGACCGACGTGGGCTTGCCGTCCTTGATCTTCTCGACGATCAGCCACGCGAGCAGGGCTGCGGCGGGAGCGGCGATCGTGTTCACGAAGGCCAGGGCGGCGGTGTTGTCGGCCGCGAGCTCGGAGCCGGCGTTGAAGCCGAACCAGCCGAACCACAGCAGGCCCGCGCCGAGGAGGACGAACGGCGGGTTGTGCGGGACGTGGGCGCCCTTCTGGAAGCCGACGCGCTTGCCGAGGACGAGGGCGAGCGCGAGGGCCGCGGCACCGGCGTTGATGTGCACGGCGGTTCCACCGGCGAAGTCGATCGCGCCGACGCCGAAGACGTCCTGCAGACCGTGCGTGATCCAGCCGCCGTAGCTGAAGGAGCCGTCCTCGGCGAGGCCGAAGTTGAAGACCCAGCTCGCGACGGGGAAGTAGACGACCGTGGCCCAGATGCCGGCGAAGATCATCCACGCGCCGAACTTGGCGCGGTCGGCGATCGCACCCGAGACGAGGGCGACGGTGATGATGGCGAAGGTGGCCTGGAAGGCGACGAAGGCGAGCGGCGGGTACGCGGCGCCCTCGGGGGTGGTGAGAACGTTCGCGAGGCCGAAGTCAGCGCCGTCGATGTGCCACGGGGCGTTGGTGACCCCGGCGTCGGTCGCGGGGAACGCGATCGCGTAGCCGTAGAGCACCCACAGCACGCCCATGAGACCCATCGCGCCGAAGCTCATCATCATCATGCTGATGACGCTCTTGGCCTTGACGAGACCGCCGTAGAAGAATGCGAGTCCTGGCGTCATGAGCAGCACGAGGGCGGCTGCTATCAGGATGAATGCGGTGTTGCCTTGATCCATCTCGGAGGGAACCTCTCTGCAGGGACGCAGGTAAAGCGTCGGGTCCCCTCAGTGTCCACAGCCCCGGTTCCGTCGCCGTTCGCCCCGTGTTTCGGGGGTGTTACAGCCGGGCCGCTCAGGTAAACATCGCGTTTCCTGCGCCCGCGAACCGGCGATGAACTCGCCTCAGGAGTGCGTGAGCGCGACGAGGCGCGAGACCGCGCGCAGGTACTTCTTGCGGTACCCGCCGCCCAGCATCTCCTCGCTGAACACCGTGTTCAACGGCACGCCGGTGGCCCGGATCGGAATCTGCGCGTCGTAGGCGCGATCGACGAAAGCGACCAGACGCAGTGCCGCCGACTGGTCGTGCAGCACCTGCACGTCGCGCAGGCCGATCACGTCGACCCCGTCGATCAGCCGGATGAAGCGTGAGGGGTGAACCCGAGCGAGGTGGTCGACGAGGTCCAGGAATGCGTCGTCGGCGACGACCGAGCCGGAGGCTGCGGCATCCATCGCCTCTCGATAACCCTCGTCGGTCAGGACCTTGGCTTCTCCGTCGATCGCGCGCTGACGGAAGTCCGTGCCGTCGATGCGGACCGTGCGGAAGCTGTCGGCCATCGACTGGATCTCGCGGAGGAAGTCCTGGGCCGCGAAGCGCCCCTCGCCCAGGGCATTGGGCGGGGTGTTCGAAGTGGCGGCGAGCCGGGTTCCGGATGCCACGAGCTCACCGAGCAGGCGCGTCATGACCATCGTGTCGCCCGGGTCGTCGAGTTCGAACTCGTCGATGCAGAGAAGATCTGAGCCGCGGAAGAGCTCGACGGCCTTGGCATAGCCCAGTACGCCGACCAGCGCGGTGTACTCGATGAAGGAGCCGAAGTACTTCCGGCGAGCGGGCATCGCGTGATAGATCGCGGCCAGGAGGTGGGTCTTTCCGACGCCGAAGCCGCCGTCGAGGTACACACCGGGCTTGACGGGGGCGACCTTCTCGGCGCGACGGAAGAAGCCGCCCTTCTTGGCGGGAGCGGCCTGCTTTCCGGAGAACTCCTGCAGCAGCACCTTGGCCTCCTGCTGCGAGGGGTAGGCGTCGTCGGCGCGGTACGACTCGAAGGTCGCGGCGTCGAACTGCGGCGGCGGGACGAGGGCGTTGACCATGTCGGCGCCCGATACCGCGGGCTCGCGGTCGGTCAGGTGGATGAGGCCGGTCGTGGCGGGAGTGGAGGTCATGGCCGTCCTGTGTCCAAGTCTTACGGGGAGGGTGCGTGCCCCATGCCGCGGATCTAGGGTCGATGGTGCGGTGTCCACCCTATGCCGCACCGTCCATCGCCTTGACCGAGGAGTACCCGTGACCGTCGAGTTCGACACCACCTCCCCCAAGTTCGCCGACTACGCCGAGCCCGGACGACTCGTCACGGCTGAGTGGCTGGAAGAGCGCCTCGGTCAGCCGGGCCTCGTGGTCGTCGAGTCCGACGAAGACGTGCTGCTGTACGAGACGGGTCACATCCCCGGCTCGGTGAAGGTCGACTGGCACACCGAACTGAACGACCCGGTCGTGCGCGATTACGTCGACGGTGCGGGCTTCGCCGAGCTTCTGAGCGCCAAGGGCATCTCGCGCGACGACACCGTCGTCATCTACGGCGACAAGAACAACTGGTGGGCCGCGTACGCGCTGTGGGTGTTCTCCCTGTTCGGCCATGAAGACGTGCGTCTGCTCGACGGCGGCCGCGACAAGTGGATCGCCGAGGGACGCCCGATCACCACCGACAAGACGGTCGTCGAGCGCACCGACTACCCTGTCGTCGAGCGCGACGACTCCGCGCTTCGCGCCTACAAGGACGACGTGCTCGCCCACCTCGGCAATCCGCTCATCGACGTGCGCTCCCCCGAGGAGTACTCCGGCGAGCGCACCACCGCGCCTGCCTACCCCGAAGAGGGTGCGCTCCGCGCCGGCCACATCCCCAGCGCCCAGAGCGTGCCGTGGGGCAAGGCCGTCGCCGAGGACGGCGGTTTCAAGTCGCGCGAGGAGCTCGACGCCATCTACCGCGACGGTGCGGGGCTCGCCGATGGCGACAAGATCGTGGCCTACTGCCGCATCGGTGAGCGCTCGAGCCACACGTGGTTCGTGCTGAAGCACCTGCTCGGCTTCGACGACGTCCGCAACTACGACGGGTCGTGGACGGAGTGGGGCAGCGCGGTGCGCGTGCCGATCGTCTCGGGGTCGGAGCCCGGCGAGGTGCCCTCGCGCTGACCGCAGCCGACGCGGGCGTGGGAGGATGACGGTGATGTCCGACAACAATCTCCCCGCCCGCTTCGCCGAGATCCGCGACGAGTTCCTCGAGCTCGACGAGCCCGACCGCTTGCAGCTGCTGCTGGAGTTCTCGCAGGAGCTGCCCGAGGTTCCCGAGGAGTTGGCCGATCACCCCGAGTTGCGCGAGCGCGTGGTGGAGTGCCAGTCCCCCGTGTTCATCATCGTCACGGTCGACGGCGACGACCGCGTCGCGATGCACGCCACCGCTCCGGCCGAGGCGCCGACCACGCGCGGCTTCGCGAGCATCCTCGCGCAGGGGCTGACCGGTCTCAGCGCCGAGGAGGCCCTCGCCGTGCCCGACGACTTCCCACAGAGCATCGGTCTCACGCGCGCCGTCAGTCCGCTCCGCATCGCCGGCATGACGGGCATGCTCATGCGCGCCAAGCGTCAGGTGCGCGCGAAGCGCGACGCCTGAGCCGCACGCGTCGCCGGGGGCCGGCATCCGGAATCACTCCCGAGAGAGGCCCTGCCCGCGCACCCAGTCTTGGATTGCGGTGGTCCACCGCGTCTCGTCGTAGTTCCACAGCTTCGTGTGCCGGGCGACCGTGAAGGTCTCCATCGTGACGAGGTCGGGACGCGCCTTCGCGAGAGCGTGCGAGGCGTCGGCGGGGACGAAGCCGTCGTCGTCGCTGTGGAGAATGAGCACGGGATGCCGGAGCTCGACCGCCCTCGACACCACGTCGAGGCGATCGAGAGGGATTGGTTCGCCGCTGCGCAGCGCGGTCGCTCCCCAGGTGGAGACGAGTACGCGTTCGGCCATCGCGATGACGGGCGTGGGCAGGTGCATCGCGCGACCCTGGAAGTCGAGAACCGTGCGCCAGTCCACCACGGGCGACTCGAGGACGAGACCGGCGATGACGTCGGCGTGGGGCGATTCGAGGGCGGCCTGGAGCGACAACGCTCCCCCCATCGACCACCCCATCAACAGCACGCGGCGCGCCCCCCGACGGCGGGCGTAGCCGATCGCGGCGTCGACGTCGCGCCATTCGGTCGCGCCCAGGGCGTACGTGCCCGAGGGGCTGCGAGGGGCATCTCCGTCGTTGCGGTACGACACCACGAGGCTCGAGATGCCGAGCGTGTGGAAGACCGGGACGGCGCGGAGGGCCTCGGACCGCGTCGTTCCGCGCCCGTGCACCTGAACGACCCAGACGTCGGAGTCGCCCTCGGCGGGGAACTCCCAGGCGGGGCACGAGCCGACCCCGGCGTCGACCTCGAGCGCCTGGAACGGGAGCATGAGGTCTTCGGGCTTGTCGAAGTACCACCCGCTGAAGGCCGCCTCCGAGGCGAGATCGCCGTCGGCGGGGACATGCGTGAGGAGTTTGCGGGTGACGGTGGTCTCGTCTTCTCCGACGATCGAGCCGAGTCGCACATAGTCCACCGAGCCGACGGTGAAAAGACCGTATCGGCCGGGCAGCGTCGTGTCGGGCGTGCGCTCGAGGGTGATCGTCTGCGACGCGGCGTCGAGACGCACGATACGCGTGTCGGGGCGTCGCCCGGCGGGGCGGACGACCGTGCGCGCCATGCGGAGCGAGACCGCCCCCAGCGTCGTCGCGGAGGCGGCGAGGGCGATGCCGAGGGCCGCGAGGGTGGCGCGCACACCGGTGGTCGAGCGCTGCGATGCGCGGGAACCCGCGGCGCGCCTGGGAGCGTTCATCGAGGCCTCACTCTAGTCTGTGGCCGTGAGTGACCAGCGCCCGGCGGAGGCCGACAGCCCCTTCGCGCGAGCCGTCGAAGAGGTGCGCGACACGACTTTCCGCGACGATCTGGTCGTCCGGCAGATTCCGTCTCCCTCCGGCTTGGCCCCCTTCTCTCTCGCTCTGGCGGGAGACGTGCGGCCCGAGGAGCACGCCACCGACTCGCCTTTCGGGACCGGGCGGTTCATCCTGCTGCACGACCCCGAGGAGCCCGAGCCGTGGGGCGGTGCCTGGCGCATCGTCTGTTTCGCGCAGGCGCCTCTCGAGCCTGAGATCGGCGTGGACCCCCTGCTGGCCGAGGTCGCCTGGTCGTGGCTCATCGATGCGCTCGACTCGCGCGGTGCCGATCGCCACTCGGAATCGGGCACCGCCACCAAGACCCTCTCGACCGGCTTCGGGGCCCTGGCCTCGCAGGGCGAGGGGTCGCAGATCGAACTTCGCGCGTCGTGGTCGCCGCGCGGTCCCTTCCGCCCGCACCTCGAGGCGTGGGCGGAGCTCGTGTGCATGCTCGCAGGCCTCCCCCCGGGGTCGGAGGGCGTCGCTGTTCTCGGAGCCCGGAGGCCCACGCGTGGTTGAGTACATCGTCATCGAGGATGCCGCGGGCTTCCTCGCCGCCTGCGAGACCCTGAACGCGGGGAGCGGCCCCGTCGCAGTCGACGTCGAGCGTGCCTCCGGCTTCCGTTACTCGCAGCGCGCCTACCTCATCCAGGTCTTCCGCCGCGAGGCCGGGGTCTTCCTCTTCGACCCCTCGACGATCGAGGACTTCTCGCCCCTTCAAGACGCCATCGGCGACGTCGAATGGGTGTTCCACGCCGCGAGCCAGGACCTGCCGTCTCTGCGTGAACGAGGGCTCGAGCCCCCGCGTATCTTCGACACCGAGCTGGGCTCGCGCCTGCTCGGGCACGAGCGCGTCGGTCTCGGGGCGGTCGTCGAGCAGACGTTGGGCATCACGCTGGCCAAGGCCCACTCCGCCGCCGACTGGTCGACGCGCCCCCTGCCGGCATCCTGGCTCGAATACGCGGCCCTCGATGTCGAGCACCTGATCGACGTGCGCGACGTGCTCGACGCCGAGCTGACCGAGCAGGACAAGACCGAGATCGCACGCCAGGAGTTCCAGGCCGTTCTCGATCGTGAGCCGAAGCCCCCGCGCGACGACCCGTGGCGGCGGTTGAGCGGGCTGCACAGCGTGCGCGGTCGCCGCTCGCTGGCCGTCGCCCGGTCGCTCTGGCAGGCGCGCGAGGACTACGCCCGCGAGCAGGACATCGCGCCCGGCCGACTCGTACCCGATCGCGCCCTCGTCGCGGCCGTGCTTGCCGACCCGGCGAGCAAGCAGGCGCTCGCGGGCGTGAAAGAGTTCAACGGTCGCGCCAGCCGTACCCAGCTGGACCGCTGGTGGAACGCCATCGTCGCCGGTCGCGAATCGACGGATCTGCCCGCCGATCGCGTGCCCAGCGACACCCTCCCCCCGCCGCGCGCGTGGGCGGACCGCAACCCCGAGGCCGACCGCCGATTGAAGAAGGCCCGCCCGGCTGTCGAGGCACGGGCGGAAGAGCTGCGGATGCCGACCGAGAATCTGCTCACACCCGAGACCCTGCGCCGTCTGGCCTGGGCGCCGCCGGCCGAGCTCACCGCCGATTCTGTCGGGGCAGCCCTCGCGGAGCTCGGCGCACGCCCCTGGCAGATTGACCAGACCTCACAGGTGATCGCCGATAGCTTTGTAGCTTCCCTCAACACCGACGACGACGGTTCCGCCACCGATTCGTAGGTTCGGACAACCGATTCCGCGCAGCAATCTCGCCTTCCTAGGCTGGGGTCATCCCAAACTTTGGAGGCAGAGTGGCCGAGATGACGGACGTCTTCTTCGTCGATGGAATGCGTACCCCCTTCGGGCGCGCCGGCGAAAAGGGCATGTACTGGAACACCCGCGCCGACGACCTCGTGGTCAAGGCGATCATCGGGTTGATGGAGCGCAACGCAGACGTGCCGAAGGACCGGATCGACGACGTGGCCATCGCGGCGACGTCGCAGACCGGTGATCAGGGACTGACCCTGGGGCGGACTGCGGCGATCCTGGCCGGGCTGCCCATGACCGTGCCCGGTCTGGCGGTCGAGCGCATGTGCGCCGGCGCCATGACGAGCGTCACCACCATGGGCGCGTCGATCGGCGTGGGCATGTACGACCTCGCCCTCGCCGGCGGCGTCGAGCACATGGGTCGACACCCCATCGGCGGCAACGTCGATCCCAACCCCCGCTTCGTCGCGGAGAAGCTCGTCGACCCGGGTGCGCTCAACATGGGCGTGACGGCGGAACGCATCCACGACCGGTTCCCGCACCTCACGAAAGAACGTGCCGACCGCTTCGGCGTCGCGAGCCAGCACAAGGTGCAGGCCGCCTACGACGCCGGCAAGATCCAGCCCGACCTCGTATCGGTCGCGGTCAAGGACGCCGACGGTGCGTGGGGCCTGGCGACGGAGGACGAGGGCCGTCGGCCCGAGACCACTCTCGAGGGCCTCGCGACGCTGAAGACCCCGTTCCGCCCACACGGTCGCGTCACCGCCGGCACCTCGTCGCCCCTCACCGACGGTGCGACGATCAGCCTGCTGGCGGGAAGCGACGCCGTTAAGGAGTTCGGTCTCGCGCCGAAGATGCGCATGGTGTCGTTCGCCTTCGCGGGGGTCGAGCCCGAGATCATGGGCATCGGACCGATTCCCTCGACCGAGAAGGCTCTGAAGAAAGCCGGACTCACGATCGACGACATCGGTCTGTTCGAGCTCAACGAGGCCTTCGCCATCCAGGTGATCTCGTTGCTCGATCACTTCGGCATCGCCGATGACGACCCCCGGGTGAACCCGTGGGGCGGTGCGATCGCCCTGGGCCACCCGCTCGCGGCATCCGGAGTCCGTCTCATGATCCAGCTGGCCGCGCAGTTCGCCGAGCGTCCCGACGTCCGTTACGGCCTCACCGCCATGTGCGTGGGCCTGGGCCAGGGCGGCTCGGTCATCTGGGAGAACCCGTTCTTCGACGGAAAGAAGAAGCGCAAGTGACCGACTACACCGCGATCGACTTCACGCCTCTGGACGCCCTGACCGGCGATGAGGTGGTCACCCACTCCCCCGTCCGCGACGTGCGACTGCCCTCGGGCAACGTGCTGGCTCTGATCACGCTCGACAACGGTCGCGATCACACGCGGCCGAACACGCTGGGGCCGGGGACGCTCGCCCAACTCGGGCGCACGCTCCAGACGCTCCAGGAGCGTGCCGCTGCGGGCGAGATCCACGCCGTCGCGATCACCGGCAAGCAGTACATCCTCGCCGCCGGCGCCGACCTGTCCGACGTCGCCAAGCTGCCCTCGAAGGACGTCGCCCGTCTCATTGCGCAGCGCGGCCACCAGGTTATCGGCTCACTGTCCGAGCTTGGCGTGCCCTCGTTCGCCTTCGTGAACGGTCTCGCCCTCGGCGGCGGTCTCGAGATCGCGTTGAACTCGACGTATCGCACGGTCGACGCCTCAGCCGCAGCCGTCGCGTTGCCGGAGGTGTTCCTCGGCCTCATCCCCGGCTGGGGCGGTGCCTACCTGCTGCCGAACCTCATCGGCATCGAGAACGCGCTCGAGGTCGTCATCTCGAACCCGCTCAAGCAGAACCGCATGCTCAAGCCGCAGCAGGCATTCGACCTCGGGATCATGGACGCCATCTTCCCCGCCGCCTCCTACCTCGAGGATTCGCTCCGCTGGGCGGATGGCGTGCTGACCGGTCGGGTCCGCGTCGAGCGGAAGAACGAGCCGGGCAAGCTCGAGCGCCTCACGAAGTGGCCCATCGCCATCAAGATGGCCCGCGGCATGCTCGAGTCGAAGATCGGTACCGTCCCCCGCTCCCCCTACGTCGCACTCGACCTGCTCGACAAGGCGAAGAGCGGGACCAAAGCCGAGGGCTTCGCGCGTGAGGACGAGGCTCTCGCCGACCTCATCACGGGCGACCAGTTCGCGGCATCCATGTACGCCTTCGACCTGGTGCAGAAGCGCGCGAAGCGTCCGGTCGGAGCCCCCGACAAGGCGTTGGCGAAGAAGGTCACGAAGGTCGGCGTCATCGGCGCGGGGCTCATGGCCTCGCAGTTCGCGCTGCTGTTCGTGCGCAGGCTGCGCGTGCCCGTGATCATCACCGACCTGGACCAGGGTCGTGTCGACAAGGGCGTGGCATCCATCCACGACGAGATCGGCAAGCTCGAGGCCAAGGGGCGTCTGGACGGCGACACGGCCAACCAGCTGCGCGCGCTCGTGCACGGCACGACCGACCGCTCGGAGTTCGCGGACTGCGACTTCGTCATCGAGGCCGTGTTCGAAGAGGTCGGCGTCAAGCAGGACGTCTTCTCGGCGATCGAGAAGATCGTGTCCGAAGACGCCATTCTGGCGACCAACACCTCGTCGCTGTCGGTCGCCGAGATCGGTTCGGTGCTGCAGCACCCCGAGCGGCTCGTCGGCTTCCACTTCTTCAACCCCGTCGCGGTCATGCCGCTCATCGAGGTCGTGAAGACGGATGCCACCAGCGACGCCGCCCTCTCGACGGCGTTCGTCGTGGCGAAGGGCCTCGGCAAGAACGCAGTGCTCACCGCCGACGCCCCCGGCTTCGTCGTGAACCGTCTGCTGGCGAAGGTCATGGGCGAAGCGGCGAGGGCGGTGTACGAGGGAACGCCCATCGCCGTCGTGGAGAAGGCTTTCGCGCCTCTCGGTCTGCCGATGGGGCCGTTCCAACTCATCGACCTCGTCGGGTGGAAAGTCGCCGCGCACGTGCAGGACACGATGGCGCACGCCTTCCCCGACCGGTTCTTCTCGTCCGAGAACTTCCACGAGCTCGCCGCGCTCCCCGAGGTCGTCGAGAAAGACAAGGGCGGTCGGGTGACCGGCTGGACCAAGGCCGCGCAGAAGGTGCTCGTCACCGGGAAGGCGCCGGTCGCGCCCGAGACGATCCTCGCCCGCGTGCAGGACGGCCTCGCTCAGGAGATCGGGATCATGCTCGACGAGGGCGTGGTCCCCGAGGTGCAGGACATCGACCTGTGCCTGATCCTCGGCGCCGGTTGGCCGTTCATCGATGGCGGTGCCTCGCCCTACCTCGACCGCGAGGGGGCGTCCGAGCGTGCCTTCGGCGACACGTTCCATCACCCGCCGATCCGGGGTATCGGGGCCTGAGCCCCGGACACGACAGCGGCGCCGTCCCTTCGGGGGCGGCGCCGCCGTCGTTCGTGTTCTCGTGACGCAGGGTGGGGCGCGTCACGAGAACAGGCTGTGCGACGAGAACAGGCCGAATCGGGCGGTTCCGTCCTGTTCTCGATGCACTCTCCTGTTCTGGCGACCGTCGGACGGCCGCCGGAGATGCAAGACCGGGCCGAGATAACGGCATCCCGGCCCGGTCCCGATGGTGCTATCGCCTCAGGGGCGCGAGTTCTCCCATGCCTCGATCGTGGGGATCGAGCCGGTCGGCGTCTGCCGTGCCATGGGGATCCGTGTGCCGAGCACCTGGGCCACGACATCGTGGGCGATCTTGGCGGCGGTGAGGCCGGCATCCTCGAGGATCTGCTCGCGCGTGGCGTGATCGATGAACTCGTCGGGGATCCCGAGCTCGTCGACAGCCGTGTCGACCCCGGCTTCGCGCAGCACCTGGCGCACGCGTGTGCCGACGCCGCCGACGCGGATGCCGTCTTCGATCGTGATCACCAGGCGGTGCGCGCGGGCGAGCTCGATGACGGAGGGCTGCACGGGGATCGCCCAGCGCGGGTCGATCACCGTCGCCCCGATTCCCTGCGCCTTGAGACGCTCCGCGACCTCGAGGGCGAGGTGCACCATCGGACCGATGCCGACGAGCAGCACGTCTTCGCTCGTGCCGCGGCTCAGGACGTCGACGCCGTCGTGCAGGCGTTCGATGGCCTCAACGTCGTCGTTGACCTTGCCCTTGGGGTAGCGCACGACCGTGGGGGCATCCTCGATC
This sequence comes from Microbacterium sp. 20-116, assembly GCF_041079415.1. Taxonomy (NCBI): domain Bacteria; kingdom Bacillati; phylum Actinomycetota; class Actinomycetes; order Micrococcales; family Microbacteriaceae; genus Microbacterium; species Microbacterium sp. 20-116. The sequence goes on from NZ_JBFYGP010000001.1 coordinate 268,821, forward strand.
GCCGTGGCCTCGCGGAACTCCTCGCGAAGCCGCGCGGCATCGCGCGGAGCCGCGATCCGGATGCCGGGAACGAGCTGCAGCATCGCGAGATCCCAGATGCCGTGATGGCTCGGGCCGTCGGGACCGGTGACCCCGGCGCGGTCGAGCACGAAGGTGACGCCTGCCTTGTGCAGGGCGACGTCCATCATGACCTGGTCGAACGCGCGATTCATGAACGTCGCGTAGATCGCGACGACCGGGTGCAGACCGCCGAAGGCGAGACCGGCGGCGGATGCCACGGCGTGCTGCTCCGCGATGCCCACGTCGTACACCCGCTCGGGGAAGCGCTCGGCGAACTTCTGCAGCCCGGTCGGGCGCAGCATCGCGGCGGTCATGGCGATGACGTCGTCGCGCTCAGCTCCGACCTTCACCAGTTCTTCGGCGAACACGTCGGTCCACTGGAGACCGCCGGCCGCGCCGAGAGCCTCACCGGTGAGGGGGTCGATCTTGCCGACGGCGTGGAACTGGTCGGCCTCGTCGCTCATCGCCGGCGCGTAGCCGCTGCCCTTGTCGGTGATGGCGTGGACGATGACGGGCGCACCGTACGACTTGGCGAGCTCGAGCGTCTCGATGAGCGACTCGAAGTCGTGTCCGTCGATGGGGCCGAGGTATTTGATGTCGAGGTTGCTGTACAGCGCCTCGTTGTTGGTGAAACGCGACAGGAAGCCGTGGGTGCCGCCGCGCACGCCGCGATAGACGGCGCGGGCAGCCGGGCCGAGGCGCCGGAAGAGCGTGTCGGACCCGCGGTGCAGCGTGCGGTAGGCGTCGTTCGTGCGTACACGGTTGAGGTAGCGCGCCATGCCGCCGATGGTCGGCGCGTAGGACCGACCGTTGTCGTTCACGACGATGACGAGGTTGCGCTCGTTGTCGTCGCTGATGTTGTTCAGTGCTTCCCAGGTCATTCCGCCCGTGAGTGCGCCGTCGCCGACGACGGCGACGACGTGGCGGTCGCGGCGACCGGTGCGACTGAAGGCACGCGAGACGCCGTCCGCCCAGCTGAGGGAGCTCGAGGCGTGCGACGACTCGACGACATCGTGAGCGCTCTCGGAGCGCTGCGGGTAGCCCGCGAGGCCGCCGCGCGAACGCAGGGCCGTGAAGTCCTGACGCCCGGTGAGCATCTTGTGCACGTAGGACTGGTGCCCGGTGTCGAAGATGATCGGGTCGGACGGCGAGTCGAAGACCTTGTGCAGAGCGATCGTCAGTTCGACGACGCCGAGGTTGGGTCCGAGGTGTCCGCCCGTGCGGGAGACGTTCTCGATGAGGAAGGAGCGGACTTCTGCGGCCAGCTGCCGTAGCTGGTCGGGGGTCAGCCCGTCGAGGTCACGGGGACCGTGAATGCCGGGTAGGAGAGCCATAAGACTCCTCTCGTGCGATGCGCGCGGGGTCCGCGCGTACGGGTCGATTCTAGTCTCCGAGGGGTGAACGGGCCCGGCAACGGCTTGCGCGGATCGCGTCCACGTGGTCTCTGCGGAAAGCGAAGTGCCCCGAAAGCGCGAGGCTTCCGGGGCACTTCGCCTGCGGGTCAGACCAGCGAACGCAGCACGTACTGCAGGATTCCGCCGTTGCGGTAGTAGTCGGCCTCACCGGGGGTGTCGATGCGGACCACGGCGTCGAACGTCACGGTCTGCTTGCCCTCGGGCGAGAACTCGCTCGGCTCGGCGGTGACCTTGACCGTCTTCGGCGTCACACCCTCGTTGAGCTGCTCGAGGCCCTCGATCGAGACGATCTCGGTGCCGTCGAGGCCCAGCGACTTCCAGCTCTCGCCGGCCGGGAACTGCAGCGGAACGACGCCCATGCCGATGAGGTTCGAGCGGTGGATGCGCTCGAAGCTCTCGGTGATGACGGCCTTGACGCCCAGCAGGTTCGTGCCCTTGGCCGCCCAGTCACGCGACGAGCCGGAGCCGTACTCCTTGCCCCCGAAGATCACCAGCGGGGTGCCCTGCTGCTGGTAGTTCTGGCTCGCGTCGAAGATGTACGACTTCGGGCCGCCCTCCTGGGTGAAGTCGCGGGTGTAACCACCCTCGACCACCGTGCCGTCGTTGACGGCCGCGGTGAGCTCGTTCTTCAGGCGGATGTTGGCGAAGGTACCGCGGATCATGACTTCGTGGTTGCCACGGCGCGAGCCGTACGAGTTGAAGTCCTTCTGCGCGACGCCGTGCTCCATGAGGTACTGCGCAGCGGGGGTGCCCGCCTTGATGTTTCCGGCCGGGCTGATGTGGTCGGTGGTGACCGAGTCGCCGAGCGTCGCCATCACGCGCGCACCGGTGATGTCGCGCACGGCATCCGGCTGCATGGTCATGCCGTCGAAGTAGGGGGCCTTGCGCACGTAGGTCGAGTCGGCATCCCACTCGAAGACCGGGCCGGTCGGGGTAGGCAGGTTCTTCCAACGCTCGTCGCCCTCGAACACGGTGGCGTACTGCTGGATGAACTGCTCGCGCGAGATCGATGCGTCGATGATCGTCTGCACCTGGTCGGGGGCGGGCCAGATGTCCTTGAGGAAGACGTCTTCGCCGTTCTGGTCCTTGCCGAGGGCGTCGGTCTCGAAGTCGAAGTTCATCGAGCCGGCGAGGGCGTAGGCGACCACCAGCGGCGGCGAGGCCAGGTAGTTCATCTTCACATCGGGGCTGATGCGACCCTCGAAGTTGCGGTTGCCCGAGAGGACGGCCGTGACGGCGAGGTCGTTCTCGTTGATGGCCTCGGAGACCTCTTCGATGAGCGGACCCGAGTTGCCGATGCAGATCGTGCAGCCGTAGCCGACGGTGTAGAAGTCGAGGCCCTCGAGTGCCTTGTCGAGACCGGACTTCTCGTAGTAGTCGGTGACGACCTTCGAGCCCGGGCCGAGCGTGGTCTTGACCCAGGGCTTGCGCTTGAGGCCCTTGTCGACGGCGTTCTTGGCGAGGAGGCCGGCCGCGATCATGACCGAGGGGTTCGAGGTGTTCGTGCACGAGGTGATGGCTGCCAGAGTGACCGCGCCATTGTCGAGCAGGTACGACTGGCCCTCCGGCGTGGTGACGCGCACCGGGTTGGAGGCGTTCGCGGGGTGACCCGACGAGACGAGCACCTCGGTCTCGGTGACGTGCTCGTGCTCTTGGCCGGGGACCGAACCGGGGTCCGAGGCCGGGAACGTGCCGTCGACCTCGAGGTCGACGACGGAGTCCGAGGTCGCGCCGCCGGCGTAGTTGAGGATGTCCTTCTCGAACTGCGACTTCGCCTCGGAGAGGAGGATGCGGTCCTGCGGGCGCTTGGGGCCGGCGATCGAGGGGACGACCGTCGACAGGTCGAGCTCCATGTACTCGCTGAAGGCCAGCTCGCGGTCGGCGTCGTGCCAGAGCTTCTGCTCTTTGGCGTACGCCTCGACCAGGGCGACGGTCTGCTCGTCGCGACCGGTCAGACGCAGGTACTCGAGCGTGACGTCGTCGATGGGGAACATCGCGGCGGTGGAGCCGAACTCGGGGCTCATGTTTCCGATGGTGGCGCGGTTGGCGAGCGGAACCGAGGCCACACCCTCGCCGTAGAACTCCACGAACTTTCCGACGACGCCGTGCTTGCGCAGCATGTCGGTGATCGTGAGCACGACGTCGGTCGCGGTCACGCCCGCGGGGATCTCACCGCTGAGCTTGAAGCCGACGACGCGCGGGATGAGCATCGACACGGGCTGGCCGAGCATGGCCGCCTCGGCTTCGATGCCGCCGACGCCCCAACCGAGAACGCCCAGGCCGTTGACCATGGTGGTGTGCGAGTCGGTGCCGACACAGGTGTCGGGGTACGCGCGCAGCACGCCATCGACGGAGCGGTCGTAGATGACCTTGGCGAGGTGCTCGATGTTGACCTGGTGCACGATGCCGGTTCCCGGGGGGACGACCTTGAAGTCGTCGAAGGCCGACTGGCCCCAGCGAAGGAACTGGTACCGCTCGCCGTTGCGCTCGTACTCGATCTCGACGTTGCGCTCGAGGGCGTTCTCGCTACCGAACAGGTCGGCGATGACCGAGTGGTCGATGACCATCTCGGCGGGCGAGAGCGGGTTGATCTTGTTCGGGTCGCCGCCGAGAGCGGTGACGGCCTCGCGCATGGTGGCGAGGTCGACGATGCAGGGCACACCGGTGAAGTCCTGCATGACCACGCGCGCCGGGGTGAACTGGATCTCGGTGTCGGGCTCGGCCGTGGGGTCCCACGAGCCGAGCGCCTCGATCTGCTCCTTGGTGACGTTGGCGCCGTCCTCGGTACGCAGAAGGTTCTCGAGCAGCACCTTGAGGCTGAACGGGAGCTTCTCGTGACCGGCGACCGTGTCGATGCGGAAGATCTCGTAGTCGGTGCTGCCGACCGTCAGGGTGCTCTTGGCACCGAAGCTGTCAACCGTGGACACGATCGTCTCCTTCGTCGGCGAATGCGCAGGCGTCGGCCCGCATTTCTCCATCTTCCCCGCGGGGAGAGGTCGATTCCAGGAAGGTCGACCTAACCGCTCGAGGCAGCGGATTTATCTTGATGTCAAGATAATATCAGGACTCTCGACGAGGGTGGAGGGCGCGGACGACGAGCCACGTCACCGCCAGCATCGGCGCGAACAACGGTAGGCCCATGACGATCTTGAGCGTCCCCAGCGCCGTCACGTCTCCCGCGAAGTACAGCGGCAGCTGCACCGCGAGACGCGCGGCGAACAGGGCCGCCCACGCGATCGAGAGCCACGTGTAGGCGCGGCGCTTACGGCGATCGGCGCGCCAGCGGGTGCCCTCGCCGAGCAGGTAGCCCGCCACCAGGCCGATCAGCGGCCAGCCGATCAGCGCCGACACCAGGAACGCCGTGCCGTATGCGCCGTTGGTGAAGAACCCCGGCACGAAGTTGTCTTGACCGCGCCCGGTCACCAGCGACAGCACGGCTGCTCCCGCCGTCGCGAGCAGCCCGCCGATCGCAGCGCTCGGCGGTGACTTGGCGATGAGTCTCGCGAGCGTGAAGGCGACGGCCAGCCCGACCGAGACGCCGAGACTCAACCACAGGTTCCCCTGGCGTGTCTCGGGGTCGATCGTGACCGTGAACAGCACCACGAACGCGAGAGAAGGAAGAACGGATTCCAGGATGCCGCGCACCCCGCCCATCGCCGACCACACGGCCGCGCCGGTCGAGGTGTGCTTCGCCGGGTCGAGGCCCGCGCGGCGTGCGGCGTTTCCGAGAGCCGCGCTCACGCTCTCCGCCGCGGACGGCGGATCGAGGGGGACGCGGTCGTCTTCTCGCGCCGCGCGGGTGGGGTCGTCGCTCATGCCGTTCCGGGGCTCGACGGCATCCGGAGGGGGATGAGATCACGCGGAGGCATCGGGGACGACCCGCGCACCACGACGATCGAGCGGAAAAGATCCTCGACGGCCGCGGCGGCCTCGACGTCGTTCGTCGCCGCTCCCCCGACGACGCCGCGGAGGAACCAGCGGGGCCCGTCGACACCGACGAAACGAGCGAGGCGTTTGCTCGCACCGTCCGCACCGGCGACGGGAACCTCGGCGAGCAGTTCGGGGCCGAGCGGTCCCTCGCGCTCCTCGACACGGCCGCCCTGCTGCTTGACCTGCTGGCGGATCTGGTCGCGCGTCTCTTCCCACAGGCCGCTCGAGCGCGGAGCGGCGAACGGCTGCACCTGCAGGGTCGAGTCGGCGTAGTCGAGGCCGACGGCCACGATGCGCTTGGTCTGCTCCTCGACCTCGAGGCGGAGGTTCAGGCCCTCGCGCGGCAGGATCTTGATCCCGCCCAGGTCGATGTAGGGGCGCACGGGGTTGGCCTCGGCCTCGTCGAACGGGCCCGCGCTCTCGCGGTCGGCCGGGGCGCTCTTGGTCGCCGGCACCGCCTCGGCGCCGGACTGATCGTCTTCGGTGGTCTCGGGCGTGGTCTGGGACTCGTCGTCGGTCATCGGGTGCTCCCTTGCAGAGTCTGGTATCCGCTCGATCCGAAGCCGCCTTGACCGCGCACGCTGTCGGGCAGGTCGTCGACGGGGACGAAGCGCACGGCCGGGACGGGCATCACGATGAGCTGGGCGATGCGGTCTCCGACCGCGATGTCATAGGCCTCGTCGAGGTCGGTGTTCAAAAGGGCGACCTTGATCTCGCCGCGGTAACCGGCGTCGATCGTCCCCGGCGCGTTCACGATCGTGATGCCGTGCTTGGCGGCCAGGCCGCTGCGCGGCACGACGAACGCGGCATACCCCTCGGGAAGCGCGATGCGCACCCCCGTCGAGACGAGGGCGCGGCGCCCGGGTTCCAGTCGAACCGCCTCGGCGGCGGTCAGGTCGGCTCCGGCGTCGCCGGGGTGGGCGAAGACCGGAGGCTCGGATGCGACAATGAGGACGTCCACCGTTTCGGTCACCCCACGAGGGTAATGCAGAAGAGGGGGTGCGGCATCCGCACCGCAGCCGAGTATCGAGAGCGTCTCAGCCCGTCGCTGTGGGCGCTGGTCGCCGCAGCCGTGTGCGGTCCGATGGCGGCGGTCGTCTTCTCGCCGCTCGACACGACCCTGGCTCTGTTCATCGGGCTCGTGGTGTCGGTGGGGATCGTGTCGGGTCTGCTGGCGATCGCCCCCGTGATCGAGATCCGTGACGGTGAACTGCGCGCGGGACGCGCGCACATCCCGGTCGACCTCCTGGGTGCGCCCGTCGGCGTCGTCGCCGAAGAGGCTCGTACCGCCCGTGGGAGTGGTCTCGACCACCGGGCCTGGCACGTGATCCGCGGCGGTATCGACGGCATCGTCACGGTTCCCGTGACCGATCCCGACGACCCGACCCCGTCGTGGGTGGTGTCCACCCGCACGCCGGATCGCCTGGTCGCGGCGATCCAGCGTGCTCAGGTCAGGCTGCGCACTCCAGGCAGATGAAGCCGGGGCCGCTCTCTTCGGCGATCTGGGAACGGTGCTTCACGAGGAAGCAGTTCATGCAGGTGAACTCGTCTTCCTGAGCGGGAAGCACGACGACATCGAGCTCGATGTCGGAGAGGTCGGCGCCGGGCAGTTCGAAGCCCGAGGGGTTATCGGCATCCTCGTTGTCGATCGACCCCGACGCCTTGTCGGGCACGCGCTCTTTGAGGGCCTCGATCGACTCGCTGTCGTCCTCGGTCTTGCGCGGTGCGTCGTAATCGGTTGCCATGCGTGCAGGTCTCTACTTCCGGATTTCGTGGTGCTATGCCCCATCGGGTGCCCGATCGGGCGGCCATAGTTTGCATGACCCGTCCTCGATAAGCAAATGCTCCGAGAGGGGCGAGCGTGTCAGGCCTGACGGGAAACTCGCGGCGCGCCCGCGATATTCCCGGTTGCGGGCGGCACGCGTGACAGCATGAACGCTGACCGCAGATCGGAGGGGTGTTTCGTATGGAACAGCTCAAAGTCATCGGAACCGAAGATGACGTCCTCGTCGTGGCGACGCAGGCGGGCGAGCGCTTCGCCCTCGCGCTCGATGAGGTGCTGCGCGCTGAAGCGCGCCGTGCGCGTCGGGACCGTGAGGACGACGACCGTGCCCCGCGCCCGAGCCCCCGAGAAATTCAGGCGCACATTCGCGCCGGCATGTCGGCTCGTGAGGTGGCGACGCTTCTGAACGCCCGCGTCGAAGACGTGGAACGCTTCGAGGGTCCCGTCCTCGCCGAGCGCGAGCACGTCGTGGCTCAAGCCCTCGCCGTGCCGGTGCTGCTGGGCGGCACGCTCGAGCACGACTCCCCCATCACCTTCGGGGCGGCCGTGCGTGCCAAGCTCGCCGAGGCCGGTGCGTCAGCGGAGCGTTGGACGAGCTGGAAAGAGAGCTCGGGCTGGTCCGTCAAGCTGGAGTTCACCGCCAACGGCATCGACCACGACGCGCGCTGGAGCTTCGACCCGCGTCGCAGCGTCCTCTCGCCGCAGAACTCGGACGCCATCCAGTTGTCGCGCCAGGGTTCGCTTCCCGAGGGACTGATCCCCCGCCTTCGCGCCCTCGACAACGTCTCGAAGGACGACTCCCGCTTCGACAGCGGAGCCTTCGGGCCTCGGCGCATCGACATCGACGACGAGCCGGGTGTGGAGGCCACCGGTCCCGTCGCCACCGCCGTTCAGGCTGCCGCCATCAAGCGTGCACCCGATGCGCCCGTCACCTCGGCCGAGACCGCCGACCTGCTCGAGGCGCTCCGTCGCCGTCGGGGTCAGCGCGAGCCGCTGCCCGGTGCCTCCGAGGTCGCCGAGCCGGAGCCGCGTCCCTCGAGCCCGCCGGTCGCCCTGTTCGACGCCGTCGAGCCGGGCTACGTCGACGAGAGCCAAGAGACGCCGAGTGAACCCGAGCGTCCCCAGGCCGACAACGGTCGCCGCGCGAAGGGGCGCCCGTCGATGCCGTCGTGGGACGAGATCGTCTTCGGCGCTCGCTCCGACGAGAGCTGACGAGGGATCGACTTTCTCGGCCGGTTCGTCGGTCAGCCGACCCGTGTCCGCCCGAGACGGATGCGGCCCCCCGGCCATCCTGCTGTGCTCAGGCGAACGCGCCCAGACGGAGGAGCGGCACCGTGCGCTCTTCGTCGGTGAGCGAGCCGTGCTGGCCCACCATGCGCTGCGGGCGCTTGTCGGGCTCGCGGTCGTCGTAGTACGCGAAACGTCCGCGCGCGGCGACGAGCACGTCCCCGATGCGCGGGTGGACCTCGGCGTCGACGTCGCCGAAGAGGCCGGCCGCGATGGCCTCGTCGCGCGTGAGCACCCAGGCCCGTGCCGCCTCGGTCTCCCGCCACAGCGCGGCCACGGCATCCGCTCGCCCCGCGTGGGTGTACAGGTGGAGCATTCGGGGCTCGCCGCCGATGAGAGCGACGCCCTCGAGCAACGGGTCCCCCTCTCGGAGCAGGACGTGCTTGTGGGCGGGGACGTCGACCATGCCGTGATCGGCCGTGACGACGACGCCCGTGCGCGGGTCGATGGACTCGGCGAGGCGGCGGGCCGCGGCATCCACCCGCTCGAGGGCGTCGGTCCATCGGTCGGACTCCCACCCGTCCCGGTGACCCGCGGTATCGAGCTCGGGGGCGTACAGGTAGGTCAGAGATCCCGGATGCCGTGCGGCCAGATCGGCCGCCAGACGTACGCGCTCGTCGATGTCGTCGGACGAGGCGAACTCCGCCCCGCGCAGCGTCGCCTCGGTGAAGCCCGTGCCGGTATAGCTCGGTCGTGAGACGACGAAGCTGCGGAGCCCGGCGTCGGCGCGCAGGGCGAAAAGCGGAGTGCGTCTCTGCCAGGTGAGCGGGTCGAGGCTGTCGGTCTCCCACCCGTGCAGCTGATTGGCCGCGATGTCGGTGCCGGGAATGCGGGTGCGGTAGCCCACGATGCCGTGGCTGCCGGGCTCCGCGCCGGTCAGCAGGCTCGTGAGCGCCGCGGCCGTGGTCGAGGGGAACACCGTGCGTGCGACGTCCTTGCGACCGCCCACCGAGCCCAGGAACCGCGCGTGGCCGCGCCGGGCCGCCAGGTTGTGTGCGCCGAGCCCGTCCACGAGCATCACGATGGCGCTGCGGGCGGGAGCGAACCACTCCGACTCGCCCCTCAGGGCGTCGATCGACTGGGGCACCACACCGGTGAGGCTCCGAGAGCGCGGCGGGTCCGCCGGTAGGCTGAGTGACATCGGGCCCAGTCTTCCACAGGAGTCCCGATCCCCGTCGAGACGCGACGCCCGCCCGACCCGAGGCCGTACCTATGCCCGATTCCCGTTCCTCCTCTTCCTCGAACTCATCCGTCGTCGAGCGCATCGAAGACGTCGATGTCTCGACCGAGATGCAGGGGTCGTTCCTCGAGTACGCCTACTCGGTCATCTACTCGCGCGCCCTGCCCGATGCGCGCGACGGACTCAAGCCGGTGCAGCGCCGCATCCTCTACCAGATGGCGGAGATGGGCCTTCGGCCCGACCGCGGTCACGTCAAGAGTGCGCGTGTCGTGGGCGAGGTCATGGGAAAGCTGCACCCCCACGGCGACGCGCCGATCTACGACGCTCTCGTCCGGCTGGCGCAGTACTTCTCGCTGCGGGTTCCCCTGGTCGACGGCCACGGCAACTTCGGCTCGCTCGACGACGGGCCCGCCGCCCCGCGTTACACCGAGGCGCGCTTGGCGGCAGCGGCGCTGGCGCTGACCGAGAACCTCGACGAGGACGTCGTCGATTTCATCCCCAACTACGACGGACAGTTCCAGCAGCCCGAGGTTCTTCCGGCGGCGTTCCCGAACCTCCTCGTGAACGGGGCGACGGGCATCGCGGTCGGCATGGCCACGAACATGGCGCCGCACAACCTCATCGAGGTCGTCGCCGCAGCCATTCACCTGCTGCAGCACCCCGAGGCCACGGTCGAAGAGCTCATGGAGTTCGTCCCCGGCCCCGACCTGCCCTCGGGCGGAATCATCGTCGGCCTCGACGGCATCAAAGATGCCTACACGAACGGCCGCGGAACGTTCCGCACCCGCGCGAAGGCGTCGATCGAGTCGCTCGGTCCGCGTCGCACCGGCATCGTGATCACCGAGCTGCCGTATCTCGTCGGCCCCGAGCGCGTGATCGAGAAGATCAAAGACGCCGTGCAGGCGAAGAAGCTCACGGGCATCGCCGACGTCACCGACCTCACCGACCGCAACAACGGTCTGCGCCTCGTCATCGGGATCAAGACCGGATTCGACCCGAAAGCCGTTCTCGAGCAGTTGTACCGGCTGACCCCGCTCGAGGACTCGTTCGGCATCAACAACGTCGCGCTCGTCGATGGGCAGCCGCAGACACTCGGTCTGCGCGAGATGCTGCGCGTCTACATCGATCATCGCATTCGTGTCGTCACGCGACGCAGCGAGTACCGATTGGCCCGCAAACGGGAGCGTCTGCACCTCGTCGAGGGTCTGCTCATCGCGATCCTCGACATCGACGAGGTCATCCAGGTCATCCGCTCCTCCGACGACGGTGAGCAGGCGCGCACCAAGCTGCAAGAGGTGTTCGACCTCTCGCACCCGCAGGCCGAGTACATCCTCGAACTGCGCCTGCGCCGGCTGACGAAGTTCTCGCGCATCGAGCTCGAGGCCGAGCGCGATCAGTTGAACGCCGAGATCGCCCAGCTCGTCGAACTGCTCGGAAGCGAGACGCTGCTGCGCCAGCAGGTGGCCAGAGAACTCGATGCCGCGGCCGAGGCGCACGGCACCCCGCGGCGCACCATGCTGCTCAACGGCGGACCCGTGCAGCCCCGTTCGGCGAAGGCCGCCGCCGCGGACCTGCAGATCGCGGACGCACCGTGCCGTGTGTATCTCTCGGCCACCGGCCGCATGGTCCGCGCTGAGCTCGTGGCCGACGCCCCCGCCGGCGGCGTGGTCCCGCCCGCGCGTCGGTCGAAGCACGACGCCATCCGCTCGTCCGTCGACACGACCACCCGCGGCGACATCGCAGCGGTCACGTCGGCCGGACGCCTCGTCCGCTTCTCCCCCGTCGACCTGCCCTCGGTTCCCGCCAACTCCGTGCAGGTCGCTGCCGGTACCAAGGTCGAGCAGTACCTCGCTCTCGGGAAGGGCGAGAAGGTCGTGGCTCTCGTGCCGCTGGTCGACTCCCCCACGATCGCCCTCGGCACCGAGCAGGGGGTCGTCAAGCGCGTCGCAGCGACCGAGTTGGGTACGAAGGACGAGATCGAGATCATCTCGCTCCGCGACGGTGACCGTGTGGTCGGCGCTGCCCCCGCCGGCGACAACGCCGAGCTCGTCTTCGTCGCGAGCGACGCGCAACTGCTGCGTTTCGAGGCCTCATCCGTGCGACCGCAGGGACGATCCGCGGGAGGTATGGCCGGTATCCGTCTTTCCGACGGCGCCCGGGTGATCTCGTTCGCCGTGGTCGGTGCCTCGGCGTTCGACGCCGTCGTGGTCACGGTCGCGGGTTCGTCGGATGCACTCCCGGGCACGGACGCGGGCAGCGCGAAGGTGTCGGCGTTCACCGAGTTCCCCGCGAAGGGCCGCGCCACCGGTGGCGTGCGTGCGCAGCGTCTGCTCCGCGGCGAGCACGCCCTCGTGCTCGCCTGGGTCGGCTCCGATCCGCGCGCCGTCGGCACCGATGGTTCGGTGCGGGCCCTGCCCGAGTCCGGCGCGAAGCGCGACGCGTCGGGTCAGCCGCTCGAGGCCGTCATCGGCGCGATCGGGACCGTCGTGCGCTGAGCCCGGCTGCTCCCCGTCGGCTCGCCTTGTGCCGTCGTGCGGAGTTGATCGGTGGCGCGCCGGGGCAGGGGTGGCTGGGGAGGCGTGTCGGGGTGAGAGTCCGCCCGACGGTACCTTTCGGGCCGGCAGTGGGAGCGCCCTCTCTGGGTGTGGCGATGTGCCGTCGTGCGGAGTTCGTCGGTGGCGCGCGCGGGCAGGGGCGGCAGGGGCGGCGTGTCGAGCCCCGAGTCCGCCCGACGGTCCGGCACAGAGGCGCACCCGAGTGGGGCGCCGACGAAAAGGGCGTCAGACGTCGATGCGCTCGCGCGCGAGGCGGTCGCTCGAGTCAATGATGAACTCGCGGCGCGGGGCGACGTCGCTGCCCATGAGCAGATCGAAGACAGATGCCGCGGCCTCCATGTCCTGCACGCGAACGCGGCGCAGCATGCGGCCGCCGCGATCCATGGTCGTCGTCGCGAGTTGATCGGCATCCATCTCGCCGAGGCCCTTGTACCGCTGCACCGGCTCTTGCCAACGCTTGTTGCCGCGCTTGAGCTTGGTGAGCAGGGTGTGGAGCTCCTGCTCGCTGTAGGTGTAGATCGTCTCGTTGGGCTTGGTGCCCGGGTTCATGACGATCACGCGGTGCAGCGGTGGTACGGCGGCGAAGACCCGGCCCTCCTCGACGAGCGGGCGCATGTACCGGAAGAACAACGTCAGCAGCAGTGTTCGGATGTGCGCGCCGTCGACGTCGGCGTCGCTCATCAGGATGATCTTGCCGTAGCGGGCCGCGTCGAGATCGAACGATCGACCCGAGCCCGCGCCGATCACCTGGATGATCGAGGCGCACTCGGCGTTCGACAGCATGTCGCTGATCGAGGCTTTCTGCGTGTTGAGGATCTTGCCGCGGATGGGCAGGAGCGCTTGGAACTCGCTGTTGCGGGCGAGCTTCGCCGTGCCGAGGGCGGAGTCGCCCTCGACGATGAACAGCTCGGAGTCGTTGACGTCGTTGGAACGGCAGTCGACGAGCTTCGCGGGAAGCGAGGAGGACTCGAGGGCGTTCTTTCGACGCTGGGTCTCTTTGTGGGTGCGCGCCGAGATGCGCGCCTTCATCTCGGAGACGATCTTCTCGAGCAGCTGAGCGGTCTGCGCCTTGTCGTCGCGCTTGGGCGAGGCGAAGCGGGCCGACAGTTCTTTCTGAACGACGGATGCCACGATCTGCCGAACCGCGGGAGTGCCGAGGATCTCTTTGGTCTGGCCCTCGAACTGCGGCTCGGGAAGGCGCACGGTCATGACGGCGGTGAGACCGGCGAGCAGGTCGTCTTTCTCGATCTTGTCGCTGCCGACCTTGAGCTTTCGGGCGTTCTGCTCGACCTGCGAACGCAGCACCTTCATCAGGCCCTGCTCGAAGCCCTGCTGGTGCGTGCCGCCCTTGGGGGTGGCGATGATGTTGACGAACGAGCGGGTCGTCGTGTCGTAGCCGGTGCCCCAGCGCACCGCGATGTCGACCTCGCACTCGCGCTCGACCTCGGTGGGGATCATCGATCCGCCGGGCTGCAGCACGGGGACGGTCTCGGTGAAGGTACCGGTGCCGGTGAGACGCCAGGTGTCGGTGACGGCGGCGTCGGGTGCGAGGAACTCCGCGAACTCCGAGATCCCGCCGTCGAAGCGGTAGCTGGTCTCGACGCGCTCCTCGCCCCGTTCGTCCTGCACGACGATCTCGAGTCCCGGCACGAGGAACGCGGTCTGGCGCACGCGCTGCACGAGTTCATCGAGGCCGAAGGCGGCGTCTTTGGTGAAGATCTGTCGGTCGGCCCAGTAACGGATGCGCGTGCCGGTGACACCGCGCGGCGCTTTGCCGATCACGCGCAGCTCGCTGCTGCGTTCGAACGGCGTGAACGTGGAGTCGGGGGTGTCGCCCGCGAAGAGACCGGGCTCGCCGCGGTGGAACGACATCGCGTAGGTCTTGCCGCCACGGTCGACCTCGACGTCGAGGCGCTCGGAGAGCGCGTTCACGACTGAGGCGCCGACGCCGTGCAGACCGCCGGAGGCAGCGTAGGATCCGCCGCCGAACTTGCCACCTGCGTGAAGCTTGGTGAAGACCACCTCGACACCGGTCAGGCCGGTGCGGGGCTCGACGTCGACCGGGATGCCGCGGGCGCGGTCGCGCACCTCGACGCTGCCGTCGGCGTGCAGCACGATGTCGATGCGCGAGCCGTGTCCGCCGAGGGCTTCGTCGACGGAGTTGTCGATGATCTCCCACAGGCAGTGCATGAGACCGCGGGAGTCGGTGGACCCGATGTACATGCCCGGGCGCTTACGCACGGCTTCGAGGCCCTCGAGGACCTGCAGATGATGGGCTGAGTACTCGGACGTCACGATCTCTGAGCGTAATCGGGGGCACCGACATCCACTGCCAGACACACAGGCGGGTCGGGTCACCGTACGCGCACAGCGAAATGTGATCAAGCCGCGGCATAGGGGAAACATCCGCGTGGTTGTATATGGAGACTCGCCCACGACCACCTGAGGAGGGCACCCGACATGACCACCACGACTGCACCCGAAGCGTCAGCCGTCCTCGACCACCGCCTGACGGCGGCGGATCGCTGCGACTCCTGCGGCGCACAGGCGTACATCGCCGCGACGGTCAACGGCAGCGAGCTGCTGTTCTGTGCGCACCACGGCCGCAAGTACGAAGAGAAGCTCCGCAGCGTCGCCACCTCGTGGCACGACGAGACGGCGCGACTGAACGCCGCCGAGTAAGACCGCGTCATCGAAAACGGGCCCCGCGCACCTTGTGCGTCGGGGCCCGTTTCGCGTCTCAGGCTCGATCGGTGAGATAGGACCTCGGCACGGTGGGAGACACGCGCAACGCGATCTCTTCGCCGATCGTGTCGATGAGTTCGGCGAGGTCGGTGACGCCGTAGAGGGCGCCCGAGCCGAACAGCACGATCTCGTCACCGGGAGCGGCACCCGCCCACGGGGCGAGCACCGTCTCGGTCGGGGTGATGGCCTCGACGCGGCGAGGCCCCTCCGGCGTGGGCGCGTCGAAACGTCCGCCGAGGGCGCTCGGCAGCCCGTGCAGGCTTCCGACGTCGAGGTGGACGCCCGCGGCGTCGACGGCGGTCACCGTGGCGGTGAGGCGGCTGATCGGCTCTATGCCCAGCTCGACCTCGCTGGGTCCGCCGGCGGGACGGATGCCGTACGAGAACGCCCCGACGCGCACCAGATCCTCCCGGAACTCGCCCCGGGCGAAACCCGCCGCACTGGCTGCCAGATGGGAGAAGCGGGGATCGAGCCCCGCGGCGCGCGCGGTCTCCCGCGCCGCCAAGAACACCGCACGGGCGTCGTCGTCATCGGCATCCGAGGCTTCCGAGATGTGGGACCAGATGCCCTCGAACACGGCGCGGCCGTCGGCGACCAGCGCGGCGGTCTGCGCGAGTGCGGCGTTCCACCGCTCGGGACGGATCCCGTTTCGGTGCAGGCCCGTGTCGATCTTGAGGTGCACGCGTGCGGGGCGCTCGAGGCGGAGACCCGCGAGATCGTCGAGCAGCGCTTCGTCGCCGATACCGAGGTCGAGGTCGGCATCGACGCCCGCGGCGAGGTCGTCGCTCCCGCCGATGAGCCACACGAAGATGCGGACGTCGGGTCCAGCGATGCGGCGGACCTCGGTTCCGGTGACCACGTCGAAGGCGCCGATCCAGCGAACGCCCTCTTCGACGGCACGCCTCACGATCGGTTCGAGCCCGTGGGCGTAGGCGTCGTCCTTGACGACGAGCATGGCAGTGGCGGGGGCGACGGCCTCGCGCACGCGGCGGAGATTCCGGGCGAGAGCGTCGAGGTCGACGCGGTAGACGGCGCTCACGCGGTCACCCTCCGATCCGCGCGGACCCCCACGACGGCGATGATCTCGGCCGGGGTGAGGCCGGTGGCATCCGTCCACTCCCGCAGCGAGGGGTGACCCGCGACAGGGTCGCCGAAGAAGACCACCTCGGAGCCGCGCGGCACGACGGCGTCTTCGACGTCGACGACGCAGACGTCCATGGCGACGCGCCCGACGATGCGATGACGTCGGCCGTCGATCGAGACCGAGACCGCGTTGCCCAGGGATCGCACGACGCCCTGGGCGTAGCCGCCGGTCACCAGGGCGACGGTGGTGTCGAGGGGCGCTCGGTGCGTGTACCCGTACGAGACGCCCTCGCCGCGCAGCAGGGGCTTGGTGCCGAGCGCTCGACCGCGCAGCGACAGCACGGGGCGAGCGTGCGAGCCGGGCAGGCCGAACAGGACCGCGGCGTCGAGGGGTGCGGCATCCATCCCGAGATCCGAGAGCACGGATGCCACCCACTCCGCGCCGTGGCCCCAGGCATCGGCGGCGAAGACGTCGTCGGCGCGTGAGCCGGTGCCGGCCGCGAGGGCGAGCGGGGCGTTCTGACGCAGGGCGGACTCCGAGACGAGCGCCACGGGCGCCACTCCCCCGGCCGCGGGCAAGCGGGCAGGGAGCGTGGAGGTCACCCCTTTAGACTAACGGGGTCCTCCTTCCCCGACCCCGGAGCCACATGCCTCAGCAGGGTTTCTCCCCCGTCACGCGCCTTCGCTACCTCGCCGGACGCGCCCGCCGCATCGACGTCGGATCCGTCGTCGAACGCGCCAAAGAAGCCTCGGCCCAGCACGGCAAGGCCCTGCCGCTCGTCGTCGCCGACATGCTGTTCCAAGCGGGTGTGAAGAACGTCGGCTTCCAGGACTACATCGACTACGACTTCGCGATCCTCACCCCCGCCGAGCGCGCCACCTACATGACGCATCCGGTGTCGAACCAGATCTCGCAGAAGTACGACCACCCCGACTACCGCGGCCTCTTCCAGGACAAGGTCGAGTTCGACCGCACGTTCAGCGAGTTCCTCCGCCGCGAGTGGATGGTGGTCGACGCAGACAACGCCGACGAGCTGCGCGCCTTCACCGAGCGTCTCGGCACCATCGTCACGAAGGAGCCGGTCGGTCAGGCCGGAACCGGCGTGCACCGCTACCACGCGGCCGAGGTCGAGGACTGGGAGCAGTTCCACCGCGGGCTGCTCGAGCGCGGCGAGATCCTCGTCGAAGAGGTCATCCGCCAGCACGACGACCTCGCGGCCGTCTGCCCCGGCACGGTCAACACCACGCGCGTCACGGCCTTCTTCGATGGAGACAAGACGCACATCCTCGCGATGGCGCAGAAGTTCGGCCGCGGAGCGGTCAGCGACCAGATGACCTTCGGCGGCTTCTACACGATGCTCGACGAGAACGGCCACGCCCTCGGCGCCGGCTACGACTCGCACGGGCATGTGCACGAGCTGCACCCCGACTCGGGAGCGCGCATCGCCGACTTCCAGCTGCCGATGATCGACGACGTGAAGGCGTTCGTCGACCGGGTCGCGCGCGTCGTGCCCCAGGTGCAGTACGTCGGCTGGGACATCGTCGTCGGCCCCGACGGACCCGTGCTCGTCGAGGGCAACTGGGGCGCCGGCGTGTACGAGAACAAGCCGAGCGTCACCGGAATCCGCACCGGCCACAAGCCGCGCTACCAGGCCGCCATCGGGTTCTGAGCCCGAGCGTCCGAAGGCCCGCTTCCCGCGTCGGGGGCGGGCCTCTCGCGTGGGCTCTGGATCCGGTGCCCGGCGCACGTGGGCGGTCGCCGTCTTCGCCGCGTGCCCCGCGGCATCCGGACAGCGAGAAGGCCCGCTCCCCGGAACGGGAGCGGGCCTTCTCGTCGGATGGTCTCAGCTGTGGCGGACGATACCCAGCGGCGTGGACTCGTGTCCCTGGCCGAGCGGGTTGTCCTTCAGGATTGCGACGAGACGCTTCTCGCCGGCCTTGTCCATCGTGGAGCCGAGGATGTTGCCACCGAGGTCGTTGATGTCGACCACGGCAACCTGCAGGTCACCGCCGAGCAGCGACTTCAGGCGCGCGGCGACCTCGCGAGGACGCTCAGGGCCGAGGACGACGGCCTGGTTGTACGGCG
Organism: Microbacterium sp. 20-116; assembly: GCF_041079415.1. NCBI lineage: Bacteria > Bacillati > Actinomycetota > Actinomycetes > Micrococcales > Microbacteriaceae > Microbacterium > Microbacterium sp. 20-116. The sequence continues at coordinate 286,945 of NZ_JBFYGP010000001.1, forward strand.
GGATCGTGCCCTTGGTGGGGCCGTCGATCGCGCGCGCCTTGTCGCCGGCGATGCGGTAGAAGTCGCCCTTGCGACCCATCGCCTTGGTCACGGCCGAGACGGCGGCGGCGAACAGGATGCGGGGCGTTCCGCATTCGCGCAGGGCCATCTCCATGGTCTCGGGCATGCCGAGACCGATGCCGTACGGCGTGCGAGTGACGTACTTCGACAGGAACAGAGCCAGCTTTCGGGGCTTGATGGTGTCGAGTTTGAACGAACGACCCTGCGTGATGGCGACGATCTTCTCGGTGACGAACAGCAGGTCGCCCGGCTGCACGGCATCCTTCGCGTACTCGAGGATGAAGGCGTCGAGGTCGTCACCCGGCATGACGACCCGCGTGCGGATCGGGATGCGAGCGTACGAGGTGCCCTCGACGGTGACGGTGAGCGCCTTGCCGGCGTTGGCCTCCGCGCTCATTCGAGGTAGTCCCGAAGCGACTGCGAACGGCTCGGGTGACGCAGCTTCGCCATCGTCTTCGACTCGATCTGACGGATACGCTCGCGCGTGACGCCGAACGTGTCGCCGATCTGGTCGAGGGTCTTGGGCTGACCGTCGCCGAGGCCGAAGCGCATGCGGATCACGCCGGCCTCGCGCTCGCTCAGCGAGTCGAGGAGCGACTCGAGCTGGCGCTGCAGCATGGTGAAGCCCACCGCGTCGGCCGGGACGACGGCCTCGGTGTCCTCGATGAGGTCACCGAACTCGCTGTCGCCGTCCTCGCCGAGAGGGGTGTGCAGGGAGATGGGCTCGCGGCCGTACTTCTGCACCTCGATGACCTTCTCGGGGGTCATGTCGAGTTCGCGCGACAGTTCTTCCGGAGTGGGTTCGCGACCGAGGTCCTGCAGCATCTGACGCTGGACGCGGGCCAGCTTGTTGATGACCTCGACCATGTGCACGGGGATACGGATCGTGCGGGCCTGGTCGGCCATGGCGCGGGTGATCGCCTGACGGATCCACCAGGTGGCGTAAGTCGAGAACTTGAAGCCCTTGGTGTAGTCGAACTTCTCGACGGCACGGATGAGGCCCAGGTTGCCTTCCTGGATCAGGTCGAGGAACTGCATGCCGCGACCGGTGTAGCGCTTGGCGAGCGAGACGACCAGGCGGAGGTTGGCGCCGAGCAGGTGGCTCTTGGCGCGCTGACCGTCACGGGCGACCCACTGCAGATCGAGACCGAGCTGGCTCGTCTTCTCGGCCGCGGTCATGTTCGACAGCTTCTCTTCGGCGAACAGACCCGCCTCGATGCGCATGGCGAGCTCGACCTCTTCGGCCGCGTTCAGCAGCGGAACCTTGCCGATCTGCTTCAGGTAGTCCTTGACCGGGTCGGCGGTCGCGCCCGTGATCTGCGCGGAGTAGACGGGGACGTCGTCCTCGTCGCTCGACGAGATGACGATCGCGCCGGTGGGGAGGGCCTCGGCGGGCGCCGCCGGGGTCTCGTCCTCGTCGTCGTCGTCGGACTTCTTCGCGTCTGTCTTGGCCGCGTCGTCGGAGTCGTCGCTGTCGTCGGCGTCGTCGATCTCGACATCGCCCACTTCGACGTCTTCCTCGTCTTCTTCGAGGTCGTCGTCCTTCTTGGCCTTCGTCTTCGCCTTGGCGGGAGCCGCCTTGGCCTTGGCCGGAGCCTTCTTCGCGGGGGCCTTCTTGGCGGTCGTCGTCTTCGACGCCGTCACGGTCTCCTCGGAGTTCTCGAGTTCGGTGTCCTTCGCACTCCGGGAGCGGGTCTTGGTTGTCGTGTCTGCCACGTTTCGCCTTTCACCGGGAACGCACGCTGCACGGCCACCGGTCGTTCTCGGACACTAGTAAGACCCTTGTCAAGTCCCGAACCGAGGAGCGGGGGCTCCTGGTCCGGTTGACAACGGGTCAGGTTCTTCATTGTCTCACATTCCCGGACCGGGACTTGACGTGGGCCTGGGATCTATGCGTAGACAACGTCCGCGAGCAGGAAGGCATTCCCGGATGCCGTCTTCTCGGCAACCGGGAACGTGCGGTGCAGGACCGATCTCAGCCGAGCTTGCCGCGGCGATCGTCGTCGCCGGGCCGGGTGGCGAGGAATCGCTCCAGTTCGGCGGCCAGTTCGTCGGCGCTGGGGAGATCGCCCGTGTGGATGATCGGGGTGGCCTGCGTGGAGCCCGCCATGTAGGCGTCGTAGCGCTCCTCGAGGTTCTCCAGCATGCGGGTCAGCTCGTCGCTCGCCTCGACCTGCTCGGTCACCTTGCCGAGGAACTCGCGGTTCTCTTCGCGGAGCACTTCGCCTGCGAACACCAGACCGGTTGCGACCGTGAGGCTGTCGAGGGCGGCGAGGGCCGCAGCGGGGTACTCGGTATCACCGAGATAGTGCGGAACGAGAAGCGCGAAACCGGCGACCTTGGCGCCGGCTTCCGCGAAGCGGTACTCGAGCAGATGGCCCGCGGTCGAGGGGACCTGCGTGTGCGGACGCCAGACGGAGTGGGCCTCGGCGAGATCGGGGCGCGTCCCGCTGACGGTGGTACCGATGGGGCGCGTGTGCGGCACCGGCATGGGGATGGCGTGCACCCAGGTGATCGACGACACCTGCAGACCCGCCGACAGCTCGAGAACGGTTTCGGCGAACGCTTCCCAGAGGAAGTCGGGCTCGTACCCCGCAAGAAGGAGGAACGGCTGTCCGAGTGAGTCGTGCGCGAGCGAGAGCTCGAGGCGCGCCGGACGGAAGTCGGTGAGGTGGTCTTCGACGAAGGTGATCGCCGGGCGACGCGCGCGGTAGTCCAGAAGCGAGTCGTTGTCGAAGACGAAGAGGGCGTTGGGCTGCACGTCGTTGCGGAAGTACTCGACCAGGCGGGTCACCGCCCCACCGGCATCCGTGAAACCGGTCAAGGCGATCACGAGCGGCAGGCCCGACGGCACGGGTGGCGCCGCGGGGGCGCGGTCGTACAGCGGGGCGGAGGAGCGCATGTCTCCACTCTACGAGCGTGCCGGATGCGTCGGTCGCGGTGCGTCCCGCTCCTAGCGAACACGCTCGAACCTAGGATGGATGCCATGCCGTTTCCCTCCGTGGCGTACACCCACGCCCCCGCTCTCGAGTCCGACGCCGATGCGATCCTGCTGATCGTTCCCACCCTTTCGGAGGGATCCCCGGATCCCGACGGTTGGGAAGGTCTCGGGTCGGCTCTGTCGGCGGTCGGCTTCACCGGTGCCGCCGGATCGTTCCAGCGGGTTCACGTCCCGGGAGTGGCGACACCGGTCGCCGTCGCAGGTGCGGGCGCGAACCCCACCGAGGCCGCGCTTCGCGACGCCGCGGGCACCGGTCTTCGTCAGCTGACCGGCTTCGAGCACATCGCCGTGCAGTCGCTCGCCTCCTCCGCCTGGCGCCCGATCGCCGAGGGCGCCGCCCTGGGCGGTTACCGTTTCGCCGACTACAAGAAGAAGGCCGCGAAGGTGCGCGCCACCCGCGTGACCGTCGTCGCCGAGGAGGCGCCCGCTGACGCCGACGCCGCGGCGGTCGCGGCCGTCGCCGGAGCCGTGGCTCTGGTGAAGGACCTCGTCACGACGCCCGCCGAGTGGCTCGGCCCGTCCGACTTCGCCGACGCCGCCGTCAAGGCCGTCGAGGGTCTCCCCGTCGAGGTCGAGGTGCTCGACGAGACCGCCCTGCGCGAGGGTGGTTACGGCGGCATCCTCGGCGTGGGTCAGGGGTCGGATCGCCCGCCGCGCATGGTGCGCCTCGACTACTCCCCCGCCGGTGCCGAGCGCCACGTCGCTCTGGTCGGCAAGGGCATCACGTTCGACACCGGTGGTCTCTCCCTGAAGCCGCCGGCATCGATGGTCGGAATGAAATACGACATGTGCGGCGCCGCGACGGTGCTGGCGGTACTCAAGGCCGCGGCCGAGATGCAGTTGCCCGTCCACGTCAGCGCCTGGCTCTGCATCGCCGACAACATGCCGTCGGGCCGTGCGACGCGCCCGGGCGACGTGCTGCGCACCCTCGACGGCACCACGGTCGAGGTGCTGAACACCGACGCCGAGGGGCGCCTGGTGCTCGCCGACGGCCTCGCTGCGGCTAGCCGCGAGAACCCCGATCTCATCGTCGACGTCGCCACCCTGACGGGCGCCATCACCGTGGCGCTCGGCAACCGCCACACCGGCGTGATGGGCGACGACGACGCGGTGGCGAAGTACCTCGCGGCATCGGCCCGCACGGCAGAACTCGCCTGGCAGCTGCCGCTGCCCGACCACATGGTCGATGACCTCGACTCCCCCATCGCGGACCTGCAGAACGCGAAGATCGGAGACCCCGCGGGCGGCTCGCTGTTCGCCGGGCTCTTCCTCCGTCACTTCGTCGGCCGCGTCTCTGCGGAGGCCGACGCCCCCCGCATCCCGTGGGTGCACCTCGACATCGCCGGAGTGGGAATGAACAAGTCCGCGCCGTTCGGCTACACCGACAAGGGCGTGACGGGAGCAACGGTCCGCTCGCTCGTGGAGATGCTGGCCACGGACGGCGCGCGGTGACCGAGTACACCGCCGACGTCGTCGTGCTCGGCGGGGGAAGCGGCGGGTACGCCGCAGCTCTGCGCCTCGCCGAGCTGGGCAAAGATGTGGTGCTCGTCGAGAAGGACAAGCTCGGCGGAACGTGCCTGCACCGCGGCTGCATCCCCACCAAAGCGCTGCTGCACGCCGGAGAGGTCGCCGACGCCGCCCGCGGCGCGGCCGATATCGGCGTCGACGTGACCTTCTCGGGCATCGACCCGGTGCGGGTGCGCTCGTACCGCGAGGGGATCGTCGCCAAGAAGTTCAAGGGGCTCGAGGGGTTGATCTCGGCCCGCGGCATCCGCGTGGTCCGCGGCGAGGGCTTCCTCGAGGCCGGACCCGCGGTGCGCGTCGGCGACGACCTCTATCGCGGCACCGACGTCATTCTCGCGACCGGCTCGTACAGCCGCAGCCTGCCCGGTCTCGATGTCGGTGGACGTGTGCTGACGAGCGAGCAGGCGCTCGAGCTCGACGTGATCCCCGAGCGCGTGATCGTTCTCGGCGGAGGCGTGATCGGCGTCGAGTTCGCCAGTGTCTGGCGTTCGTTCGGCGTGGACGTCACGATCATCGAGGCGCTTCCGCATCTGCTGCCGGCGGAGGACGTGGCATCCAGCAAGGCTCTCGAGCGGGCGTTCCGCAAGCGCGGGATCGCTTTCCAGCTGGGTCGACGCTTCGCCTCGCTCGCGCAGACCGCGGGCTCCGTGACGGTGACCCTCGACGACGGTTCGGAACTCGTGGCCGACTACGTCCTGGTCGCGGTCGGGCGAGGTCCCGTCACCGCCGGGCTCGGTTACGAAGAGGCCGGGGTCGTGCTCGACCGAGGCTTCGTCCAGACCGACGAGCGTCTGCGCACCGCCGCTGCTCACGTGTGGGCCGTGGGCGACATCGTGCCGGGTCTGCAACTCGCGCACCGCGGCTTCCAGCAGGGCATCTTCGTCGCGGAGGAGATCGCGGGTCTTTCGCCCGTGCTCGTTCCCGATGTCGACGTACCCCGCGTCGCCTACTCCCACCCCGAGGTCGCGTCCGTCGGACTGACCGAGGCGCAGGCTCAGGATCGTTACGGATCCGATGCCGTGAAGGCGTACGAATACAACCTGGCCGGAAACGGCCGCAGCGAGATCATCGGTACCTCGGGCATCGTAAAGATCGTCCGGCGTGTCGACGGGCCCGTCGTCGGTGCCCACCTGGTGGGCGATCGCGTCGGCGAATTGATCTCGGAAGCGCAACTCGCGGTGGGCTGGGAAGCCCACCCCGAGGACATCGCGCCGTTCGTCCACGCACACCCCACCCAGAGCGAGGCGCTCGGCGAGGCCTTCCTGGCCCTCGCGGGCAAGCCCCTGCACGCACTCTGACCGCAACCGGTCACTAAGCTAGGTACCGCATCCGGTACGAAGGAGACATACCCATGAGCACTTCCGTCGTCCTCCCCGCTCTCGGCGAGAGCGTCACCGAGGGAACGGTCACCCGCTGGCTCAAGCAGGTCGGTGACACCGTCCAGGAGGACGAGGGTCTGCTGGAGATCTCGACCGACAAGGTCGACACCGAGATCCCCTCGCCCATCTCGGGCGTGATCGAGGAGATCCTGGTCCAAGAAGACGAGACGGTCGAGGTCGGCGCGGTCCTCGCGAAGATCGGCGACGGCTCGGGCGCTGCGTCGTCCGACGACGCCCCGCAGGCGGCTCCCGCCGAGCAGGAGTCCGCGCCCGCGGAAGAGGCCGCTCCCGCCGAGTCCGCTCCGGCCGCGCAGGCGGCTCCCGCCGAGCAGTCGGCTCCGGCCGCCGCCGGCGACTCGACCGAAGTGAAGCTTCCGGAGCTCGGTGAGAGCGTCACCGAGGGCACCGTCACCCGTTGGCTGAAGGCCGTCGGCGATGACGTCGCGGTCGACGAGCCCCTCCTCGAGATCTCGACCGACAAGGTCGACACCGAGATCCCTTCGCCGATCGCCGGCACGCTGCAGGAGATCCTCGTGCAGGAGGACGAGACGGTCAACGTCGGTGCCGCTCTCGCGCGCATCGGCAGCGGTGCGGCCCCGGCCGCTCAGCCCGAGGCCCCGGCGCCCGCCGCCGAAGAGAAGCCGGTGGAACAGCCCGCGGCCGAGCAGAAGCCTGCCGAGCAGCCCGCCCCCGCCGCGGAAGAGAAGCCTGCGGCTCCCGCCCCCGCCGCCGAGAAGCCCGTCGAGCAGGCTCCCGCCGCGTCGTCGAACGACGACATCACCTACGTGACCCCGCTCGTGCGTCGCCTCGCTCAGCAGCAGGGCGTCGACCTGGCCTCGGTCAAGGGCAGCGGCGTCGGTGGACGCATCCGCAAGGAAGACGTTCTCAAGGCCGCCGAGGCCGCGAAGTCGGCTCCGGCTGCGGCTCCCGCCGCTGCGGCTCCCGCCGCTGCCGCCCCCGTCGAGGTCTCGCCTCTTCGCGGTACCACGCAGAAGATGTCGCGTCTGCGCAAGGTCATCGCCGAGCGCGCCGTCGCATCGATGCAGGCCACGGCCCAGCTGACCACTGTCGTCGAGGTCGACGTGACGAAGCTCGCCGCCCTGCGCGATCGCATGAAGGGCGAGTTCCAGCAGAAGACGGGCGACAAGCTCTCGTTCCTGCCGTTCTTCGCCATCGCGGCTATCGAGGGCCTCAAGGCCTACCCGATCATCAACTCCACGGTCGAGGGCGACGAGATCGTCTACCCGGCTCACGAGAACGTCTCGATCGCCGTCGACACCGAGCGCGGCCTGCTGACGCCGGTGGTCAAGGACGCCGGTGACAAGAACATCGCCCAGCTCGCGCGCGAGATCGCTGACCTCGCTGCCCGCACGCGTGACAACAAGCTGAAGCCCGACGAGCTCGCCGGTGGCACCTTCACGCTGACCAACACCGGTTCGCGCGGCGCGCTGTTCGACACGCCCATCGTGTTCCTGCCCCAGTCGGCGATCCTCGGCCTCGGCGCCGTGGTGAAGAAGCCGGGAATCGTCTCGGTCGACGGAAAGGACGCCATCGCGGTGCGCTCGTACGTGTACCTCGCGCTGTCGTACGATCACCGCATCATCGATGGCGCCGACGCAGCCCGTTTCCTCGGGACGGTCAAGGCTCGCCTCGAGGCGGCGCAGTTCGAGGGTGATCTCGGGATCTGATCCCGCCGAGCACCAGCTCATGATGGCTGGTCCGCGACCGTTCTGGCGGCGCGGACCAGCCATCTCTCGTTCTGCCGCACGAGAGTGACGTACTGCGTCGATCCTGCAGCGTCGACGCGTACGACGGTCACTCCCCCGAAGTCGTCGACCACCTCGATCTCCCCCGCGGCGGCATCCGCGAGGAGAGGCTCCCGCGGGAACACCGAATTCTCCTCATAGGACGACGCGCAGGCCTTGTCGTCGCGGCATCCGGCGATGTCCGTGAAGAGCCTCCGCGCGATCTCTTCGACGTCATCGGAGAGCGGGCGTCTTTCATCCACCGGCGGCGGGTCCGACAGCCACGGCGTGGAGAAGGTCGGTGCGGGAGCCATCAGCGTCCGTTCGGATGCGGCCGGCGCCGAGCTGTGCTCCACCGGAATGAGCGAGAAGCCGATGACCGCGATCACGGCGAGGCCCCCTCCGACGGTCGCGAGTCGAAGCATCCGTGACGTGCGCCAACGCTCGCGGATCCCCCCGAGAGCGCTGCGCGTCGCCTCGGCCAGATCGGCGTCGACCAACTCGAGCACACGCGCCATCGCACCTTCGCGCTCGGCTGGAGGCGGAGCCGCTTCGACGGACGGAATGAGCGGGCCGAGGACGAGAGGCAGCGGCGCCGCGTGCGAGAAGAGGCGTCTTTCGACGGCATCCCAATCCCGGGGAGGGCGGGTCAGGACGCTCTCTCGTGCTCGACCGAGGATGTCGCGGGTGGACGGGTCTGCGGCGATCTCGGCGAGGTGCGCGAGGCTCTCCGCCGTCGCGGCGACGCCGTCCTGTCCGCCCGGGTCGTCCACGGCCACGGGGCAGCCGGTCGCCGTCAGCCACCACGTCGTTCCCTCTCGAGCGGCGGCTGCCCCGCGGCATCCGCGAAGGAGGCCGACGGCCGCGGTCACCGCCTCCCCCGCGGTGAGAGGGACGGTGCTGCGCGCGCGACGCCGCAGGTACGCATCGAACGGTTCGGCGAGAACGGATGCCGTGGAGCTGCTCATCCCGCGATGGTGGCGGAACCGCTCCGACCGCGTGTCGAGAAAAGTCGGAAGCGGGGACCATCCGGCGGAACCGTCCGCTGGGGAGGAAGGTCTCGCGGCAAAGATAGAATCAATTTCATGGCCGCTCGCACCACCACGCCCGAGAAGCGTCCGGGCTTCTTCTCGCAGCTGAAAACCCTGTACACCTTCACGCAGAAGGAGTACCGGTGGCTGCCGTTCCTGCTGGCCGGAATCGTGCTGGTGGGCATCGCCCTCGGCGTGCTCGTCGGCTTCCTCATCCCGCCGCTGGCGGCGTGGAGCGTCATCCTCTGGGGTGTGACGGGTCTGCTGGCCGGCATCCTGGCTTCGATGATCACCATGACGCGTCTCTCGACGACGGCCATGTACAAGAAGATCGACGGCATGCCCGGCGCGACCGGGCACGTGCTGTCGTCGTCTCTCGGTCGTAACTGGCAGGCCTCGGAGGCGCCGATCGGCGTCAACCCCCGCACGCAGGAGGCCGTCTACCGCGCCATCGGCCGCGGTGGCGTCGTGCTCATCGGCGAGGGCAACCGCAGCCGACTGACGCGTCTCGTCGGCGAGGAGCGTTCCCGCGTGACGCGTGTCGCGGCGGGCGTCCCCGTCACCGTGCTCTACGTCGGTCACGGCGACGACGAGGTACCGATCGCCAAGCTGGCCTCGACCATCAAGGCGCTGCCCAAGAAGGTCGACCGCTCGACGATGGCTGCCGTCATCAAGCGTGTGTCGTCGGTGTCGCAGGGCCTGTCGTCGTTGCCGATCCCGAAGGGTGTCGACCCGACCAAGATGCGCTCACCGCGCCCCCGTTGATTCGATGAGAAAGGCCCCCGCTGTGGCGGGGGCCTTTCTCATCGGTGCTCTCGGGTTCAGGTGCGGACGAGAACCGTGCCGACCACCTTGTCGTGCAGGCCACGCTGATCGGCGTCCCAGACGACCGCGGGGATGATCACGGCCAGCAGTACGGTACGGACGATCGGACGCCAGACGCCCACCCAGCCCCCGGATGCCAGCTCGAGCCGCATCCCCATGATCCGGTGCCCCGGGCTTCCGCCCAAGAGCGGGATGAACAGGATCTGCACGGCGAAGAAGATGAGGTTCGTCGCGATCGGGTTGGCGAACGGAACACCCGTCACAGGGTCGGGGGCGGAGAAGAATGCGTATCCGATCAGACCGGCGCTCGCGACGTCGATCAACAGCGCCGCGATCCGGCGCCCCGGCCGGGCGATGGAGCCGCGACCCTCGCGGGGAAGGCCGAGCCGCTGGCCCGGATAATCGTTCTCGGCGGGGAGGCTCACGGCATCCAGCGTAATCGGGGCCCCGTAACATCCCCGAAACATGCGAGATATGACCGGGACACCGGTTCTGGGTAGGGTCGAGGAGGCTGGCCGAGGCCGGCATGATCCCGAATGTTCTACCTCTGGAGTCTTCATGTTCAAAGATTCGTCCGAGGTGCTCAAGTTCATCCAGGACGAGGACGTCAAGTTCCTCGACATCCGTTTCACGGATCTTCCTGGTGTGCAGCAGCACTTCAACATCCCCGCCTCGACCGTCGACGAGGAGTTCTTCACCGTCGGACAGCTGTTCGATGGCTCGTCGATCCGCGGGTTCGCGAACATCCACGAGTCGGACATGCAGCTGATCCCCGACGTGACCACGGCGTACGTCGACCAGTTCCGCGAGGCCAAGACCCTCGTCATGATCTTCGACATCTACAACCCGCGCAACGGTGAGATCTACGGCAAGGACCCGCGCCAGGTCGCCAAGAAGGCCGAGAAGTACCTCGCCTCCACCGGCATCGCCGACACCGCGTTCTTCGCCCCCGAGGCCGAGTTCTACATCTTCGACGACGTGCGTTACGAAGTGAAGCAGAACTCGAGCTTTTACTCGGTCGACTCCGAGGAAGGCGCCTGGAACACCGGTCGCGAAGAAGAGGGCGGAAACCTCGCCAACAAGACCCCGTACAAGGGCGGCTACTTCCCCGTCTCCCCCGTCGACAAGACGGCGGACCTCCGCGACGACATCACCCTCAAGCTGATCGAGGCGGGCTTCGCACTCGAGCGCTCGCACCACGAGGTCGGCACGGGTGGTCAGCAGGAGATCAACTACCGCTTCGACACGATGCTGCACGCGGCCGACGACATCCTGAAGTTCAAGTACATCGTCAAGAACACCTGCGAGCAGTGGGGCAAGGTTGCGACCTTCATGCCGAAGCCGCTCTTCGGTGACAACGGCTCGGGCATGCACACCCACCAGTCGCTGTGGAACGACGGCAAGCCGCTGTTCTACGACGAGACCGGCTACGGCGGGCTCTCCGACATCGCCCGCTGGTACATCGGTGGTCTGCTGGCGCACGCGCCCGCCGTCCTCGCCTTCACCAACCCGACCCTCAACAGCTACCACCGTCTGGTGAAGGGCTTCGAGGCGCCGGTCAACCTGGTGTACTCGGCCGGTAACCGCTCCGCTGCCATCCGCATCCCGATCACGGGCACCAACCCCAAGGCCAAGCGCATCGAGTTCCGCGCGCCCGACGCCTCGGGCAACCCGTACCTCGCGTTCGCGGCTCAGCTCATGGCCGGTATCGACGGCATCAAGAACCGCATCGAGCCGCACGAGCCCGTCGACAAGGACCTCTACGAGCTCCCCGCCGAAGAGGCCAAGAACATCCCGCAGGTTCCGAACTCGCTCCTCGACTCGCTCGAGGCTCTGCGCGCCGACCACGAGTTCCTGCTCGCCGGTGGCGTCTTCACGCAGGAGCTCATCGACACCTGGATCGAGTACAAGATCGAGAACGAGATCCAGCCGATCGCCCAGCGCCCGCACCCCTTCGAGTACGAGCTGTACTTCGGGGTCTAGGGAACCGACGCGGGATTCCGCGGTTGCGCGCCCTTCCGGTCCGCATATAGTCCGCAAAATCTGACGAAGAGCCCTCCGGGTCAACACCCGGAGGGCTCTTTCGCGCCGCCCCGAGCGGTGCGCGCAGGCGTCGCGCACCGCGAGACGTAGCGTTCAGAGGATTGCGAAGTGCGCGCTCCACTACCAAGTCAGCCGTTTGAGGGCTCACACCGGCCTCGGATTGCCTGGCGCGAACGGATGCGCGAGAGTTCCATCTCGGTCAGCGGGATGTTGATCCCGACCGGCGGTGTCAGCTTCCGGCGCACTTCTCCTTGGCGCGTGTAGCCGACCTCATGCACCCAGGACAGGCTGGGCACCTCACGTGACCACCAGACCGCCTCCTCCGCCACGTAAATGATGGTGTGGGGTGTGGGTCGCAGAAACCGCGGCCCACTCCCGGAGGACCTCATTTGCTGTGCCTTATACGGCGTGAGACCGGGCACCAGCGCGACCAGCTGCTCCTTCGTGATGTACGTGCGGCGACGAAGCTCATCGAGCGTGGCGTCTCGGTACCGGTACTCGCGTGCCTTTGATGGCAGCGGAAGTCGAGCCAAAGGCGGGCCGTATACCCACACTTGATCGACGGTGCCCTCTAGCCAGCGCCGAAACTCGAGCTCGTCGTAAAGGGATGACCCGTCGCTCAGTTCCCATGCAGTCGGACCGGCTTCGGAGGCGCGGAGGCTCCGCAGACGAGACGCCGACAACCCTGGTGCGATGACCTCCAACTCGTTCGGATTCAACCAGTTGATCTCGCGCTCCATGATGGCCTCCTGCGAACACTGTTGTGATAGCGATAGCGGCCGCCGCAGTCTCTCGTCGAGGCCCATTTGACTGATGCTCCGCGGATCGCTACACCGGCTCCTGCGGCAACTCTTTCGGAGTCATGGGGTGAGTGCAACGCATGAGCGAATGCGGGCTCATAGGCGACGCGCAACGTCCAGTGCGTATCCCGGCCACCGCCTAGGGGCTGCGAGGTGCGAGCGCCGAAGGGTCGCGTTTGCGATCCCACCCCTCCGAACTCCTCGAGATCCTCGGTGTTCGTCTGATCTCCGACGACAGGGGTTACCCGGCTCTCTCGGCGGGCCCGATGTCGGCGGTCCGCCGTAGGCTGATGTCCTCTCGGCCGGAGGAAGGATCCGGCGCACGTGGATACCTGGCACCCCATCATGGCCGCCGTCGAGGGCCCAACCGGCACATGGCGGATGGTCGATCCGCAAGGCCGCGAGTACGGGCGTATCGAGATCCGTCGCGTGATGAACGGTGAGCAGGTCGCCTACCGGGTGACGGTTCGCGGTGAGGTCATCGGATGGGCGCACAACCTTCGGCTCGCCTGCCATAAGGTGCACGCCGCCTATCTCGCGACGATGGGCAACCCAGGGCCGCCGGCAGCGGACTGGGGATCTCGGAGTTGAAGCGCCCATGATCCGCGGGCGGATAACGTTGGTCGGGTGAGCTCCGACAGCCCGACGGTCATCCCGCGTTATGAGCGAGCTCAACTAGGAACCAAGGCGCTACAACGTCTCGGGAGCAGTCTCGCGAGCGCGGACCCGCTGACTCCCGCACAGGAAGACCTGTACCAGGCGTTCATTATCGATGCCGACACACGACGTGTAATTCTGCAGGATCTCATGGACCGGTTGCTGGTCGCGGCATCCGGGGCTCTCCCGCGACTCGCTGTAGCGAGCACTGGGCGGACCAAGACGCGCGCGACTCTTGTGGAGAAGCTGCGTCGCGAACCGCACATCAAGCTGCCCTCTATCCGCGACGTAGCTGGTATCAGAGTGGTTGCAGATTGCTCACTCCTAGAGCTCGAGATGATGGCAGGCGTGATCCAAGAGGCCATCTCGGCCGCTCCATTGCAGGAGTGGGGTTTTGGGGAGACACGCCTCATAGACCGCCTGTCCAGCCCGATGTTCGGGTATCGAGCGCTACATCTTGAGGTGCGCCTGAGTGGAGCGCCCGCAGAAATCCAGTTCCGCACACAGATGCAGCACGAATGGGCGCAGTTCATGGAGCTCCTATGCGACCGCTGGGGAAGGGAACCGAGGTACGGTCTACCGCTCGCCGAGCCGGACGAAGAGAAGCTCGCGGTCAAGACGGCGATCTTGGATCAGATGCAAAACCTGTCCTTAGCAATCGCGGAAACCGAAGAAGAGACCCGCAGGGCGGGTCTCGGCTACGTGAACTATGACGTGCTCAAGGAAAGCGCAGCGAGGATCAGCCCTTCCATGCGTGAGGAGTACGCTGGGATCAGGGCGGAGTCCGAGCCAACGCTGTCCCAGTTGCGTGTTTCCATGCGACAATCGATCCAACGCCTGCAGCGCGTGTTCGCCCTGCTCGAGGCGATGGATGAAGGTCAGGAGGTCTCGTGAGCCAGTTCGTTGTTATCTACAACCGTGAGACCGGCGCTGCCACCATCCAGGAGTTCAGCGGCACCAGCGCGAGCGAGAATGCCCTGCAGGCTCGCTTCGCCGCCGAGCGGGTCGCCAGCAGCACCGAGGAAGTTGCGGTCTTGAGTGCGCCGTCGCTTGTTGCTCTCAAGCGGACCCACGCGCGTTACTTCGAGAAGTCCCTCGGCTCCGCGTTGTCCGGCCTGGCCGCCGCGGGAGCTTAAACTGCGCCGCCTCACCTCCACGGCTGTCAAAGTCCGGGGCACGTTCGATTTCAACGCGTTCTTCTACGCTCTCATCATCTGCGTATTGGTACTCCGATAGCTACCTCCGACCTTGCCGCTGCCCTCGAGCGCGATCGTTTGTTGACGCCGATCGCGAGCTGACGTACCTCCGCGGCCGCCGCCGAGCCTTCGAAGCCGCCGACATGACCTCACTGCGGTCGCAGGTACCCGACGGGTGGATCCTGCGGCACGTTCGTGACGTCTTGCCGGGCTTTCCTCGGCTCAGACCCAGCGCCTCGCGCCTGGCTGGTTACCCAGCGGCCATATTTCGTACTCAACCACGCCGGACACGATAGTCACGGAGTGGCTGGGGCGCGTGCTCTTGCGCACCCAAGCGAAGACGCCAATCACGCCGGCCGCGACAACATCAGAGATGACGCCCGTCCAAACTGTTTCTCAGAACTCCACTGGGAAACAATATTGCGAATTTTTTGCTCAACAACAACAACCGAGGAGTGCAGGGACGCGCCCCGACCGTGCAGTCGCTAGGAGTCCTGGATCACGGTTTGTCTCCGGATCCGGGCCGTCGCGCTTCTATCTCAGCCGTCTTGGCTCGGATGAGGCTTCGAATGGGGCCGGTGAGGGCGAGAACCCCGACCGCACTGATGATGAACGCTGCCAGGCTCAGCAGGAATGGCCCGCCTTGCTCGAAGATCGCGATCAGGTAGTCGAGTGGTGAGTTCATGATCGGAGACTAGAGCACAACTCGCGTGTTGCTGCGTGCACGACAGAACGCCCCCTCCCAGCCGTCAGGCAGAGAGATGCGACTCCTCGCGCCTCCCTTGCGCCGGACATGGTCAGCACGTTGCCCGCGTACGCCCCGCAGGCGCCGCGTTAGGTGCCGAGGCGGGCGCTGGCTGCCACGAGGCGTTGCCATGTGCACGCGTCGACCGTGAGAGTGGGGCCGCCGACCTCGGCTGGTTCGATCGTGACTCACCCGTCCGTGACGCTGACCTCGAGCGTCATGGCGTCGGGCTCGGATGTTGTGCGGATGATGGCTGGGACGGTGATGTGATCCATGCCGGTCATCCCAGCACGAAGCGCGGGACGGCGTCGGAAGTTATCCACAGGCTCGTACGATGGACCGGTGCTGATCGGAACCATCCGCCCCCGCGAGACCACCACCGCTGAGGTGGAGGCCCGCTCCCTCAAAGAGGCACACACCCTGCTCGAGCAGCAAGCGCCGGCCGGGTTCGTCCTCACCGACGCGCCCGTGCGGATGGGTAAGAGTCCACGAAGCGTCTTCCGACACCGTCCACTCTTTCCGACATCGAAGCACGCGGAGAACTGTCGGCCGCACGCCAGCGCATCATCGACCAGCTGCGCGATCTCGGACGCGTAAGGGGTCGGCAGAAGACATCTTCAAGATGCTCGCCTGACGACGAGCCACCGCCCTCGTCGGATTGTCTGGCTAGCGCTCCCTGCTTGTTCTCCGACATGCTCGGGGGCATGAGCATTCCTAGATTCCAGATTGACGATGACGTCATGCCCACCGACGGCGCCCGAGGCAAGGTCGTCGATATCCGCGACGTCGCGAAGAACCGGCACATCTACGGCGTCGCCGATGTGAACGGCGCGGTCAGCTTCTACATGGAGGACGGCCTGCGAGCTGCACCCGCCAGCCGCTGACGCAACGACGAAACGCCCCCGGCGTCACCTCCGAAGAGGGACACCCGGGGGCGTCTTTCGTGCTCTCAGCAGTAGGACCACTGCTTCCAGTGAACGAGCAGAGCGTCCTGGATTGAGGTCGACGCACCAGGGCTTAGCGTGCGGCACGACGAATCGACCACACCCGCACCCACCTGATTACCGGTGAACTTCACGCGGATGGATGCGGTGCGGCAGTTCTTCACTGTCGACGTGCCGCCCGACTGCGTGAATCGCACGTTCGCCGCCCCATCGCACGGCGTCGGAGCCGCGGCGACGGAGACGTCAGTAGCTGTCGCGGGAGCCGCGATAGCTACGCCAGGTGCCCCCATCAGACCCGCCGCGACGATCACTCCACCAAGAACCGCTGTGACCATTTTGCGAAACTTCAACGCTTTCCCCCAAATTGGATTGTCTCGGTCACGAACCTATCTGGGGGCTTGTAATGAATGATGTCCCCTCTTCGGGGACGCCCGCGAAGACTAAGGTCCCGGCGTCACCTTCAGAGAGGACAACGCCCGCTGGCCTCGACCATCACCCGACTGGTGACCAGGCATGAACCACGAACGGGCGGCGGAAGCTATCCACAGGCTCGCATAGGCCGGACCGGCGCAGACTCAGAACGTCCACGGGAGAAAGAGCGGCCCAGCAAATCCGATCTCTCTGTAGAGACGAAGCGCGTCACCACGTACGTCCCATAGGGGGGTTATTACCCACTGGGGTGGGTTACTTTTCAACTCCGCGCGTACCATCTTGTTGATTGTGAACGTCGTTCCATCCACCGCAGCCGCTAGAGAATCCGCGACGGTCTGCCGTCGAGCGTAAGCCGCCCGAACCTCAAAGGGCACCGCTACCTTCCGGGCGACGCCGGCCAGACTCTCAATGATGGGGTCGATCGGATACAGCGTTTTTGCCTCTATCTGCCCACCATGCAGGGCAGTGCGAACGACCTGTCTAGCGAAAAGACGCAGCTCTTCAAATGCCTCGCCACGGTTACGTTCGTCGTGAGCGATGCCGTCGCCGAGGTCTCGCAATGAAGATCCCCGAGAGGCTTGGCCCCTCGTCATGATGAGCAGGGACACTGCGTCCGATCGAGTGAGGGTCCCGTGCGACGTCGTATGGAGCAGTTCGCTGAGGTGCTGGCGGTCGGCGTCGCGCATGGGCCAGAGCCTAGGTGCGCGCGGGCGAGTAGGGCGACAACTGGGACCAAAGCGAGATAGCTTCACGCCATGAAGAAGACAGACGCCATCAAGGCAATTGAGGCAGTGCGGACATCGATTGTCACGAACCCGCAGCAAACGGTGACCATCGAGAACCTCATTGGAACACAGATTGGCGGCGGAAGCGGCACCACCGTGGTCGCCCCCGTCCTTGGTCCCTTACGCGGCAACTTCGACACGGTCATCGGAGTGGATGTCAGCACCCACCTGAGCGTCAGTCCCGCCATGGGGAACACCGTGGACGCTCAGGTCGGCGAAGCTGCGGCGCAGCTGGACGCCATCATCGCGGAGCTCAGAAAACCCTCCCCGGACAAGGGCGCCTTGTCGCGTCTTGTGAGAGGCCTGGTGGACAAGGGTGTGCCCGCCGCAGCGGCAGCTGCCATCGGGCCGATCGTCACTGCTGCGCTGGGTGGTTGAGAAGCTACGCATTCAACACTCGAGTATCGTTCACCAAGCGAAGACTCGCGGCAAGAAGACCAGGGGGCACTATGACTGTGAAGGATCAGGAGACGGCAATCCCGTCCCTGCTTGAGAGGTATTGGGTATGGATAGCTCTCGGTTTCATGATTGCTGCGGTGGCCGTGCCTGCGCACTATTTCTCGCAGCACCAAGACCAACCACTTCAGTCGTTCAAAGTCTTCGGCGTGTGGGCGGCCATCCTCGGCGCAGTTGGGGCCGGCATTCGCTTGTGGGCCCACAACGGCAGCAAGCATCTCGATGCCCTGGGGAAGAGCGTCGGATTTACTGCCGCGACCGTGGCCGCATTCGCTGTCGCATTTCTCTTCCTGATTGACCAGCCAGGTGTTCTCACCCGGTAGAGGTCGTCCGATCCTGCTACACGTGCGGTCCGTCTAAGCTTCGGCCATGACCGACGACGTTCTCACTGCGCTGATCAGCTACAGCCAAGACGCCCGCATCTGGCGCCTTCGACTCCCGGTCACCCCCGAACGTCCAGGTGGAGGGATGGTCGAGATGCCCGGCTTCTCAGGATCACTCGCTGACGCCGACGACGCTGCGAAAGTCGAGGGCATCCTCCGAGCGGAGGGCTACACCCCTGCGATGGGACGGTGGCGTTCCGAGGGCGGCACGCTCGTCGTCCCGATCCTTAGGTACTCCCCTCCTCAGATCTAAGCTGGCCGCCAAGACGACTCCATAACGACAAAACGCCCCCGGTGTCACCTCCGAAGAGGGACACCGGGGGCGTTGTCGCGACGCGAGCCGCCCACCCATACATTGAGAGGGGGCGCGGCTAGCGGTGAAATGTCGAGTGGACGTATGCTCCTCTGTCATGGAGCAGCGCCCACCGATCTACCGCCTTATGGAGTGGGTCTCGCACCGCAAGAGCCTGTGCATGGAGTGCAAGAAGCAGCCGAAGCAACAGGGCTGGGACTACTGCTCCGACGAATGCGAGGAAGAGTTCTTCCATACGTGGGTTCACGGCTGAACACTTCATCTCAGGCGGCAAGACCGAGGAACGCCTTGAGACCGGCGACCGCGTCCGCGTAGCCGGTGTCGCCCGGGTGCAGAGCATCCGGCTGAAGGTTGAGGGAGTTCGCGGTCGCGAAGCTTCCCCACCGTTCGGTCAGATCGAACAGGGACACGTTGCGGGCATCCGCGATCGCGTAGAGCTTCTCGGTGTAGGGCGTGAGGTCGACGTTCTCGACCATGTAGCCCGTCATCAGCGCGACGTCGCCCCTGCCCAGCATCCACGCGACGATCTCGTCCATGCGGGTGCCGTAGGTCGCGACGGGGGTTGCGACGCCGGTGCGGGCGTCGTTCGTCTCGAGCTGCAGGATGAACGCATCGGGGGCGTACGCCTCGAGGATCTTCCGCGGCGAGTACCAGGTGGTCGTGTTCCACGTCGCCGCGGTGGCACCGCCGATGCCCAGGCGGCTGAGGGAGAGGCCGGCCGTGCCGCGCACCTCGATGCCGCAAAGGAACGTGGCGTTCGCGGTGAGCGACTTGATCACGACCGTGTGCGTCGTGTTCGCCAGGCCCGTGACGTTCGTGATCTGCACGGTCTGCGCGCCGCTCGGGGTGACGGTGACCTCGGCGCCGCCGTCGATCGAGTACGACCATGTCGCCGCGGCGTTGTTGTTCAGCGAGACGATGCTGACGACAGTCCCGGGCTGATCGCTGACGAACGTTGCTTTCTTGTTCACGGAGTTGCACTGCATGATCGGCTCGGAGAACGGGCCCCACCCGGTCTCGTACGTCCACCGCGGGTCTTCGCCACCGGTGCCCGAGAACGCCCAGACGAGGCCTGTACCGGTCATGGTGTACCCGGCGCGCACGAGATCTGCGCGAAGGAGTCCGTGTACCGACTTCGTCAGGGTGTTCGTCGATCCGACCCCCTTCGCAGTGGAGTCTCCGCAGAGGACGATCTTGCGGAGCAGGTTCGCCCCTGCCCGGGCGTTCGCCAGAGCAGCCCGCATCTTCCGCAGGTTGTCGGGTCGGAGGTTGTATGCCTGCAGAGCAGGATCGTATGGGCGCAGGTGTCCGGTGGACGGCGCGATCGGCACAGTCGCCTTGGGCGGGAACAGCCCCGATCCGACGGAGCTGATCTTCGCCGTAACCTCGGGCGACTGCGCTACCGCCGCCGCGCCGAATGCGCTCGTAAGGGCCACCGAGGTCTTCGACGTAGAGTCCTTGATTCGCGACTCGATCTGATCGTCCGTCGTCGCACCGACGGCCTCCGCGGCCTGCTGCGCGGCGACGGCGTCGTCCTTCGCCTTGACGGCGTCGGCCTTTGCCGCTCCGGCGTCGGTAGCCGACCCCGCAGCGTCTGACGCGGCCTTCTCCGCCGCCTCCGCGGCGACAGCGATCGACGTCATCGGGGTGAGCGCCTGCCCCGACTTCACGATCACCTGCGTCACCCCCGCCGGGGGCTTGAACTCCGGGTAGATCCCGTCACTGTTCGAGATGAGCTTGTTGCCGGTGAACGGCACCCCCGACACATCGGTGATCGCCAGCGGCGTCGTGAACGACGTGTCCGTCATGGCGAACACCTGCGCCTCAGCGTTGCGGAGACGGGTGCCGGTGTTGCTGTCGACGGCGAGGGTCGCGGGGAAGTATCCGACGACGGCCATGGGCGGGTTCCTTTCAGGTGCCGGCGTGACGCCGAGGCGAGAAGTAGACGGTGGCGGCCCCCACGATGAGGACCGCCA
The DNA here is from genome assembly GCF_041079415.1 of Microbacterium sp. 20-116. Taxonomy (NCBI): domain Bacteria; kingdom Bacillati; phylum Actinomycetota; class Actinomycetes; order Micrococcales; family Microbacteriaceae; genus Microbacterium; species Microbacterium sp. 20-116. The sequence continues at coordinate 307,240 of NZ_JBFYGP010000001.1, forward strand.
CCAGGAGACGGAGCATCAGCCGCGACGCGACGCCCAGTACGCGGCGCGGGTCGTGAGCGACTTCGGGTCCGCGGCGACGATCACCGCACCCGTGGATGCCTCGCGGCCGACGATCTGCGACTGCGGCACCGAACCCAGCCCGATACGACCCAGCAGGTCGTTCACACCGGCGACGGCCATGATCTTCGCCGCGAGACCCATGAGCAGCGCCGTCACCGCGACGATCGCGTTCAGCACGACGAACACGGTGCCGGGGATGACGATGTCGGTCTGCTCACGCAGATACCCGACTACGGCGAGCCCGACGCCGTTGACGACGGGGACGAGCACGACCAGGGCCTGCACGATGGTGCGGAGCACTCGCTTGCTGGCGTACCAGATGGGAGGGAGAGCAGTTTCCATGCGGGGTGTCCTTTCAAGACGAAGACCCCGACACGGCGCCGGGGTCAGATGGGGTGGGTGTCTTCGTCGACGCCGAGCGCGCGGAGCATCCATTTGTCGCGGTCGGCGGTCATGGCGCGCAGCTCGTCGTCCCGGTCCTTGAGGCGCTGCTTGAGGTCCTCCCACGCCCGGATGTCGATGTCGTCGGCTGGGACGGTTGCGGTAATACCGACCTGCGGCGCCGGCTCATCCCCGCCTGGCTTCCGTGCGGCCTTGATCAGCGCGCCGATCGCGGTGATGAGCGCGGCGAGGGAGCCGATGACGATGCCAGCGGCGGTCAGGAGCGCACCGATCTGGTCGGGCTGCATCAGCTCTCCTTCGGCTGTGCGAGCGCCTCCACGGGGACGGTCTTCCCAGCGCGCAGAGCACGGTGGTACTTCCACATCTCCCACACGATCTGCACGACACGGGCTAAGGCGGCGAGAGCGAGCACCCCGACCATCGCCTGCGTCAGCGGGTTCGCGCCGAAGCCGTACTCCCGCACCAGCGCGCCCCACAACGCTCCGAAACAGAACGCCATCAGCAACGTCGCCACCGCCTCCAAACGCGACATCGCGACGATCAGCGCACCACCTCGAGCGGTGATGACCTGCACCCCCACCGACGCGGCGATCGCAATCACCGCGACGATGAGCAGCAGCCACTGCCACACATCCGCGAGGATCGGGCTCACGGCCTCGAGCGCGACCGGCTGGTACACCTCAGCGACGGACAACACCGGCACGACGAACGCGAGCAACTGCGCCCCGGTCGCCCACGCGTTGGCCGGGGACGTGAACCGGACCGGCTTGCTCGCATCCATGGGTCACGCCTTCCGTCGAGGAACGAGCAGCGCGAGCGCCGTCGCCAGAGTGAACGCCGCCATGCCGGCGTAGATCACGAACGCCGTCCACAGGAACCCGGGCGACTGGATGATCGGCAGCGCCCACGCGATCCACGCGAGCGCGAGCAGACCGGCGGGGACGGCCGCGGCGAGACGAGAGTGCGCGAGAAGCCCGAGCATGAAAACGCCGAGGACGACCATCGTGAGGCCCCACACGTACGGAGGTGCCCACGCGAACGCCTGACGGAACGACACGGCCTTGAGCAGGTCGTGCGCGGTGACGATGACGACCACCCCGTAGGTGGCGGACACGATCGCGATGATCACCGTGAACGTCTCCGCCAACCAGATGTCGGTGAGCTTCTCCCGCCACGCCGTGGGGATGACGGTCACGATGCGGGCTTCTGCACGAACGCGATGGTCGAGGTGTGCGCGTCGATCGCGGCGTCCACGGCGGCTTTTACCGACGCAGGGTCGACCTCGACGCGGTGCTCACCCTGAGCCTCCGCGGGGAGGATGCGTGAGAGCTCGGCGATCAGGGCGTCACTGTCGACGATCGCAGTCGGGGGCGGGTTGATGGCGACGAGGTAGCCGCGCACGATGTCGAGCTCGGCGGTGAGCATGTCCGCGGTGTCGAAGTACCCGCGCTTCACCCGATCGAGCAGGGACGCGTGGTACGGGTTGCCGATGCGGTGCATGTTCCCGTTGATGAGGGACACCACGACAATGTCGTCGGAGCCCTCGATGTTGATGAAGGAGTACGCGCCTCCGCGCGCCTGCTGCACCATCTGTTCGATGCGCGCGATCGCGGGCGTCATCACCACGTCGAGACGGTGGATCAGCTCCTCGCGGGCTTTGTCGTCGTACATGTCGTCTCCCTGCGGGTCGAAGGTGATCGCGCCGAGGCCGAGGAGGGCGGGCGCGGGGCCGAGCGGATTCAGATCGATGACGTGCCACGGCTCGTAGGGGTAGCCACGAGCGGGCACGATCATCAGCGGGGTGAGGCCGACCGCTCGGCAGTCGGCGGCGAACGCGAGGATGTCCCAGCCGTAGATCTCGCCCCAGTTGGAGTAGTCGACGGCGGCGGTGTCGTGGCCCTCCCAGTAGAGCCCGTGGCTCGAGGTACCGACGACGGCTGCACCGTTGCCGTAGATGCGGCGCGCGATCTCCTGCGCGGCGCGCGGGCGGTACGTTCCCCACCCGTCCGACGGCGACAGCTCGCCCCGCCCGCGGCGACGCGCGAGCGTCAGCAGGTTGAGGTGCTTCGCGTAGGTCGCGGGCGGGAGGCCCCAGTACCAGTCCCCATCGACTCGGTTCTTCCCGCGGTGGAAGATGGTCAGCTCGGACTCGGGCACCTGCCCGTTGCGGCCGCGGTAGCGCTGCGTCATCAGCTCACCCACCCGTCCACGCGCACGGACAGCGGGACAGCGGTTCCGCTGGGGAGGGGCTCTCCGAACTCGTCCAGCAGCTGCAGCTTGATGTACGTGGTCGTGATCTCCGCGACCGTGCACATCTTCGCGGAGTTCCCCGACGTGATCTGCACGGAGACGTGCAGCACTCCCCCGTTGGGGAACCCGCCGTCGGGGATTCCCAGGGTGGTCAGGCTGCCGGCGGCGACCTGGGGGCTTCCCGAGAGGAACTTCGACAGGATGGGGCTCCGCTTGTCCCACGGGGCACCGGCCAGGACGTTGTTATCGGTGACCGTGTCGACGGTGCGGTTCCGCACCCACACGGGATTCCCGAGGGTGTTGATGTCCCGCCGCCACAGGACGCCACCGATGGTGACGCTGGAGCCGAGCCGGTTCAGGTACTGCAGGACCAGGTCGTCGACGGCGAGGGCATCCCAGACTCGCAGGTCGCGGATCTCCGTCACCTGCGACTGGCCCGCGGTGACCCGTACCAGGGCGATCGGCTGGTCATCCAGCAGACCGGGGGTCACGTCCCGGGCGGGAAGTTGCGCGTTGCTGTTGCCGACGAGGTTGGTGAACGACGACTGCCGCGCCGCCCAGTCACGGTGCGCGACGATCAGGTGCCACACCGACCCGGACGACGGCGCCGGAAGCTGGAACCGGGACGCCTGGTCGGTCGTGTCGATGACACCCTTCCCGAAACCCCGGCCGGCGGCGATGACGATCTCCCGGTCGAGGGCACCGCGGGTGACCTTCCACGAATCCTGCCCGATGACGCCATAGTCGTGCCCGCCCGCGTTCGACACGAGAGCCGACCACTCGGGCGCATAGACGGTGCCGGCGGAGGTGTCGTCGGGGCCGCGGCGACCGTACCCGGCGCTGAGGGGAATGTTCACAGACGGCATCAGCGTCTCCCTTGGTCTCGGATGCCGCGCGACAATCGCGCGACGGCCCGCCACAGGCGAGCGTCGGTGTCTTCGGTTTCGTCGAGCTCCCCGATGCGGGGGGTGACGGTGACGCCCTCGTCGGCGGTTTCGGTGATGGCGACGGAGATGCGCTGCACGGTCTGCACCGGCGCCACATCGACGGACACGAGATCCCCAACCTGGTATGTCTTCCCGTAGACGAACCGGGCGGTCTCGACGAGGGTGGTGTTCAGCCCGACGCGGGCGGCGCCGTCTGCGAGCGCCTCGTACGCGTCGACGGTGAGGTCCGCGCCTTCCTCGGTGTTGCGGCCGTCGACGAAGCCCTCGCGGATCATCCCCCACTCGGCTTCCCGTGCCTGGTGGATGACCTCGATGAACTCCCGCTCCACGCCCTCCCCGCGGCCGCCGACGACCACGCGGGTCATGGTCGGCGCCTGCCGGGTGTACGTGTAGCTGTCGGGGATGCCGGTCTCGAGCGTCAGCACACCGGGGACGGTGTCTGGTTCGCGCACGTCGACGACCACCCCCGTCTGCCGGCCGTTCTCGTCGTCGATGTATGTGAGCACCACGGTGAGGTTGTCGGCGTCGAGCAGCGGGATGAGCTTGTCGGCGAGCGGGTGCATGCGGAACTGTGTCTGGACCTGAGACCCGCGTCCCAGGTCGGGCGCCACGGTCCACGGCACGCCCAGGCGGGTGAAGTTCTCCCGCAGCGCGTTCTTGAACACCGTCTCAGACGGCCCCGAGTAGGTGCGGTAGTCCTGGTACTGGTTAACGATCGGTGCCGTCGGCACCTGCCGCCCGTACCAGGACCAGAGGCACTGTAGATCCCCGACGACGCGGGCGGTGACGGTGCCGTCCGGCCCCTCCCCGGGGGTCTCCTGGATGAGACCTCGGAACTGTTCCTCCCCGCGGAAGAACACCCGGCACCGCGCCCCGTCGAGCGTCACCAGCGGTGCGACCGCATGATCGCTCGGGGCGGTGAACTCGGCGGCGGGGATGACGTTGGGAGCGAGCACGGCCTGCGCGTCGAAGCCCGACACGTCCCGGAGGTACGCCCCGGTCTTGTCGTCGACGACGAAGCGCAAACCGTCCACGGTGGCTCCTCTCAAAAGGCGCGGAAGTGCAGCGGCGTGAGGTCGAACATGACCGCGCCGGCACCGACCGCTGCGACGTGCAACGGCACGGACGCGCCCGGTGGGATGCGGGCGTAGTCCTGCAACCCGAGCTGCCGGGTCACGTCGTCACCGACGAAGTCGTCCGTGTCGTCGACGGCGGGTCCGAGCTGCGCGGTCGGGTTGCGGGGGTCCGTGTCGATTCGGAGCATCTGCCCCTCGATGAGGTCGAACGTCGGCCGGATGAGCGTGTCACCGACGCCGAGCTCGATCTGCGAGAGAGCATCCCGCACCCACCAGATGCCGTACGCATCCACATCACCCAGGTTGGGGATCGCGGCCGTGGCGAAGTTCGCCGACGACGAGATCCCGAACTCCGGGCCACCGCCCTCGGGGATGAACCCGACCGGGGTGGGCGACTCCCACGGGCCTCGACGGACCCGCTCCCCCTGCCAGTACGGTTGCGCGGCTTCCAGCGCGATTGAGTACACCTGCCACCCGCGGAGGGTGGGGTCACGGTCATACGAGTGCGGTTCGTCGAACACCCCGGTGAGGCGAAGCGTCCTGGCAGGCCGGTCACCGACCTGCACCGACCAGATGCCCTCGTTCTCCGGGTGGATGGTGGCGAAGAACCGCGTGATCCGGTCGAGCCACGCGTTCGTCCCGTCGGCCCAGATGTACACCTTCCAGAGCACGTCGCGCGCGTTGGTCTGCCACCCGCGGAGCCGGTGACCCGGGAACGCGCGTGAGCGGGTCGTGTGTTTTTCGATGCGGGGGAAGTGCAGCCCTTCGACCCCGTCGCGGACGAGCACGACACCACCGTCTGGGTCGGTCAGGTCCCACACGGAACCGTCCGACCCGGTCCAGGTGATGGACATGCCCTGCCACTGCCGGACGGGGACGGGAGGCGCGACCGGGGGTGAGCCGAGCACCACTGGGTACATCAGCTCACCCCCACCGTCGTCAGCGTCCCCGCAGCGGAGAGCTTGCGTCGCTTCTTCTTGTTCGCCTCGTAGATCAGCTCCTCAGCCGCCGTACGCGTCGTCCCGAAGAAGTTGTACGTGTCACCACCCGGGACGCCTGTTCCGTCGCCGTTCGAGCCGGTAGCGCCGCCCGCGGCGCCCTGAGCACCCGTCGCGGTCAGCGTCGAAGACACCGACCCAATGAACGACGCCACACGAGCCGCCTCCGACTGTGCTGCGGCCGTCATCCGAGCCGACGCGAGTTCCACTTCACGCTGCCCGTCGCCGATACCGTCAGCGAGCTGCTGCCCGATCGCCTGACCACCGGTTCGGAGCGCGTACCAACCACGCCCCGACAGGGGACCGCGCTTGGCCGGGGAGTGCGGGAAGAACCCGCCGACGAAGTCCATGAGACCGCCGAGCGTGTTCCCGACCTCCCCGATCATCGAACCGATGCCGTCGATGAAGGACCGGATGATCTCCTTGCCCGCCTCGAGCAGCGCCGGACCGAGCGCGACGATCGCGTCGACCATCGTCGGACCCATGTCCCGCAGCGTGTCCTTCAGCTGAGGGATGATCTGCGGCACCGCGGTGACGAGCGCCTTGAACAGTTCGACGCCGGCCTTGATCAGCGTCGGGATGAGGCTGATCAGGGTGGACACGATCTGCGGCAGCATCCCCACGATCGCGACGAGCAGCTGCGGGATCACCGTCAGCAGCCCGAGGACGAGTTGCAGGAACAGGTCGATGACCGTGGTCAGCAGCGTCGGGATCATCCCGATGAGCGTGCTGAGCACCTCCGGCAGCATCCCCACCAGGGTGGTGAGCAGCTGCGGGATGACCTGCACGAGCCCGAGCACCAGCTGCAGAAACAGCTGGATCGCCGTCGTCAGCAGCAGCGGGAGCATCCCGAGCAGGGCGGCGATGATTCCCGGCAGCGCGCCGACCAAGGTGGTGACGAGCTGCGGGATGACCTGCAGGAGACCCAGGATGAGCTGTAGAAACAGTTGGATCGCTGCCGCTTGGATCACGGGCAGCATCGAAATGAGTGCCGCGACGATACCCGGCAGAGCACCCACGATGGTCGCCAGAAGCTCTGGCAGCACCGTGATCACGGCTTGTACCAGGCCGAGGAAGAGGGTCGTCGCCCCCTCAACCAGCAAGGGAAGCATCCCGCCCAGGACACTGACGATCCCTGTGACCAGCATGACGATGCCGTCGAGAACGAGCGGCAGAGCCTGCACGATGCCGTTGAGCAGCGTCGTGACGAGGCGAATACCACCCTCGACGATCTGTGGCAGGTTCGCGACGATCGCGGTGAGCAGACCAGTGACGAGCGCGAGCGCCCCGTTCATCAGGATGGGGAGGGCGGTGATGATCCCCTGCACGAGGATCGACACGAGCTGCGACGCGACGGACAGCAGCATGGGGACCTGCGCGAGAATGTCGCGCACCAGCAGCGGAACGAACGTCGCTATCTGCTGAACAAGCCCAGGCAACGCGGCCACGACGTTTTGCACGACGGTGGTGATCGACCCGACCAGGCTCGAGATGTCCCCACCGCTGAGCGCGTACCCGGCGAACGCTGCCGCTGCGATGCCCAGGGGGCCACCAAGAAGACCCAGTGCCCCGATGAGTCCGGGGAACAGGGCCGTCAGCAGGGGGATGCGTGTCAGCAGCGTTGCGAGCCCACCGGCGCCGAGCGCGGCGAATGCGCCCACGAGCGGACCGACGATTCCTTGCAGTCCCGCGAGCGCGCCGGAGAAGATCGACGCGCCCTCACCGATCCGGGTGAGGAACCCTGTGACGGAGTCGAGCGCGGGCCCGAGCACCGTCAGCAGAACGTCGCCGAGGACTTTCGCTCGTTCCTCGATCGGTCCCAGAGCCGAGGTGGCGGCCTGAATCAGAGGACCGATCTTGCCGTAGATGGGCTGCAGCGCGTTCGCGCCGATACGGCCCATCGAGGCGAGGAAGTTCTTCGCGGCGCCGGGGACGGTACGGCCCATCTCGTCAGCGACTGTGCCCGCCGCTGCGGTCGCGGCCTTCGAGAAAGTCTCGAAGTCGACCTTCCCCTCCGAGGCCATCTTGAACACTTCACCGGCTGTGACGCCCATCTGCTTGGCGAGTGCCTGGTAGATGGGAATGCCGCGGTCGGCGAGCTGCGAGATGACGTCGTTCTGCACACCGTTGGCCTGAGTCGCGGCCTTGTTGAAGATCGACCCCATCTCCTCCATGGAGATGCCCGCCGCGGAGGCGTTGTTCGCGATCGACTTCAGGTGCTTCTGCAGCTGCTCACCCGGCTTGATGCCAGCGGCCACCGCGGATGCCGCGACCGTGGCCGCTTCGCCGAGCCCAAAGGCCGTGCCGCGCACCGAGGCGAGAGCATCGCCCATGATCTGCTGCACAGTGGCGGCGTCGTTCCCGAGACCGGTGAGCTTCGCGCGAGCCGTATCGATCGCACTCAGGCGGGCGAAGCCCTTCGCAAACGCGATGCCGATACCCGCCGCAGCCACGGTGACGGCCGCGGTGGCAACGTTCTGGATGCTCGACCCGAGAGCGTTCCCCGCTGCGGAACCGGCGGACCGTGCCGCGCTGACGATGCCGCTGAACGCGCGCGTCGCTGCAGACCCCACGGGCCCAGCGATGCCGGCGACAGCCGATGCGATACCGGAGGTCGCGCGAGAGAACGCGGGAGCGACCGACTGGCCCAGCTTGGTGAACAGCCCAGATACCTGCGTCGTCACCGGGATCAGGTAGGAAGCTACCCGGGTGCCGAGGTTGACGAACGGGGATGCGAGGAGTGTGCCCGCCGCCGACGCGTACTGCGTGAACGGGCTGAACGCACCCCGCACAGTCGCACCGACACCCGCAGCCCACGAGCGGGTCGCAGTCAGAGCTTTCGCAAGCCCACCGCCGACCATTGTCGCCATGGACGTGAACGCAGCTGCCGCCTGCTGCGCCCCAGCCTTCGCCAGACGCCCCAGGTAGGTGAACCCTGTCACGTCCAGCAGAGCTCGAGAAAGACCGCCCAGCGAGCCCGTGACACCGCTGAACGCAGACTGCGCGGCGCGAGCGTCGGCGAACCCGGAGCGGAAGTTGGCGAGCAGCTGCCGGACACCGCCGGATGCTGCCACTGACGAGTCGGCCACCGCCGTCTGCGCGGCACGGAGCGACTCCTGCGCGTTGCGTAGACGGAGGGTCGCCGCGGCGACGGCATCCGTCGTGGTCTGCGCGGCGCGACGGACGGAGTTCAGGCGTTCCTCGGCGGCGACCGCCTGAGAAGACCCCTCCCCCGACTTCGCGATTGCCTCCTGCAGGCGCGTCTCGGCGACGCGGACGCGGCCAGCGTCATCCTGCTGCTTGAGGCGTGCCTTCGCGAGGGCCGCGGATGCGGAGGCGACCTCACCGGTGAACTTCGACACCTCCGCGGTGCCAAGGTCTTTCGCGGACTGTGCCAGCGCGCCCTTCAGGTCACGTCCGAGGGTCCGGCCGGCGGATGCGCCCGCGCCCTTGAACCCGCGGTCGAAGGTCTTCGCCCCCGCGGCACCCGCTTCCTGGGTGCCGCGGGTGACGCGGGTCTTGAACCCGGTCATGACGGGGAAGACGCTGACGTGACCGGATCCGACCTCGGACGACATGGCACCTCCTCAGTCGGCGAAGACGATGCTGTCCTCGAGCTCTGCTTGCGCGGTCGCCACTTCTTCCGCGGTGGCGTCCGACCCCCGCGGGGTTTTCATCGCCCACGGCATCGCGCCCATCGCGGCCTTCACGAGGGCTTTCTCGCCGCCGGCGCTGATCAGGATGGTCAGCAGTTCCGGCATGCTCGCGGGGTACGCCCATCCGGCGAGTTCGGCGCCGAGCGCGGTGGCAGAGTCGCCGGCGGCGCGGGTGAGGAGGCTGTGCGCTTCACCCCATGTGAGGCCGTCGCCCAGTTCCGAGATGCTGACCCCGCACGACGCGCGCAGGGTCCACACGACCGCGTCGCGGTGCTCTCGGATCAGCCGGGCGACGGCGATCATTCCGGGCGGGTTGCCCCCTGGATGCGCTGCAGTACCTCGAAGTACTTCATCGCCATCTGCGCGACGTCGGAGATGTCCTGCTTGCTCAGCGCCTTGACGTTCTCGTCACCGCCGACGACCTGGATCAGGGAGCGGAACTGGTCGATCTCGTTGCCGTACTCGGCTTGGAGGGCGTCGACGTCGTCGAGGCTGAGCGCGAGGGTGGCCTTCACAATCGTGCCGTCGAAGAACTTCCCGACGAACGAACGCTCGACGATGATGTACTTCACCTCCGGCGCGATGGCGGCGATGGCCTTCGACTCGTCTTCCTCGGTCCACCCGTCGAAGTCGTAGACGACTTCGGGGGTCGCGTCGGCGGTGGTGGGCTTGGTGCGTGCGGCCACAGTGGCCTCCTTCGTTCATCGGGTGGTGTCGGGTGTCGGGTGGGAAGGACTGGCCGGGGTGACCCGACGACACCCCGGCCAGTCGTCTGCGTCAGGGCGTGGTGTCGCCCGGGATGGCGGGTCCCCACTGCCAGAAGGGCGCGCCGTTGAACAGCTCGTCTTCCTGCCAGGTGAAGGTCACGTTCTGGCCCTCGACGGCGCCGCGTTCCGACTGGTCCTGCTCGATCGCGGTGACCGAGGCGACGCCGATCTGACGCTTCTCCTTGCCGTTGCGGTACTTCGTTACCACGAGCAGGATGAAGCGGTTGTTCGGCAGCGACGACGAAACCTCGATGACACCGTTCGCGTCGGGCGTGCCACCCTCGGTGAGGGAACGCACGGCGTCGTTATCCTCCGCGAGACCGATGACGACCGTGCGGGTTCCGTCCCCGGCGAGGGTGTAGCCCTTCTGGTAGAACTCGATCGCGTCGCCCGACTCGCGGGACGCGGCGGGGCCACCGTCCTGCTTGTACAGGCCGAGGCGCTTGTACGCGGCCGGCAGTGCGAGGGGGCTCGCACCGAGTTCGGCCTTCTCGATGATGTTCGCCTCGAGCACCGGCGCGAACGCGGCGAGGCCGGTGATGGGGACCTGAACGGCGTCGAGGTCGTTTCCCTGAGAGTCCGCGGTCACGGTCCTCTCCCTTCTCCCGCGACGCGGGCTCATGTGTGGATGGGGTGGCTCACCAGGAGCCGGCAGCGACGTACTGCGCGGTCAAGTACCGGCGAGCGACGTCGAGCGTTTCGAGGACCGGATACGGTCCGTTGCAGCCGTCCCACTCGACCGATGCGATCGGGGAACCGTCGGCAAGCGGGAGGTCTGAGTCGAAGAGGATCGAGCCGAGCCAGGAGGCGACGTCGTTGGCGGGCTTCGGGTTTCCCTTGGAGCCGCCGAGGACGGACGCGCCGATTGATCGGTCGAATGTCGTGTGATCGAGACGAGAGCCGGAGTCGTCTCGAATGACAACCAGGGGCCGCCTGAGCGGGAGCGCGAGATCCGGCGGCTCGACGTGCGCGACGTCGACCGCGATGCCCTCGGCAAGTGCGAGCGCGCGGACGTGACCGATGAGCCAGGTCTGCACATCGGGAGGTGTGACCCTCACCGCTTCGCTGCCTTCACCGCGCGGCCGAGGTTGCCCGTCCTCGACTCGATCAGCAGGGTCTTCTCGTCCGACCCGACGACACGGGCCACGCGGCGGTACCGCGAGTCTCGATGCTCGATGTGCAGGCCGTTCCGGTAGTCCATCGTGTCGACGGGCGCGTTCGTTTGAGCGGCCTTCAGAACGTCCTCGGTGACGCCGTCGACCAGCGCCTCGACGCGAGGCTCACGCAGCACGGTCTCAAAGAACCGCGGGTTGAACTCGACGACGGTGTTACCGCTGCGCGGCATGGGCGACTCCCTTCGGTCAGCCGACCGATCGGGTCAGCGGGATCTCTCGCTCCGGCGTCCATCCGGTGAACGGGTTCGTGTCGGCTGCGGGCGGAATGCCCTCGATCGTGTAGATCGGGCCGCCCTCCTCGCCGTCGCGGATGCGGTCGCCCTTCTGGATGTCGCGGTCACCGTCACAGAACAGCGACTTGGCTTCGACCGCCTGCGCACGATTCGCGTCGCCGAGCAGCGAAGTCGACGTCTGCGCGATGAACGCCCCCTCGATGGGGAGGATGTCCGGGTGCTCCCAGTCCTCGCGGATCTGCTCCGACGGGTTGTAGGGGTCCGGCATGAGTCCGGCACGCAGCCGGTACACGGTGCGGCCGTGGGGGAAGCTCATGCGTAGTGCTCCGGCCAGAGTTTTGCGAGCGGTCGGTCTGTGGGGAAGCTACCGCGAGGTGCGCCCGATGCGGTGGCGGCCGGGCAGAGCGAGCGCAACGCAGCTCGGTCTTCCGCGCGCCAGGTGTTGGCGTCCCAGTAGTCAACGGACGCGGATCCGATGCGCTGCGCGCGCACGCGGCGCGACCCGGCGGCGGGTGCTTCTGCGGCCACGCCGCGCAGGATTGCGAGAGCGTTCTTCTTCTCCTCCGACTCGTCGGGGAAGACGTCGATGCAGGGGGCGATGGATCGGGCCGCGACGATGATGCGGCGTGCCGCGTCTTCGTCCACGCCGGGGAAGTCCTCGGGTGTGATCATCTCCACCGCCCCCTGTCTCGCTTACTTCTTGGAGGTGCCGACCAGGCCGATGGCCTTGGCGTGCTCGATTCCCTCGGAGGTGAACTCCTTGGTGTTCACCGGGGTGCCGCGGTACACGTACCGCTCGCCGCCCGATTTCAGCGGCAGAACCGCCACGGGCCCGATGACCTGCAACCCTTCGGTCGCCTTCTCGGCCTCGGCCGCACGCGCGGCTTCAGCTTCTTCGGCGGCCGAAGCGGCTTCGGCTTGCTCCTTCGCCGCCTTCTCGGCGGCAGCCTTCGCTGCTGCGGCCTTCTGCTCCTCCGTCTGAGGAGCCTGCTGTCCGGCCATCAGAGACCCGTTCCCGTCAGCTGGACACCGGCGAGCGGCTCGAGCACCACGGGCACCGTGACGCGGCGGCCGCGCAGCTTGTAGCCCTCGGCGTCGTCGTCACGGATCGACTTGGTCTCGACGCCGACATTGCCGGCCGAGGCGTAGCCGGGTCCGCCGAGCTTCTCGTCGGCCATGCCGCCGAGGTTGTCGCGGTCGACGAGCAGCGGGTTCGCTCCCTGGAAGTGCGGCGTGGTCGCCCACGTCACACCGAGAGCGTCGACCGGCAGGTTGCCCTGGATGGCCGTCTGACCGGACTCGCGGGGCAGCGCCTTGTCGTCGATCAGAAGACGGATGACCTTGGCGTACTGGGTGGGGCGAAGCACGACCGTGTCGAGCTCGAGCCCCAGTCCCAGGTCGGCGCGCTCACCCTGGATGGAGAGGATGGCCTCGACGGCCGCGCCGGCGGTGTCCCACGTGTCCGAGGTGTAGGTGCTGGACACCTTCGACTGGATGACGGCCATGGCGACGGAGTCGACGAACCGCACGATGGTGTTAGCAACGCGGAGGATGCCGCGGTCGACGTAGACGCGACCCTGGCGGGCGATCTTCTCGTCGGACACCATCGTGTCGAGGCCCCACTTGTCGGTCTTCGCCGACACCACGGTGCCGTCGTCGAGCACGACGAGGGGGTACTCACCGAGGGGCGAGATCGCCTCGGGATCCTCGGACGAGAACACGGGCTCGCCGGTCTCGTAGAAGATGCCGCCGCCGGTCGCGTCGAGGCGACCCTGCAGGAGGTAGTCGGCGATGAACCGCATCTTGGTGATGTCCGCGACGCGGCGAGCGATGAGGCTCCGGTTGGACAGGAACAGGTGCAGCTGCTCCGTGGTGAGCGTCCCCGTGGGGTGCGCCACCGGGTAGGTGTACGACATCTGGACTCCCCTCAGATGAACAGGACGTCGATGACGTCGTCGGTGGCGGCGGCGGCCTCGAGCGCGAGGCCGACGGGGTTGGTGGTCGAGCCGATCGTCTGGATCTTGCCGGCCGCGGCCGACGAGACCTTCACACCGGCGACGATGGGGCCGCTGGCGGTGAGGCGGTGCACAGAACCGGCTCGGGTGAACACGGTGACGCGCTCGCCCGTCTTGGCGTCGAGCCCGGCGACGCCGACGACGGCGGCCGAGTCGGCGCCAGCCGGTCCGACGGTGCGGTTGCCCGTGATGGCGACCAGGCGACCGCCGATGACATCGGCCGACGCGGTGAAGGTCACCGCCTGGCCGGGCTTGAACTTGGGCAGGTAGTCAGCCATCTCAGGCCTCCTTTTCGGTCGCGCCGTACATGGCGCTGTAGAGCGCGTCGTCCGTGCTGGTGAGCGTGTCGGAGACGCCGACCGGCTCGACGGGGACGCTGTTCTTCGGAACGGTCGCGAGGAACGCGACGGTGCCCTTCTCGTCGGTGTCGAGCTGCTCGCGGATCGCCGAGGCAGAGGCGGTGCTGATCTGCCCGGTGCGCAGCGCCGCTGCGACGATGCCGTCGCGGCGGTCCTTTTCCTGCTGTGCGCGCGCCTCGGCGCCCTGGCGGGCGTTGGCCTGGGTCTCGGCCCAGACGTTCTCGTCGACGGCCACGAAGCCCTTGGGCAGCGTCGCGACGGCGGGAGCGTCCTCGGTGTCGGCCTGCTCATCGAGCGCCTCGTCGACCGCTGCGAGCAGCGCCTCGTCCGAGATGTCGGCGTCCTTCACGCCGAGCCGTTCGATCAGTCCAGCCTTGATGGTGTCGCTCATCGCGAGCGCCTCCTTCTGGTTGGGGTCACCCGGCTCGGACGAGCTCGGGAGTTTCAGGGACGCGGCGACACGTGCCGCAATCAGCGGCGAAGCAGCGTCGTCGATGTCGTCAAAGTCGTCGTCTTCTTCCGGGTCGACCGTGATGATCACGGGCTCGGACCCAGCCGTTTCCGCTTCTCCGGCGTCGGGGATGACTGCGACACGATCAGCGAGTCCGAGCTCGACCGCCTGAGGTCCGGTCAGCCACGTTTCGTCCGCCAGCAGCGCGGGCCAGTCCTTCTCGCCCGCTTTGGCGGTGTAGACCTCGATGAGCGATGCCTCGTGCACATTCAGGACGGACGCGGCCTTCTGCATGTCGCGGGCGTTGCCGATCGCGAATCCCCAGGGCGAGTGGATCATCTGCAGCGTCCCGGGTGACATGACCGACTCGTCGCACCCCGCAGCGATGAACGACGCGGCAGAGCACGCACGACCATCAACCACGGCGGTGACTTTTGCCTTGTGCGCCCGCAGCATGTTCAGAATCGCCATGCCCTCGGACACCTCGCCACCCGGCGAGTTGATGCGGAGGATGATCTGGTCGACGCTGTCGGGAAGGGCATCGAGCACCTTGCCGATGTCCTTCGTCGAGATGCCCCACCATCCACCCCACGAGTCGATCGGCCCGTACATGCGGATGGTGGCCACAGTCCCGCCGCCGTCCGCGCGTTCTGCGGCGACCGCGTTGAAGAACTCGGCCTTCGACTGCGGACGCGGCACGCTACCCCAGTACCGGTTGTGCTTCATGCTGCCTCCTCGGCGGGCTGTTCTGCAGTGGTGAGGTCTTCGATGGGAATCCCCCACCGGTCGCGGACGAACGCGCGCAACGGCTCATCGACGATGAGTGCCTTGCAGTCCACGAGCGCCTTGATGACCTCGGCGGTGATCTGCTGCCGCTCACCGATGGGCCCAGGCACAAGCCGTGGTGCGGGCTCTTCGCTGCCGTAATTCAGGTCAACGAGGTCTTCGATGACGTGCTGGTCGACGATGTCGGCGACCTGCTCAGCGATGGTGTTCAGCGAGTCCGTGAAGAACGACCCGAGCACATCGCTCAGCGCGTACGAACCCTTGGAGTTGTTGCCGCCGAGGTTGAGGAAGTTCGCCAGGACCGCGCGAGCGATCTGCTCGTCGTAGTACCGAATGAACTGGTCCGTGTCGGGCAGCTTCCCGGTGACGCCGACGAACTGCATCGTGGCGCCATGTGGTAGCCCCACGCCTGCGGCATCACCGCTGCGAGCCTGCCTCGCGATCTCCTCGGCGTTCTCGATCTGCTTGTCGAGCCACTCGGTCGCCTCGGCGAACTCGGCGCTTTCTGGCGGCTGCGCGGTCGTGACAACCGGCAACCCCAGCCCGTTTCGCTCGGCGGTGAGCGCCTGGATGCGCAGCACGCGATCCTTGAGCACGAACATCTTGTAGGCCGCGCGCAGCAACGACTCGCCGACCCAGTTGGCGCCCTCGCGTTCGTTGACGAACACCACGAGACGGTCGACGGGGATGCGGATGTCGGCTCCGCCTGCGGTGCCGTACTGCTCGACCGCGTTCAGCCCGCCGTCCTTCGCGACGTCGAACTTCGAGATGGTGCGCGGTGGTCGCCACGCGAGCTTGCGTAGGTGCGTGCTGCCGTCGCTGTCGATCGAGTAGACCTGCTCGAAGACGCTGTGCCCGTAGACCAGCTCGAGCAGCGAGAGACGCAGGAAGTCTTTGAACGAGAACCGGTCCTTGCGGCGGCGCGGGGCGACAAACGGCTTGCCCTTGATGGGCAGTCCGAGGTCGCGGGCGACGTGCTCGACCACCTCTGGCCGGCATCCGGCGCCGTCGATGACCCAGTCGGTGCGCATGATCGGAAGAGTGACCGCCCGAAGCACCGACTTCACCTGCGGGTCTTCGCGGCGCATGCGGTCGAACACGTCGATCGAGTTGGGCCACGCGAGATCCGGGTTGCGCTCGGCTACCCAGCTGATGAGGGTGCCCCACGTGACGACTCCGGTGTCCGCCTGATATCCGAGCTCGGCCAAGGCGGACCTCCTTCTAGAACTGGAACGTGGCGAGGTCAACCTCGTCGCGGTATCCGCTGTCGGTGCGCTTCACGACGCGTGGTGCCGGCGCGGCGGGCATCTGCTTCTTCGGTGTCGCCTCGGACTTGAGTACGCCCCACAGCGCCCACGTGACGGCTTGCGCGATCGTCACGGGCTTCGTCGGGTCGGACTGCTCCCACGTCATGCCGGAGCGCCCGATGTTGCGGGTGGTCGCGAACTCGAGGGACTTCGTCACCTCGGCCTGGTCGCGGTGCGGGACCATTCCGGCGTTCACCCACTCGATGAACAGCGCGTGCGCGGCGGCGATCTCGTCGAGGTTCATGACGAGGTACTTGATCTTGGCCGCGTCGAGGGCGGAGAGTACAGGCGCGGCGTTCTTGGAGTCCAGCACGAGCGTCGGGTTTCCGAGCTCTGTCTTCATCTGCTTCAGCATCGGAGCGATCCACATCGTGCCGGCCGCGGAGTGATGGTGCTCGACGGCGATGCTGTCGTCGTCGATGCGGACGGCCTTACCAATCGTGGCCGCGCCGCCCCCACGCGTCAGCGCGAGCGCGAGCACAATGCCGTCGCCCTCCACAGCCGCGTCCGGATGAGTGTGACGACTCCACACCTCAAGGTCGAGATCGGAAAGCGAGACCGCTTCTACCGGTCTTGGGTTCGGCCAGATCGACAGACGCTCACGGGCAAACCCGTCCGGGTCGGTCTCCATCGCGCGTTCGTACTGGTCGATGACCGACTGCGTTGGCATGCGGATGCCGAGGCTGGGGTTCGAGTCGGCCCACACCTGCGGGTCCCCCAGGTCGATGTCATCGACCCGCTTCGGATCCTCAGACCCTTCCGGCGTCCACTCCATCCACCCGGTGCGCTTGCCGCGACCAGATCGTCCACGATCGCGGACGCCCTGCCACACTTCACCGTCGTTGACGCCCTCCTCGGGCACGGTGCCGGTGAAGAGCTCCTGCCGGTTCTGCACCTGAGACTGCGTGTAGGTCAACGCGCGCTGCGCCTGCAGACTCAACTCCTGTGCCTCGTCGTACACCAGCACGTCGGCGGTGAATCCACGCCCCGAGCTCTTTGACCGGGCGATGAAGCGGATGCGATCGGCGAGCAGCTGCCGGGGACGCTTCTTCAGGACGACGCCCTCCTGCCCGTTGGCGGTGTAGATGTTCGCCACGCGCGCCATCAGCTTGGGGTTGGCCTCGATCACGCCGACGAGACGCTGGAACCCGTCGATCGCGGTCTTCATCTCGTGCGCGGTGTGGAGGATCGTCTTCCGACGGTTATCAGGCCGCGGGAACAGGAACAGGTGTGCCAGGTCGTATCCGACGAGGATTTCCCCCTTACCGTTCTGCCTGCTGATGAGAGCGCCGAACTCAGTCGCCGCCCACGTCTGATCAGGCCCTACATCGAACAGGCCACCGATGACGTACGCCTGCCACTCGTCGAGCGTCAGCCCGCACGCCTGCAGGAACCGCAGAACGTGCGCGCCATGTGACCCAACAGCTTCAGGCCGGCTTTCGAGCCGTGGCCGTTGAGATCCCGACAACGTTGGGAGCGCCGAAGAACTCATCGAGCCCCCCACCTTCCCCGCCGCTCTTCTCCCGCAGCGCGTCGACGTCCTTGAACACGCTGCGAGCGATCCGCTCGAACGCGAGCTGCAACTGACGCGCCTCGCCCATGACGTGATCGACGCTCATCTCGACCCGAATCACACCACTCGCCGGGTCGAGAACGCCCGGCACCCGGAAGTGCATCAGTTTCAGCACACCCTTACCCGCAATGACGTCATTGATCTGCTCGAGACGATCAGCCATTCGAGCCGCCTCAACGATGAGCGCGAGACGCTCCGCAGGCACCTCAATGCCCCCGGTGAGCGCGTCATAGAACGCGCGCCCTCGATCCCCGAGACCCAATGAATCCGGGGCATCCGGGGTGAACGACACCCGCGCCGGTGCCCGAGAAGCGCGACGCTCAGCGTTTCGCTGCTCACGGGCCGCATCGCACGCGTCGTCGATCGGCTCTCCACGCCGACGGTGGCGCAGGAAGGCGGTGTAGGTGCCGCACGGAGCCTCAGCCTTCGGCATCTCCTCCACCTCCTGGCGAAATCGACCCATCTGGTCCGTTTCGCGTGGAGAGAGATGCGCCAGGACCGCGCGGGAGGTGGGCAGTGCCAGGGCGACCCTGGATTTTATCCGGGCCGCCCTGGCGGGCTGTCAGCGGTTGGGGCGGGTCAGGTCGACCCAGGTAGTCAGAAGGGCGTCCCAGGCGGCTACGCGGCGCTCAGCGCGTCGTGCGCGAGCTTCCTGCTTCGGGTCGTACCGGCGCATGGGCACTCGGGCGACGGCCTGCCACCAGGCGCCACCAGCGGCGTCGCGTCGACGCACCAGGAAGCGCGTGATCATCGGTCGTCCTCGGCCCCGTCGTCGCGGGCGGTCCAGGCGATCCATGCAACGCGAAGGAAGGCGAGGGCGAGACGACGACGGAAGCGGCGCGAGTTGCCCTGCACGACGGTCTTGCCGTCCTGGGTGCTCGCCGTCAGTTCGAAGTCAATGCGTGCGACCTCGCCCGGTTCGGCGTGGCCGATGCCCACCATGATGCGCGTGGGCACGTTGCCGAAGTGCACCGCCATGTTCACTCCCCCACTTCGGTCTGTCGCGTCGTCGCGAGAAGCGGGAGCAGGTGCGGCTCGAGGCTGGCGCGTTCCTCAGTCGTCAAGTCGTCGGCCCACACGATGTCGTCAGCCCAAATGCCGCGTGCGGCGTGAGGCGAGCGAGGCGTGACGATGGCCACAGGGGTGACCTTGCGCGCCTCGGCGAGCTCAGCACCGAGCACCTTCGTGCGGGCGACGATGACGATCCGGCGGCCGGCATCGGGGGC
This sequence comes from Microbacterium sp. 20-116, assembly GCF_041079415.1. Lineage (NCBI taxonomy): Bacteria > Bacillati > Actinomycetota > Actinomycetes > Micrococcales > Microbacteriaceae > Microbacterium > Microbacterium sp. 20-116. Next base: position 326,521 of record NZ_JBFYGP010000001.1, read on the forward strand.
GACGTCGACGGTCTCGATGGCGTCTGCCTGGCCGAGGAAGTCGGCGACGTCCTCGTACCCCTCGATGCGGTCGCCCGCCATGACCACGTCGACGCGGTGGCTGATGGTCATGGGTGACCTCCTCGGATGCTCGTAATTGCTGATCGTCACGCAGGATTCGAACCTGCCACCCCGAGGGGTATGACCCTTTCGGGTCGATGGCCATGCCTTACGCTGCGTTCTCAGCAGCCAGCCACCACACCAGTCCGATCATGTATGTTGCCGCGCGCGACGGTCCCTGAGGCGGGCCTCCGCAGGCCGTGAGACCTCGGCCCGTCCATGCAATCTCTCGCGCGCGGCGGTCTAGGTAGCGGCCCACACCTCGGGGGTCGCATTGTCGCCCTTGCGGGCGTTGCAGTCTCGATGCATGGGCACCAGCACCTGACCGACGAGCCTGCCGCCGTTAGCTAGGGCCTCGTCGTGGTCAGCGGTGAAGCTGCGCCTGTGGGTGGGTGGGAGTGTGGTGTCGATCTGCTCGCCACAGCCCCACCCCGACGTGGAGCCATGCCCACACGGGAGGTGCTGCGTCGCGGTTCGGCGCCTCAGGGCAGCCTGCGCGCGCCGGTAGGCGCGGTGACCCTTGCCGTCGCGGATGCTGCGGCTACCCATCAGTCGCCCCCCCCGGAGTACGGTGTCGTCGTCATCGTCCTCGACGTCATTCACCTGTCCAGAAGTGGACACCTCGGCCCGAGCGTTCATCGCACCCTCCGGGCTGCACGGTTCGCGGGGCGAGGCGCGTGGGTCACGATGTCGAACCACGACCGGCCCGACACTCGGACTCCGCGACCACACCACGCGATCGGCGGGGCTACCGCCACGGCCAGCAGCAGCATCACGATGCCCTCAGCCATGGCGACCCCCTCGGCTTTGCCGCGAGCATCCGGGGTCTCGCCCGCACCCGGATGCCCGCGCTTCACGATGGATCCCGAACAGAGGCGCCGACCGGGTCGACGATGGTTCCGCTACGACGCGGACCCCTGCACGGGACAACAGCGCCCCGACGCCCATCACCGCTCCTCGGATGCACGATGCCGACGGGGGCCTGACGGCTTGAACCCCGCTAGCCCATCGACATAGAGGGCATCCTGGCGGGACCGTCAGCCGCACCGCAGGGCGTGGCGAAGGGATGTGAGCGTGTGGTGTCGGGACGAGCCCCTCGGCGAAGAGCACCAACTCCGAGGGAAACCAGCGGACCAGGAACGACGAATGCCCCCGGTCTCAACCGAGGGCATTCATTTAGATCCAGTGATCTCGCAGGCGTCAACTCAGCACCAACCGCGCAAGCGACACCACCACCGAATCACGACGCTACGGGACGCTCCACCCAACGGATTGTGAGATTCGGGCTATAGACGTAGTTTGCAGACCCCTTTTCCTTGCCGAGCGGAATAGCGATTACCCCCCTGCCCTGGTCGATTGCGTTATCGATCTGCCGCTTAATCGCGACCCAGGCGAGGCTGTCTTTCGGGAACGTGTAGTCCATCAGGTCCGGGGCAGTGCCCATGAAGAGGTGAATCTCGCGATCAGAATCAGTCATTGCTGCAGGCTATCGGCGCTGGCCCGCCGCGGTCGAGGGCTTCGGTCGTGTCCTCTTCTCCTCGAGCGACGTGTTCACAGCTTCGACCTTCGATGCGTGTTCGTGCAGTCATCGGAGAACATACGGCGAATGAGACGAGATCCCACCCGGGGCACCAGGCAAGAAGCGATCGCACCCAGGAACGACGAAAGCCCCGCCGGTATCGGCAGGGCTTGGACAGTATTCGAGTGCACGCACAGCGTAGCACGGCAGGTGGAAACGCTGGAAACGCTCAGAACAGCGGCGCGTCGCGCTCGATCATGTGGCGCTCGTAGAAGTCGAAGACGCGGCGATCGCTGCGGCACTGTCGGGTGTCGTAGTCCTCCCACCCCGCCTCGAGGCGGCAGCGTGCGCACATGCGGCGCTTGTCGCTGGCGGCGTGGCCGAAGATGATGCCGCAGAACATGATCACCAGCGTCGTGCGCTTTCCGCGCGGGTCGGTCTCGCCGAGGGCCACGCGCCCGCACCCGTCGCACTGGACGACGAACACGGGCTCCACCTGCACCAGCCCGTGCACGAAGCCGTCGACCGTGGGCAGCATCGCGGCCACTATCACGCCCCCGCCGCCTTGGCGCGTCGTGCCACGTCGCGCTGCTCTTGCGTGGCCTCGGCAGGGCGGTATGAGATCGCACCGGGGAGGATGGCGGCGGCGATGTCGTCGTCGAAGCGCTCGAGCGCGGCGGCCAGGCGTGCGGCGGCGGCGTCCTCGTCGACGTTCATGCCGACGCGGTTGGGCTGGAAGGGCGTCGTGATCGAACGGGGGCCGGTCAGCTTCACGATCTCGACCTCCCGGGCCGCCTGCTCGAGGCGGTCCCGGCGCCACTCGGCGAGGCTCACCGGGTCCGGCACATGAAGCCAATCGCACGCCTTCGACGGTCTGCCCGTCACGGAGGCCCGCCATACTGTGACGATCGGCCATTGGGGGCCGACTGAGCGAAGGACGCAGCATGGCAAAGCAGGCAAGGGTGCACTTTGGCGGACAGGAATACCGGATTCCCCCCGACACCATCGACGAGTCGATCGCCATGATTCAGCAGGTAGCGAACGTCGGCGCGGGTTCATCGGTCCTCGAGTTGACCGACGACAAGGGAGACGGCGTGAAGATCGTCTGGACTCCGGGTGCGCCGATCGCTTACAGCTTTTGGGACGACGGCGAGGAGTGATCACGGTCGAGCTCCCCAGCCTGGCGATGCCGCCGCTGGGGAGCTCTTCGCCTCTGGCCGTGGCGTGCGTCACTGGCCACCCGCATCGGTTGTCGTGCACGATCAGCCCGCAGAACCCGCAGAGGGTGCTGCACGGACAGGGCATCAGCTGGTCCGCCGGCGGCCGCGGCGCGCGCGCATCCGCTTCTCCGTCGCGACTACGTCCGCCTCCGCGAACCGGCCCAGGCGGGGCTTGATCTCCCCCCACGCCACCCAGTTGCGGATTGTGCGGGAAGTCACCCCCGCCCGGTCCGCGGCCTGCTCCTGTGTCAGCCACATGCGCACGCCCCGTTCACCGCGCGCGCCGTGAAGCACTCCGAGCACACCGCCGACGGCGGGAGGACCGGGGGGATCTGCGGGAGGGCTCTCAGCCCGGTACGGGGCGCCACGGCGACGGGCAGTGGCGGTCGAGCGGGCGCCGGCGCGTCGCGGCCAACGAGCGCGGGCGGGTTCGTGTCGGGCACGAGCTCGGCAAACGCCTCCGCCCAGAACCCGTCATCCTCACGATCGTCCGACTCCCACTCGCACGTCGTGCACCGGTACACCGCCGCATCACCCTTCCGGCGCGGCGGCCGCACACGCACCGTCTTGCAGTCGCACTCCGGGCACGGGTTCTTCGCCCACCGCGGCTGATCATCCAGCGGCCACTTCCCCAGCGCGTCGACCACCGACCACCACTCCGGCTCCCCCGCGTGACGGTGCAGCACAGCATCCGCGAGGGCAGTGATCTCCTCCCGGTTCGCCAGGTGGTCGAAGTCGGCCAGGATCGCCTGCATGTACAGGTCGGCGTCGTCGAACGCGGCCGCCGTCTCCGTCCCTGCCGCGAGTCCCGCGCGCCCGGCGAGGGCCGGGTCGACCACGACCGCCCACCCCTGCAGCATCCGCATCAAATCGTCCGACGCGTCGATGAGGTCCGCCGGCACCGGGGCCGGTAGATCCGGCTGCGACGACGACACCATGACCCGGTCGTAGACCGCAGCCTTCAGCGGATCAGCCAGGGAGCGGAGGTGCGCGATCAGGTCAGCCGACTCCCCTAGCATGCGACGGATGCGGCGGAAGCAGCCCTCGCACAGCAGCACACCATCCCGGGCCACGCGTGGGGCGCACCCCGAGCACGGGCGGATACCGTCCGCGAGCATCGCCGCGGCGCGCTCCGAGCCCTCCTCGACGCCCAACCACGGGCATGTCGCGAAGTGCACATCCCGCACCGTGCAGCCACGGATACATGCGCGCTCAGCCATGAACAATCTCCTTCACGCTGATGCTCTCGGCTCGCACGAGCACCTCGCGCGGCTTCGCTCCATCGGCGGGCCCGACGATGCCCCGCGCTTCGAACTCGTTCATGATCGCGACGGCTCGCCGGTAGCCGACCCACAGAGTGCGCTGCAGCAGCGATGTCGATCCGAATTGGCGGGTGATCACGATGTAGGTCGCCAATTCGAGGTTGAGCGGTGCACGGGTCGACGCGGATGATGCCGACGACGTGTCCCGTTTCGAGGAGGGCGTCACGGTGTCATGCATCCGCTGCAGCAGGCACGGGTGCGTCACCGTGTGCGCCTTCAACCAGCGTCCGTCGTCGTTCTTCTGGGCGATGTTCTCGTGCTGCTCCTTGGTCAGCGTATTTACTGCATCGAGCAGGTCAGTCGTCATGCGTACACCTCTCGCGTGCTTCGGTGGATGTTCGTCCCTAGAGCGGCTGTGTCCGCGATAGCGCGCGTGGCACTCAATCCCCGGCCTGCCAGGTAGCGGACGAGCGCGATCTCCGGTTCACCGGGTCGGACTCGGGTTTGCGCGAACCGGTGGCCGTTGCCCGCTATGCCGGCGTCCAGGTAGAAGAAGCGTTTGCCGGCGTGCCCGGGGTGGCGGTGTTGACCGCCGTCACGGAACGAGCCGTCGCGTCGCGGTTCGCCCTTTCCTCGCTGATTGATGAGCAAGCCCGAGGTGTAGAGCACCTGGTTGAACTCCCGCTCCGACGTGTCAGCGAAGTAGTGCTTGTGGAACTCGCGCACGCTCAGGCCCTCACTCGAGATGATGGCCTTCTCGACGCTCTCCGCTCTCTCGGCGCGCTCTCGCTGCCTGTCCGCTTCGTCCTCAGCTGCGATGACGGCGAGAGCGAGATCTCGCCGGGTCAGCGCGACGGGCGCGGACGACGCCGCCTGCGCCTTTCTCATCTCGAAGAACGCGCGGACTAGAGCCTTCTTGAACCCGCGTACCTGCTCGGTGTTGCGCTGGTACGTCATCAGCAGGGTTGCTTGCTCCTCGTTCAGCATCGCGATTCGCGTCGACCGAGCGAATCCGCCCTGCGGGAGAGGAACACCCATCCGCGTCTCGAACGCAATAGGGCCGAAATCCTCGAAGTCCGCCCGACTGTTCTCGACCAGTTCGAGGACATTCTTGTGCTGAACACCAGCTCCCGCAGCGATCGTCTCCGACGACACCAGCATGCGGCCATCGCGATCGATGATCTGAACGCCATTCATGACGACACCTCGATCCTCTCGCGGCGCCCTCGGTCGTGGCCATGATGACGTGGCGATGAGCGTCCACGGCTATGGACAAGGCGTTGGCTCAATCGGTGCCCTTCGAGGGGTCGGTCTCGCTCGTACCCCTGTTGAGCTTCCAATACTCCGCCAGGGCTAGTCGTCGACGTCCGCAGGCCTTGCAGGGCTCGTCCGTTCCGAGGGTGTGTTGATGTGTCGGGCAGAAAGGAGACGGAGCGTTTCTTGATGCGTCGCTCTCGCTCGCACCCACTCCCCCACCCTCCCTCTCTCCCTCTCCCTCCCAAGCCAAGACGTCGTCTTGAAGCTGTCTTGATGACGTCTTGATGCTCTCGGGTGGAGGTGGGAACATTGACGGCTTCGGGTGCTGGCCCGCCGGCATGCTGACCATCGCGTAGTACTCGGTCCCGTTCACCTCGTACAACACGATCACATCGGCGATCGCCAGCTGCAGTAGGTGCGAGTCGAACTCCTCCCGTGACAGTTCGTCGCGCGGGTATAGCGCACGACGCAACGTCCAGTCCGTTCGGGTTTGTCTTCCCTGGTCGTCCGCGTACGCCCTCAACCCCACTGCCGTCCACTTCACCGCCGGGTCGAGCAGCATCATGCTCTCGACGGTCCACAGCTCGGTGGGTAGCGGCTTCTGCTTCTCGAAGCCCATACGCCTCTAGCTCCTTGATGACCGCGAGCATGGGCGGGTGGTAGTCGCCGCTCGCAATGATGAACGTCTCGGTGAACCCCCGCCCGCCAGCGAGCAGGACACGTGCATCCTGCTCGCTGGCGAAGGCCTGGCGGTAGCGGGCGCGCAACGCGCGCAGGGCGGCTCTTTCGGCCGCGTACGGCAGGCCGCGCTGCGCGTAAATGACCTGCCCTCCCGTGTTGAGGCACAGGGCCCGGAATCGGCGCCGCTCGTTCGTGGTGATGCCAACCTTCAGGATGCGGTGCTGCGGCCACCACACCGCGTAGACCGTTCCCCAGCGCGACCGGGTCATGATCCGCACTTCCCGCAGACCGCGGCGACGATGCGTGCTCCCTGCGCGATGGGCTTCCAACCCTCGCGCTTGACCGTGGCCGCGGTGGCCGTCCTGCCGCAGGTCGCGCAGGTGACACGATCCATCCGGCCCCGGCGAGGAACGCTACTACCATTCATCGGGCTCAATGCCGGCCCTCCTTGTGCAAGGCGATGACGTTGTCGCGTCCGCCCATCGTGGGCGCCGGTGCCTGGGCCTCGACGTGGTCGGCGAGTCCGTTCAGCGCCCGGGCGACTGCGCGCGCCGACGCGGCGCTCATTGAGTGGGTGACGGTGTTCCGGGCGTCCATGATGACGATCGGGTCGGAGCATCCGGGCTCGCCCTTATCGAGGGTGACCATATTGGCCACGAACTCGGGGTTGTCCCGTTCGGCTTCTTCGTAGTCCCATAGGCCGGCCAAGTGAAGGAGGCGGAGAGCTAGCGCGCGCGCCATGCCGCGGCTCAGGCTGGGGTCATCCAGAGGCTCGACGAAAATCGCCGAGAACTCACCCGTGAATGGGTCGGCAGCGCGGTGGATATACTCCTCGGCGCTCTCCTGGTCGAACGGATCGAGGTCAGGAATGGTGATGGTTTTCAACGGTTGGCCTGCTCTCGTGTCGCGTGGATGCGCTGGGCGCGCAGCCCGCGGGTGTCGACGAGCCACTCGTCTTCGCCGCGGTCGGTGATGTGTGCAAGCACTCGGTCGGGTTCATCGACGGTGAGCCAGCCGGTCTCGGCTGTGGCCAAGACATCCAGGACGTCGACCCGATACACGCGGGAGAACGCGCTGAGCGCACCCATCGTGATGTCCATTTCGCCGCGCTCGATGCGGGAAATCGCCTGTCGTGACATGTCGACACCCTCCCCGCCCATCCGTGCGGAGACGCGGGCCTGCGACATCTTGCGCGCCTTGCGTAGGGAGAGTAGAGCTGTGCCGATCTCGCGCGTGAACGGGCGCTGCTTCCTCGCCATGAGTCAGAGCCCCGTCTGCTCGAGCAGGCTGCCCGTGTTCAACCGCGCCGCTCCTGCCGCGTTATGCAGGTCGGACACGGTTGCGTAGTTGCCGAGCATCGCTGCTGCAGCCACCATGTCCACCCCAATGCGGGCGGCGTCGCCTCCCGGCAACCCGTCGTGACCGTCCTGAACGGTGGTGATGCGGATCTCCGGTTCGCCCATGAGCGAGAACACGCCGTCGTCGATCGCGCACGACTGCTCAATCGACACACCCCCGACTGTGCGGCGGAACTCCATCATGTCGGGTGTGATCTCGCCGTCGTCGTCGACCGTCACGAGGTCGACCCACGTCAGACTCGCGTCCGCCCAGGCGGGCTGTACCGCGGCGATATTCGCCGCGTTCGCGCCGAGCCACTCCTCGCGAGTCTCGTCCTCCTCCTCCTCCTGAATCTCGGCTTTGAGCTTCGACCAGGCGGTGAACTCGAGTTCCCCCGTGTTCGTCATGCCGGTGATCACCCATCCGCCACCGGAGACGAACAGGTGCTCACCGTTGACGACGTACGTGTTCGGCAGGCTGCGGATCCAAAACGACTGCGCGTCCCAGTCGCCGAGCTGTTCCTCGAGCCACCCCTCGGGCCCCTTGACCTCCTCGCCGGTTCGCAGATCGAATGCCCGCACGACGGCGAATCCCTCGTACGCGTCCTTCCCACGCTTGTAGCTCCGCGTCTCGTCCTGGTCCACACGGTGTGGGTCACCCTCGGGCAGCCCGACAGCGCCGGTGTAGCCTTCGCGGATGTCGAACTCGCCATCCGTGAAGTAGAGCTCGCGCAGGGAGTCGTGGATATCGATGGTCTGCGGTACGGTGTTCATGACTGATCCTTCTGCTAGCTCGGTGGTGGTTTGGTTATTGCCCTCTGGCCCGGTTGCACCCGGGCGGAGGGCTTTTGTTTTGGTCACTTCAGATGCCCGTCAAGAAAGCGGCAATGTCCTCGGCCGTACTGACACGGCGGCCTCCGACCAAGCGCGATTTGAGCGCCTTGGTAGACCAGAGCCAGCGCACGGCAGCTTCCGTGCGACGGATCTCCGTTGCCACTTCCGTGCAGAAGTAGACCTTCGGAATCGTGGTAGTCATGAGTCCTCCATTTAGTGTGCCCATATGGCATGTTGAGGGTGTATATCGTGTCGGCTGGATCCGTTGCCGGGAACACTAGCACGGGGGTGGCAAGAATATCCACCAAGCCCCCTTAGGGTGTCTGTATGGCACATCTCGGTGAGACCGTGAACGCGCGGATCAAACAGTTCCGCCTCATGAACGGCATGAACATGCAGGAGCTGGCAGATCGAGCGGGCATCAGTCGAGCCGTCATTGTCAACATCGAACGCAATCGCAAAACAGACCTGACGTTTTCTGAACTGGTTGCGATCGGGGACGCCCTTGGGGTCCCTCTGGCCGCGCTGGTATACCAGATCGAGAAGCCGCGAGCCGGAGTGATGGTGGGGCGGCAAGAGATGGACGTAGCCGAGGCCGTCCGCACTCTCGTGGGCACCGGGGATACTCTCTGGGACGTCCATGACGAGCCCGCCACGGACTTCGTCGCCGATGTGCTCGACGCGACCGGAAAGTTGACGGAGGCTCAGTCGCGGGTCTCTTCTCTAGCCGCGAACCTGTTCTTCTCAGTCCTGAAGGGAAGCGGACTGGAGGAAAGAATTGCAATCCTCCTGAGCAATGGCTACACCCATAAGTCTCCTGAGATTCGTGAGCTCCTGTACGAGCAGATCGTCGAGGGCGAACGTGCCAATTACGCCCTCTTCTTGGTCGAGCAGATTGGCACCGAGGCGGCTCGATGGAGCGAGGGGGCGAATCAGCTGCGCGAACTGGGCGGTGAGCCTGGTCCTCTGTATGACGCGGCTTACATGTGGAGAAACGCAGAGATTCAGCAGGCCGATGGCGTCGATAAAGCAACGCCCTGACGGTGTGTGGCGTGCGCGCTACGTCGGCCCAGACGGTAAGGAGTACGCGAAGCACGCGAAGCTGAAGCGCGACGCGCAGGCGTGGCTGGACGACGCTACGGCGGCGATGCAGGCGGGAACGTGGGTGGATCCGCGCACGTCCAAGATGACCGTCGGGGAATGGCTGGACAAGTGGGAGGCCGGCTACGCCGGTAATCGCCCGGGCACGGTGAGATCCGCGGCCACGCATCTCAAGCTCATCCGCGCGAAGTTTGGCACGCGTCAGCTGCGGAGCATCCGCGCATCCGACGTGAAGACCTGGATGGCCGAGCTCTCCGAGAAGTACGCCCGGTCCTACGTCTACGCCATCCACCGCCGTCTCAGCCAGGTATTCACCGACGCTGTCCACGACGGCGTCGTGCCACGCTCCCCCATCTCGAGGCGGACTAGCCCTCCGGCTGCGTTGCAACGCCCGTACGTAGCGACCACCGCGCAGGTGTGGGCTTTGTACGACGCCCTCCCCCGCGCCTACCGCAACATGCTGCTCCTCGGCGCGTTCGTCGGACTCCGGCCCGGAGAAATCGCCGCCCTAACCCGTTCGGACGTCGACTGGGACTCCCCGTCGATTGAGGTGCGCGCTCAACACGACGGCGCCGAACTAAAGACGGAGGCGTCAGCCGGCGTCGTCCCCATCCCCGCGGACCTTGCCGAGATGCTCAAGGCTGACGCCGGAGAAACTCACATCGTCCCAGGTGTCTTCGGCCGCGGCGTCACCGCATGGCACCTCAACGATGTCTGGGCGACGACGCGCGCCACGATAGAGGGACTCCCGGACGGATTCCGGATCCAGGACCTCCGTCATTACTTCGCGAGCCTGCTCATCGCTGCCGGGCTCGACATCAAAGTCGTGCAAACACGCATGCGCCACGCGACACCGATGGTCACGCTGCGCACCTACGCCCACCTCTGGCCCGACACGGACGACACGTCCCGGGCCGCAGTAGGTGCTGTCCTCGAAGCGCGCCGAGGCCCATCGATTGTGGACGACAACGCATCGAGTCAGTGACCATGTGTCAGGTGGACTGCCATCCGTCCATCCATCTGTCGAGGTCCTCACGAAAAACGACAACGTCCTTCCCGAGCCGGCGGGCTGGTAGAACGTTGTGCCGCACGGCCATCGCGACTTTGTAAACGCTCACTCCGCAATAATCGGCGGCCTGGTCGCGACTGAACCCACGTTTCCACTTGGACACATCTTCGGCTTCACAGTGCATACCGCGCACGTTAAACGGTTGGAGCGTTGCCGCAGCCTCGGCGCAACACGATGCCCCAATGTGGACACGGCGAGTGTTGCCCAAATGGACTCTTGCCGCCTCTCCGCTGACCTGGAAGGTTGCCAGCATGACCGTAGATTCGCGCAGGCTCACATGGGACCCCCTTCCGGGGTGGTCAGCCGCCCAACGAGCACTACCCATCACCGTTTCAGACATGGCCGATGCCCTGGGGGTCAAACGGGAGACGTTCAAACTCTGGGCGCGAACGGGACGCGTCCCGGCTTTCCAAATCGGGAGCCGCTGGATGTGCACGCCTCGGGCGGTCTTGGCCGACATCTTGCGCGATCGCGGCATCTTCGCGAAAGCCGACACCTCCGTCGTCTACGACCGCCTGCAGCACAGGCTAACCGGTTACCAACCCCCTGCTCCGCAGGAGAGCCCCCGTAATGCCGTTCGAGGTCGCCAACCCGGCCTCAATGCGCCGGTGGTGCCACCTGCGCCGGCAAAGGGCACCGCCGAGGTCGCAGTGACTTCGCATATCGTCGGAGCGTCTGAGCTCGCCAAACTCCTCAGCTGCTCAACCGCCTCTGTCTACCGGATGGCCAGGGCTGACGAGATTCCCAGCATGAGCGTGGGGCGGCAGTGGAGATTCGAGGTTGCCGAAGTCCTCCGAGCGCTTCGTGAACCAGTCGATCTCTGGAAGCAGCCGGGACGTTCCTGGTCAGCGAAGCGAACGCGATGAATCACATGCACCGCCTTGAGCGTGACACCCAGGCCATGACGCTAGACGAGCGGCTGACAGCCGCAGCGATCATCCTTCGCGACGCGATCGAGAGATACGACGCGAAGGTTGCTGCCGAGTCCGCGAAAAGTCCGCAGAATTCCCAGTGTCCGCCATTTTCTGCCCACACCTCACATCACTGAAACCCCGTAATCACGCGGCATACTGTGACCCCCAACATCCCCCAGCAGGACCGGTTTCGTACGAGCTGTACTTCGGGGTCTGATCGACCGATCGTCCACGTCGACGCCCGTCCCCGCCGTTTCGCGGGGGCGGGCGTCTTCGTTGGTCTCCGCGATGCCGGTAACCACGGCATACGGTCTCAGTTCGCGCGCGCAGCGCGTTTCTGCTCTTGGAACGCACGGATCGCCTCGTAGCGCTCGGCGGAGCGGGCCTGACGCTTCGCCGCCTCGATCTCGCGAACCTTCGGCGGCGCGCTGGTCACGAGGTCGTCGAGCAGATGCCGGACGGATGCCGCGATCTCGCCCACGGCGCGATTGAAGACGTCCGTATTCGCCCGCGACGGCGACGTCGTCCCCGCGATCTTCCGGACGAACTGCAGCGCGGCGTCGTGGCACTCGGCATCCGTCGCCGGGGGTGTGAAGTTGTGCAGGGGAACGATGTTGAGGCACATGCCCGACAGGCTAGGCCGATCGACCGCTCATCGCGAGGGGCGCTGCGTTTCCTCGCGGGACATGTCCCGCCAGGCGCGGACCAGGCGCACGGTGAGAGCGGCGCCGTAGACGAGGCTGAGCACGGCGAACGGGCCGCCCACCCAGACCATGACCCCGGCGGGGATGTGCCTTCGGCCGGAGCCGAGCGCCTCGTCCCAGTCGATGCTGCCGGCGCTGAGGTCCGCGAGGATTGAGAGCACGTACGCGCCAAGGAGCGACCCGAACACGACCGTACCCAGGATCAGGAGCACCGCCCAGGTGCGTCCGCGCGCGCGTAACTGCCGATCCAGCTCTCTGGTCCACCGCCCCCCGGCGCGACTCACGGGGCCGGGATCTCGACGAGGCGGAACCAGCGCCCGGCCGGACGCAGGCGCGAGAGGGCGGGGAGGAAGCGCGGGTCGCTCACGTGTCCGTCGAAATCGACCATGGTGAGACCGCGATGGGCGAGGATCGTCATCGCGCGGCGGATGCACCCCTCGACCAAGTGCTCCCCTTCCGGCTCGTTGCGCGCGATCGTCTCGGCGACGATCAGCGCGGGGTCGGTGCCGCGGAACGTGAGAGCGAGGGCTCGGATGCGGCCCGATTCGTCGACCGCGAGAGCCGAGGCCTCGACGTCCAGCTCGTCCCAGAGACCCTCGGCGAGAGAGGTTTCGAAACCGGCTCGCACCGGGCTCCAGGTTTCGTGCGTCCAGCGGTACAGCTCCGCGTACGCCGACTCGATGCGCGAGCTGTCGGCACCGGCGAGCGGTTGCACCCCGGGGTGGGTGCGCAGCTCCGTCAGTGCGTCGAGACTCGCGCGCGCCGGCGGGACGGTCTGGATTGTGCGAGCACCCAACGTATCGGCGAAGTGCATGCTCTCGTCGTCGACGTAGCCGCGTGCCATGAAGGGCAGGTCGCGCGAGCGCAGCGTCGACAGGTGCTGTGTCAGCGCGGTTCCGATGCCCCGTCGGCGTCGTTCGGGGTCCACGACAATCTCGAGCCAGAATCGATCTTCGTGCAGTCGCGAGAGCCAGATCGCTCCCGCGGCGACGATCTCGCCCCCGTCGACGACAACCGCTGATCGGGTCTCGTCGTCGCGCCAACGGTCGCGGGTGAGTGAGCGATCAGCCCACCAGGAGGGAGGGACGGCGAGGTCATCGTCGGCCAGCGGTCGGAAGTGCACTCCCCCATCGAACCAGGTCGCCGACTTCGCGGCATCCCTTCAGGTCAACCTCCGCCGCCATGTCGGAGGGGCACGCAAGGATGGGAGCATGCCCGAGTCTCCCTACGCCTCGCGTCCGTGGTCTGCCTCCTACGCCGAGGGTGTCCCCCTCGAGATCGACGAGCCCTCGCAGACGCTCCCCGAAATGCTGGCCGCGTCGGTCGCCCAGTTCGGCAAGAAGACCGCACTCGAATTCTTCGGCGCGCCCACCACCTATCGCGAGCTCGGCGACCAGGTCTCCCGGGCTGCCGAGGGACTACGGCGCCTCGGCGTGAGGGCCGGGGACCGCGTCGCTCTCGTGCTTCCGAACTCCCCGCAGCACGTGGTCGCCTTCTACGCTGCGCTCCGACTCGGTGCCATTGTCATCGAGCACAACCCGATCTACACCCCGCGCGAGCTCCGCCACCAGTTCGAGGACCACGGCGCGCGGTTCGCCATCGTCTGGGACAAGCTGGCTGATACGGTCGCGGAGTTCCCCGCCGACCTCGCGCTCGAGAAGATCGTCAGCGTCGACATCACGGCCGCGCTCCCGCTCGCCAAGCGCCTGGCGCTGCGTCTGCCCATCGCGAAGGCGAAGGCCGCGCGTGAGCAGCTCACGAGCACCCCGCGCTCGAAGCGGCCGCTCGCGTGGGAGAAGCTGCTGACGCACGGCACGCTCTCGCGTAAGCACGCGGGGCCGGTTCTCGACGACATCGCGCTGTTGCAATACACCAGCGGCACCACAGGAACGCCTAAGGGTGCGGTCCTCACGCATTCCAACCTCCGCGCGAACGCGATGCAGGGTCGCGCGTGGGTACCGGGCCTGCGCGACGGTGAAGAGACCTTCTATGGCGTGCTCCCACTCTTCCACGCCTACGGACTCACGCTCTGCCTCACGTTCGCGATGAGTATCGGCGCGAAACTCGTGTTGTTTCCCAAGTACGACCTCGAGCTGGTGTCGGCGGCGGCGAAGAAGAGTCCGCCGACGTTCCTTCCGGCGGTTCCCCCCATCTACGATCAGCTCGCGCGCGCGGCAGCCCGCGGCACCCTCGATCTGAGCAGCGTGCGGTTCGCGATCTCGGGCGCGATGAGTCTGCCTGTCGCCACCGTGGATCGCTGGGAGGCCGCCACCGGCGGATTGCTCGTCGAGGGCTACGGCATGACGGAGTCCTCGCCCGTGGCCCTCGGCAACCCGATCGGACCGTCGCGTCGCCCTGGAACGGTGGGCGTGCCGTTCCCCAGCACCGACATCCGCGTCGTGGACCCCGAAGACCCCACGGTCGACCGACCGCAGGGCGAGGCCGGTGAGCTGCTGCTGCGCGGCCCCCAGGTCTTCCAGGGGTACTGGAACCGTCCGTCCGACACGGCGGCCACGCTGCTCGACGGCGGCTGGCTGCGGACGGGCGACATCGCCACGGTCTCGCCCGACGGATTCGTCACCATCGTCGACCGACTGAAAGAGATCATCATCACCGGCGGCTTCAACGTCTCGCCGAGCGAGGTCGAAGACGTCCTCACCTCGCACCCCGACATCGCGGGAGCAGCCGTAGTCGCCCTTCCGAAGTCCAGCGGCCAAGAAGACGTCGCCGCGGCGATCGTGCTGCGGGAGGGTGTGCATGTCGAGCCCGACGTCATCCGCGACTTTTGCAAGGCGCGACTCGCGGCCTACAAGGTTCCGCGTCGAGTCGTCATCGTCGACGACCTGCCCCGCTCGCTCATTGGCAAGGTGCAGCGCCGTGAGGTCCGCGAACGCCTGATGTCCAAAGCATGAGAGGAAGGGATGCCGCGGTCTCGCGGCATCCCTTCGCTTGCGGCCGTCAGCCGTAGAAGAGCTTGTCGAAGACGCGGCGGGCGCGGCGGGTGGCGCCGAAGTAGTCCTCTTCGACCTGCGTCGCGGAGCGCGGCGCGTACTCGAGGATGCGGCCGATGCCGTCGAGTTTGGCGCGGTCGACGGGGAGGACGTTGCTCGTCTGCCCCGACAGCAGGGTGTTCGCGGAGCGCAGACGGCTCGCCAGGTGCCACGCCGCTGCGAGTTTGTCGGCCGCGTCGCTCTCGATGTGACCCGCATCGACGGCCGCTTCGAGCGCCTCGAGGGTAGACGTCGTGCGCATCGCGGGGGTCGCGCGAGCGTGCTGCAGCTGCAGGAGTTGCACGAGCCACTCCACGTCGCTGATCGAGCCCGGGCCGAGCTTGAGGTGTCGCGCCGGGTCCGCGCCCTGCGGCAGACGTTCGTTCTCGACACGGGCTTTGATCCGGCGAATCTCGCGCAGGCCGTTCGGGTCGGCCGACTCGGGGTAGCGCACCTCGTCGGCGAGGTCGAGGAACGCCCCGATGAGTTTCACGCTGCCGGCCACGCCGCGGGCGCGCAGCAAAGCCTGCGCCTCCCACGACAGCGACCATCGCCGGTAGTACTCGGCGTACGCATCGAGAGAGCGGGCCAAGGGACCGCTACGCCCCTCGGGGCGCAGCTCGGCGTCCAGGTCGAGCGGCAGGCGGTGGTCTTCCGAATGCTCGCGCAGGCCCGCTACGAGCTTGAGCGCGAGTTGGCCCGCCCGCTGAGGGTCGACGCCGTTCGCGCGGTAGACGTACATGACGTCGGCATCGGAACCGAATCCGATCTCCCGGCCGCCGAAGCGTCCCATCGCGATGACCGCGAAGTCGAGGTCGTCGTCCTCGGGCGGCACGACGACCCGGCGCACGGCGCGCAGGGTGGCCTGGATCGTGACCTCGGTGATGGTGGTGAGAGCGTCGGAGAGTTCCTCCAGCGACACGGTGCCGAGCACCGCGGCCATCGCGACGCGCAGCATCTCGCGGCGGCGGAGGGCGCGCACCGAGCGCATCGCGTCATCGATGTTCTGCCACCGCGTCTGGATCGCTCGCGCCTCTTCTTCGAGGGCCTTGCCCGAGCGGGGACGCAGCAGGGCGTCGTCGTCGAGCCAGGCGACCGACTCGGGGATCCACTCCATGAGCTCGCCGATGTACCTCGAGCCGGACAACACGCGTGTGAGGCTCTCGGCAGCGCCCGCCGAGTCGCGCAGCATGCGCAAGAACCACGGGGTGTTTCCGAGCCGCTCGCTGATGCGGCGGAAGACGAGCAGACCGTAGTCGGGGTCGACGCCGTCGGCGAACCAGCGGATCATGATCGGCATGAGGTGCCGCTGGATGGTGGCCTTGCGGCTGAGCCCGCTGGTCAGCGCCGCGATGTGGCGCAGCGCGCCGGCCGGGTCGCGGAAGCCGATCGCGGCGAGCCGGTCGCGCGCCTGCTCGGTCGAGAGCGTCCGTTCCCCCTCGGGGAGGGCGGCGACGGCCGAGAGCAGGGGGCGGTAGAACAGGCGCACGTGGATGTCGCGCACCTCGCGTTTGATGCCCTCCCACACCGCCTGCACTCCGGATGCCGAGTCGGCCAGGCGGGACGCTCGTGCGAGTACCCGGAGATCGTCGTCCTTCTCGGGCAGCAGGGCCGTCCGGCGCAGACCCCGGAGCTGAAGGCGGTGCTCGAGCAGCCGCAGCAGACGATAGTCGCGGCCGAAGGCCTCGGCCTCGGTGCGACCGATGTAGCCCTCGGCCACGAGAGCGTCTAGCGCCTCGAGCGTGCCGCGCTGGCGGATGCGCTCGTCGGTGAGACCGTGCACGAGCTGCAGCAGCTGCACGGTGAACTCGACGTCGCGGATACCGCCGGGGCCGAGCTTGAGCTGACGGTTGACCTCGGCTGCGGGAATGTGGTCGGTCACGCGCTCGCGCATGCGCTGCACGCCCTCGACGAAGTTCTCGCGCGCGGCGCTGTGCCAGACGAGCGGTTGGACCGCCGCGACGTACTCAGCGCCGAGCGTCGCGTCCCCCGCGATGGCCCGGGCCTTCAGCAGTGCCTGGAACTCCCAGCTCTTGGCCCACCGGGCGTAGTACTGCTCGTGCGAGGCGAGGCTGCGCACCAGCGCGCCCTGCTTGCCCTCGGGGCGCAGATTCGGGTCGACCTCCCACAGGGGCGGCTCGATCTCGGGTCCCGAGATGCCGCGCATCGTCTGAACGGCGAGGCGCGTGCCGATATCGATCGCCCTCGCCTCGGAGACCACGTCTTCGTCGGCGGATCCCCCGACGAAGATCACGTCGACGTCGCTGACGTAGTTCAGCTCGCGTGCGCCGGTCTTGCCCATTGCGATGATGGCGAACCGGGTCGCCTCCACCTGTTCGCGCGGAAACGACCCCGGCCCGGCACCGGACACCCGCGCCCGAGCCACGCTCAGCGCGGCTTCGAGGGCGGCTCCCGCCAGATCGGCGAGCGAGGAGGAAACGACGGGGATCGCCCCCGCCGGGTCGTCCTGGCCGAGGTCGTACGCCGCGATCCGGGCCAGCAAGCGGCGATAGCGCACGCGCAACGCGACCCACGCGGCATCCGAGGAATCCGACGCGAAACCCTCGACATCGCCGACGGATGCCAGGAGCTCGGCCCTCATGGTGGGCTCGTCCGGCAGCGTCAGACCGGCACCCGACAGGTGGGCGAGCTCGTCGGGGTGGCGGAGGTAGAACTCAGCGAACCCGTCGGAGGCGCCGGCCAGATCCCACAGGGCCCGCCACGCGCCGGCGTCGGCGGCCGTCGTGCGAACCGCGTCACGATCACGGCGGGCGACCTGCAGGATCGACAGGAGCGCACGGTCGGGATCCGCGACGCGCTGCGCGAGCTGCATGGCATCCGCCCGCTCGACTCCCACCGACTCCTCGAGCTCACTGAGCAGGGTGTCTGCTTCGGTGAGCCGCGAGAAGCCGGTGCGAGCCAGGGCGGTGAGCGCGGTGGAGCGATCGCCCGAGGTCATGGAACGACCGTCAGAGTGCTTCGAGGTTGCTCGCGAGCTCGAACGGCGTCACCTGGGCGCGGTACTGCTGCCACTCGCGACGCTTGTTGAGCAGCACGTACTTGAAGACCGTCTCGCCCAGCGTCTCGGCGACGAGTTCCGACTCCTCGAGGTACTCGAGGGCGTGGTCGAGGCTCGCAGGAAGCGGCGCATAGCCGAGGGCACGGCGCTCGGTGTCGCTGAGCGACCACACGTTGTCCTCCGCCTCGGCAGGGAGCTCGTACTCCTGCTCGATGCCCTTGAGCCCGGCCGCGAGCATGAGCGCGTACGACAGGTAGGGGTTCGCGGCGGAGTCGAGGGCGCGGTACTCGACGCGGGTCGACTGGCCCTTGTTGGGCTTGTACAGCGGCACGCGCACGAGAGCGGAGCGGTTGTTGTGGCCCCAGCAGATGAAGCTCGGTGCCTCGTCGCCGCCCCAAAGGCGCTTGTAAGAGTTGACGAACTGGTTCGTCACGGCCGAGATCTCGTTCGCGTGGCGGAGCAGGCCCGCGATGAAGTGGCGACCGACCTTCGAGAGCTGATACTGCCCGCCCTCTTCGTAGAAGGCGTTCATGTCGCCCTCGAAGAGCGACAGGTGCGTGTGCATGCCGCTGCCGGGCTGGCCGCTGATGGGCTTGGGCATGAAGGTGGCGTACACGCCCTGCTCGATCGCGACCTCCTTCACCACCGTGCGGAAGGTCATGATGTTGTCGGCCGTGGTGAGCGCGTCGGCATACCGCAGGTCGATCTCGTTCTGACCGGGACCGCCCTCGTGGTGGCTGAACTCGACCGAGATGCCGAGGTCTTCGAGCATGCGCACCGAACGGCGGCGGAAGTCGTGCGCCGTGCCGCCGGGGACGTTGTCGAAGTATCCGGCCGAGTCGACGGGCTGCGGGCGTCCGTCCGCGCCGAGCTGCGACGACTTCAGCAGGTAGAACTCGATCTCGGGGTGCGTGTAGAACGTGAACCCGGCGTCGGCCGCCTTCGCGAGCGTCCGCTTGAGCACGTGCCGGGGGTCGGCGACGGCGGGCTGGCCGTCGGGCGTCGTGATGTCGCAGAACATGCGCGCCGTCGGGTCGATCTCTCCGCGCCACGGCAGGATCTGGAAGGTTGTGGGATCGGGGTGCGCCAGCAGGTCCGACTCGTAGGAGCGCGTGAGCCCCTCGATCGCCGAGCCGTCGAAGCCGAGCCCCTCGGTGAAGGCGCCCTCGACCTCAGCCGGGGCGATCGCCACCGACTTCAGCGTGCCGACCACGTCGGTGAACCAGAGGCGGACGAACTTGACGCCCCGCTCCTCGATCGTGCGCAAGACGAAATCGCGCTGCTTGTCCATCGTCATCCCTCGTTTCGGTGGGCGTTCAGCGGGCGGAGCCGGAGCCCCAGTCGTCGCGGGCGTCTTCTTCGGCCCACTGCTTCGACCGCTCCTTCATGAGCTGCGGCGCGTTGGCCGCTTCTTCGGCGGTGTCGAAGGGACCGGCACGATCCACCGCGGGCGACTCGTACCCCTGCTCGACCTTGCCGGTCTCGAGGTTGTACCAGTACTTCTTGTCTTCGTCGCTCACGATCGCTCCTCACGTGGGTCTCGCGTCTCGGCGCGAACCGCCGGTGCTCCCCCGATCCTACTGATCCCGACCGTGCGGCTGGATAGGCTGAGGGGTATGGCAACGAATGCGTCTCGTGCGGTCGGAGTGGACATCGGCGGAACCGGCATCAAAGCCGGGATCGTGGATCTGGATGCCGGGGAGCTCGTGAGCGACCGCGTCAAGGTCGCAACCCCCGCGGGCGCGGAGCCTGCCGACGTGCTGGCGGCCGTGCACCAGGTGCTCGAGACCCTCGAAGTTCCCGCGGATCTGCCGCTGGGCGTGGCTTTCCCGGCCATCGTGAAGGGCGGCCGCACCCTGTCGGCCGCGAACGTGTCGAAGTCGTGGATCGGCTTCGAGGCCGAGAAGTTCTTCGAGCACGGACTCTCGCGCGACATCCAGTTCGCCAACGACGCCGACGTCGCCGGCATCGCCGAGGTCCGCTACGGCGCGGCGAAGGGCGTCGACGGTCTCGTCATCCTCACGACGCTCGGCACCGGTATCGGGTCGGCCATGATCTACGACGGCGTGCTCGTGCCCAACAGCGAGCTGGGTCACCTGCAGCGCGCCGGCCACAAGAAGGACGCCGAGCACTTCGCGGCCTACTCCGCGATGGAGCGCGAGGAGCTGTCGTGGGAGAAGTGGGCGAAGCGTCTGCAGTGGTACTACGACTACGTCGAGTTCCTTTTCAGCCCTGACCTCATCGTCGTCGGCGGCGGGGTCTCGAAGCACTCCGAGAACTTCCTGCCGCTGCTGAAGCTCCGCGCGCCGATCGTGCCGGCGAAGCACCGCAACAACGCGGGCATCATCGGTGCGGCCTCGCTCGCCGTGCCGGTGCCCGAGGCCCTGCCCGCGGTCAAGTAGGTCCCGTCGGCGTCCGAAGACGGGTGCCGCCGGGGCGGCGCGGCACGAGATTGCATCCATGCCCCGTGTCGGCCGGATCAGGCTGCCTCGTCCACCCGGCGCACACTCACCGCGTTCCGCCACACGACGGGCGCCCAGTGCCCGCCCTCGCACGGCACCTCGAGCATGACGACGCGGTCGTTGCCACCCGTCGCCCAGGCGGGCTCGCGGGTCGCGGCGCGGTTCGGCCAGGTCACCCATGCCCACACCGGTCGCTTCTGCGGATACCAGTCGATCGCTCGCGCCCCCCACGTCTCGGGCTGCAGCGTGCAGGGGGCGATGGATGCCAGCACCCGGGCGACCATCTCGTCGCTGACCCTCGTACCCATGCGCCGGACCCCTTTCCCGGCCGTGCTCGAGTGTAGAACATATGTGCGACACTCGACATCGGTTCGACGAGCCGACGGTCTTGCGCTCGAGCTCGGCCTCGACGGCCCTCCGGCGCGCGTGTCCCTCGCGCGGCGTCTGTTCGGGCCAGGTCTGCGGTGACGCCGGTGAGAAGGGCGAGCCGGCGTGGAAAAGCGCGAATGGGCCGGCCTGTACGCCGGGTTCTGTCCGGGGGCCGAAACCCCGTGGACGGTCATCTCTCTCGGCGACACGTTGCCGTGCCGCTCCAGCGGCCTACCCGGGGACTCGGCGAGCCGCGTCGTCATCCCCTGTCTGGCCTTGCTCCGGACGAGGTTTACCTCGCGGGTCGTGTCACCACGACCCCGGTGGTCTCTTACACCACCCTTTCACCCTTACCCCGGTCCCGAAGGGCCGAGGCGGTCTGCTCTCTGTGGCACTGTCTCGCGGATTGCTCCGGGTGGGCGTTACCCACCGTCCTGCCCTGTGGAGCCCGGACGTTCCTCGGCACGGGCGAACCCGTGACGCGACCGTCCAGCCGACCCATTCGCGATCGCCAGTCTACCGGCGCGGCCCCGACCGCTCAGCCCTTCTCCGCCGTCTCGCCGATGCGAAGGTCGAGCGGGAAGTCTATGGGAAAGGTCCCGAACAGCAGGCGTCCTGCCGACGCGGCCGACTCGCGCACCGCCTCAGCCACGGCTTCGGCCTGCTCGAGCGGTGTGTGCACGACGATCTCGTCGTGCAGGAAGAACGCCAGGTGCGCAGAGCGCGCGAACACCGGGCCCGACGCAGGCGCTGCGTGGGCGGCATCCACCGGGGGAAGCTTCGCGAGACGGGAGCGGAGATCGGCCAGCCACGCCAGCGCCCACTCGGCCGCCGTGCCCTGCACGATGAAGTTGCGCGTGAATCTTCCCCGGTCTCGGGCGGAGCGACGCGCGCGTGTCTCGTCGATTCCGGATGCCGCTGCGTCGCTCGCCCGCGACTGCAGGCCGCGCCACGATTCGCCGGCTGCGGGTGAGGTTCGTCCGAGCCAGGTGCGGACCACCCCGCCGTCCTCCCCCGTGCGTGCGGCGTCGTCGACGAGCTGCATGGCCCGGGGGAAGGTGCGGCGAAGGCGTGGTAGGAGTCGACCGCTCTCCCCGGTCGTGGCGCCGTACATGGCGCCCAGCATCGCGAGCTTCGCCTCGGCGCGGCTGGCGACCGCGCCGCGCTCGACGATCCCGGCGTACAGATCGCGACCGGCTGCCGCCTCGGCCAGGGCCGTGTCGCGCGCCATCGCGGCGAGGACGCGCGGTTCGAGCTGGGCGACGTCGGCGGTGACGAGTGTCCATCCCGGGTCGGCACGCACCGCGGTGCGGAGATTGCGCGGGATCTGCAACGCTCCCCCGCCCGACGATGCCCAGCGGCCCGTCACGACCCCCGCGGGAACGTAGACGGGTCGGAAGCGTCCGTCGCTGACCCACTCGTTGAGCCACGCCCAGCCGTTCGCGGTGTAGAGCCGCATGAGCTTCTTGTAGGTGACGAGCGGGGCGACGACCGGGTGGTCGTGCTCTGCCAGCTCCCACCGACTCGTGGATTGGACGAGGAGTCCCGCGCGATGCAGCGACCGCAGCAGCCGCGGCTGTGAATCCAGCGAGGCGGCGGGATCGCCGAGGGCCGCGCGCACGGCCGCTGCCGTCTTCTCGACGGTTTCCGGAAGCCCGCCGCCTCGCCGCGGGCCGAGCTCGCTCTCAAGCAACTTCTCGTGCGCTGCGGTGCTCCACGGCACGCCCGCCGCGTGCAGTTCGACGGCGATGAGGGCCCCGGCCGACTCTGCGGCGCAGAGCAGGCGCAGCGCCCCGGGACTCGTCGACGATGCGATGGCCGCTCCCTGCCGCCGGTACTCGGCGAGGGCCGCGTCTGCACTCTCGGGAACCCCGGATGCCGACTCCCCGAGATCGAAGAGGGTGTCGCCGGCTGCGGGGGCCGAGGCGGTGGCATCCCAGGTCATGGCCGCGCGGAGGCCGTGGTCGTCGACGACCGCGGAGGCGTCGCGGAGGATGGCGTGGACCAGGCGCAGGTCCCAGGCCCGCGCCACCCGCACGCCGGCCGCCAGGAGTCGGGCGTACAGCGCGGCGGAATCCGCCCATACCCAGCGGATCTCACCCGCTGCTTCGCGCGTCGAGACGACGGAGGCCAGCTCGTTTGCGGCGATCTCGATCGTGCGCGTCGATAAGCCTTCTGAATCCAGATCGATCAGGGCGATCCGCCCGGCGGAGGTGGTGCCGACGACGACCGTGTCAGACGGCACGGCCGTCTCGGGTCATCGTGACTCTTCGGTGCGAACGAGAATGGCGCCGCACTCGGGACAGAACACGACCTCGTCGGTCTGGGCGCGGCGCACCGTGGCGACATCGCTCGGCGGGAGCACCATGCGGCACGCCTCGCAGGCGCCGGCACGAAGGAGCCCGGCTCCGTTGCCACGGGCGGCGAGACGCTCGTACAGTCCCAGCAGGTCGGCGGGAACCGAGGCGGCCACCGCGTCGCGATCGCGGCGGGCGCCCTCGAGGCGCGTCGTCGCATCGGAGACGGTGGTTTTCGCCTCAGCGCTCAACCGCGTGCCCAGGGCATTCGTCTCGGAGATGAGGGCCTCTTGCTCCGAGACCGCGGCGTCGGCGGTCTCGAGGCGCTCCATGAGCGCGATCTCCAAGTCTTCGAGGTCACCCTTGCGCCGCTTGAGCGAGGCCAGCTCGCTCTCGAAGCCCTGCGCCTGCTTGGCGTTCGACGAGGCGGCGAGGCGCTCGGTGTCGCGCGCGATGCGGGCGTCGACGACGGCCACGTCGGACTCGAGACGCTTCAGCTCGGCGGTGATGTCATCGCGCGCGTTGGCGCGGGTCGACAGCTCTTGCGTGAGCGTCGCCCGCTGCGCGAGGAGCTCGCGCACGCGCTCGGCCTGCGGCGGGTTGGCCGAGACCTTCTCGTCACGACGGATGCGGGCGTCGAGGTCGGAGAGGTCGAGCAGTTTGCGCTGGTCGGCGGGATCGGCATTCACGGGTTCCACGCTACCCCGGGGCTCCGACATCGGCGGTACGCGACCGCCGCGCCAGCGGGCGAGGTCTGTGGTGCGCGGCGGCCGGAGCTGTCGATGGTCCAGATCTCACGGCCTCGGCGACGAGCCGCGACCGTGAGAGGACCAGATCACGCGACCTGGGCGAGGACGCACGACATGCCCCGTGCCCTCGCCCGGTTCACGTGACCTCGCGGCGGCGGTGGCGCGGGCCAGGAGCCGGGCGGACGCTAGACTCGATGCATCCAGGGCCTTTAGCTCAGCTGGTAGAGCGCCACGTTTACACCGTGGATGTCGTCGGTTCGATCCCGGCAGGGCCCACCTCTAGTTCAAGATGTTCACGCTGCGCGAGATCACGAGCGCGAGCAGGATGAAACCCGACACCGCCTGAACCATCATGAACAGCTTCGCTCGCGTGCTGAGCGGCATGACGTCGGTGGGGCTGAACGCCATGGCGTTGGATGCCGAGAAGTAGAGGTAGTCGATGTACCCGGGCGCCCAGTCCTCGGTCTCGGAGGAACGGCGGGCCACCTCGCTCACGGCATCCCGATCCGAGTCCTGGGGGAACTGGAAGTCCGCTGGCGGCAGTTCGTCACGGGCGTCCCGGCGGCGGGCGATCGGGCCGCCGCGATCCATCTCCCAGTAGACGACGGCGTAGCCGATGACGTTGATGGCCCACACCTGCGCAGCCCCGAGCAGGGTTCCGGCGCCGCTGCCCTCTCCGCGCAGCAACTGCTGGATGAGCAGGAAGAACGCCACCTGGTTCGCCAGCAGCAGCACGGCGGTGAAGGCGAGGGCGAAGCCCCGGCCCACGGCGGATTCGCGCGACAGGCGTGAGGGGTTCGTCACCACCATGGGGATCGTGCACAGCACGCCGGCGCCGACGACGACGTAGCGGAGCACGCCCGACGTCTCGTTCGGCAGCACCGCGTACAGGCCCGTGCCGACGGCCAGGGCGATCAGGACCGGCCAGCGATGCTCCGGTCGGGTGCGGAAGCCTTCGCTCTCGTGCGTGCTCACGCGGTCAGGTTAGACCCGCGCCCCCGCACGCCTCGCCCGACGCGGTGGCTTCAGGCGGTCTTGATAGGCCGGAGCTCGTCTCGACGTCGAAGCGTCTGCGCGGCGCGGGCCGGTTCGTCGCGGCCGTGGCGCATCCGATGTCGCCGCGACTCGCTAGGCTGGACGCTGGTTGATTGTGCGGAGCAGACAAGGGTTGCCGCACTCGTATGGCGATTCTCTGGCATGACCTGCCAGACGACGAAAGGTCTTCCGTGACTGTTCACGACCAGGATCCGTATTCGCAGGGGCCGCAGGACAGCGACCCGGAAGAGACCGGGGAGTGGCAGGAATCCCTGCGACAGCTGGTCCAGGCGAAGGGTCCGGCTCGCGCTCGCGAGATCATGCTGAGCCTTCTGAAGGGCTCCAAAGAACTCCACCTGAATGTGCCGATGGTTCCGACCACCGACTACATCAACACGATCTCGCAGAAGAACGAGCCCGAGTTCCCCGGTGACGAGGAGCTCGAGCGGCGCTACCGCAAGTGGATCCGCTGGAACGCCGCGGTCACCGTGCACCGCGCCCAGCGTCCCGGTATCGGCGTCGGCGGCCACATCTCGACCTACGCGTCGTCGGCCGCGCTGTACGAGGTGGGCTTCAACCACTTCTTCCGCGGTCTCGACGACCCGTCGGGCGGCGACCAGATCTTCGTGCAGGGCCACGCCTCCCCCGGCGCCTACGCCCGCGCGTACCTCGAGGGTCGTCTGACCGAGGCGCAGCTCGACGGCTTCCGTCAGGAGAAGTCGCAGGCGCCCAACGGCATCCCGTCGTACCCGCACCCGCGCCTCATGCCGGAGTTCTGGCAGTTCCCGACCGTGTCGATGGGCCTCGGCCCGATCAACGCGATCTACCAGGCGATGTCGAACAAGTACCTCTCCAACCGCGGCATCAAGGACGTCGGCGACTCGCACGTCTGGGCCTACCTCGGCGACGGCGAGATGGACGAGGTCGAGAGCCGCGGTCAGCTGCAGGTCGCGGCGAACGAGGGTCTCGACAACCTGACCTTCATCGTCAACTGCAACCTCCAGCGTCTCGACGGCCCCGTCCGCGGTAACGGCAAGATCATCCAGGAGCTCGAAAGCTTCTTCCGCGGTGCCGGCTGGAACGTCATCAAGGTCGTCTGGGGCCGCGAGTGGGACGACCTCCTCGCCCGCGACACCGAGGGCGCGCTGCTCAACCTCATGAACAGCACGCCCGACGGCGACTACCAGACCTACAAGGCCGAGAACGGCGCGTATGTCCGCGAGAACTTCTTCGGTCGCGACCCCCGCGCTCTCGAGCTCGTCAAGGACTACACCGACGAGCAGGTCTGGGGCCTCAAGCGCGGTGGCCACGACTACCGCAAGGTCTACGCGGCCTTCAAGGCGGCCAAGGAGCACAAGGGCCAGCCCACCGTCATCCTGGCGAAGACGATCAAGGGCTACGGCCTCGGTCCGCACTTCGAGGGCCGCAACGCGACCCACCAGATGAAGAAGCTGACGCTCGACGACCTCAAGGCGTTCCGCGACGCGATGGACATCCCCGTCACCGACGCGCAGCTCGACGAGAACCCGTACCAGCCGCCGTACTACAACCCCGGTGAGCAGGACGAGACGATCAAGTACATGCTCGAGCGTCGTCGTGCGCTCGGCGGTTTCCTTCCCGAGCGTCGCACCACCCACGTCGGTCTCGAACTGCCGGGGGATGCCGCGTACGCGCTGCCCAAGAAGGGCTCGGGCACGCAAGAGATCGCCACGACCATGGCGTTCGTGCGTCTGCTGAAGGATCTGCTGCGGGTCAAGGACTTCGGTCACCGCATCGTGCCGATCATCCCCGACGAGGCGCGCACGTTCGGTATGGACGCGTACTTCCCGACGGCGAAGATCTACAACCCCAAGGGCCAGCACTACACCTCCGTCGACCGCGAGCTGCTGCTGGCGTACAAGGAGAGCCCGCAGGGTCAGATCGTGCACGTCGGCATCAACGAGGCGGGCGCTCTCGCGGCGTTCACCGCGGCGGGCACGGCGTACTCGACCCACGGCGAGCCGCTCATCCCGGTGTACGTCTTCTACTCGATGTTCGGCTTCCAGCGCACGGGTGACGCCCAGTGGGCCGCGGGCGACCAGATGGCGCGCGGTTTCATCATCGGCGCCACCGCCGGTCGCACCACCCTGACCGGTGAGGGCCTGCAGCACGCCGACGGTCACTCGCAGCTGCTCGCGTCGACCAACCCGGCCACGGTGTCGTACGACCCGGCTTACGGCTATGAGATCTCGCACATCGTGCGCTCGGGTATCGAGCGGATGTACGGCGGGAACCACCCCGACCCCAACGTCATGTACTACATGACGGTCTACAACGAGCCCTACGTGCAGCCGGCCGAGCCCGAGGGCGTCGACGTCGATGGCATCGTCCGCGGCATCCACCACATCTCCTCGGGCGAGGGCGACGGCCCCCGTGCGCAGCTGCTCGCCTCGGGTGTCGGCGTGCCGTGGGCTTTCGAGGCCCAGCGTCTGCTGAAGGACGACTGGGGCGTGGTCGCCGACGTGTGGTCGGTCACCTCGTGGAGCGAACTGCGCCGCGACGGCCTGGCCGCCGACGAGCACAACTTCCTGCACCCCGAGGAAGAGCCTCGCGTGCCGTACCTCACGGACAAGCTGAAGGAAGCCCAGGGCCCGGTCATCGCGGTCAGCGACTGGATGCACGCGGTCCAGGACCAGATCCGTCAGTGGGTCCCGCAGAACTACTGGACCCTCGGGGCCGACGGCTTCGGCTTCTCGGACACCCGTGCCGCCGCACGTCGCTTCTTCAAGATCGATGGTCCTTCGATGGTCGTCCGCACCCTGCAGGCGCTGGCCGAAGAGGGCAAGGTCGACCGCGCGGTCGTCGGACAGGCGATCGAGAAGTACCGTCTCCACGACGTCAACGCTGGAACGACCGGCAACGCGGGCGGCGAGGCCTGATCACGTGACGAGCACCACCGACGGGTCCGGTTCCGCCTCCACGGGCGGGGCCGGACCCGACCGGTCTGCGGGCTCGGTGGCCGCCGCCGCGCAGGAGAAGGCCGACACCCTCACCTGGCTCCGGCGTATCTCGGGCGATCTGGCCACGGCGACGATCCAGCGCCTCGAAGAGACGCTGCCGTGGTACGCCGAGATGCCCCCCGCTCGGCGATCAGCCGTCGGGCTCGTCGCCCAGGCGGGGATCACCTCGTTCCTGCAGTGGTTCGAGGAGCCGGCATCCACTCCCGCCATCGCCGCGGACATCTTCGCCGCCGCTCCCCGTGAGCTGCTGCGCAGCGTCAGCCTGACGCAGACACTTCAGCTCGTCCGCGTGACCGTCGAGGTCATGGAGGAGCGCGTGGCCGGTCGCAGCGAGAAGGTGCGCGAGGCGATGCTGTCGTATTCGCGCGAGGTCGCCTTCGCCGCCGCCGACGTGTACGCGCGTGCCGCCGAGGCGCGGGGGCTCTGGGATGCGCGTCTCGAAGCCCTCGTCGTAGACTCGATCCTCACCGGCGAGGCCGACGACGAACTCCCCAGCCGTATCGCCGCCCTCGGGTGGCACGGCCACGGAGAAGTCGCGGTCCTGGTGGGCACGACTCCCCCGCAGCTCGACGTCGACCAGGTACGGCGTACCGCGCGCAAGCTCGGCGTCGACGTGCTCATCGGTGTGCAGGGTTCCCGCCTAGTGCTCGTGGTCGGCCGGGCCGAGCTGCCCGCCCGTGCCGGCGAAGAGAATGCCGAACTGCCGTTCCCCGAGATCGCGAGGCGCCTCGAGCCGGGCTTCGGCACCGGGCATCTCGTGCTCGGGCCCGCCGTGCCCGCGCTGGTCGACGCGGGGCAGAGCGCTCGTGCGGCCCTTGCCGGCTTCGCCGTGGCCCGTGCCTGGCGCCACGCCCCGCGCCCGGTCGAGGCCGACGACCTGTTGCCCGAGCGCGCCCTCGCCGGCGACGCCGTGGCCAAGCAGACCTTGGTCGACCGCGTGTACCAGCCCCTGCACGCGCACAGCGCGGATCTCGTCGCGACCCTGTGGAGTTACCTCGACAACGGCCGCTCGCTCGAGGCCACGGCCCGCGAGCTGTACGTGCATCCCAACACCGTGCGGTACCGCCTCAAGCGCGTGTCGGAGGTCATCGGGTGGGATGCCACGGGTCCGCGAGAAGCGCTCATCCTGCAGACCGCGCTCATCCTCGGATCGATCGGAACGGATGCCACGCGCCGCCGGAGTCCGGTGGGCCGACGGTCGCCTCTGGCGCGTTGATGCACGGCGCGCACAAAGACACGCCGTATTTCTGTGTCGATATCTCCAGAAGCGCGTGCCCGATCCTTGACAGGATGGAACGGTGATCATCGCCGTCTTCCCCGGACAGGGCTCTCAGACCCCCGGGTTCCTCTCGCCCTGGCTCGAACTCGACGGGGCGCGTGATCGTCTCGCCGCCTATTCCGAGCAGGCGGGCGTCGATCTCATCGCCGCCGGTACCGAGTGGGATGCCGATCGCATCCGCGACACGAGCGTGGCGCAGCCGCTGATCGTGGCGGCGAGCCTGCTGTCGTGGGCCGCGCTGAACGACCGCGCCGGCGCGTCGGTGCACGGGGTCGCGGGGCACTCCGTCGGCGAGATCGCCGCACTGGCGGCATCCGGTGTGCTCTCCGACGACGACGCGCTGCGGCTGGTCGGACTCCGCGGCCGCGCGATGGCCGAGGCCGCCGCGGCCGTCGAGACCGGCATGAGCGCCGTCGTGGGCGGCGACGAGCAGACCGTGCTCGAGCGACTGGACGTGCTCGGCCTCACCCCGGCCAACTACAACGGCGGTGGACAGATCGTGGCGGCCGGTGAACTCTCGGCGTTGGCAGAGCTCGCCTCCGAGGCGCCGCGCGGTGCGCGCGTCATCGCACTGCAGGTCGCGGGAGCGTTTCACACCCGTTTCATGGAGCCCGCCGTCGAGACCCTCCGCGCCGCCGCGGCCGACGTCGCAGTCTCCGACCCGAGCACGACGCTCTGGACGAACTCCGACGGCTCCGTCGTCGCCGAGGGACGTCGCGCCCTCGACCTCGTCGTCGCGCAGGTCGCCTCCCCCGTGCGCTGGGACCGCTGCATGCTCTCGTTCGCCGAGCACGGCGTGACCGGCATCATCGAGATGTCCCCCGCCGGCGCCCTCACCGGGCTCGCCAAGCGCGCCCTCCGCGGCACCCCGACCGTCGCGGTCAAGACCCCCGACGACCTCGACGCGGCCGTCTCCCTGCTGAAAGAAGAACAGGCATGAGCACCCCCACCCTCCGCCAGCTGCAGGGACCCGCGCACACGCGCATCTACTCGTACGGCGCCGCCCGCGGCGAGAACTTCGTGCCCAACGACGACCTCGTCGGCCCGATCGACTCGAGCGACGAGTGGATCCGCCAGCGCACCGGCATCGTCACGCGCGTTCGCGCGAACAAAGAGACGGATGCCATCGACCTGGCCACCACGGCCGCGCGCGAGGCCGTCGAGAAGTCGGGCGTGGCGCCCGAAGACATCGACGCGGTGATCGTGGCGACCATCAGCAACCCCAAGCAGACGCCGTCCGCCTCGGCCATCGTGGCCGACCGGATCGGGGCGAACCCCGCTGCCGCGTACGACCTCAACGCCGCCTGCGCGGGCTTCGCGTACGGCGTCGGTCAGGCCGACGCGCTCGTGCGGGCGGGCCTTGCGAAGCACGTCGTCGTCGTCGGTGCCGAAAAGCTCAGCGACGTCGTCGATCCCACCGACCGCAGCATCTCGTTCCTGCTCGGCGACGGCGCGGGCGCCGTGGTCGTGGGCCCGAGCGACACCCCCGGCATCGGCCCCACCATCTGGGGCTCGGATGGCTCGAAGGCGGATGCGGTGGGCATGAACGCCACCCTCACCGACTTCCGCGACGGGGTCGCCGCCTGGCCGACCCTGCGTCAGGAGGGCCCCACGGTCTTCCGCTGGGCCGTCTGGGAGATGGTCAAGGTGGCGCGCCAGGCCATCGAGGCCGCGGGCATCGAGCCCGCCGACCTCGCCGCCTTCGTGCCGCACCAGGCGAACATGCGCATCATCGACGAGTTCGCCAAGCAGCTGGGTCTTCCCGAGACCGTCGTGATCGGTCGCGACATCGAGACCACCGGCAACACGTCTGCGGCGTCCATTCCCCTCGCCACCCACCGCTTGCTCGAGGAACACCCCGAGCTCAGCGGCGGCCTCGCGCTGCAGATCGGCTTCGGAGCCGGACTGGTGTTCGGCGCGCAGGTCGTCGTGCTGCCCTGACGCAGCGCCGTCGAACTCTAGACTGATCGGGGCCCGACAGGCCCCGCCCCCAAGAAACAGGAGACATCATGGCATTCACCAACGACGAGGTTCTCGCCGGCCTTGCCGAGCTCATCACCGACGAGACGGGCATTTCGGCCGACGAGGTCGCGCTCGAGAAGTCCTTCACCGACGACCTCGACATCGACTCCATCTCGATGATGACGATCGTGGTCAACGCCGAGGAGAAGTTCGGCGTCACCATTCCCGACGACGAGGTCAAGAACCTCAAGACCGTCGGCGACGCCGTGACCTTCATCACGTCGAACCAGTCCTGACACCTCCCGGTGGGGGCTCCGGCCCCCACCGGTCACGACCTGTCGGCCGCACCAAGGATTTCTCGCTCATGAGCACACCCCGCATCGTCGTCACCGGCATCGGAGCCACTTCGCCCATCGGCGGCACGGCACCCGAGAGCTGGTCCGCCCTGCTCGCCGGAACCTCCGGCGCCCGTTCCCTCGAGCACGAGTGGGTCGAGCAGTACAACCTGCCCGTCACCTTCGCCGCCGAGGCCCTGGTGCGCCCGGAGACCGTGCTCGAGCGCCCCGTCGCCAAGCGCCTCGACCCTTCGTCGCAGCTCGCGATGGTGGCGGCGAAAGAGGCCTGGGAAGACGCCGGCTCCCCCGACATCGACCCCGACCGTCTCGGCGTCGACTTCGCCACCGGTATCGGCGGCGTCTGGACGCTGCTCGACGCGTGGGACACCCTGCGCGAGAAGGGCCCGCGGCGCGTCATGCCGATGACGGTGCCCATGCTCATGCCCAACGCGGCCGCCGGCAACCTCTCCCTGCACTTCAACGCCCGCGCGTTCGCCCGCACGGTCGCCTCGGCCTGTGCCTCGAGCACCGAGTCGATCGTGAACGCCGTGCAGCACATCCGCGACGGCCTGGCCGACGTCGTGATCGCCGGTGGCACCGAGTCGGCGATCCACCCCATCACGATCGCCTCGTTCGCGTCGATGCAGGCGCTCTCCAAGCGCAACGACTCCCCCGAGACGGCGTCCCGCCCGGCCAGCATCGACCGCGACGGCTTCGTCATGGGCGAGGGCGCCGGTGTCCTCATCCTCGAGACCGAGGAACACGCGAAGGCCCGCGGCGCGAAGATCTACGCCTCGATCGTGGGCGGCGGCGTCACGGCGGATTCGTATCACATCACCGCCAACGATCCCGAGGGTCACGGCGCCGCACGAGCCGTGCACATGGCGCTCGAGATGGCGGGCGCGTCGGTCGACGACGTCACCCACATCAACGCCCACGCCACCTCGACCCCGGTCGGCGACCCGAACGAGTACAAGGCTCTACGCGCCGTGTTCGGCGCCCGTGTCGACGAGATCCCGGTGTCGGCCACCAAGGCCTCCACCGGTCACCTGCTCGGTGGAACCGGTGCCCTCGAGGCGATCTTCACGGTGCTGGCGCTTCAGAATCGCGTCGCCCCGCCGACGATCAACCTGACCGAGCAGGACCCGGAGGTCCCGTTCGCCCTGTCCGGCTCGGCCGTCGAGCTCGGAGCCGGCGACCAGCTCGCGATCAGCAACTCCTTCGGCTTCGGCGGTCACAACGCCGTCGTGGCCATCGCCTCGGTCTGAGCGCGGTCTTCCGCACGGCGAGAGCCCCCTGGCATCCCCCCGACTGCAATCGGGGATGCCAGGGGGCTCTCGTCTTGTCAGGCGAGGGATACGCGGTCCCGGTGCCGGGTGTGGTCACCGACCTCCGGTAGTGGCGCCTCCCCCGCCCGACGGTCTCAACCCACCTTGTGCAGCCAGACGATCTGCTGGTCGTCGCCGGCATGGCGGAAGGGCTCGAGCTCTTCGTCCCAGGCGGAGCCCAGGGCGACGTCGAGCTCGCGTTGCAATTCGAGAGCGTCGCCCGCGGCGACCTCCATCGCGTAGCGCACGCGGTCCTCGGCAATGACGACGTTGCCCGCGGAATCGGTCTGAGCGAAGTGGATGCCGAGTCCCGGCGTGTGCATCCAGCGGCCGCCGTCACTGCGGGGCGTGGGGTCCTCGCTCACCTCGAAACGGAGGTGCTCCCAGCCGCGGATCGCACTCGCGAGGGCGGCACCGGAGCCGACGGGGCCTTCCCAGTAGAACTCCGCGCGACGACTGCCCGTGAGAACGGGCTGCTCGGTCCAGTCGAAGTTGACCGCGCGGCCGAGAGCGCGTCCCACCGCCCACTCGAGGTGGGGGCACAACGCGCGGGGCGCGGAGTGGATCAGGATCACTCCGCGCGAAGACGTGATCGCCATGGTTTCTCCTTCGTCAGGTACGTCTTCCCCTACGACCTGTGATGGAGTGTTGGCGATTGTTCGGTTGTCCGGCCATTATCGCCCGTGCATAACGAAATCACAACACTGTGATTTCGCCACGGGCCCCGCGCGTCGACCCGTGGTGCTCGACGGGTCGATTCAGCCGAACCAGAGAGCCCAATAGAGCGCGAAGTTGCGGTTGCCGTATGCCGAGCAGGAGTCTCCGACTCCCCAGCGCGCGGCCAGGGCCGCGGCGTTCGGCTGATAAGGCGTGTAGTTGTACAAGGCCGCGGTGGCAGCGTTCGCGATGGTGACCTCCGAACCCCCGCAGGAGGGGTCGGGCGAGTAGGCGAGGTAGTGCGTACCCGGTTGCCGCATGAAGTCGGAAGCGCTGTAGGACTTCAGGTCGGTCGCGGCCTGGGCGACCTGTGCACCGAAGCCGGCGGCCCCGGCGTCGCAGGGGGCGGTGTCGGGGCATCGGGCGCCCATCGCCGCCCCGAGTTGTTCGGGTGAGGGGGCCCGGGCGGTGCGACCCGAGACGAGGCTCTGCTCCTTCTGCAGGGTGACCAGGAGCACCTTCGCCGAGATGCCGCACGCGCGCTGCAGGCGGTCGATGATCTGGGCGGCCGTGAGCTCTCCCCCGTCGTAGCCCTCGCAGACCGTGCGGCCCGTGGCATCCGAGACGACCGGTCCTCGTGCCGGCAGTTCGGAGCGCAGGACGGACAGACAGTCGCTGTTGCGACACTCCCCCACCTGATCGTCGAGGAAGGTCTGGATCTGATCAGCGGTGAGCGCGTCGCCGTCGTAGAACTGCTCGTCGTCGATCAGATGGCCCGGGTCGAAGGACGTGAGGTCGATGGCCGCGCGACGCGCCTCGGTGTTCCACGCGGTGGTGAGCGAGACGAGCGGGACGACCGCGAGGGCGACCAGGCCGACGAGCACCGCGGCAACGGCGCCGAAGACCAGACGCCGTCGGCGGATGAGCCGTTGCCGGGGCGTGCGGCGGCGCCGCCTGCGTGTTCTCGCCACCCGTCGATCGTGCCTCACCGCGCTGACCGCGCGCTGCACGCGAAGGGCGTGGCGCGCGGTCAGCGCGGGGTGGCGCTCAACTGCCCGGCGTGGCGGGCGGCGTCGGCGTGGTGCCCTCGGCGGGCGGGGTGGGAGCCGTGCCGTCGGCCGGGGGTGCGGGCGGCGTGGGCTTGTCCCCCTCGGCGGGCGGAGTGGGAGCCGTGCCGTCGGCGGGCGGCGCGGGCTTGGCGGCGTCGCCCTTGGGCGCACCGGGGCCGCATTCGCCCGGTCCCTTGCCTCCGCCGGGGGCGGCAGGAGCGGTGCCGTCGGCGGGAGGCGTCGGGGTGCTGCCGTCGGCGGGGGCCGAGGGCATGGCATCCGGGGTGGGGGCCGTCCCGGGAGTGCTGGTGCCGGGGCCCGTCGAGCCGCCGTCGGCGCTGGGGGCCGAGGTCGAGGAGGCCGCCAGCGGGCCCGTCCCGTTGCTCTGCGCCGCGAGCGCAGCGGTTCCGCCGGTGAGGCCCGCGGCCACGATCACGGCGCCGGCGATGAGCGCCGGCCCGCGCCAGGAGCGGCGGCGGGGTTCGCGGGTCTCCTCCTGACGCGGCAGCGGCAGGGTGGGATTGTCGTCGTTCATGGTTCTCTTTCCGTCCGGTGTCGGTCACCGGCTCTGGAACCAGACTTCGAGCCGGGACTGAAGCGAACCTGAAGCCCGCTCACCCGCCCGGTTCGCATACGCAAGCCATAAGTCCCGTTCAGCCGGTGACCGTATCGTCGCCCGGATGTCCCTCGCTGCCCGCGTGCTCGTCCTCGACGACGACGAGACGATCCGCGTCGCCGTCACCACGGCTCTGCGCGCCGACGGTTTCGTCGCCGAGGCGGCGCCCGACGGCACGGACCTCGCCGACCGGTTGGCGTCGTTCCGCCCCGACCTCGTGATCATCGACTGGATGATGCCGGGGCCCAGCGGCATCCGGTTGCTCCCGATCGTGCGGGCCACGGGCGACACGGCGGTCATCATGCTGACCGCGCGAGACGAGGTCGATGATCGCCTGCGGGGGTTCGCGGAGGGTGCCGACGACTACGTGGTGAAGCCGTTCACGATGGCCGAGCTCGTCGCGCGCAGCGGCGCGGTGCTTCGGCGGCGCGGAAGGCTGCCGCAGACCGTGTCGGTGGGAGATCTGGTGGTCGATCCGGATGCCGCGACGGCACATCCCGGTGGAGTGTCTCTCGAGTTGACGGCCACGGAGTTCCGGCTGCTGCACCTGCTCGCCGAGAGTCGCGGACGAACCCTCTCGAAGGCGCAGATCCTCACCCAGGTCTGGGGTTACGAGGACTACGACCCCAATCTCGTCGAGGTGCACCTGAGCGCGCTCCGCCGTAAGATGGAGCAGCGTGGACCGCGGCTGATCCACACCGTGCGCGGCCTCGGCTACCGCTTGAGCGAGGAACGGTGAGACCCTCGCCCCCGCTGAAGTCGGGATCGCTGCGCCGGCGGACGATCGTGGCGGTGGTGGCCCTGGTGGCGCTGCTGCTGGTCGTGCTCGCCGTCGTCGTCGACGTGGCCTTGGGGGCCCGCCTGCGCGGCCAGATCGAGGAGCGCTTACGGGATCGCGCTGCGGCCGCCGCCTCCCTGGTGGGAACGGTCGATGACGCCGACCTGGCCGAGCGATTGTCCGACCAGGGGCTCGCCGTCCGCATCGACAGCGCGGGGGGCGACTCGGTGGTCGCCGGCCCCAGCCCCGAGCAGTTGCGCGAAGCTCCACCGGGTGGACCCGGAGGCCCCGGCGCCGGTCCCGGTGCCCGTTCCACCCCTCAGCCCACGGTCTCGAGCGACGTGAGCGTCATCGCATCCGAGGTCACGGGTGACGATGAGCTCGTGACGCTGCGTTCGACGCTCAGCGACGGCTCGAGTCTGACCCTGACGGCGTCGGCGGCGGGCGTCGACGACACGCTCGCTCAGGTGCGATGGATCATGGCGCTGTCGTCGATCGGCGTCCTCGTGCTCGCGGCAGGCGCGGTCACCCTCGTCGTGCGACGGAGCCTGAGGCCCCTCGATCAGGTGTCGAGCGTCGCTCGCGCGATCGGCTCCGGGGAGCGCCAACGGCGTCTGCACCCCACCCGCTCCGATACCGAGATCGGACGCGTCGCCACCGCCCTCGACGACATGCTCGACGACGTGGTGGGCGCCGAGCGGGCCGCTCTGGACGCCGAGCAGCGCCTGCGGGCGTTCCTGTCGGACGCGGCGCACGAGTTGCGGACACCGGTCGCCGGCATCCGGGCGGCCGCCGACACGCTCGTGCGCGCCGACCTCGACGGACCCGAGCGCGAGGTGCTCGCCGCGCACGTGGCACGCGAGGCGGCGCGGGCTTCACGCCTCGTCGACGACCTGCTGACGATGGCCCGCGTCGATCGCGGTCTCGAGCTCTCGCGCACGGATCTCGACCTGCGGGCGCTCGTCGAGGCCGAAGTGGGCCGCGCCCCGCTCGTACACCCCTCCCTCGTCCTTCGCGCGCAGACTCCGGATGCCGCGGTGCCGGTGCACGCCGACCCCGACCGCCTCGCCCAGGTGTTGTCGAACCTCATCGAGAACGCGGCGCGGGCAACCGGGGGAACCGGCACCGTGACCGTGGCTGTCGCCGTGCGCGGCGCGATCGCGGTGGTGTCCGTCACCGATGACGGCCCGGGCGTTCCGGCGGCCGAGCGCGAGCGCATCTTCGAGCGTCTCGTCCGTTTGGACGCCGCGCGGGCGGCATCCGGCGGTGTCGGTCTCGGATTGCCGATCGCGCGAGGGATCGCGCGAGCGCACGGCGGCGACGTGAGATGCGTCGACGGTGGGGTCGGCGCGCGATTCGAGGTGACGCTGCCGCTCGAGGGGTGAGGGCCTGAGCCCCGTCATCGACCGCCGATGGGCTGCCGGTGCGGGGCCGTGGTCGCGGGGGCGATTCCCGCGGCGGTCAGGGTGAGCCCGTCGGCGCCGCTGGCGTCGTGCATCATCTGATCGACGAGCGCGCGATCGATCGCCGGCTCTCGTCCGCCGTAGAACTGCATGACGAGCGCGTTCGAGGCGTGGATCCACAGGCTGGCCTGTCGCACGCCTTCGTTGACAGGCAGTTGCAGCATGAAGCCCTCGTTACGGCGGAGCTTGTTCATCACGACGATGCGGAGGTGAGCGAGGATGCGGTCGTCGATGTCGAACGACGCGCGATCACGGTAGATAAGACGTCCCATCACAGATCCTTTTCTGGCTCGACGAATCGAACCGTGTTTCAAAGGGACCGCGCTGGGGCGCAGCAATGGGGGCCCTTCTATTGTGCCATTCGTCGCGAGGGCGGGAGCGGATTGCCGGAGGATTCGCCGCGGCGATCAGGCCCGTGGCGTCGGCCCAGCGGGCTCTCCCACCACCGACGCCAGCACGCCGAAGGCCGAGCGCGACAGGAAGGCGACGATCTCCGCCGCCGGCATCTCGGTGCCGAGAGCGAGTTCGACGAGCACCTCTTCGGCGAAGTTCACCCACGAGCGCAGGGCCACTCGAAGCAGAGGGGAATCGCCGGAACCGAGTTCGAGGAAGCCGTCGGTCACCCAGCCCGCGGTCACGTCTCGAGCGCGATCGACCTCGCTCCTCACCTCCGGGTCGCCGGAGGCGACGCCGCGCACGAGAGAGAAGAAGGTGCCCCGGTGCTCGCGAACGAAGGCGACGATGCGGGCGAGCGTGTCGTCGAGCCGCTCCCGCGGGTCGAGGTCTTCCCGCGGGACGGACGCCTCCAGCAGCGCCGCCGCGGCCGTGATCACGACCTCTCGGTGCAGGCCCTGGCGCGAGCCGAAGTAGTGGAAGACAAGGCCGCGTGAGACGCCGACGCGCTCGGAGAGCACTTCCATCGTGAGGTCGTCGAGCGGCTTCTCGGCGAGAAACGCGACACCCGAGGCGACGAGCTGGGCGCGCCTCTGATCCGGCGTGAGGCGCGTGCGACGGTCGCTCGACATGAGGGAACTCTAACGAAGCAATGCTGTCTCCAACTATTGACACTCTGTCAATGCGGCGTAGCCTGGCTTCGCTCGGCGACGGCGCCGGGCTCGCTTTCCGCAGGAGGATCGATGAAGTTCCGTAACCTGACCCGCTCCCGCACCGGCCGGGTCGCCCTGGCGACCGTGCCCGTCGCCGCCGTCGCGAGCCTTCTTCTCACCGGTGTCGCCCAGGGCGCGGTGCCCGTGTCCTTCGCCGTGTCGGGCAGCCAGTTCCAGATCAGCGCCTCACAGCTGGAGGGCACCGGCTTCTCGCAATACGCCGGCGTCACCAGCGACACCGCCGGAGGCCAGCACAACGTCGCGATCGCCAACATCCGGTCGGCCACTCTCGCCGACCTCTGTCAGTCGGTCGTCAGCGACACTCCCCTGGGCAAGGTGGGCGTCCTGATCACCGCGGGTGGTGGCGGCGCCCCGGCATCCGCCTCCGACCTGCAGATCGGCATGACGGGCCTCCAGGGCGACTCCTCGTTCGGCAACATCCGCATCGGCGTGGACGCCTCGACGGTCAACACCTCGGCCAAAGGCACCCCGGGGGACTTCGCTCAGGATGCCGACACCATCTCGATCGCACATCTCAAGCAGACCGCGTGGAGCACGCAGGCCTCGGTCTTCACCCTCACCGGCATGAAGCTCGAGCTGACCGACGGCTCGAAGACCTGCTTCTGATCGGAGTCGTCATGACCTCCCCCGACCTCTCCTCGTCGGCGCGCTTTCGAACCTGGCGGCGGAGCCGTCCCCTCGTGGGCGGCGTCCTGGTCGCACTCGGCGGCGTCGAGATGTTCTTCTCCGGGCAGCTCGACATCGGGCAACTGCACATCCAGCTCGGGATCGAGGGTCTTCAGGCCACGGTGATTCCGGTGGTTCTGGTGCTGCTCGGCATCCTGCTCGTCCTGATGCCGGCACACCGCATCTTCTACGGTGTCATCGCCCTCGCCGTCGCGGTCTACTCCCTGGTCGGCGTCAATCTCGGTGGCTTCCTGCTCGGGATGCTGGTGAGCACGGTGGGTGGGATCGTGGCCGTGTCGTGGGCGCCGCCGACCGCCTCCGCGCCGCGAGCCTCGGCACCGACCGTCGAGGAGGCGGAGAGCGCTGCCACCGGGGTCGAGCGATGAGGCGGGCCCGGGCTACGGCTGCGCTCACCGCTGCCATCCTGGTGCTCGGCGGGTCGACCGGCGCAGCCGCGGCCTCGGCCGACGACGGTCCTCGCCCTGCCCGGTTGTGCATTCCGATCCTCTTCCCGTGCGGCGAACCCGCGCCCTCCTCGACGTCGACACCGACGCCGACACCCGGGCTCACCGTGCCGGGCCTGCCAAAGCTTCCCGGTGCCGGCACCTCGACGCCCGCTACGCCGTCGACGCCCGAGGACTCCCCGACCCCCGCGCCGTCTGCCCCCTCCGCTGATTCGACCACGCCGCCCGCACAGGCAGCCGTCGCCGACGAGCGCGCGCCGGTGTTCACTCAGCCGTCGCCACAGCTGGGCGCCCAGTCGCTGTCCTTCCGAGGCATCCCCCTCATCAGTGTGGTCACGGTGCCGCTGGCCGACGGCACTCGTATCACCGCGCTGAAGATGACGGCGGACGAGATCACGATCGAGGGCTTCGCCCTCACGGTTCGCCGCGAGACGGGTCCAGCGCTCGTCACGACCGCCGACCGCATGACGTTGTCAGGGCACGTCTCGGTGTACCTGAACTCGCTGTCGGCCACCACCGCGGACGGCAAGACCCTCACCCTCGGGGCCGATACTCCCCCACCGGCCGACGGCATCGCACCCGGGCTGGCGCGCCTCACCCTGGGGCTCGTCGGTACCACAGCCGATTCGATCGTCTACACGAATACCGACCAGAAGATCACCGAACCGGGGTGAGCTCAGGGTCGGGCGAATCCCCAGCCTGAGCGGGACGCTGCTCGATACAGTCGACGTGATCAGTGATCACCGACCCACGAGAGAGAAAACCCGTGAGCCATCACCGCACCTCCACCGACCAGGAGGGCCGATCTTCGAGCCCCCTCTTTCCGAGAGGGGGTGAGATCTGATGCTGGCCGCGGCCCTGACGCTTCTGTTGGGGATCATCGTGACCCTGGCGATCATCGCCGCCTGCGGCTTCTTCGTCGCGCAGGAGTTCGCGTACATGTCCGTCGATCGTTCGCGGCTCGCGGCGAAAGCCGAGAAGGGCGACGCTCAGGCGAAGCGCGTGCTCGCCATCACCAAGCGCACCTCGTTCATGCTGTCGGGTGCCCAGCTGGGCATCACCGTCACGGGACTGCTGATCGGCTACGTCGCCGAGCCGTTGATCGGTGAGTCGCTCGGCACCCTC
Source organism: Microbacterium sp. 20-116 (assembly GCF_041079415.1). Lineage (NCBI taxonomy): Bacteria > Bacillati > Actinomycetota > Actinomycetes > Micrococcales > Microbacteriaceae > Microbacterium > Microbacterium sp. 20-116. The sequence continues at coordinate 367,287 of NZ_JBFYGP010000001.1, forward strand.
CTGGGAGGGGTGGGTATCGATCCGGCCGTCTCGGTCCTCATCGGCACCATCGGCGCGTTGCTGCTGGCCACCGTCGTCACGATGATCTTCGGCGAGCTGTACCCGAAGAACCTCGCCATCGCCAGCCCGGAGCCTCTGGCCCGCGCCCTCGCGGTGCCCACCCGCATCTACCTGCTGCTGTTCGGCTGGCTCATCACCGTGTTCGACGTCGCCGCCAACGCGCTGCTGAGGCTGCTGCGCATCGAGCCCCTCGAAGACGTCGACGAGAGCGCCACCGCGCGTGACCTCGAGGCGATCATCGAAGAGTCCCGCGTCAGTGGCGACCTTCCCGACGACCTATCGATGATCATCGACCGCATCCTCGACTTCCCGCAGCGCGACGTCGAGCACGCCATGATCCCGCGTTCCCAGATCGACTCGGTCACCCCCGACACCACGGTCGGCGAGGTGCGCGCGCTCATGGCCACCGGTCACACCCGCTACCCCGTGATCGGCGACGAGTACTCCCCCGTCGGCGTCATCGAACTCATCGACGTGCTGCGCGAGCAGCCCGCCGACGATGCCCCCGTGGCATCCGTCATGCGCGCCGCCGTCGTGATCCCGACCTCGATGCTGCTCCCCGTCGCCCTCGACCGCATGCGTCGCTCCCGCAACGAACTCGCGTGCGTGGTCGACGAGTACGGCAACTTCGACGGCATCCTGACGATCGAAGACCTGACGGAGGAAGTCATCGGAGAGCTGTCCGACGAGCACGACGTCGAGGTCGCCGAGGTCTCGGCCGACGGCGACGATGCCTGGACGGTTCCCGGCGACCTGCACCTCGACGAGCTCGAGCGTCTGCTGGGCCACGACCTCGCCGAGAGCGAGGTCGAGACCGTGGCCGGCCTCGTCATCGAGACCCACGGGGATCTGCCGGCGGTCGGCAGCGTCATCCGGATCGATCTGCCCGAGCGCGCGTCCGAGACCGTGCAGGGGCTCGACCTCGAGCGCTGGCTCGCCGTCGAGGTCGTCGAGGTCGACCGGCACGTGCCCTCCCAGTTGAAGATCCGCCTGCACGAGGTGGATCGAGATTCCGAGCCCGCCGTGGAAGCATCCGCGATCGACGAGGAGGTGGCCCGATGAACGGCTGGACCGTCGCGATCATCACAACCGCGCTCATCGTCGCCAGCGCCTTCTTCGTCATCGTCGAGTTCGCCCTGCTCGCCGCTCGTCGCCACCGCCTCGAAGAGCAGGCCGCCACGAGCGCCTCGGCGCGCGCGGCTCTGCGCGGTGTGAACGAGCTCACCGTGATGCTGGCGTTCGCGCAGCTCGGCATCACGGCGTGCACCTTCTTGCTCGGTGCCATCACCAAGCCCGCGATCGACTACGCGCTGGCCCCCGTGTTCGAGACGTGGGGTCTGCCGTACGTACTCGCCGACATCATCGCCTTCATGCTCGCGTTGATCGTCGTGACCTTCCTTCACCTCGTGATCGGAGAGATGGCGCCGAAGTCGTGGGCGATCGCGCACCCCGAAACCGCGGCGAAGGCCACCGGCATCCTGGCCCGCGCCCTCACCTGGCCGTTGCGTCCGTTCCTGCTGTGGATCAATCACATCGCGAACCGTCTCGTGAAGGCGTCGGGTGTCGAGCCGGTCGACAAGGCCGCCGCGGGCGGACAGGACGCCGACACCATTCGCGAGCTCGTGGCACATTCCCGCCAGGCGGGCACCCTCGAGAGGCAGTACTCCGAGCCGATCGCTCAGGCGATCGCTCTGGGCACTCTGACGGTGGGTGACATCGTGCGCACCGACCGCTCCCCCACGAGCGTGCCGACGGATGCCACGGTCGCCGACATCCAGGCCGTCGCCGCCTCGTCGACGCACCTGCGAATCCTCGTCGGGGCGGGAGCGTCCTCGCGCGTCGCGCACGTGCGGGACACGCTCGCCGTCGACCCCGGGACGCCGGCGCTCGAGATCGCCCGTGATCCTCTGGTGCTCGAGCCCGCGGCATCCGCTTACGACGCTCTGGCACGCATGCGGCGCGGTCGTGTCCAGCTGGCGACGGTCGTGGAGGGCGAGCGTCTGATCGGCGTCGTGACGCTCGACGATCTGCTGCGGGAGATCCTGCCCGGGCCGGGAGAGCTGGCGCCTGCCGCCCGCTGACCCGGTGCCACGAGAGCCCCGTCCGTTCACCGCGGGCGGGGCTCTCACCTTGCCGTGCGGTGGTCGGGTGTCAACCCGAGGAGATTCTGAAATCCGCGGCGTACCGTCGCCCGCGTTCACCCCCTATCTCTCTCGGAGGACACTCATGAGCAAGACGTGGTTCATCACCGGCGCATCGAAGGGCTTCGGCCGCGAGTGGGCCGAAGCGGCTTTGGAGCGCGGTGACAACGTCGCCGGCACTGCTCGAAACCTCGACGACGTGAAGGCGCTGGTCGACAGCTACCCCGACTCGTTCCTTCCCCTCCAGCTCGATGTGACCGACCGTTCCGCCGATATCGACGCCGTGGCCAAGGCCCACGAGAAGTTCGGCCAGCTCGACATCGTCATCAACAACGCCGGCTACGGGCACTTCGGCATGGTGGAAGAGCTGACCGAGGACGAGGTCCGGGCGCAGCTCGAGACCAACTTCTTCGGCGCGCTCTGGGTCACCCAGGCCGCGCTGCCGATCATGCGGAAGCAGGGTTCGGGCCACATCATCCAGGTGTCGAGCATCGGCGGCATCAGCGCCTTCCCCACCGTCGGTGCCTACCACGCGTCGAAGTGGGCGCTCGAGGGTCTCTCGCAGTCACTCTCTCAGGAGGTCGCGGGCTTCGGCATCCACGTAACCCTCATCGAGCCCGGCGGCTACTCAACTGACTGGTCGGGCCCCTCGGCTCAACGCAGCGACGAGATCGACGCCTACGCCGAGGTGCGGGAGCAGGCGGCCAAGCGCCCCTCTGCTGCCGACCCCGGTAAGCCCGAGGCGACGCGCGCGGCGATCCTGAAGGTGGTGGATGCCGAGAACCCGCCGCTGCGTATTTTCTTCGGCAAGGCGCCCCTGGGCATCGCCGAGCGCGACTACGAGTCGCGTCTGCAGACGTGGCGCGAGTGGCAGCCGGTGTCGGAGGAGGCGCACGGCTCGTAAGCCGGGCGCTCGCTCCTCCGGGGTGCGGCTTGTGCGGTGGGGTGTCTGTCGAGCGCCCCGGTGCGCGGGCCGTGCCCCGTTGCCGCCGGACCGCTGAGCGTGGCGCGCGAGGCTCGGTGCGCAACTCGGGGAGGACGACGTGAGGCCCGATCTCGAGCGCTGGAAGAACGGCCTCGCGACCCGCACGGCGTTCGCCCTCTGGCGGCTGGCGGCACCTGGCTGAGTGCGATACCGGCGTTGCGATCCGGATGGTGTCGCCGGGAACGCGGGAGGATTCTCGGTATAGGCCGACCGCGTAAGAAACCTCGCGGCCCTCCGACCGCTGTCTCCGGGCCCATGACGCCTGCTCTCTCTGCCGCGGCTGTGACGGTAATGGGCGCCTCCGACATCGGCGTTCATCCGCTCGTGGTCGCGGCGCGTCCCGCTAGGGTCGGGGCATGACGATGCCCGCCATGCCCCCGCAGCAGCCGCCTTTTCTTCCGCCGCCGCGCCCGCTCCCGGCGGTGACGAACGGAACCGCCATCGCCTCCGTGGTGCTCGGACCCATCGCAGTCCTGAACGCCGCCTTCGTGCCGTTGCCCTACGTCGGCATCGTCGCGATCTTCACGGCTTTCCCTCTTGCAGTGGCGACGGTCGTCCTCGCCCACCTCGGACTCGGTACGGCCCGGCGCTATGGGGTGGGGCGCGCCATGGCGGTCGTGGGGCTCATCTGCGGCTATGTCGCGCTCGGGGTGATCCTGGCCACGGTGATCCTGTTCTTCTCGCAGTTCTTGCTGATCAGGCCCTACATGGTGGGCTGAGTCTGCCACTTGAACAGAGAAAAGACCCCCGACCAGGCCATGCCTGTCGGGGGTCTCGCGTAGGGCGGGTGGGACTTGAACCCACGATCGTCGGGTTATGAGCCCGCTGCCTTTACCAGCTTGGCCACCGCCCCCAGCGGCTTAGAGCCTACCGGCATCCGGTTATTCACAGTTGGTGAGCTCCCCTGCGAAGCGGCGAAGGGTTTCGCTATGGTGTTGGCAAAGCTGACACGAGCGGGGGCCCCGTGGCGGGAAGAACACACATCATCATGGACACCGACGTCCTGGCAGAACAGGCGTCGACACTGGGACGCGTGAGCGATTCGCTGGATGCCGCGGCGTCCGCCGCCGGAGCACCGCTCCCCGGCTCCGCATTCGGCGTTCTGGCGTCGGGAATCGTCGTCGGGGCCGCGAACGGTCTGGCGAGCAACACCGCGCAGTTGCTGTCGAGTGCGCGAGAGCTCGTTGCGACGATGCAGAAGGGTGTGCAGGTCGCCCGCGAGTCGTTCGACGAGGTCGAGGAACAGGCCGTCGCGGTGATGCAGGAGTTCGAGTCGTGAGCGGCGCTGCCGCCGTCGCTGCGCAGCTGCGCAGCGAGTCATGGGCTGCGGGCGCGTCGCGTTCTTCGGGTGGAGGGTGCGATGGCATCCCCGGCTTCGCCGGCTGGCTGATCACCTACGTGCAGCCGCTCCCCCAGTGGATGGACGAGCTGCAGGGCGATCCGGGGGCCATCGCGATGCGTTCGTCGGAGTGGCGCACGGTGGAGTCGTCGGTGTCGGACCTGACGCTCGACCTTGCGTCCGCCGCGCGGGCTCTCGACGACCTCGATGGCCGGACCGTGCGGGCCCTGCGCCAGCGGTACGAAGACGTCTCGCGGGTGTTGACGGACGTGCAGGACTGGGCGGGTGCCGCGTCGTCTGCGCTGGCCCTCGCGTCGACTCTCGTCACGGCGTGTCGCGACGCGATCTGCGGCCTGCTGAACGCCCTGGCGCGTTTGGCGGATTCGTTGACCAGCTTCACCCTGAACCCGTTCGACAAGCTCGACGCCATCCGCGAGTTCGCGGACGCGGCGTGGGACGTCATCGTCTTGGCGCGGGACCTTGTGCAGCAGCTTGTGACCGCATTGGGTCAGCTCGCTCGACTGCTGGCGGAGCTCGGGCCGATCGTCCAAGACTGGTTCACATTTTTTCGGGACTTTCTCGGCCGGATGCTCCCGGGAATCGCGATGGCGACAGGCGGCGCGCTGGGCTACCTCTTAGGCACGGGGTTGGGAGACATGCTGCGATCGGACCCCCGGGTAAGCGAGCTGTTCCCTGAAGATGCGGTGGAGAGTCAGTTCTACGACGATCTTATGAACCGCAGCGAGATCAGTTCTCCCGCTGATCTGCTGCAGGGGAACGAACTGATCGACGGTCTAGGCAAAGATCAGCAAACGGCGATCAGTGTGACGACCGTTCGTCGCCCCGATGGGTCGACGTACACCCTCGTCAATCTGCCCTCGACGCAGGACTGGGGCATTCTGAAGGGACTCATGGGCGGCGAGTGGGCGGACACGTACCGCGATGCCGGACCGATGAACGATCTCGACAGCAACATCGCCCTCATGATCATGGACAACCCCGTGTTGCGAACCCAATACGAACGCGCGGTGATGCAGGCCATGCAGGACGCGGGGGTTCCACCCGGATCGGATGTGGTCTGGTCGGGATTCAGCCAGGGCGGGATCATGGCAGGCAACCTCGCTGCCGATGGCTCGGTGCCGTACAACACCATCGGTGTCGTCACAAACGGCTCCCCGATCGACGGGTTCAATATCCCGGATAACATCCCGGTCATGCAGGTCGAGCACGTCTCAGACCCGGTGGCGAAGCTCGACCTCCAGACGCCACTGGTCCCGCAACCTCACGTCATCAACGGACCGATGGGACCGTCTGTCACAGTCACGCCGCATCTTCCTGACAATGTGGATTGGGTTGTCCTGGGTGATCCCGACGGCTCCATGAGCCCCGGTCAGACGCACAACGCACGTAACTACACTGACGACCTGCAGGATTACATCGACAACGGCGGTGGCTTCCGGAATGACTGGAGCTTCCTCAACGGCTCGGTCGAGGAGGTCTACGTTGCGCGGACAGGAGAGTGATGATGATTGATGACATCGACGCACGCGTAGAGGCGGCGCGAGCGCGTCTGGATGCTCAAGTGGCGGCCGCCCGGGCCGCCCATGCGAATCTGGACGTCGGTCTCGAGGAGCTGCGTAACGTCTCGGTGACGGTCCGCAGCCCGCGCAACGAATGCGAGGTCACTGCCACGGCTGAGGGCTCAATCACGCAGGTTCGGGTGTCCCCGGGCGCGGAGCTCGGCGCCGGACTCGACACCGCCCTCACTCGCACCATCGAGGCCGCGCAGTCCGCCGCTCGAGAGGCCGCTGCGGACCGGGCAGCTGTTCTCCTCGGCGAGGGCTCCTCTCTTGTCGCCGACCTCCGGGCCCGGCGCGCCCCGGCGCGGTGATGGCGGTGTCATCTCGTCTCGATGTCCGTCTGGGTCCTCTCTTGGATCAGGCTGCGCGACTGGAGGCCCAGGCGACAGAACTGGAGCAGACCTCCGCCGACCTGAAGAAGGCGATCGAGTCACTGCGCGCGACGACAAGTGGCGAAGCATCGGAGGCTGCGATTGCTTCCAGCGCCCGAGTCCTCGCCGAAACGGATACCCGCAGAGAGCGGCTGGCTCGCAATGCCGCCGTGATCCGGAAGCTTGCCGACGTCTACGACACCTGCGACCTCGCAGGCGCGAGGGCTCTCGGCTCATGAGTACGCGATTCACCGGACGTGTCATCTCGACAATGGCGGTCGCAGCGGCAGCGATGACGCTCGCGGGCTGTTTCTCGATGGGCGGGCCCACTCAAGACGAGCGAGCAGCTCAGTTGGCGGCAGAACTAGAGAGCGGAGGGCTCGGGGTATCTCAAGCGGAGGTGTCGTATCAGGATTCGTTTTCAGGGGATCTGACCGTCACCGTGACGCTCGAAGATAGCGTGATCGAGCCGGGGCTCAGCGTGTCCGCTCAGACGCTTGGCCCCATCCTCGGGGTGATGGCGCGCGGTGCTGAGAATATGCGCGTCGGAGCTGCAGGTTTCTATGCGCAAGATGCCGACGGCGTCGATGTCTCGATGGTGACGGCCGCTACCGACTTGGGAATCGGCGACGCCGTCCGTGGACGCTCGCTCTCTCTGTCGGGCGCGAAGCTCGAGCAGTTGTCGAAGTAGTGAGCCCATCGCGCGGCGGTCGCGCCCTGAGGGAGGGCGCTGTCGGCCTCGTTACCGCGGCAGGTGCCCCGGCATTGTGCCTAACGTCGTGTACCGGCGGGCTGAGCGCGGAGGAGAAGGCGAATCGCCCGTCTGCAGCGCTTGAGTCAGCTGGAGAAGGCATCGAGGGTGTAGAGGTGGTCAGCACGCCTTGCTCGGCGGGGAGCCTTACCGTCAGTGTGCGTGTGTCTCCTGACGGTCTCGACTCCGCTGGTGCCGAAGTGAGAATCGGCCCCCAGACGCGCGTTCTCGAGGTGACGGCCGATAATGCAGGGGACATGAAGATCACGAGTCTCCGCCTCTACGCCGACGATCAAGCGGGTCCAGGTGTCTCGTTTGACAACGAGGCCGCCGATCGAGGGCTTCACAAGTCTCTCGACGGGGATTTCTTGACGTTGGTTGCGGAGGGAGGGACTTCCTACGCCAGAGGGTGAATCGCGCGAGCACATCGGCACTCAGGCGGTGCGGCCTCCTCCACGGCGGGTCTCACCGACGACGGGGCCGCCGTGAGGCCTAGACAAAGACGCCCTCACTGCACCCGAGGCTTCGCCAGCTTCCCGTCCGCCGTCACCTGAGGGTGGTGCTTGGTCAACTGGATCACGCCCCAGGTCGCGATCGCGCCGGCGATGACGAAGCCGATGAGCGCCCATGCGGGGGCCGTCGACGCCTCGCCGAGCACCAGCAGACCGATCAACACGGCCACGATCGGGTCGATCACGGTGAGGCCCGCGATGACGAGGTCGGGCGGGCCGACCGAGTACGCCGTCTGCACGAAGTAGGCGCCCACGGCGACGGCGGCGAGCAGCGCTACCAGGCACAGCATCGTCAGCCACTCGAAGTTGCCGGCCTGCGCGCGGCTGATGACGACCTTGGCGAGCGTCGCGACGAAACCGTAGATCACGCCCGCGGCCATGATGTAGAACAACGCCTGAGCGCGCCGGCGTACGAGCACCCAGAACACGCCGAAGACGATGACGACGACGGCCAGGATACCGAGGATGATCCACAGCTCGCGCTCGGTGACCACGTGCTCGGTGGCGAAGAACGCCGCGATCGTCACGAAGATGAAGATGCCGCCCACGCACAGTGCGATCGCGATGAGCGACTGCCGCGTCGGCTTCTGTCCCGAGACGCGGGCGTTCAGCACCGTCGTGATGACGAGGGCGATGGCGCCGAGCGGCTGCACGAGGATCAGCGGGGCCACCGACAGCGCCGAGAGCTGGCACACGATCGCCAGGCCCAGCATGACCGTGCCCGCAACCCACGAGGGACGCGTCAACAGGGACGTGAGCTGCTTGCGCGAGAGGCCACCGGTGGTCTTGCCCGAGAGGCGCTCGACCTTCTGCACTCCGCGGTGCTGATACTGCGCTCCGAACGACATGAACACCGCACCGAGCAGGGCCAGCGGGATGCCGAGGAGGATACGGGGATCGCGGAACACACCGACGAGCTGGTCGATTCCGTCGCTGAGGGTGGCATCGAGCGGGATCACCCTCCGACGATAGCCCGCCGCCCCCTGGATAGGCTGGTGACGTGGCCGTACTCCCGATTCGCATCATGGGTGATCCCGTGCTGCACGCTCCCGCTGCCCGCGTCGACGAGATCACCGATGAGGTGCGCACCCTCGTTGCCGACATGTTCGAGACGATGGACGCCGCTCCCGGTGTGGGCCTTGCGGCTCCGCAGGTCGGGGTGGGACTGCGCATCTTCACGTACACGTACGAAGACGACGAGGGGCAGCCCTGGCGCGGCGTCGTGATCAACCCCGAGCTGTGGATTCGCCCGATGGAACCCGGCTACCCCGACCCCGACGAAGAGAGCGAGGGGTGCCTCTCGTTCCCCGGCGAGCGCTTTCCGTTGCGCCGGTCCGATGCGGCACTGCTCACCGGCACCGATCTCGACGGCCACGCGGTCCGTATCGAGGTCACGGGTTGGCGCGCGCGCATCCTGCAGCACGAGTTCGATCACCTCGACGGCATCCTGTATGTGGATCGTCTCGACGAGGAAGACGGTCGGGTGGCGGCGAAGATCGCGAAGAAGCGCAAGTGGGGCAAGCCTGGTATCTCGTGGATGCCGGGTGTCGACGACATCGACGCGTGAACGGCCAGCCGCGGGGCGGCGCCGTCAGCTCTCGATGATGTTCGGCGCGAAGCGACAGAAGTAGTCCGTGATCGGTCCGTCGGATTCGCGGATGCCGACGCCGAACGCTTCCTGGTCGATCACCCATGAGCCGAGCACGGGGTGGTTGCTGCCGTTCTTCCCGGGGAAATCGGGGAGCTCGTGGTACTCCTGCCACACGCGCTCCCGGCCTATGCCCTCGCGGCGGTACTCATGGCCGTTCGAAGTGATGCTGCCGTCACTGCGGTGCACCTGGATGCCGTCGCCTTCTCGACCGAAGACGGGTTTGACGACGAAGTCGGTCATGCCGTTCGGGCCGTCGGCGTAGGCCGGCAGTAGGTTGGGGTGGCCGGGGAACAATCGCCAGAGGGCGACGAGCAGGAGCTTGTTCGAGAGGAACATCTTCCACGCCGGTTCGTACCAGCGGCCGAAGAGTCCGCGACCCGCAATGAGCAGCGCGCCGAACTCCTGGTCGCCGACGACGCGATCCTCTCCCGAGACGAGGTCCTCCCAGGGGTAGAGCTTGAAGAGGTTGCGGATGACGGGGTACTGCGTGCCCGGGGTGTCACCGGCAAGCGCCGCGATGCTGCGCGAGGAGCCCCACGGCTCGGGAACGCCGACGAACTGCCGCGCGCCGTGGTGCCAGCCGATCTCCTTCATCTCGATGCCGGTGTGCTCCCATCCGGCTTCTCCGGCGACGTCGCGCATGTAGGCGACGGTGTCCCAGTCCTCGCCGTAGGTGTCGGCATCCGAGTGGGCGACGAAGAGGCGTCCGCCCTCCCCCTCGTTCAACGAGCGGTGCAACAGGGTCCGCCAGCGCTCCACCAGGGCCTCGTGCAGGCCGTTCCACTGGTCGGTGTCGGCAGGGAGGACTCCGCTGTTGATCCGATCCTGCAACCAGAACCACTGGGTGACCGACGCCTCGATCAGACCGGTGGGGGTGTCGCCGTTGTACTCGAGCATCTTCGCGGGTGAGCCGTCGCCGGCGTAGGCGAGGTCGAAGCGGGCGTAGACGTCGGGTTCGTTCTGCTCGAGCGACCACTGGGCGAGCTCGAACGCTTTCGGGCTGAGCCCCAGGTGACCGAGTGCACCGGATGCCATGTACTTGGCCGCCTCGAGACTCATGCGATGCAGCTCTTCGGTTTGCTTCTCGAGTTCTTCGACCTCCGGGAGCGTGAAGACGTACGCAGCGCCGTCGTTCCAGTACTCCACCGCCGTTCCGTCGTCGCGGACGGAGTGCGAGTAGATGAGGCCGGACTGCTTGATAGTGCGCTGCCAGTCGGGCCGCGGGTCGAGCTCGATGCGCCGCATCAGCTGCCGTGGCTTCCGTCGGATCCCGATCCGCCGAAACCACCGCGCGAGACGCTGTCGCCGTCGCTCGAGATGCCGCGGGCAGCGGTCTTCCCCGAGGGGATGCTGTCGGAGCCGCCGGTCGCCGGCTGCCCCACGGCGGGTACCGTTCGGCTGCTCGAGCCGAGCGGCAGGTAGTACCAGTGGGCGCTTCCGCCGTGGTTGTTGCAATCGTCGTCGGGCAAGCGCTTCTCGGTCGAGTTGTCTCGGCAGATCTGGGCGTAGTCGTCCGAGACGTTCGTCCCCTGTCCGCACCCGGTGAGGGTGGCGGCGAGGGCGGCGACGACGCCGACGGTGACGGTGCGCGACGCGCGACGACGCACGACTGGCTGCATGGGGGCTCCTTCGGAAATGCCGATCCGGCGACACTGCGCCGATGTTCTCACACCCTCGTTCGGGTGGTTTCAGACGCGGGATTCATGTCGGCGGGGGAAGACATGCGACGGGGCGCCGGAGGCCGGCATCCACTCGCAGGTGAAGCTTCCGCGGTAGCCGAAGAGGAAGCCGAAACGGTCGTTGTCGACGCGCAGGTCCACGTGGAAACGACCGTCGCCGTCGTCGAAGCGTTCGCGGAGGGTGGCCCGGCCGCTGAAGAGCTGGGGGAAGCGGAACCCGACCGGTCCCTCGTAGAAGCGCTGCTCCCCCGACCGCAGGAGCAGGCCGCCCTCGTCGTCGACGCTCAGGTCGAGGTCGACCGCGAGATGCTGGTGCGTGCCGAGGTAGTCGATCACGCGGCCGTCGTTCAGGATCATCGTCGCGTCGAACCGGGCGGGCCGACCTTTCACCTCGTACTCCCGCACGAAGGTGACCGTCTCTCGGCCGAAAGGGTCGAGGTACGGGCTGTTCCAGATGGTGAAGGGGACGTTCTCGCCCACCGTCGGCACGAGGATGTTCCGCAGTTTGCCGATCTGGAGGAACGGGACGGTCCACCAGGGCCCGCGCCGGATCTCGCTCATGACTCCGCGACCGACGCACGCCTGGCCCTCGTCGAGGCCGACGCCGAAGCGTCGCTGCATCATCGGGTGCAGGCGGTCGAAATCAGAGCCCATCGCCTGCGCGAAGATCGACGTCATCGGTGCGCTCCCGGTGCGGGCAGCGCCGCAAGCGTGGCGGGGGCGTCGTCGAGGGCGCGCCGTCGATGCGGGGGGATTCGCGCGCAGCGCGAGGCGCGGGGGCGGTCCGTCCGCCAGAAGGCGATGGCGTGCCGGATCGACCAGCGTTCCGGCTCGACGCCGGTTTCGAGCCAGATGCGCAGGCGGTCGAAGCTCCACGCGGTCGCCCAGCCGACCAGGGGACGCACGATCACGTCGAGGGGGCCCCACCCGGCCTCGTAGTCGTATCCGGTCGAGAAGCGGATGCCGTCGTCGACCGGCTCGTAGCGCCAATAGCCGCGACCGTCGCGAAGCGGTGACAGCCTGTCCTGGGTGGTGAAGCGCAGCGCGGAGGTGCGGGTGCCATCGAGTCGCGACGTCTCCCCGATGCTGATGCCGTCACCGCGGACGGTGTGCACGGGCGTCCGTCGTTCGTAGACGAACCGCGCGGCGTCCTCCCCCGTGCTCGTCGTGGGTGTGATCCGCGAGAAGCGGACGTCCCATCTCACGTGCTGCGACGGCTCCTGCGTCGCCGTCCAGACCTCGTCGAGCGTCGCGCGGATGGTGGTCGCGACATAGATCCCCCGTGCCCCCATGGCGTCAGCCTAGGCCGATCGGGCGGAGACGCGGTACAGGGCGCATCGGGTGTCGTCAGCGCGACGAGAAAGAGTGCAGCGCGAGGTCTTCGCTCAGGGCTTCGCTCGCGAGGCAGCCGCGGACGCTCGTGCCCTGTTCGTCGAGCGGTGGACTCACCACGGCCGCGCCGAGGCGGCCGGGTGAGGACAGCACGATCGCGCCGGAGACACTCGACTTGGCCGGAATGCCGACCGCGCGCATCCACCGGCCCGAGCCGTCGTACATCCCGCAGGTCGCCATCACCGAGATGACGTCTCGCGCGACCCGCTCGGGCAGGACCCGTTCCCCCGTCCGGGGGTTGATCCCCCCGAGCGCGAGCGTCGCGCCCATGACGGCCAGGGTCTCGGCATCCACCAACGTCGCGCAGGCTCGGGCGTAGACGGCGACCGCGTCGTCGGCCGAGGGCTCGAGGGTGCCCTCCGCGCGCATCAGGTGGGCCAGGGCGTGATTACGGTCGCCGAGGAGGTGTTCGTTGTGGGCCACGTCTTCGTCGACCTCGAGCTCGCGTCCCGCGAACGCCGCGAGCCCCCGCGCGATGCGGGCGCTGCGCGCCTCGGCGCTCGACCCGGCGACGAGCGAGGCGGTCAGCAGTGCGCCGGCGTTGACCATGGGGTTCGGCGGTCGGCCCGTGCCGCTCTCGAGCTTGATGGCGTCGAACGATTCGCCGGTGGGTTCGATGCCGACGCGATCGAGGGCCGCACCCTCGGTGTCGACGAGTGCCAGAGCAAACAGGAACGGCTTGACCGCGGACTGCACGCTGAACGAGACATCGGCCTGTCGGCTCGCGTGCACCGAACCATCGGGGAGGGCGAGGGCGAGGGCGCAGAGGTCGGGGTGGGCGTCGGCGAGCTGCGGGATGCTGTCGTCGATTCGCCCCCTGCGTTCGGGCAGCAGGCGGGACCGCAGGGCGTCGAGGTCGTACGAAGCGGCAGCGGGAGGCGAGGTCACTCCCCCAGCCTCGCAGGCTCGCCGGGGGTTCGGGCCCGTCCCCGTCAGTACAGACCCCGTTCCGCGAGGGCGCCGCGCAGGATCGGGGCCAGCCGTTCCGCGAACGCGGGCGTGATGTGGGTGTCGTCATAGCGCACCGGCGTGTGTCCCGCGAAGGCGGGACACACGCCCTGCCAGCAGCTGAAGGGCAGAGCGCTGATCGCGAGGTCGCCGGTGAGCGCCGCGTGGGCCTCGGTCGCCGTCTGCATCTGCATCCACACGTCGTCGATGCCCGCGAGACACGACGAGGGGCCCGTGAGTGGCGACACGCACCGCCCGAGATCGACTCCGTGCGGCGGGGGCGCCAAGTACACCGTGTGGCCCGCGGGAGCCCAGCCCGTGACCTCGGACGCGATGGCCGAGACCAACTCGCCGGCATCCAGATCCCGCCCGTCGACCGAGCGGCCCAGGGTGAACGCGTTCGACACCACGAGCAGGTCGGCGGGTGAGGCACCGACCATCGCCGCCACGTCGGCTTTGCGCTGCCCGCACACGGCCATGACCGACGGATCGCGGCTCTCGACCAGAACGTCGGTGAAGCGGCATCCGTACATCCCGACCGTGGTCACACGCCACGCTCCCCCGCTGTCGTCGGCGAGCTTTGCGAAGGCGGGGGCGTACGCCATGGCGCTCGAGTCGCCCACGAGGTACAGGTGCCGCGGGGCGTCGGCGGACCCCCAGGTGCACCGCCCGGCGTCGAGGGGCACGCCCGGGGTGAAGCAGTCGTGAGCGCGGTTCGCCGACGACGAAGCGCGCTGCGCCTCGTCAAGGGAGGGGTGCAGCTCGGGCCACGAGGTGGCGGTGCTCGCGGCGGCGAGCTCGCCCTGCAACACACTGAGCGCGTCTCCGGCTTCGGCGGCGACATCGACCGGGGCAGGCACCGCGGCCGGTAGTCCCGGGAGGGTCGGAGCGCCGTACGCCAGCATCACCGCGAGCGCCGTCGCTCCGGCGCCGATGGCGAGCGTGGCCCCGGCCATCGCCACGCGTGGGGCGAAGCGGGCGCGCCAAGCGGCCCACGGGGGTGCGGTGCCGGCGTCGATGGATGCCGGGGGTACCGGCATCCGTTCGTCTCCATCCGGCGGGCGGGGTGCCGAAGCGGTCGCCACCGCTAGCTCGGGCACAACGGCGCTCGTGGAGCGAGATCCGGGGTAGTACCTCTTGCCGGGGACGTACCCGGCGGGTCGCGAGGCGAGTGCGCTCGACCGACGCTCGGCGGGTACGGGTTTCGACGGGGTGGGTGCGGCGGGTTTCGGCTGTTCCACGGGGCCGCGGGTCGCCCAGGGTGCGCGATGGAGCGGCTGCTCGATGCCGAGGTAGGTCGCGACCGTCAGGACGAGCATGGCGAGGACCGTGATCGCTGTCGCGGCCGGTCCGGGAGCCAGCAGAACTCCGGCGAAGACGATCACGGGCAGGTGCCAGAGGTACAGCGAGTACGAGAGGTCACCGATCGTCACGGCGAGCGGGTTGGTGAGGACGAAGAGGTGGCGGTGACGCGGGTCGCCGCCGATGCCTGCGCCGATCACGAGCGCCGCGCCGAGTACGGGGAGCGCGGCGACGGGCGCGGGGAAAGGCGCCCCGGGATCGATGAAGAAAAACGCCGCCGTGATCACGGCCACCCCGATCCAGGCGAGGGATCCGCGAGCGGCTGCCGGGATGCGCGCGAGCACGGGAGCGGCGGCGGCGATCACCGCACCCGTGGCGAGCTCACCGGCTCGTGTCACGGTCGAGAAGTAGGCCAGGCTCGGATCGGCGGGCGTCTGGAGGAGGGCAGCGACTCCGGAGGCCACGACGACGGCTCCCGCGAGCAGGCCCACGGCAACGCGGCCCGGCCGCGCGCGTCGCGCCGCGACCGGCAGCGTGGCGACCGCGAGCAGCACGAGGAAAGGCCACGCCACCGAGAACTGCTCCTCGACGGAGAGCGACCAGAAGTGCTGGAGCGGCGAGACGTCCGAGACGGCGAAGTAGTCGCGACCAGCGAGGCCGAAGTGCCAGTTCGACACGAGACCCACCGCGGACAGGGCGTCGAAGAGGATGCTTTCCGCTCGTACGGGCGAGAAGATCATGAATGCCGCCCCGACCACGGCCGCGAGGACGGCGAGCGCGGCGGGCAGGAGGCGCTTCACGCGGCGTGCGAAGAAAGCCCCGAGCCGCAGCGTCCCCTCGTTCTCCAGGTCGGACAACAGGATGCCGGTGACGAGGAAACCCGACAGGACGAAGAACACGTCGACGCCGACGAAGCCGCCCCGGGGCCAGCCCGTGAGGTGCGTGGCAACGACCGCCAAGACGGCGATCGCCCGGAGGCCCTGGAGATCGCGGCGCACGCGAGAGGCGGGTGCGGGCACGTCGGATCCTCTCGGGCCGGCGTCGGCGGCCGGAGAGAGCTTAGTGGAACCGCTCCCACGGGCGCGGCGGGCGGCCCTGCGGCGCAGTGGAGCGGGACGGGGAACGAAGGCGCGCACCACGAACCGAGCGGGCATTATGCGGGTCCCCCCGCGGTGCCGCTACCCCTGATCGTGCGGGGCCGCGCGGGCATAGTGTGCGACGCAGCGGAGGCGCCCCGGCATCCGCTCTTCTCGCCGTCAGGCGGTCCTGCTCGAAGGATGCGATGAGTCACGCGCTCGGTCACTCGATGCCCCATGCGGGCGACATCCTGGGCGGGCGTTACATCCTGCGCGAGAGGATCGGTGCCGGCGGGATGGGGCGTGTCTTCCGCGCGCGCGATGAGGTCCTCGCGCGAGACGTCGCGTTGAAGATCTTCTACGCGGACGCGAGTGATGAGCCCGACCCTCTGCGCCGCATTTCGGAGGCGCGCGCTCTCGCGACGGTCGATCATCCCTCGCTCGTGACCCTGTACGACGCTCGGCTCACCGGCGATGACCACGTCTACCTGGTGATGGAGCTGGTGAACGGCCCCTCGCTGCAACGACGCATCGAAGAGGGGCCGCTCTCGACGGTCGAGGTGGCGGGGATCGTCGCCGATCTCGCCGGCGCCCTCGCCGTCGTCCACGACGCCGGGATCATGCACCGCGACGTCAAGCCGTCGAACGTCCTGCTCCGCCCGGTGCGGGGCGAGGCTCGCCCGGTCGAAGCCGTGCTCGCCGATTTCGGGGTCGCCCGGCTGATCGGCGCGACGCGCCTGACCACTCCCGGCACGGTCATCGGGACGGCCGCCTACCTCGCACCGGAACAATTGCGCGGCGAGCCTCCCCGCGCGGCGTCGGACGTGTACGCGCTGGGGTTGCTCGCCATCGAAGCTCTCACCCGACTCCATCCCTTCGGCGGCGGAACGCTCCAGGAGACGCTGCTTGCTCGTCTGGCCCGTCAGCCGGAGGTCCCGGAGACGTACGGCAGCCGGTGGCAGTCGCTGCTGACGTCGATGACCGCCTTCCACCCGGACGACCGGCCGACCGCGGCGAGCGTCGCGAAGCGGATGCAGGCGCTCGTAGACGAGACGCCCGTGGCAGTGGCGGGTGGACCGGCGGCGCGTGCGTCTTGGGTGCTGCCGACCGCGGCGATGACCGTGCCCGTGTCAGCGGCGGCGGCTCACGGCGGGCCGGCTCCGGCGGCCCGGGTCGCGCGTGCGACGGAGACCGACGAGACCGCCCCGGTCGCCGCCGCGGCGTCCGTCGGAGCCGGATCCGGGAGCTCGTTCGTGCCATCGACGCGTCGACGCCGGTCGTTCCGGCGGCTCTGGCTCGGTGCCACAGCCGGCGCCGCCCTCCTCGTGGGCGGGTACGTGATGGCGTTCTCGCTGGGCGCGGTGCCCGACCCGGCCACGGACCGCATCGACACACCCGCGCCGTCCTCGACGTCAGCCCCTCTCGTCGCGGAGAACGCGCCCTCATCGGTCGAGCCCGTCTCGAGCACGGATGCCGAGACCCCACCGCCCTCTCCCGTTCCGGTCGCACCCCAGCCCGTGCAGCCCGCCCCGGCCTCGCCCGTTGCGAAAGTACCGGAGGGCGGGGCGTCACAGCCGGATGGGGACGCCCCCGGCGGCGGCGGTCTCGCGATCGTCGAGCCGGAGCCCGGAGCGACGGTGCCCGGAGGCGGCGGATCCGGCGTGCCGATGCCGAGCGCCTCGCCCTCCCCGGAGCCGACGGATGGTGGGGCCACTCCCGGGGTCGCGGGCCCCGGCAAGGGCAACGGCTCGGCGAACGGTAAAGGTCCGGGCGGGGGGAAGGGCCAGGGCAGTGGCAAGGGCGGGGAAGCTCCGTCGGGTTAGCCGACCGTCCGGGACCTCGGACGGTGCATGCGGGCAGCGACCGGGACGAGCGTGCGAGGCATGCCCCGAGTGGCGGCACGGGCTCGGTGCGGCTCGGCGGCCCAGCTCTCGACCAATCGTGAGCGAAAAGATCTGCCGCTGCGCGCCGCCTGCGAACGACGAAGGCCCGACGCTGACGCGTCGGGCCTTCGGTTGGCTCCCCGGCTTGGACTCGAACCAAGAACCTATCGGTTAACAGCCGATTGCTCTGCCAATTGAGCTACCGAGGATCATGCTCACCTTGCGGCGGGCAACCCCACGATACTAACAGCACGCGGGGGCGGCGGAAAAATCAGCCCGCCGAAATCCGCCGCTCGGGCGTGCCGTCGGGCGTCCACTGCACAGCCTGGTCGCCATGACCGAGTCCCACGGCGTGGCCCGCGTGCAGGACGAGCACATCGGCATCCAGATCTTTCGGGGCATCGGCGTCGTTCGTCACGATGAGCGAGGCCATTCCGCGTTCGTCGCGCCGGCGCGTGATCGACGCGCGCGCAGCCGCGCGCACCTCGAGATCGAGGTTGGCGTACAGGTCGTCGGCGACGAACAGCCGCGGCTCCAGGACGAGAGCCCGCGCCAGAGCGACGCGCTGACGCATGCCCGCGCTCAGCTCGTAGGGGTACTTCGGTGCCGTGCCGAGCGGGAGTTCCATCTCGTCGAGGAGCGTGGCTACGCGCACCGCGAGCGCCCGCGTGTTGACCTTGCGGTCGCGACTGGTGATCGGCTCGGCGATCACGTCCTGCACGGTCAAGCGTGAGGGCAGCGCTGCACCCGCCCCCTGTGGCAGGTAACCGGTGTGAAAGACCCACTCGCGACGGGCGCGCCCCGGACGCCGCGCCGAGATGCCGTGCACGCGGGCGTCTCCCCCGACCACCGTGAGCCCGTCGTCGGGGTGACCGGCCAGCAGCGAGACGAGCGAGCTCTTGCCCGAACCCGTCGAGCCCTGGACGACCATCGTGCGCGCCGCGGGAAGGGTGAAGGTGATCCCGTCGATCACGCGCACGCCGCTACGCGCCAGGGACAGGTCATCGGCTCGAAGGGCGACGTCGGTGTCGAGTGTCCGGGGCATTGACTCATCCTCCCTGACGAGTACGAGGGATGCCAGCGGCGCGCGGCAGTGCCCGTTCAGGAGACGATGAGTCGCTGACGGTCGGCGTCGAGCTCGCGCAGCCGGAACCGCAGGCGCTTGCCCTCATCGGAATCGGCGGGCACCCGCTGGATTCCGCGGAGCAGCTCGCTCTTCTCACGCTCGAGTTCGCGCACCAGCAGACCCCGGGCGAGGTCGTTCGCCGAGGCGACGGCGCCCTCTTCGGTGCGTGCTGGGAATTCTGCGGTCAAGAGTTCGGCAGCCAGCGAGCGGAACGGCTCGCGCACGGCTTCGACGGCGGCGACGGCCCAGCCGGGCTGCGACAGATCGGTGGATGCCAGAGAGCTGCGCACCGCCTCGAGAGCGGGATGCGTGAACGGCGTCTGGAGCGCTCGCAGGAAGACATCGGGCTCGATGCGATGCCCGTACTGCAGGAACGCCATCATCGCACCGCGCTCGAGGGCGACGTCGCGGTTGTTCGGCAGAGACGCCATGGTGACCGAGATCGCGATCGGTGCGTGCTCGGAGTCCTTGCGGGTCTCACGCTTCTCGGCGCGGTCCGCACCGCGAGCCGCACGCTCGACGGCCGTCTGCACCTCCGGCATGTCGAGGCCGAGACGGCGCGCGAGTACGCGCACGTACCCCGGACGCAGGGCGGGATCGCGGATGTCGGCGACGATCGGGGCGGCCGCGCGAAGAGCACCGGCACGGCCCTCGACACTGGAGAGGTCGAAATCCTTCAGGCGCTGGTCGATGACGAACTCGAACATCGGCGCCTTGTTCTCCATGAGCGCCCGCACCGCACCGTCGCCGCGCTGGAGGCGCAGGTCGCATGGATCCAGGCCCTCGGGGGCGACGGCGACGTACGTCTGCGCGGCGAAGCGCTTCTCGTCTGCGAAAGCGCGCAGCGCCGCCTTCTGCCCCGCGGCATCGGGATCGAAGGTGAAGACCACTTCGCCCGAAGAGCTGTCGTCGCCCATGACCCGACGCAGCACCGTGATGTGGTCCGTGCCGAAAGCCGTGCCGCACGACGCGATGGCCGTGGTGATGCCGGCGAGATGGCACGCCATGACGTCGGTGTACCCCTCGACGACCACGACCCGGTGCGAGCGCGAGATGTCGCGCTTGGCGAGGTCGAGGCCGTAGAGGACCTGCGCCTTCTTGTAGATCGGCGTCTCGGGGGTGTTGAGGTACTTCGGCCCCTGGTCGTCGTCGAAGAGTTTGCGCGCGCCGAAGCCGATGACCTGTCCGGTGACGTCGCGGATCGGCCACACGAGACGACCGCGGAACCGGTCGTAGACACCGCGCTGTCCCTGGGACACGAGCCCCGCCTGCAGCAGCTCGTCGCGGGTGAACTTCTGCGCGAGCAGGTGATCCATGAGGTGCGACCAGCCCTTCGGGGCGTAGCCGACTCCGAAGTGCGCGGCGGCTCCGGCGTCGAAGCCGCGATCGCCGAGGAAGCGCCGCCCCGTGTCTGCTTCGGGCGTCATGAGCTGGGCGCGGAAGTACTCCGCCGCGGCGGCGTTGGCCGCGTACAGCCGCGAACGCCCCGTGGTCTCGGGGGCGGGGCCGCCGTCTTCGTAGTGGAGGGTGTAGCCGACGCGCGCCGCCATGCGCTCGACGGCCTCGGTGAACGACACGTGGTCCATCGCCCGAAGGAACGAGTACACGTCTCCCGACTCGCCGCAGCCGAAGCAGTGGTAGTAGCCGACCTGCGGGCGCACGTGGAAGCTGGGGCTGCGCTCGTCGTGGAACGGGCACAGTCCCTTCATCGAGCCGACGCCGGCGGATTTCAGCGCGACGCGCTCACCGACGACGTCGGCGATGTTGACCCGCGCTTTGACCTCTTCGACGTCGGACTGGCGGATGCGGGGCATCAGGCATCCGCTCCTCGCGCGCTACGCGCGCCGGGTGCCCAGACGCCGAGCTCCGCGGCATCCACTTCTCCGACGAGTCGTCCGTGCCACGCGATCGCGAGCTGGTCGGTGAGGCTCGCGACCTGGTCGACGACGACCCGACGCCGGGCCTGGTCGTCGACCGCCGCGGCGAAGTCGGGCGCGTGCAGGGCGTCGAGCGCCCCCGGGTTCTCCCAGAGAGCGGATGCCAAGCGCTTGAGCACGTGGCGCTGCTCGCGATACAGCACCTTGCGGCCGTCGATCGAGACGACCGTCGCGCCGATGATGCCTTTGAGCACCGCCATCTCGACCTCGACCTCGGCGGGCACGATGACGTGCGCGCGATACCGGGTCAGCTGATCGGCGGGATACGCCTCGCGGGTCGCCGCGGTCGCGGCGCGGGCGAAGCGACCGATGAGGTCGGAGGTGAGGTTCTTGAGCCGCGCGAGCGCGGGACGCGTGCCGTCGAAGGAGTGGATCCACTCGGGCATGGCCATGAGCCGTTCGAGGCCCGCCGCGAGGTCGTCGCGCACGAAGTCGTAGCCCACCCAGCTCTGGATCGCATCGAGCAATCCTTCTCGGCCGACGCGGGATGCCAGACGAACGGGATCAACGTAGCGGTTGACCACGGCGTCTTCGAAGTCGTGCACCGAGTAGGCGATGTCGTCCGAGAGATCCATGACCTCGGCCTCGACGCAGCGCCGACGGGCGGGGGCTCCCCCGCGCATCCAGTGGAACACGGGCTCGTCGTCGGGGTAGACGCCGAACTTGAGACGCCCACCCGGGTCGGGGACGGGCTCGTCGATGGTCCACGGGTACTTGCAAGTGGCGTCGAGGCTCGAGCGGGTGAGGTTGAGGCCGAAGGGCTCGCCGTCGGCGCCGAAGGTCTTCGGCTCGAGGCGGGTGAGGATGCGCAGCGTCTGCGCGTTGCCCTCGAAGCCGCCGATGTCGGCCGCCCAGTCGTTGAGCGCGCGCTCTCCGTTGTGGCCGAAGGGCGGGTGACCCAGGTCGTGACTCAGGCAGGCGGTGTCGACGACGTCGGGCGACAGCTGCAGGGCGGTGGCCAATTCGCGGCCCACCTGGGCGACCTCGAGCGAATGCGTGAGGCGGTTGCGGGCGAAGTCGGCGGGGCTTGCGGGGCTCAGCACCTGCGTCTTCGCGGCCAGACGCCGAAGAGCCGCCGAGTGCAGCACGCGCGCGCGGTCGCGCGCGAAGTCATCGCGCTGGGATCGGTGGTTCTCGACGTGGAAGCGTGCCGCATCGGCGTCGTCGTAGCCGACCGGTCGAGCGACCGCCGGCGAGAGCTCACCCGCCACTGTGGTGCAATTCCGCTGCGGCCAGTTCGCGGCCGGCCTCGTGACCGATCTCGCGGGACTCGAGCCACCCGTCGGGGAGGGCGGGGCGCTTGGGCGTACCGGCGCGACCCCGCTGTCCCTCGGCCGCGGCCCCGGGGTAGGGCGCGTCGAGCTCCATCGTGGCGAGGAGTTCGTCGATCTCGTCGAGGGTCGAGGCGGTCGCGAGGGCTGCGCGCAGTTCTCCACCGACCGGGTACCCCTTGAAGTACCAGGCGACGTGCTTGCGGATGTCACGGCATCCGCGCCCCTCGTCGTCGAAGAACTCGACGAGCAACTCGGCGTGACGGCGGAAAGCGCGGGCCACGAAGCCCAGGGTGGCGTCGACGGGGTCGCCGTGCGCCGCGTCGGGGCCGCCGAGCGCGCGAGCGAGGTCGCCGAACAGCCAAGGCCGACCGAGGCAGCCGCGACCGACGACCACGCCGTCGCAGCCGGTCTCGTCCATCATGCGCACGGCGTCGTCCGCCGACCAGATGTCGCCGTTGCCGAGGACGGGAACGCTCGTGACCGTCTCTTTGAGCTTGGTGATCGCCGCCCAGTCGGCGTGGCCCGAGTAGAACTCGGATGCCGTGCGGGCGTGCAACGCGATGGACGCCACTCCCGCGCCCTCGGCGATGCGTCCGGCCTCGAGGTAGGTGAGGTGGTCGGCGTCGATGCCCTTTCGCATCTTGATCGTGAGCGGGATGTCGCCCGCGGCGGTCACAGCGCGCTCCACGATCTCGCGGAAGAGCGACGTCTTCCAGGGGAGAGCGGCTCCCCCGCCTCGGCGCGTGACCTTGGGCACCGGGCAGCCGAAGTTGAGGTCGACATGGTCGGCGTGGTCCTCGTCGACGATCATCTTCACGGCCGTCTCGACCGTCGCGGGGTCGACGCCGTAGAGCTGGATCGACCGCGGGGTCTCGGACTCGTGGTGGCGGATCAGACGCATGGTGGTGTCGTTGCGCTCCACCAGTGCGCGTGTCGTGATCATCTCGCTCACGTAGAGCCCGGCACCGTATTCGCGACACAGGCGACGAAACGCCGTGTTCGTGATGCCGGCCATCGGGGCGAGCACGACGGGAGCGTCGAGTTCGATGTTGCCGATGCGGAGCGACCGCGTCGGAGCCATTGCCGTGTTCACTGCACCATTCTCCCAGACGGATAACGACAGCGGTGCCCGATCCCGATGAACCGGGAACGGGCACCGCTGGGGAGGAGCCTCACGCGTCGGCGGTCTCGGCTGCCTCGCGGCGCTCGCCCCACACCTGGCGGGCGATCTGCGTGAACGCCTCGACGGGCTGAGCGCCGCTCACGCCGTACTTGCCGTCGATGACGAAGAAGGGAACGCCGGTGATGCCGTACTGCTGCGCCTGAGCCTGGTCGGCGCGCACAGCGGGTCGGTAGCGCTGCGATGCGAGGGCCTCGCGGGCGGCATCCTGGTCGAGCCCGGCCTCGACGGCGAGAGCGACGAGATCGTCGTCGCGGCCGACGTGGCGGCCCTCGAGGAAGTACGCCGACATGAGCAGCTCGGCCAGCTCCAGCTGGCGGCCGTTCTCTTTGGCGAAGTGCAACAGCTCGTGCGCCTTGACGGTGTTCGTGTGCTTCAGGATGTCGAAGCGGTACTCGAGACCGGCTTCTGCGGCGACGCCGGTCACGCGGTCGAGCATCTCGCGCGCCGATTCGGGAGAGATGCCTTTGTGCTGCGAGAGGTAATCGACCTCTCCCCCGTCGAAGTCCTCGGGGGTGTCGGGCGAGAGCTCGAACGAGTGGTACTCGATCTCGACGACCGGGGCGTCGTCATCCGACGCGGTCGCGGCCAGGCCGTTCTCGAGGTTCCGCTTGCCGATGTAGCACCAGGGGCAGGCGATGTCGCTCCACACGTCGATCTTGATGGCATCCGTCATATCGCGTGCAACCGTTCGATGAGTCGATCTATTCCGTTCGCGGCATCCGTCACGCGGTGGGGGTGTCCACCGCCCCGCCGAAGCGGCGATCGCGCGAGAGGTACAGACCGATCGCGTCCCACAGGTGCGAGCGACGGAAGTCGGGCCAGAGGGTGTCCAGGAACACCATCTCGGCGTACGCCGACTCCCACAGGAGGAAGTTCGAGGTGCGTTGCTCGCCGCTTGAGCGCAGGAACAGATCGACGTCGGGCATGTCGGGCTGATACAGATTCTTGCGGATGAGCTTCTCGGTCACCGCGGACGGCTTGAGCTTTCCGGCCGCGATGTCGTCGCCGATGCGGCGCATGGCATCGACGATCTCGACGCGTCCGCCGTAGTTGACGCACATGGTGAGCGTGAGGGTCGAGTTGCCCTCGGTGAGCCGCTCCGCGTGCTGGAGCTCCTTGATCACCGAACCCCACAGGCGGGGCTTCCGGCCCGACCAGCGGATCCGCACCCCCCAT
This sequence comes from Microbacterium sp. 20-116, assembly GCF_041079415.1. Lineage (NCBI taxonomy): Bacteria > Bacillati > Actinomycetota > Actinomycetes > Micrococcales > Microbacteriaceae > Microbacterium > Microbacterium sp. 20-116. The sequence goes on from NZ_JBFYGP010000001.1 coordinate 391,653, forward strand.
TCGTTCAGCTGGTCGCGGCGGCGGTGCAGCACCTCGCGATTGAAGCCCATGAGAAAGCGCACCTCGTCGGGGGAACGCGACCAGTTCTCGGTAGAGAAGGCGTAGACCGACAGGTGCTTCACCCCCGCCTGGATGGCGCCGGCGACGACGTCGAGCAGAGCGGCCTCGCCCGCCCGGTGCCCCTCGACGCGCGTGAGGCCCTGCCGATTGGCCCAGCGGCCGTTGCCGTCCATCACGATCGCGACGTGCTCGGGGACGGACCCCTTGGGGTAGCTCGGCGGATACTCGCCGGTCCAGTCGAGGGGGCGGTACGGCACGGCGTCGCGGTGCGTGAACGGTTTGGGGGTCATCGATGCGACTCCAGGTGCGAGAGGGAACGGATGCCACGTTCGAGATGGAACTGCGCGTAGGCCGCCACGAGACCGGAGGCCGCCGCGGTCGTTCGGCCCGGGGCGGCGTCGACGACCTCCCACTCCCCCGCCATGAGCGCGCGGAGCACGTCGACCGTGTCGCGCGCCACACGGGGTGAGCCCGCCGGGGCGCAGGTGGAGCAGATGACACCCCCGAGCTGGGGCAGGAAGTAGTCGTGATCGCCGACCGTGCCGCAGCGCGCGCACTCGGTCAACCCCGGCGCCCAGCCGGAGAGAGCCATGGCGCGCAGCAGGTACGCGTCGAGCACGCTGCGTTCGGCGTGCTCTCCGCGGGCGAGTGAGCGCAGGCCGCCGACCAGCAGGAGATACTGCTGCGGGGTCGCCTCGGCCTCGTTCAGTCGGTCGGCGGTCTCGACCATCGCGCTGGCGGTGGTGTAGCGGTCGTAGTCGGTGACGATGTCGGCCCCGTACGACCCGAGCGACTCGGCCTGCTGCACGATGTCGAGGTTGCGTCCCGTCGACAGCTGCACATCGGCGACCATGAACGGCTCGAGCCGAGACCCGAACTTCGAGGAGGTGCGTCGTACGCCCTTCGCGACCGCGCGGATCTTGCCGTTGCGACGGCTCAGCAGAGTGAGGATGCGGTCCGCCTCCCCGAGCTTGTGGGTACGCAGGACCACGACCTCGTCGCGGTAGGTGGGCACAGTCCATTATCCGCCCGGGCCCCCGAGAAGAGGCCGCGCGGGGCCGTGACGCGCCGCCCGCGGTCAGCGAGCGGGACTCTGCCGTCCCTGAAGAGGCCAGGAACCGTCGGGGACGGGCAGGTCGGGGCGGCTCTGCTGCAGGAAGTCGATGAACTGCGGATACCCCAGCATGAGGCGCGTCGCCCCGAAGCGGGTCTTGCTCCCCGTCAGCGCGAGGATCCCCCCGAACCGATCGCCCGGGTTCGGGGCCAGAGCGGTGACTTCCGCGATCGGCACCTGCTGGGGGCCGCGCACGAGCCCGAACGACCACACCGAGTCGGGAGTGACCTCCAGACGCATACGTTTCATGCCCCGGGCGAGGAGGAGGAACAGAATTCCTCCCGCCAGCATCGCCGCCCCCGCGATCACCATGCCGATCTCGGGGTCGCGCACGAAGACGGCCGCGAGCAGCAGGATCACTCCGAGCGAAAGCACCGCGATGCCGACCGTGCGGATCAACACGCGCTGCCACATCCGCGTCGAGACCACGAAGAGCACGCCCTCTCGTGTGGCCCGGGCCGTCGCGCGCGACGGCGACCGTCGGATGATCGCCGTGACGACGGTCGTGATCACTCCCGCGATGAGAGCGGCCACGGCCACGCTCGAATTCGCCCCCCAGTGCATCTGCACACCTCTTCTGCGGTTCGTGACCGCCTCGACGTTCTCGGCAGCACGAAACGGCCCCCTGTCACGATGAAACCTCACCGACCGCTCGCGCGCGGCCGCTGGACGCGCACCCGCGTGCGGTGATATCGCAGCATCCTCAGCGGTCCCGGTCGCGTCGCCCGCCCGGCTGAGCGCGGCCGAGGAGCCAGCGCGGCGACCGCAGCGTGCCGAACTCGGCAGACTCTGACGCGCCTGTCCGCTCCGCTCGCGTCACTCCCGGAGAATGGATGCCGTGAACCCCTCGGTCTTCGTCATCCCCCTGTGGGCGGATCTCACCGCCGTCGCCCTCGGCGGTGTTCAGGGGGCGCTGTTCGCCTCGGGGTTCCAGGGCCAGCGACGCCTCGATCTGCTGGGTGTGGCGATCATCGGCATCCTGCTCGGGATGGGCGGCGGTCTCATCCGTGATCTGCTGCTCGGGCTCACCCCCGCGACGCTCCAGAGCAACTGGTACCTCATCACCGCGACCCTGGCGTCGATCGTGGGAATGCTCCTGTCGGGGATCTTCCAACGGCTGAACCGCGCGATCATCATGCTCGATGCCGTCGTGATCGGTCTGTTCGGCGCCTTCGGCACGTCCAAGGCCCTGGCATTGGGGATGCCGGCGGTGCCCGCCGTGTTCGTGGGGGTTCTCTCCGCGGCGGGCGGAAGCGTGCTGCGAGATGTGCTCATGGGTCTCCCGGTCGCGATCATGCACGTCGGCTCGCTCTACGCGGTGGCCGCCGGGGGCGGCTGCGTCGTGCTCGCCACGACCGCGGCGTTCGGCGTCCCGCTTCCGCTGGCGGCGGTGATCGGCCTTATCGTGACGACCGTCATCCGCGTGCTCGCGGTGATCTTCGACCTCTCCCTGCCCGAGCAGCGAAAGCTCTACCGCCGCAAGGTCGCGGTCGAGACCACCGGCATCCCGATCATCCGACCCGACGACGCGTCCTGAGCGCCGAACCGGGGCCGTGCGTCACGCGTCGACGACAACCTCGTCGCCCGTGCGGATCGTGCCGCCGCCCTCGACGGGGAGCAGCAGGATGCCGAGGGTCGGCTCGTCCTGGCCGAACTCGGACGTGAGCACGCGGAGCAGGCGCGCATCGCGCACGCCCGTGTCCGGGTTCGCGGTGATCGCCGCGCACCGCTCGATCGGCTTCTGCACCTCGAACACCACCTCACCGATGCGCACGCGAGCGTTCCAGTCGAGCTCCGCCCAGGCGGCGGTGCCCTTGACGACGATGTTCGAGCGGAAGCGTCGATCGTCCACCGGCGCGGGGACCGTGGCATCCAGGGCGGCGACCGAGGCCGCGCCGTGGAGCGAGACGAAACCACGCGGGCGGTCCTGGAAGCGCGCCGTGCGGCCGTCGCCCAGAAGACCGAGGGGCAGGATGCCGTCGGCCTCCAGCAACTTCGCGTCGCTCGTCGTGCGCAGGTACGCCGTCACCGCCTCGGACAGGCGTGCGCGCCCGCTCTCACTGAGATCGGCCTCGACGTCGATGTCGTCGACCCGCAGCCGGAGCGTCTGCGACTCGTCGTCGAAGGTCAGATCGACCCGTGCGAGCGTGGGGAACGTCATCAGCGCGAGACCGCGGCTCTTCGGGAACGTCGCGTCCGCCGGCTCGAGGGCGTCGGCGAAGCGGAACACGAGCGAGCGGTCCCCCTGCACGCGGCCGTCGTCTTGGATGACGAGAGCGTCGCGTCTCTCGGGTGTGAAGCCTTTGACGGGATAGCGGTAGAGGGCGTCGACGCGGATCACCTGTTCATCCTGGCATCCGACGTCGCGGAACGCGTCCGAGCGGAGCTCAGTCGCCGCCCGGAAGCATCTCTCCGAGGATCTGCGCCGCCGTTTCCGCGTCGATGTCGCGAAGAGCGGGGACGTCGAGGAAGTGCCGCGCGATGGTCACGCCCATGATCGATGCGACGAGGATCGCCGCTCGCTGGTGCCGGTCTCGATCGCCGCCCGCGGCAAGGGCCGAGGCTCGCTCGTCGAGATAGGCGCTCATCGCATCCGCGGCCTCCGGTGAGCTCAGCATCGAGCGCATCAGCACGCGGGTGGGGGCGTCGAGCTCATGGAACCGAGCGAGCAGCACCTGCTCCAGATGGACGCCCACCTTGCCGTCCGCCTCGTCGAGCTCGGCGACGGGTCGTACCGCCAGAGCGAACAGAGCGCTCTTCGAGCCGTAGTGCTGCATCACGAGCGACGGGTCGACTCCCGCACGACCGGCGATCCGGCGAATCGTCGCGCCGGCCGGCCCCCGTTCGGCGAACTCCTCGCGCGCGGCCTCGAGGATGCGGTCGGCTGTTGCGGCGCGCTTCTCGGCTCGCGTCCCTGTGCGTTCCATATCTCCACTCTACAAACGTTGAGCGAAGGCGTACTGTTTCGCTCATCACTTGTTGAGCGGAGGATGCCATGACAGAAGCACACACTCGCCGGGCGTTGATCGTCGGAGCCTCGCGGGGACTCGGCCTCGCCCTCGTCGAGGAGTACGCCCGTCGGGGCGTCGAGGTCGTCGCGACGGTCCGTGACGCCGAGAGCGAGACGCTTCGCGCCCTGACCGAGCGGTTCCCGGTCGCCGTCGAGCATGTCGACGTCACCGATGCCCTGCAGATATCGGCTTTGGCGCACCGGCTGGGGAGAGATCAGTTCGACCTGCTGTTCGTCGTCGCGGGCATTTCTCTCGCACCCGTCGACGAACCGGCGTCCGACATCGCCGATGACGCATTCACGCGGACCATGTTGACGAACGCGCTGGGCACCATGCGTGTCGTGGAGCGTCTCGCGGCCCTCGTCCCTCAGACGGGCACCGTCGCGGTGATGTCATCCGGCCAGGGCAGCGTCGCGAACAACACCTCCGGCGGTTTCGAGGTCTACCGCGCGTCGAAGGCGGCGCTGAACCAGCTGATGCGGAGCTACGCCGCGCGGCACGCCGCCGAACCGAAGACGCTGCTCTTGCTGGCACCCGGCTGGATCCGCACCGACATGGGCGGCGAGAGTGCAGGTCTCGACATCGCCGAGGCCATTCCCCCGCTCGTCGACACGATAGAGGCTCAGCACGGGACGCCGGGACTGCACTACCTGGACCGCCACGGTGCGACCGTGCCGTGGTGACACGGCCGCACGCGGGTGAATTCACGAGCGGGCGAGCACCTCGCCGTGCGGCAGCAGGATCCACCCGTCGGCGTCCGCCGCCCATTCGCGCCACGCGTCGGAGATCCGCTGTAACGTCTCGTCATCGGCGAGTCCGAGCCTCTTCGCGTGTCCCGCGAAGGCCGAGGCGAGCACGCGGTCGGCCCACATCCCACCCCACCAGGCGCGTTTGTCGGGGGTGTCGAAGACCCACACGCTCGCACTCGTCTCGATACGCGTGAAACCGGCCTCACGGGCCCAGGCCTTCAGGACCCGGCCGGCGTCGGGCTCCCCCGACACCCCGCGGTGCACTCCGTGATAGACCTCGAGCCAGTCGTCGAGGGCGGGGATCCGCGGATGCCAGATCACGCCGCCATAATCGACGTCGCGCACCGCGACCAGGCCGTCGGGGCCGGCGACCCTGCGGAACTCGCGCAGCGCCTCGACCGGGCGGGCGAGGTGCTGCAGCACCTGGTGGGCGTGCACGATGTCGAACGACCCGTCGGGCACGTCGAGGGCGTACGCGTCGCCGGTGCGGAACTCGACGTTCTGGCGGTCCCCCGCGGTGGCGCGGGCGATCTCGATCACGTCGGCGGCGGCATCCACTCCGACGACCCGACCCGGGAAGACCCGGTCGGCGAGGTCGACGGTGATGGTGCCGGGGCCGGCGCCCACATCGAGGATGCGGGCGCCGGCGGACAGCGAGGACACCAGGTACGCCGCCGAGTCGGCGACGGTGCGTGCGGCGTGAGAGCGCAGCACGCTTTCGTGGTGTCCGTGGGCGTAGGCCACGGCCGTTCGCTCCGGACCGGAGTCAGACGCCGGCGAGGGCGTCGGACGACTGCCGCGTGCGGATCGCGCGATTGACACCCGAGACGATCGCCTTGAGCGAGGCGGTAGAGATGTCTCCGTCGATGCCGACGCCCCACAACCGCTGGTCGTCGACCTGCAGTTCGACGTAGGCGGCGGCCTGCGCGTCACCGCCCGAGCTGAGAGCATGCTCGACGTAGTCGTACAGCGTCACCTCGAAACCCTGCGATCGCACGATCTCGAGGAAGGCAGCGACCGGACCGTTTCCCACAGCCGACGCGGGGTGGCTCGAGTCGCCGTCGCGCAGCGTGATGTCGAGGTGCACATCCCCCGACATGTCGCTCGCCGAGCGGGTCGAGAGCAGTTCGAAGCGGCCCCAACGCTGGTCGTCGTCCGTCGACGGCAGGTACTCGTCGGTGAAGATGTCCCAGATCTGGCTGCTGGAGACCTCGCCGCCCTCAGCATCGGTGCGGGCCTGCACGACGCCGGAGAACTCGATCTGGAGCTTGCGGGGCAGGTCGATCGCGTGATCGGCCTTCAGCAGGTAGGCGACCCCGCCCTTGCCGGACTGCGAGTTGACGCGGATGACGGCCTCGTACGAGCGCCCCAGATCCTTCGGGTCGATCGGCAGGTAGGGAACCGCCCACTCGATGTCGTCGACGCTCTTGCCCTCTGCGTCCGCGCGGGCCTGCATCGCCTCGAAGCCCTTCTTGATGGCATCCTGATGCGATCCGCTGAACGCGGTGAACACCAGGTCGCCGGCCCAGGGGCTGCGCTCGGGAACGGGCAGCTGGTTGCAGTACTCGACGGTGCGCTTGACCTGGTCGATGTCGCGGAAGTCGATCTGCGGGTCGATGCCCTGCGTCAACAGGTTGACGCCCAGGGCGACGAGGTCGACGTTGCCGGTGCGCTCACCGTTGCCGAACAGGCAGCCCTCGATGCGATCGGCGCCGGCCAGGTACCCCAGCTCTGCGGCGGCCACGGCCGTGCCTCGGTCGTTGTGTGGGTGCAGCGACAGGATGACGTTCTCGCGGTGGTTCAGGTGGCGCGACATCCACTCGATCGAGTCGGCGTAGACGTTGGGGGTGGCCATCTCGACCGTGGCCGGCAGGTTCAGGATGACCTTGCGCTCGGGAGTGGGCTCGAAGACCTCGAGCACCTCGTTGCAGATGCGCAGCGCGAACTCGAGCTCCGTCCCGGTGTAGCTCTCGGGCGAGTACTCGTAGAAGACCTCGGTCTGCGGGATGGTCTTCTCGTACTGCTTGCACAGCCGCGCGCCCTCGAGAGCGATGTCGACGATGCCCTGCTGGTCGGTGCGGAACACCACCTCGCGCTGCAAGACGCTCGTGGAGTTGTACAGGTGCACGATCGCCTGCTTGGCGCCGGCGATCGCCTCGTACGTGCGGGCGATCAGGTGCTCTCGCGCCTGGGTCAGCACCTGGATGGTGACGTCCTCGGGGATCAGATCCTCTTCGATCAGCTGACGCACGAAATCGAAGTCGGTCTGGCTCGCGCTTGGGAACCCGACCTCGATCTCCTTGTACCCCATCTTCACGAGCAGATCGAACATCACGCGCTTGCGCTCCGGGCTCATCGGGTCGATGAGCGCCTGGTTGCCGTCACGCAGATCGACGGCGCACCAGCGGGGGGCGACCTCGATCCGCTTCGACGGCCAGGTGCGATCGGGCAGATCGACCGCGATCTGCTCGTGGAACGGACGGTACTTGTGTACCGGAGCGGACGTGGGCTTCTGGGTGTTCTTCATGATGTGTCGCTTCTTTAGATTCGTTCGGTGGGGCCGACGACGATCTCCGCGACGAGGAAGGCCCTTAGATCGAGGACTCGTCGCGGCAACTAAGAAGAAGCTGGCCACCGAAGCGCATGCAGCGATCGTAGCAGTCCCTCACGCGCCGCTCGCGTCCCCGGACATCCACTCGCGATCGAGAACGGCGTAGACGAGCAGGTCGCTCCACCGTCCCTTGAACCACTCGTTCTCGACGAAATGCGCCTCGCGACGCAGGCCGAGGCGCTCGGCCAGCGCCACGGAACGCGCATTGTCGGCGTCGATCTGGGCGACGAGACGCCGGAGGCCATAGACCTCGAACGCCGTGTCGATGAGCGCGCGCACCGCCTCGGTAGCGAGACCGCGACCCGATGCCGCCGGGCTCACGACCCACCCGATCTCGGCGGATCCTGCCTCGATGTCGAGGTGGAAGAGCACGAGGTCACCGATCACCGTGCCGTCGTTCTCGATGACGAGCATGACGCCGCCGCGCGCGCCCTCGAGCGAGGTCCCTCCCATGAGGTGGCCGTTGCGGCGGCGGATGTCGTCGGGCGACTGCGGCTCGAACGGCAAGAAGCGACAGACGTCGGCGTCGCCGCGGTAGGTCGCCATAGCCTCGAGGTCGCTCTCCTCGAACGGACGCAGACGCACGCGCTCGCGAACGACCTGGAGCGACTCCGGCGCCGGGGGCAGAGAGAACGGTGACCCACTCACGGCAGCAGCGCGACCTTCCCGCCGGGGTGGCCGTCCATGACGAAACCGACGGCCTCGACCGCCTCGGTGAGGGAGTACGTCCGAGCGAGGGGGACTTCGAGATCACCGGATGCCGCCAGCTCGAGCACCCGGGCACGGGCGATGTCACGGAAGCGGGCGCTCTCGGGGCGCGAACCGGCGATCCACAGCACGCCGTCCTTCTTCGCGCGCTCGGGGTCGACGATCGTGACGATGCGGTCGCGCTCGGCGACGAGGGCGAGGGAGACGTCGAACGCCTCGTCGGTGCCGACGGCGTCCCACGCTGCGGCGATGGGGGCGCCTTCTGCCGCCGCTTCGACGCGCTCGCGCAGACCGACGCCGTAGGCCACCGGAATGCCGCCGTAGCGACGGACGCGGTCGGCCGAGTCCTCGGCATCCGGCCCCACCGTCCCGATGACTCGGACACCGAGTTCGCGCGCCTGCTGGAGCAGGCTGACGCCCACCGCACCGGAGGCGGCATGGAGCAGGACGGTGTCGCCCTCGACGACACGGGTGACCTGGATCATCTCGGCGGCGGTGGTGCCGGCGAGCAGGAGGTTCGCGGCCTCGGGGTGCGAGAGGTTCGCCGGCTTTGCGAAGACGTCGCGCGCGGGGACCGTGAGTTCGGTGGCGTAGGCGCCGTGCACGCGGAAAGCGACGACCTCATCGCCGACGTGAAGCGGGCCCGAGCCGCCGAGGGCATCGGGGCCGACGGCGATCACCTCGCCGGACAGCTCATAGCCGATCGGCACGGGGAACTCGGCGCCGGGCCGCGCGGTGGCGACGTGCTTGGCGTCCGCGGGATTGACACCCGCCGCGTGCACCCGGACGCTCACTTCACCCGGGCCGGGAGGCGCGAGCTCGACCTCGTCGAAGCTCCACGTGTCGATCGGGCCCGGAGCCGGGGCCGTCCACCTCATCGCCATGGTCACGCCTTTCGTTGCGGGTGTTCGCCGCCGAGCCGCGACCGGGCACGACAGGTTCGGAGAGGGGCGGTCAGAAGCCGAGGCGACCGAGCTGCTTCGGGTCGCGCTGCCATTCCTTGGCGACGCGGACGTGCAGGGACAGATAGACGCGACCGCCGACGAGCGGCTCGATGCCGGCGCGGGCGCGCGCTCCCACGTCGGCCAGGCGCGAACCCTTCTTGCCGATGATGATCGCCTTCTGGCTGTCGCGCTCGACGACGATGTTCGCCCAGACGTCGGTGAGGTCGCTGTCCTCGCGCGGAGCGACGTCGTCCACGGTCACCGCGATCGAGTGCGGGAGTTCGTCGCGAACGCCGTGAAGGGCTGCCTCGCGGATGATCTCGGCGATGCGGTCCTCGAGGGCCTCGTCGGTGACCACGTCGTCTGCGTACAGCGCGGGGCCGACCGGCATGAGGGCGAGGAGCTCGTCGCTCAGCACGTCGAGCTGGTCGTTCGTGACGGCTGAGAGCGGGATGACCGCAGCCCAGTCCTCGCGAAGCGCGTCGACCTCGATGAGTCGCTCGGTGATCTGATCGCGCGTCGCGGCATCAGTCTTCGTGACGAGGGCCACCTTCTTCGCGCGCGGGTAACCCGAGAGCGATTCGGCGATGCGGCGATCGCCGGGACCGACCTTCTCGGTCGCGGGGGCGCAGAACGCGATCACGTCGACGTCGCCGAGCACCTGTTCGACGAGATCGTTCAGACGCTGACCGAGAAGGGTGCGAGGACGATGGATGCCGGGAGTGTCGACGACCACGAGCTGACCGCCGGGACGGTTGACGATGCCGCGGATGGCGCGGCGGGTGGTCTGCGGCTTGTCGCTCGTGATGGCGACCTTCTCGCCCACCAGGGCGTTGGTCAGCGTGGACTTGCCGACGTTCGGCCGGCCCACGAAGGTCACGAAGCCGGATCGGGTGTCGGTCATCTGTCGTTCCTCTCACGCGGCGAGGGCTCTGCCTCGGCGTCTTCTTCGTCCATCGTCTCAGCCCGCTCCACGATCACCGTGGCGATACCGCGGTTGCGACCGCGCGAGGCGCCCCCGGTCATGACGAGACCGGAGTGCTCGGCCGTCGCGCCCGGCTGTGGGATGCGGCCCAGGGCCTTGCCCAGAAGGCCGCCGATGGAATCCACGTCTTCGTCGTCGAGTTCGAGACCGAACAGGTCGCCGACCTCGTCGAGGCCGAGGCGCGCGTTGACGCGGTAACGGCTGTCGCCCAGCTCGACGATCTCGGTGGACGGGGCGTCGTACTCGTCGGCGATCTCGCCCACGAGCTCTTCGATCAGGTCTTCGAGGGTCACCAGGCCCGCGACTCCGCCGTACTCGTCGACGACGAGGCAGACGTGCACGGCGTCCTTCTTCATCTGCTGGAGAAGGGTCTCTGCCTTCATCGACTCGGGGACGAAGACGGCCGGACGCGCGATGCGCCGAATCGGGGCGTCTCGCCAACCGGCCTCGTCACGGAAGCCGAACTGGACGAGGTCCTTGAGGTACAGCACGCCGACGACGTCGTCCGCGTCGTCGTCGGCGAGGGGGATGCGGGAGACCCCCTTCTCGAGGAACAGTGCGAGTGCCTCGCGGGAGGTGGCCGTGGCATCCACGCTCACCATGTCGGTGCGGGGGACCATGACTTCGCGCACGTAGCGGTCGGTGAAGTCGAACACCGAGTGGATGAGCTCGCGATCGTCCTGCTCGATCAATTCGTTCTCGGCGGCCTCGTCGATGATGCTGAGCAGCTGCTCCTCGGACGCGAACGAGGTCGAGTGGGCGACACCGGGCGTCACGCGGTTGCCCACCGCTACAAGGCCGTGGGCGAGGGGTCCGAGCAGGATGCGCATGCCGCGGATGACCGGCGCTCCCCCGCGGAGCAGCCCGCGAGCGTGCTGCCGTCCGACGGAGCGCGGACTCGCGCCGACGGCGACGAAGGAGATACCCGTCATCAGCACGGCCGCCGCGAGGACCGCGAGCAGGATGTCGTCGAAGATGAGCATGAAGGCCGCGGCGACCAGCACAGCCGCGGTCGTCTCGGCGAGGACGCGGATGAAGGAGACGGCGGTGACGTGGGCGTTCGTGTCGTCGCCGATGCGACGCAGAGACCGCGCGTTGCGGCCGCCCGACCCGAGCTCGATCAGGTCGACTCGCGAAGTCACGCCCAGCGCCGCCTCGAATGCCGCCATCAGGCCGCCGAAGGCGACGAGGAGGAAGGCGGCTACGAGGAGCAGGGCCTCGGTCATGCGCGGCGCTGGCGCTCGACGGCCTGGAAGCCGGTGATGAGCTCGCGCTGCAGGCCGAACATCTCGCGCTCCTCGTCGGGCTCGGCGTGGTCGAAGCCGAGGAGGTGCAGGAGCCCGTGGGTCGTGAGCAGGATCAGCTCGTCCTGTGTGGAGTGCTTCGCAGCGACGGCCTGGGTTTCGGCCACAGCCGGGCAGAGAACGATGTCGCCGAGCAAGCCCGCGGGCGTGGGGGCGTCTTCGGAACCGGGACGCAGCTCGTCCATCGGAAAGCTGAGCACATCGGTGGGGCCGGGCTCGTCCATCCACTGCACGTGCAGGGATTCCATGGCGCCCTCGTCGACGAGCACGATGGCCACGTCGGCGTCGGCGCTGACGTGCAGCTCCGCGAGGTTGTACTCCATCAGACGCAGCAGGACCTGCTCGTCGATCTGGTGGTCGGACTCGTTGTTGATCTCGATCGTCATGAGCGGTTTCGTCTCGGGAGGTGATCGCGGGGACCGGCGGCGCTCGGGCCGCGTCGCTCCGCACGGGTGGCGAATTCGGATGCCTCGTCGCGTTCGCGACGTGCGGCAAGGCGCTTCTCGTCGTACTCGCTGTAGGCGTCGACGATGCGGCCCACGAGGTTGTGGCGCACGACGTCGTCGCTGGTGAGGCGGGAGAAATGGATGTCGTCGATGTCGTCGAGTACGCGCGTGACGAGTCGCAGTCCCGAGGCGCCCTGCGGGAGATCGACCTGCGTGATGTCACCGGTCACGACCATGCGCGTGCCGAAGCCGAGGCGCGTGAGGAACATCTTCATCTGCTCGGGCGTGGTGTTCTGCGCCTCGTCGAGCACGACGAAGGAGTCGTTCAACGTGCGACCGCGCATGTACGCCAGCGGCGCGACCTCGATCGTGCCGGTCGCCATGAGCTTGGGGACGATGTCGGGGTCCATCATCTCGTTGAGCGCGTCGTAGAGCGGGCGCAGATACGGGTCGATCTTGTCGGTGAGCGTGCCCGGGAGGAACCCGAGCCGCTCCCCCGCCTCGACGGCCGGCCGCGTCAGGATGATGCGGTTGACTTCTTTGCGCTGCAGCGCCTGCACCGCCTTGGCCATGGCCAGATAGGTCTTGCCGGTACCGGCGGGGCCGATGCCGAAGACGATGGTGTTCTCGTCGATCGCGTCGACGTACTCTTTCTGGCCCGCGGTCTTGGGACGGATGGTCTTGCCGCGCGACGAGAGGATCGCCTCGCCCATCACCTCGGAGGGTCGGGGACCGCCGTCGGAGAGCATGCGGTTCGAGCTCGACACGTCGGACGGGTCGAGGACCTGCCCCGAGCGGGTCATGCTGAGCAGTTCGTCGACGAGGCCGCGGGCCGCGCGCACCGCACCGGGTGCGCCCGACAGGGTGATCTCGTTGCCGCGCACGTGCACGTCGACGTCGGGGTGTTCCTTCTCGACCACGCGGAGGAGGCGATCCTGCGGGCCGAGAAGCTGCACCATGGCCACGCCGTCGACCTGGATGTGGTCGGAGACGGTTTCTTCGGCGGAATCAGCCACCCAAGCTCTTTTCGTTCAGGCCACCCGCGAGGACGTGGGCGTGCACATGGAAGACGGTCTGGCCGGCGCCCTCGCCGGTGTTGAAGATGAGGCGGAAGTCGCCGTCGGCGTGCGCGGCGGCAACCGAGTGGGCGAGCCCGATGATCTCGGCGAGCAGGTCGGGATCGCCCGCGGCCAGCTCGACGACGTTGCAGTACTGCTGCGTCTTGGGGATGACGAGCAGGTGCACCGGCGCCTGCGGCGCGATGTCGCGGATCGCGAAGGCGTTCTCGGTCTCGGCCACGATCTCGGCGGGGATCTCGCCCCGCAGGATGCGCGTGAAGATCGACGGTTCGCTCATAGCATCCAGTCTAGTGACGGCCTCCGACACCCAGGTCGGGGGTTCCGGCATCCGTCGCTCTCCGAGGCGCCGGCACGGCCCGGAGATCGGGGCTGAGACGTCGGGCCTCGAGCCCCGCGAGCGCCGGAGCGGAAAGACGGAACGCCGTCACCAGCGCCCGTATGCCGCTGACAGCACCGAGATCGCCGCAGCCCCCGCGGTCGATGTCCGCAGCACCGTGTCTCCGAGGCGCACGAGCCGCGCGCCGGCCGCCACGAGCGCTGAGAGCTCCTCGGGCGCGATCCCGCCCTCCGGGCCGACGACAAGCAGCACCTCGCGGCCGTCCGACGCCTCCGCGGCCACCTCGGTGAGGCGAGCGGATGCCGACGGCTCGAGCACCAGGATCGCAGCGGTGCCCGCAGCCTCGACGAGGTCGGCGGTGCGCGCAACCGCCCGGACCTCGGGTATCCAGGCACGGTGAGCCTGCTTCGCCGCTTCGCGGACGATGGCGCGCCAGCGCGCGAGACCCTTCTCGGCCTTCGAATCCCAGCGCGAGACGCTTCGCGCCGCCTGCCACGGCACGATCGCATCGACACCGAGCTCGGTGGCTGCCTGAACGGCGAGTTCGTCGCGGTCGCCCTTGGCGAGGGCCTGGACGAGCACGAAGCGCGGAGAGGGCGCGGGCAACTCGTCGCGCCCGGTGACGCGCACGTCGACCTGTTTCGGGGTCGCCGCGGTCACGATGCCCGACAGCCACACACCGCGACCGTCGCCGAGCGTCACCGCCTCGTCGACGCGCACGCGCCGGACGGCCGAGGCGTGGTGCGCCTCGGCGCCGGTGAGCTCGACGGTGTCTCCTGGTCGGGCGGAACCGGCGTCGTCGGTGACGAAGTGCAGTGCCACGATCAGTGCCGGAAGCGGTCGCGGAACTTGCTGAACATGCCCTGCTGGTGCTCGGCCAGGCGGGGCTTCGGGGCCTTCGTGCGCTTCGCGAACTCCTCGATGAGGGCGCGCTCCTTGTGGTCGAGGCGGGTGGGGGTGACGACGTGCACGCCGACGCGGAGGTCTCCGCGCTGGCTCCCCCGCAGCGGCGTGATCCCGCGGCCCTTGATGGTCAGGACGTCGCCGGATTGCACGCCCGGTCGCACCTCGAGGTCGACGCTGCCGTCGAGGGACTGGATCGTGGTGTTCGTGCCGAGGATGGCATCCGGCATCGACACCTCGAGGGTTGCGACCAGATCATCGCCCTCTCGGCTGAAGGACTCGTGCGTCTCGACGGTGATCTCGAGATAGAGGTCGCCGTTGGGACCGCCCGCGGGCCCGACCTCGCCGGAGCCGGGCAGCTGCAGGCGCAGGCCCGACTCCACACCGGCGGGGATGTCGACCGACACCGTGCGGCGGGCGCGCACGCGCCCCTGCCCCTGGCAGGTGCCGCACGGGTACGGAATGGTCGTGCCGTGACCCTGGCAGACACTGCAGGGAGCGCTGGTGACGACGTTGCCGAGCAGGCTGCGCACCGTGCGCTGCACGTGGCCGGAGCCGTGGCAGATGTCGCAGGTGACCTCGCTGGTGCCGGGCTGCGTGCAGGCTCCCTGGCAGGTCTCGCACAGCACGGCGGTGTCGACCTCGAGGTCGCGGTGGGTACCGAAGACGACGTCGCCCAGGTCGAGGGTGACGCGCACGAGGGCATCCTGGCCGCGCTCACGACGCGAACGCGGACGGGGTCCGCGGCCGCCGCCGCCCTGACCGCCGCCACCGAAGAACGTCTCGAAGATGTCGCTGAAGCCTCCGAAGCCGGCCGCTCCCCCGCCGCCGAAGGGGCTCTGGTCGCCCCCCATGTCGTAGCGGCGACGCTGCTCCGGGTCGCTCAGCACGTCGTAGGCGTGGGTGACGAGCTTGAAGCGCTCTGAGGCGTCGTCTCCGGGGTTCACATCGGGGTGCAGCTGGCGCGCCAGACGGCGATACGCCTTCTTGATGTCTTCGGGGCTGGCGTCGCGTTCGACGCCGAGGACCTCGTAGTGGTCAGCCACAATCGCCTTCCTGTCCGCTTGCGCGGGGTCGTTCTCGGGTGGGGTGCTCGGAGAGTTCGTCGTCAGCGAGACGTGTCGTCGTCTTCGAGCATCCGGGTCAGATAGTGCGCGACGGCGCGGACCGCCGCGAGATTGGAGGAGTAATCCATGCGGGTAGGGCCCAGCAGGCCGACACGCGCTCCGCCCGTCGAGCCGTCGTAGCGACTGGCCAGCACTGAGGCCTCGACGAGACCGAAGGGCTCGTTCTCTCGGCCGATGCTGGCCGACAGGCCCTTCTCGTCGGCGACCATCTCGCTCATCAGACGCAGGAGCGTCACCTGCTCCTCGATGGCCTCGAGCAGCGGGTAGATGCTGCCGCGGAAGTCGGACTCGCGCCGGGCGAGCGTCGCGGCCCCGGCCATGACGAGGCGGTCCTGGCGGAACTCCTCGAGCTCTTCGCCCACGATGCGCAGCACCGCGTCGGAGATCGCGTCGAGGGCGACACCGGGCCGTGGTCCGTCGGCGAGCACCGCCTGCACCTGGTGCGAGCTGTCGGCGACGCTGCGTCCGACCAGCACCGCCCCCACGCGGGCGCGCAGCTGCACGATGTCTGCCTCGCTCGGCTCGGCGGGCACGAGAGCGATCCGTTGCGACACCCGGCCGGTGTCGGTGACGAGGATCACCAGCACGCGCGGTCCGCCGAGGGCGACGAGCTCGACGTGGGTCACGTTGGCACGGGCGAACGAGGGATACTGCACGATCGCGACTTGTCCGGTCAGCTGCGTGAGCGCGCGGACGGTGCGGGCGAGCAGGTCGTCGAGATCGCCCGCTTCGTCGAGGAACGAGGTGATCGCGCTGCGCTGGGCGCCCGAGAGCGGACGGAGTTCTGCGAGGTGATCGACGAAGACGCGGTAACCCTTGTCGGTGGGGACGCGCCCCGACGAGGTGTGCGGGGCGACGATGAGCTCTTCGTCCTCGAGCAGTGCCATGTCGTTGCGGATCGTCGCCGCCGACACCCCGAACGCGTGGCGGTCGACGATCGCCTTGCTGCCGACGGGTTCGCGCGTATCGACGTAATCCTGGACGATCGCGCGGAGCACCTGGAGGCCTCGTTCCGACACCATGAGCTGCTCCTCCCGTCTGGCACTCGCATCTGCGGAGTGCCAATTCTACGGGATCGGTCCGACACGGTGCCGGGGGCTCGCGGATCAGACCGTGAGCGCTCGCACCACGGCATCCGCCAGCAGGCGCCCGCGCAAGGTCAGCACGATGCGTCCCCGCACGGCATCCCGGCCCTCGATCAGGCCGTCGGCGATGAGGGATGCCACCGCCTTACGCCCTTCGCCGAGGATCTCCGAGACCGCCAGCCCCTCGCGGATACGGCTGCGCAGCAGCACCGACTCGAGTCGGCGCGCCGTCTCGTCGGGGCGTTCCCGCGCCGCGGCCGGAGACTCGAGCGCGGCCAGGCGCTGCGCGTACGCCGCGGGGTGCTTCACGTTCCACCAGCGCAGGCCGCCGACGTGACTGTGCGCACCGGGGCCGAACCCCCACCAGTCGCTCCCGCGCCAGTAGGCGAGGTTGTGCCGCGAGCGGTGCGAGACGCCTCGCGACCAGTTCGACACCTCATACCAGTCGAAGCCGGCGGCACCGAGCAGCTCGTCGGCCAGCTCGTACATGTCGGCCTGCAGATCGTCGTCGGGCATGGCCACGTCGCCCGAGCGGATCTGGCGCGCGAGCTTCGTGCCGTCTTCGACGATCAGCGCGTACGCCGAGATGTGGTCGGGTTCGAGCGCGATGGCAGCCTCGAGCGACGCACGCCAGTCGTCGAGCGACTCCCCCGGCGCCCCGTAGATGAGGTCGACCGACACGTCGAGGCCGGCCCGGCGAGCTGCGGCCACGGCGGTGGCGACGTTCAGGGGGTCGTGCGTGCGGTCGAGGACCGCGAGCACGTGCGGCCGCGCCGACTGCATGCCGATCGACAGGCGGGTGACTCCGGCGTCGGCGAGCGTGCGCGCGACGGCGTCGTCGACCGTGTCGGGGTTCGCCTCGACGGTGACCTCGGCAGCGGCGTCGATCCCGAACTCGTCGCGCACCGCTGCGAGCATCCGCGCCAGATCGCCCGGCGGCAGAAGCGTGGGCGTGCCCCCTCCGAAGAACACGGTGGATGCCGGGCGACGGCCGCCCGCGGCATCCATCACTCCCCCCGCCAGGCGTACTTCGGCGGCGAGCGTGTCGGCGAAGTCGTCTTGCCGGGCGCCGCGCAGCTCACTCGCGGTGTACGTGTTGAAATCGCAGTAGCCGCAGCGCACCCGGCAGAAGGGAACGTGCAGGTACACGCCGAAATCGGCCGCCGGGTCGATGTCGAGGTCGGCCGGCAGGTGTCCGTCGACGGGGGCGGGGTCTCCGAGCGGGAGGGGACCGCCCATCAGGACGCGTACAGCGGCGAGATGGCGCGCAGGTACCGGGCGAACAGCGCCTTGCGGCGGCGGCGCACGCGGCTGGTGAAGAGGCGGTAGGTGGGAGCGGTGGGGCGATCGAACGCGCGGACCACGAGCCAGACCTCGTCGTTGTCGCGCCACTCGACCGCGAACAGCTCTTCGCCGCTGACGATCGAGTGACCGACCGTGCCGAGGATGAACCCGACGCGGCGCGGTTCTTCGAAGACCGAGATGACGCGCAGCTCGGCGTCGGCGCGGTGACCGTCGACCTTGCCGTGCAGGCGGACACCCGTCCCAGGGCTGACAAAGGGCGTGCCGTCGGCGGCGAAACGCTGCTCGGCCTCGAGGCTGCTCGGCGCGACGGGTGCGCCGTCGGCGTCGAAGCCGACGCCCGAGTACCCCTCGCCCGATGCCGGGCGCACATCGCTGATGCTCAGCTCGCCGGCACGCAGCGGCGCCCACGACAGCAGCAGCTCGCTCGCCGAGGCGAAGCGCTCCTCACCGCTGCCGATGCGCCACGCGTCCTCTGCGGGAACGGAGTTCTCGGGCGGGTACTGCATCAGATCGTGCGCCTGGGTGGCGCCGACAGCCGCGTAGTCGACCGTGTCATCGGTGAAGTTCTGCCTGCGCATGGTTCACCCCTCTCGGTGTGGTGCGTTACTTCTTGGTCTCGACGTCGCCGGACAGGGCGGCGATGAACGCCTCCTGCGGAACCTCGACGCGGCCCACCATCTTCATGCGCTTCTTGCCCTCTTTCTGCTTTTCGAGGAGCTTGCGCTTTCGGGTGATGTCACCGCCGTAGCACTTGGCCAGGACGTCTTTGCGGATGGCGCGGATCGTCTCGCGCGCGATGATGCGCGCACCGATCGCGGCCTGGATGGGCACCTCGAACTGCTGGCGCGGGATGAGTTTGCGCAGGCGCTCGGCCATGAGCGTGCCGTACGCATAGGCCTTCTCGCGGTGCACGATCGAGCTGAACGCGTCGACCTTGTCGCCCTGCAGCAGGATGTCGACCTTGACCAGGTCGGCGGTCTGCTGACCGGCCGGTTCGTAGTCGAGGCTCGCGTAACCCTGGGTGCGCGACTTGAGGTGGTCGAAGAAGTCGAACACGATCTCGCCGAGGGGCATGTGGTAGCGCAGCTCGACGCGGTCCTCGCTGAGGTACTCCATGCCGAGCAGGGTGCCGCGGCGCGTCTGGCAGAGCTCCATGACGGTGCCGACGTAATCCTTCGGAAGCAGGATGCCGACCTTGACGATCGGCTCCGAGACCGAGGCGACGCGCCCGTCGGGGTACTCGCTGGGGTTGGTGACCGAGACGGTCTCACCGGTGTCGGTGGTGACCTCGTACGTCACCGACGGCGCGGTGGTGATCAGGTCGAGCCCGAACTCGCGCGAGAGACGCTCGGTGATGATCTCGAGGTGCAGGAGGCCCAGGAACCCGCAGCGGAAGCCGAAGCCGAGAGCGACGGACGTCTCGGGCTCGTACTGCAGCGAGGCGTCGGAGAGCTTCAGCTTGTCGAGCGCCTCGCGCAGCTCGGCGTAGTCGCTGCCGTCGATCGGGTAGATGCCCGAGAAGACCATGGGCTTCGGATCGGTGTAGCCGGGGAGCGCATCGGTGGCGGGCTTGCGGTGCGTCGTGATCGTGTCGCCCACCTTGGACTGGCGTACGTCCTTCACGCCCGTGATGAGGTAACCGACCTCGCCCACGCCGAGACCCTTGGTGGGCACCGGCTCGGGGCTGGACACGCCGATCTCGAGGGCCTCGTGCGTCGCGCCGGTCGACATCATCTGCAGTCGTTCGCGCGGCTGCAACGAACCGTCGATCATGCGCACGTAGGTGACGACGCCGCGGTAGGCGTCGTAGACCGAGTCGAAGATCATCGCGCGTGCCGGGGCGTCGGCCTTGCCGACCGGGGCCGGGATCTTCTCGACGATCAGGTCGAGCAGCTCCTCGACGCCCATGCCGGTCTTCCCGCTCACGCGCAGCACGTCGGCAGGGTCGCCGCCGATGAGGCCGGCGAGCTCGGCGGCGTACTTGTCGGGGTCGGCCGCGGGCAGATCGATCTTGTTCAGCACCGGGATGATCGTCAGGTCGTTCTCGAGCGCCAGGTACAGGTTGGCCAGCGTCTGAGCCTCGATGCCCTGAGCGGCGTCGACCAGCAGGATCGCGCCCTCGCAGGCGGCGAGAGACCGACTGACCTCATAGGTGAAGTCGACGTGCCCGGGGGTGTCGATCATGTTGAGGGCGAAGGTGCCGTCGGTGGTCGACCACGGCATGCGCACGGCCTGCGACTTGATCGTGATGCCGCGCTCGCGCTCGATGTCCATGCGGTCGAGGTACTGCGCCCGCATATCGCGGTCGCTGACCACGCCGGTGATCTGCAGCATGCGGTCGGCCAACGTCGACTTGCCGTGGTCGATGTGAGCGATGATGCAGAAGTTGCGGATCTGCTCCGGCGGAGTGGCAGACGGCTCGAGGGGCTTCAGGGCGCGCGGTGACATGTTCCGTCGATTCTACGGTGGTGCGCCGACATCCCCGTCCGCGGGTGCTCAGGGTTCCGGCATCCGGAGCCTTCTACCCTGGATGCCATGGCGGTTCAGGTCGTGCTCGTACACGGCATCCGCACGTCGTCGACGATGTGGCGCGCGCAGGTCTCCTACCTTCGGGAACGGGGCACGGCCGTCACGGCGGTCGACCTCCCGGGTCACGGCACACGTCGGGGTGAGGTGTTCTCGCTCGATGCGGCGTTCGCGACGATCGATGGCGCGGTTCGGGATGCCGCGACGCTCGGCCCCGTGCTGCTGGTGGGGCACTCGATGGGTGGGCTGCTGGGCATCGATTACGTCGGCAGCGAGGATCGGCCTCCGGTGGCGGGGTTCGTGGCGGCGTCTTGCACCTCGATCCCCCGCGGAATCGGGCTGTCTGCCTACCGGTTCTTCACGCGACGCTTCGACAGCCTTCCCGATCGCGGCCTGGGCCTGACGAACCGCGTGCTCGATCGCACGCTCCCTCCGGAGACGCGGCCTGATTTCGGAGCCGGCGGGTACGCCTTCGACGCGCAGGACACGGCCCTGGCGTCGCTTTCGACGCTGGACCTGCTGGCATCCCTCCGCCGGATCGACGTGCCCCTGTGGTTCGTGAACGGGCAATGGGACCAACTGCGGATGAACGAGAGGTTGTTCCTCGCCGTCGCGCGCCACGCGGAGCTCGTCGTGGTCCCGCGCACGACGCACCTCGTCACGGCGATGCGACCACGCGTGTTCAACGCGCTGTTGGAGGTGGCGCTCACCACGATCGAGGCAGCGACCTGATAGACTCGGTCCTTGGCTTGCGTGTGGGGTTTTTCCCGACCTCCACGATCGCCGGTGCAGCGCCCCTCTACCGCTCGCCCGGCACAATCCCATACTCACTCAAACGAAAGACCCTCGACGTGGCGAACATCAAGTCGCAGATCAAGCGCAACAAGACCAACGAGAAGGCGCGCGAGCGCAACAAGGCCGTCAAGAGCGAACTCCGCACGCACGTGCGTCGCACCAACGAGGCCGTCGTCGCCGGTGACAAGGAAGCTGCCCTCAAGGCACTCGCCACCGCGACCAAGAAGCTCGACAAGGCCGTGAGCAAGGGTGTCATCCACCAGAACCAGGCCGCGAACCGCAAGTCGGCCATCGCGAAGTCGGTCGCCGCTCTCTGAGTCGCCGATCCTCGAGGCCCGCTCCGCATTGCGCGGGGCGGGCCTTTTGCTGTGCGTCGACCTGATCTGGCTCGACCTCTGGCGGCCCGCATCGGCCGCGTCGACTCACCGGTCGACGACGCGGTCGTGCAGGCGTTCGAGTGCGGGGAGGGCTGCGGCGATGGCCGCGGCATCGCCGTCGGGGAGATCCTGGAGCGCGGCGACGAGCACCGCGGTCGCGGCGTCGTCGAAGGCGCGCAGTCGCGCGGCCGCGAGGGCGGTCAGCCCGACCTGCGTGCGGCGCCCGTCTCCCGAGACGAGACGTCGTTCGACGAGTTCGCTCCGCTCCATCTGCGACAGCAGGTTGCTGACGGTCGACCGCGCGAGACCGAGCGCGTCGGCGAGCTCCGACGGGCTGCGGGTGCCGGTCGTCGAAAGGCAGCGCATGACCTCGATCTGCGCGTCGGGGATGTCGGGCAGAGCGGCGGATGACCGGGAAGCCCGCGAGACGGCGCGGCGGAGGGGGCCGAGCCGGTCGCTCAGCAGTCGCGCGGTGATCGAGGTGCCCTCAGCCATGGGGCAAGTGTACGAGCCCGAAGTGTTTGACAGAAAACTAATTTGGTCACAAAATCATCGCATGGATATCACCACCACCGTCGCCCACCCCGAGCCGACCCAGGATCTTTCCGGCATCGTCGGCCACCGCTTCATCTACACCTACGCCAACGGCTGGCAGTACGAGATGTACGTCAAGAACGCCACAACGATCGACTATCGCATCCACAGCGGCCACGTCGGCGGTCGCTGGGTGAAGGATCAGACGGTGGACCTCGTCGCGCTCGCTCCGGGTGTCTACAAGGTCTCGTGGAACGAGCCGACGGGTACGAGCGTCGTCGTGAACGTGCTCCCCGCGTCTCGGGTGCTGCACGGCACCATCTTCTTCCCCCGCTGGATCGAGCTCGACGGGCACAAGACCGTGCTCTTCCAGAACGACCACCTCGACGACATGCAGCGCTACCGCGACGAGGGTCCCACCTACCCGATCTACGTCGTTCCGGAGTTCGCCCGCATCACGCTCTTCGAGCACGTCGGCGAGAACGACGAGACCGTGATCGACACCGCCCCGGGCGACCTGCCCGCCGGCTGGTCGGAGCGGACGAACTGATGGCCGCCGACCCGCGACTCACGCCCCTCAGCCTCTCCCACGGCGGTCGCACTCTGCGCGGATGGCAGTGGGAGCCCGTCGCCGGCGCCTCCGCCGACGCGCCGCGAGTGCTCCTGGTTCACGGCTTCAGTGCCGACGCGACGGGCGGGCATCAGCTGTTCGTGCAGACGGCGCGTCACCTCGTCGATCGTGGCGCCGTGGTTCGCAGCTACAGCCGGCTCGGCCAGGGCATGAGCGACGGGGACTTCGCCGACATCACGATCGGCGACGAGGTCCATCAGGTGGTCGGCATGATCCGTGCCTTCGCCGTCGAGGGGCCCGTCGATGTCGTGGCGCACAGCCTCGGCGCGGTGGAGTCCGCTCTCGCCGCGGCTCACGTGCCCGAGCTGGTTCGCACGTTGACGCTGTGGTCTCCGGCGGGCGTCGTCGTCGACGACATCACGGTGCACGACGCCATCCAGGGCCAGCCCCTCGCACCGGCTCGCGAACAGGGCTGGTTCGATTTCGGGGGGATGCCGCTGGGCATGGCGTTCATCGACGAGGTGACCGCGGGGCTCGACGTGTACGGCCCGGTCGCGAAGTACACCGGTCACGCCGATGTCGTGCACGGAACGCAGGACATGATCGTGCCGGTGGAAT
The DNA here is from genome assembly GCF_041079415.1 of Microbacterium sp. 20-116. Lineage (NCBI taxonomy): Bacteria > Bacillati > Actinomycetota > Actinomycetes > Micrococcales > Microbacteriaceae > Microbacterium > Microbacterium sp. 20-116. The sequence continues at coordinate 414,842 of NZ_JBFYGP010000001.1, forward strand.
ACGGCACGCGATACGCGGACCTGCTGCCGGGCGCGTCGCTCACCGTCGTGGACGGCGCGGACCACGGGTGGTCGGCGACTCCGTGGCGGCGGCGTCTGCTCGAGATCCTCGATGCGCGGATAGCATCTGCGACCTGACTCCGACCCCGCCGTAGCGTCGCACAGGCGCGCTGCGGCGGGTCGGAGCGATCCGCACGCGCAGACGGCCGATCAGCCGCCGTAGGGTGCCCGTGTCGCGATGATCGTGATCATGCGCTCGAGAGCGAAGACGGGGTCTCGCGATGCGCCCTTGACCTCGGCGTCGGCGCGTGCGGTGGCGTGGATCGCCATGCCCAGCGTGTTGCCGGTCCACCCGACGAGGTCGCGGCGGGCACGGTCGACCTGCCAGTCCTTCATGCCGAGGCGCTGCGCGAGCATCGACGACGACTCCCGGGTTCCCGCGACACGGGCCATGGTGCGCAGCTTCATGGCGACGGCGGCGACGAGGGGCACGGGATCGGCTCCGGATGCCAGCGCGTGCCGCAGCGCGAGAAGAGCGGGCCCGTACTGCCCGGCGATGGCGGTGTCGGCCACGGTGAAGGCCGAGGTCTCGACGCGCCCCCCGTAGTAGCGCTCGACCGTGCGCTCGTCGATGTCGCCGGGGACGTCGGAGATGAGCTGCTGGCAGGCGGCGGCGAGCTCGGTGAGGTCGTCGGCGAACGCGGAGACGAGCGAGCGGAGGGCGACGGGGGCGATGCGCTTCTGCGCGGCCTTGAACTCGCCGACCGCGAAGTCGAAGCGATCCGAGTCTCGCTTGACCGCGGGGCAGGCGATCTCGATGCCGTTCCCCTGACCCGCGCGGATGCCGTCGAGCAGCTTCTTGCCGCGCACGCTCGCACCCGTGTGACGAAGGACGACCGTGGCACCCTCTTGCGGGTGGGCGAGGTACGACACCGCCTCGGTGAGGAAGGTGTCGCTGCATTTCTCGACGCCGCTGACCCGCACGAGGCGCGGTTCGCCGAACAGCGAGGGCGACGTGACGCTGAGCAGGGTGCCGGCGGCGTAGTCGTCGGCGCGGATGTCGGTGACCTCGAGGCTCGGGTCTTCGCTCTTGAGCATCGATCGGATGCCCGCGATCGCGCGCTCGGCGCAGACCTCTTCGGGGCCGGAGACCAGGACGAGGGGCGCGGGCTGGGGAGACCGCCACGACACCTGCGGGATGGCCGACTTCGCCTTGGCAGGCGCGGTGCGTCGGGGAGCCGGGGTCACTCTCCCAGCCTACCGATCGGTTCCGACATCGCCGGTCGACGCGGGACTCCCGCCATCCGCACCCGCCCGCTCTCGCCATAGTGTCACCCGCCCCTCACCGTCGAGCCAGACGGCTAGGGCGCCGTCGCGATCGGTGCGCGCGGCGGTGGTGCCGAGAGACGTCAGGATGCCGAGGAGCTTCGCGGTCGGATGACCGTAGTCGTTGTCGGCGCCCACACCGATGAGCCCGATCCTCGGGAGAAGGCCTCGGTAGAGCAGCGCATCCTGGTCGGCGCTGCCGTGGTGCGAGACCTTCACCACCTGCACGCGCGGAACATCGATGCGGCGCCGGAGGGCGGACTGCGCCTGCTCACCGAGATCGCCGAGCAGGACGGTGCGGGGAAAGCCCGTTCCGACCACATCGAGGGCGACGGACGCGTCGTTGCCGGGGTCGGCGTTCGGTGGCGGCCCGAGCACCTGCCACCGCGTCGTGCCGACGGATCCCGTCAGCCCGATCCCGGCGGGTCGGATCCGCGCCCCCGCGGCGGCGAACCGGTCGAGCAAACGTTTGTCGGCCGCGCCATCGGGTGGGCCGTGGACGACGAGATCGGCCCGGCCCACTACTGCCGACGATCCGCCGACGTGGTCGAGGTCGAAGTGCGTGAGGACGACGAGGGCCAGACGGTCCACCCCGAACGTCTGCAGGCACCGCGTCAGGGCTTCGGGCTCGGGCCCGGTGTCCACGAGAGCGACGGCGTCGCCCGATCGCCACAGCGTCGCGTCGCCCTGACCCACATCGCACATCGCGACTTGCCACGCGCTGGGTACGGTCAGGGGGCCCGCGACCGTGCGCACGGCCGTCTGGCCCAGCACGAGGCCGAGGACGACGGCGACGGCGGCAGAGGAGAGCGCGGTGATCCGGGGAAGCCGCCGGGGCCGCACGACGCAGACGCTGATGGCCGCACCCACCACGGCCAGCAGCGCGGCCCCCGTGAGCCCGTCGGGCCACGGCAGGTTCTGCGCCGTCACCGCCGCGGTGGTGTGCGCGACGGCGGCGATCCACGCCGCCGGAACCCAGGCGAGGGCCGTCAGTCCGTTCCGAAGCCAAGGAAACGGGGCGATGCAGGCCAGGGCCCCCGCGATCGTCGCCGGAGCGGCGGCAGGGTCGGCGACGAGATTCGCCGCGACGCCGAGCAGGGGCACGTGCGGGTCGATGAGCACGATCAGCGGTCCGCACACGAGCTGGGCCGAGGTGGGCACGGCGAGGGCGAGCGCGAGGGCGCGTGGCATCCAGCGCTCCAGGCCGCCGGCCAGCGGTCGGGCGAGCACGAGCAGGGCACCGGTGGCCGCGGCGGAGAGGGCGAAGCCGAGGGACCGGGAGAGCCACGGGTCGACCACCAGCAGCACCGCGACACCGATCGCGGGGCGCCCGAGCGCCAGCGCGAGCATGGCCACCGCTGCCATCGCGGCGGCGCGGACGACACTCGGCTCGGGTGTGACGAGGGTGACGAAGGCCGTGAGCACGAGCATCGCGCCAACCACCCGCACGACGCGGGAGGCACCGCAGAGCGCCAGGAGAGCGAACGCCGCACCGACGACGATCGCGCAGTTCGCCCCCGACACCGCGGTGAGGTGCGAGAGCGAGGACGCATTCATCGCGGCTTCAGTGGCTGGGTCGAGGCTCGAGGTATCACCCACCGCGAGACCCGGCACAAGACCCGCCCCCGGCTGCGGAAGGCCGCGCGTCGAGGCGACGAGTCCGTCGCGGAGCCCCTCGAAGAACGCCCACATCCCTGTCGGAGTCGAGGCGGACTCGATCGAGGTCGCCCGCACGACGAGCGCGGCTCGCTCCCCCGGGTCGGAAGGGACGGCCCTCCCTGTCAGCCGGACCTCGCTGCCCATGCTCGCGACGGCCAGCGCGGCCCGCCCCTCCGCGTCGACGAGGACGCGCGTGGGGATCGTGCCCGTCACGCTCAGCTTTCCCGCGCGGACGCTCGAAGCGACCGCGTCGAACCACGCGCCGCCGTCGGGCGACCCATCGATGCGTCCGGTGACGATCACCGCGAGGGCGAGTTGCCTCCCCCCGCCGGCTTCGAGCGCAGCGATCTGGGAACGGGTCGGACCCACGGACGCAACGGCCCCCGCGGTCGCGGACGAGCACGCGAGAGCCACGGCAACGACGGCGAGCAGCGCCACGCCACGCCACGCGAGGAGCGCGGTGGCCACGCAGGCCGCCAGAGCGAGGGCCACCGTGAGCGGGGCGGCATCCGGGATCAGGGTGGCCACGCCGGCCGTGGTCCAGGTCGCCGCGGCGACGGAGACCGCACGGAGAGAGCGCCGGCGCGCCCCGGGGCGACCCCTCACACGCGCACCAGGTCTCGCAGCCCGGCGAGCATCTTCTCGCCGATTCCCGGCACGGAGAGCAGATCGTCGACGCTGGTGAATCGTCCGTTCGCCTCGCGCCACGCGAGGATGCGGTCGGCCATCGCCGGTCCGACGCGGGGAAGCTCGTCGAGCTGGTCGCGGGTCGCGGTGTTGAGGTCGAGCGGCCCGCTCGAGCCGCCGCCCGCGCCCGAGGCGGGAGCGGCCGTCTCGGCCCCGACGACGGGGACGACGATCTGCTCGCCGTCGGCCACGGGACGGGCGAGGTTCACCCCGTCGCGCTGCGCGTCTTCGGCGAAGCCCCCGGCTCGGGCGATCGCATCGGCGACCCGGTCACCGGCGTCCAAGCGATACAGTCCCGGCTCACGGACCGCTCCCGTGACGTGGGCGTACAGCCCCGTCGCCGCCGGTATCGCCCGGGAGGAGGAAGAGGGCGATGCCGTGGGCTCGATGACCTCCGCGCCGGTCGCACCCCGCAGCATCCCGATGAAGATCGTCACGGCGAACGCGAGGAGAACCAGCACGATGACAGCGCCGATCCCCAGGCGGGTGCGCGGCTGCAGGGCACCGTTCGACGGAGGTTCGGCCCCGCGCTCCCCCGGTGCCGCTGCAGCCTGCGGGGACGCATCGCCCACGGCACGCGAGGCCATCGCGGTTTCGGGAAGGGGCGTATCGGTCACGCGACGACGCTAGGCAGACGGGCCCCGCCGCGCGGGCGGAAACTGCCGTTCCGTGGACAGGCGGTTGCTATCGCCCGATGTGCAGAACCCGCGCATACCCTGGAGCGGTGTCTCCGAACGCCTGGCGCGCCCTGGTCTCCGCTCTCGCCGACGACAGCGCGCGCGAGGTCTACGCGCGGATCGTGCTCGACACATCCGTCGAGCCGGCGCTGGACGCGCTGTCGCCCGGAAAGCGGAGGCGCGTCCTCGACTCCCTGCGTGAGGCGGGCCTCATCTCGCCCGACGGGGCGGGGTGGCGCATCGAGCCCGACGTCTTCCGTGTGGCTCTCGCCGCCGCACCCTCGCCGCCCCGCCCGACAGGTGCGAACCGCTTCTTCGTCGACGGTCGGCTCGTGACGTACCCATCCCGGGCCGCCGATCGCGACGAGGTTCTCGCGCGTATCGCCGAGCGGATGATGCAGCCCGGCGAGACGCTGAGCGAGGGAGCCCTCAACGACCGGCTCGCGGAGGTCGTCGACGACGTCGCGGCCATGCGTCGCTACCTCGTCGACGCCGGGCTTCTCGATCGCGCCCGCGACGGAACGATCTACTCCCGCCCTCGCTGAATCACGAGACACCGCCCCGAGAACGACGGATGCCACGCCCCCGCACTCCGCAGAGCGTCGGGAACGTGGCATCCGGAACGAGAACCTACTTGGTCGAGAAGCTGACCACCTTCGGCGGACGCACCACCGCGCGCACGATCTCGCGCTCGCCCAGGGCGCGGACGATGCGCTCGTCGCCGCGGGCGAGGGCCTCGAGCTCGTCGGCGCCGATCTTGGCCGAGACCTCGAGCGTGCCGCGCACCTTGCCGTCGATCTGCACGACGGCGGTGACGGTGTCTTCCACGAGCAGCGTCGGGTCGGCCTGGCGCCAGGTCGCGAGTCCCACGAAGGCGTCGTAGCCGAGCGTCGCCCACATCTCTTCCGCGGTGTGCGGGGCGAACAGGTCGAGGGTCATCGCGATGACCTCGGCTGCCTCGCGGACGGCGGGGTCGCTCGCGCCGGCCTTTCCGTCGATCGCCTTTCGGGTGGCGTTGACCAGCTCCATCAGGCGGGCGACGACGACGTTGAACTTCGTCTGCTCGACGAGGTTCGCGGCATCGGCGAGCAGACGGTGCGTCACTCGACGCAGCGACGCGTCTCCCTCGGCCCAGACCACGTCGGTCTCGCTGTCGACGTCGTGCGCGATGCGCAGGGCGCGGGCGAGGAACTTCGCCGCACCCGTGGTCGAGACGTCGTTCCAGTCCTTGTCGTCTTCCACGGGGCCCGCGAAGGCGAGCGCGACGCGCAGCGCGTCGGCACCGTGGGCGTCGAGCTCCTCCTGGAACAGCACGAGGTTGCCCTTGCTCTTCGACATCTTCGTGCCGTCGAGGATGACCATGCCCTGGTTGATGAGGCTCGAGAACGGCTCGGTGAACTCCACCAGACCCATGTCGAACAGCGCCTTGGTGATGAAGCGCGCGTACAGCAGGTGCAGGATCGCGTGCTCGACGCCGCCGATGTAGAAGTCGACGGGGCCCCACTTGTTGGCCTCACGACCCGAGAACGCCTCGGTCTCGCTGTTCGGCGACAGGAAGCGCAGGTAGTACCACGAGCTGTCGACGAAGGTGTCCATCGTGTCGGGGTCGCGCAGCAGCGTCTGGCCCGTCTCGGGATCGGTGACCTGCACCCATTCGGTCGCCGCCCCCAGCGGGGAGGTGCCCTTCGGCTTGAGGTCAAGGCCCTCGACCGAGGGCAGCGTCACCGGCAGCTGGTCGGCGGGCACGGGCGTGATCGACCCGTCTTCGCCGTGCAACATCGGGATGGGCGTGCCCCAGTAGCGCTGACGCGAGATCAGCCAGTCGCGCAGACGGTACGTCTTGGCGGCGCGACCGACCCCCTTCGCCTCGAGCTCCTCGATCATGCGCGCGATCGCGTGGCGCTTGGACAGACCGTTCAGCGACCCCGAGTTCATCATGCGACCGTCTCCGGTGAGCGCGATGCCGGTCTTCACCGGATCCAGGTCGTCGACGTCGCCGAGCGGGTCGATCGGCACACCCTCGTCGTCGAGTTCGATGACGGGAATGGCACCGGTGATGGGCGCCGTGGTGTCGACGACGACCTTGACGGGCAGGTCGAAAGCGCGGGCGAAGTCGAGGTCGCGCTGGTCGTGCGCGGGCACGGCCATGACCGCGCCGTGACCGTAGTCGGCCAGCACGTAGTCGGCGGCCCAGATCGGCAGCTTCTCGCCGTTGATGGGGTTGATCGCGTAGTGCCCGAGGAACACCCCGGTCTTGGGGCGGTCGGTCGCCTGACGCTCGATGTCGGTCGCGCGCTGCACCTGTGCCAGGTACGCCTCGAACGTCTCTCGCACGCCCTGATCAGCGGATGCCGCGAGCTCGGCCGCCAGGTCGGACTCGGGCGCCACGACGAAGAACGTCGCGCCGTGCAGGGTATCGGGGCGCGTCGAGAAGACCGTGATCTTCTCGTCACGGCCCTCGATCTCGAACTCGATGTCGGCGCCGACCGAACGGCCGATCCAGTTGCGCTGCATCTGGATGACCTTGCTCGGCCAGAAGCCCTCGAGCTGGTTCAGGTCGTCGAGCAGGCGGTCGGCGTAGTCGGTGATGCGCAGGAACCACTGCGTCAGCTTCTTCTTGACCACCACGGCGCCGCTGCGCTCGCTCGTGCCGTCGGGAAGGACCTGCTCGTTGGCGAGCACGGTCTGATCCACCGGGTCCCAGTTGACCAGCGCGTCCTTGCGGTACGCCAGGCCCTTGTCGTAGAGCTTCTGGAACAGCCACTGGTTCCAGCGGTAGTACTCGGGGTCGCTCGTGTGCAGCACGCGGCTCCAGTCGAACGAGACGCCGTAGTCCTTCAGGCTCGCCTTCTGCTGGGCGATGTTGGCGTAGGTCCATTCGACGGGGTCGGCGCCTCGCTTGATCGCCGCGTTCTCGGCCGGCAGGCCGAACGAGTCCCACCCGATGGGGTTGAGCACGTTGTAGCCGCGGTGACGCCAGAAGCGCGCCACGATGTCGGAGTAGAGGTAGTTCTCGGCGTGACCCATGTGCAGGTCGCCCGAGGGGTACGGGAACATCGCGAGCACGTACTTGCGGGGGCGCGTGTCGTCGTCGCCCCCGGCGCGGAACGGGTCTTTCTCGGCCCAAGCCTGCTGCCACTTCGCCTGGATGGCGTGGGTGTCGAAGCCCCCCTCGCGGGGGTCTGGTGCGGAGTTCTGAGACACGGGTGAAGCCAATCGTGAAGGTCGGGAGGCCGCGGGGACCAACTCCCAGGCTATCGGACCCGCCGTCACCACCCGGGCGGCACCCGGGCACCGAGAGCGGCGAGCGGCGCTCGCGCCTTGATCCCCACCTCGGCGACCTCGGAGGCCGCGACCGAGCGCCACGTGATGCCTCCCCCGGCGCCGACCCAGGCGGCATCCCGCTCCACGACGACGCTGCGGATGACCATCGCGAGGTCCGCCGCCCCGTCGTCGCCGATCCACCCGAAGGCGCCCGAGTAGACGCCGCGCTCGGCCCCTTCGAGGCGGCGCAGGATCTGCATCGCGGAACGCTTGGGTGCACCGGTCATGCTGCCGGCGGGGAACGCCGCGGCCAGCACCTCTTCGATCGTCGTGCCGGGCAGGAGCCGGCCCGACACCTCGCTCACCAATTGGTGCACGGTCGGGTACGTCTCGACCTCGAGCAATCGGTCGACACCGACCGTCGACGGTTCGCAGACGCGCGAGAGATCGTTGCGCATCAGGTCGACGATCATGACGTTCTCGGCCTGCTCCTTGGCATCGGCCCGCAGCTCGTCGGCGAGGGCGCGATCGCGAGCGGGATCCGTGGATCGGGGACGCGTGCCCTTGATGGGGTGGGTGTGCACGCGGCCACCGCGCACCTCGAGGAAGCGCTCGGGAGAAGCGCTCACCAGCGTCATGTCGCCGATGCGGATGAAACCCGCATGGTGCGAGGCAGAGACCTGCCGCAGCCGCCGGAACACGTCGACTGCGTCGACTTCGCCGGGAACCGTGAAACGCGTGGTGAGACACAACTGGTAGGCATCGCCCTCGCGGATCCGATCGCGGCACGCTTCGATGAGCTCGACGTACCGCTCGGGACTCACACGGGCGGATGCCGTGCCCCGGTCCGCCGCGGCATCCACCGCCGCAGCCGCCGGCGTGGCGGCGACCCGGGCGGCGAGGTCGGCATCGCCGAAGACGTGCACGCGTCGCCGGGCGTGGTCGAAAGCAAGGAAGGTGTCGACGCGCAGCCAGGCGTCCCGGCCCTCGTACGAGCGCCAGCCGACCCAGCCGCCGCGGAACGCACCGGCGTCGTCGACCGCGTCGCCGGGCCCCGCGGCACGGCGGTGCAGACCCACGGGAGCTTCGTCGAGACGTCCCGTGCCCATCCAACTCCAGCCCGTCGAGGCCGCTGCGCCCGCGTCGAGCCAGAACGCGTCGCCCGCGGCGGCGAAGACGTGCAGGAACACCGCCTCGGGGTCGATCCACCGCGTCAGGGTGAGCGGCGGAACGGATGGAGGCACGCTCCCAGGCTAGAGCGAGGCGGCTGGCCTAGGCTGACGGAGGTGAACGAGATTCTCACGTCGCTGCTCGACCTGGTCCGCGACGTCGATCCGGTGCTGCGCACGGTGGTTGCGGGCGTGGCCATGGTCCTCGAGACCAGCGTGCTCGTGGGGCTCATCGTTCCGGGTGACACCATGGTGATCGTCGCGGGAACCGCGGTCGCCTCCCCGATCGAAGGGGTCGTGCTGGCCGCGGCGATCGTGGTCGGGGCCCTGATCGGCGAGAGCCTCGGATTCTGGCTCGGCCGGTACTTCGGGCCACGCATCCGTGCCTCGCGTGTCGGGCAGAAGCTCGGCGAACGCAACTGGGAGCGCGCGGACCGGTACCTGCGCCGTCGCGGCGGACCCGCCATCTTCCTGTCGCGGTTCCTCCCCGTGCTGCACTCGCTGGTGCCGCTGACGGTGGGCATGAGCGGCTACAGCTACCGTCGTTTCCTCGCGTGGACGACGCCCGCGTGCATCGTGTGGGCCGGTCTGTACGTCACGGTCGCGGCATCGGCCGCGGGCACCTACCGCGAGCTCTCCGACCGCATCCATTACGCGGGCTACGTCTTCGTCGGCATCCTCGTCGTCTTCCTCGTGCTGGTCTTCATCGGCAAGAAGGTCATCGAGCGTGTGGAGCGCCGACACCTCGCCGACGAGGCCACCCCCCTCGAACCGGTGGACGGTGACGTGAAAGACTGAGGGCGATGCCTCGTTCCCCTCGCGCCAAAGTGCTCTGGTTCGCCCGACTCGAGCGCCGTTTCCACCGCTGGCGCGAACGTCGAGCGCGCGCGCGCGGCCTGCGCCCCGCCGTCACCGGCTTTCCGGGGTACGGCACCGAGGAGTGGGTCCGCGTCCTCGGCCGGGTGCTCATCGCCCCGCCGATCAAGCGCACCTCGACGGGGGAATTCGCCAGCCTCCGCGGGTGGCGGAGCTTCGCGGCCGTACCCGTCGGCTTCGGCCAGGTCGACATCGTCATCGACGGCGTCACGCACCGCGTCGTCGCGGACCGCGGCGGGGTGATCGATGCGAAGCTGCCCGCGACCCTCTCCCCCGGCTGGCAGAGCATCACGATGTCGGTGGAGGGAAGCGAGCCCGCCGAGACGCGCGTGTTCATCGTGGGGTCGGACGTGCGGTTCGGCGTAGTCAGCGACATCGACGACACCGTCATGGTCACGCTGCTGCCGCGACCGCTGCTCGCCGCGTGGAACTCCTTCGTCGTCGACGAGCACGCACGCCAGCCCGTGCCCGGCATGGCCGTCATGCTCGAACGGCTCACCCGCGAGCACCCGGGCACTCCGGTGATCTACCTCTCGACCGGCGCCTGGAACGTCGCACCGACGCTGACGCGTTTCATGCGACGCCACCTCTTCCCCTCGGGGTCCTTCCTCCTCACCGACTGGGGCCCCACCCACGATCGGTGGTTCCGCAGCGGCCGAGAGCACAAGGAGCAGAACCTCCGCCGACTCGCCGCGGAGTTCCCGCGGGTGAAGTGGCTGCTGGTGGGCGACGACGGCCAGCACGACGACGCCATCTACACCGGGTTCGCCATCGAGCACCCGCAGAACGTCGCCGCGGTCGCGATCCGCAAACTCCTCCCCGCCGAAGCCGTTCTCGCCGGTGGCCGCACGGTGGTCGACGACCATTCGGCTGCCGAGGTGCCGTGGGTGACCGAGTCCGACGGTGCGGGTCTTCTCGACCGCCTCCGCAGCACGGGCGTCATCTCGAACGACGCCTGATTCCGGATGCCGCGGCGCCCGGCGCCGGGCTTACCCCGCTGGCGTGCGCGCCGTCGACGGCATCCGGTGTCGACGTATCCGTTCTCGTGCGGCGGACGTGGTGCACCGTCGAGGTCGTACGCGGCCGCTCCCGGCGTGATTCGATGTCGGAGGGGACGCGTACGGTGGGAACATGTGCGGTCGATTCGTCGTAGCCAACGTGGCCTCAGAGCTCGTGGGGGTGCTGCGCGTCGACGTCCAGGCCGACGAGTTGCCGCAGCCCTCGTACAACATCGCGCCCACCTCCCAGATCGGCATCGTGCTCGACTCGATCAAGAGCGAGCCCCCGGTGCGTCGCCTCGAGGTCGCGCGGTGGGGCCTCGTTCCCGGCTGGGCGAAAGACGTCAAGGTCGGCGCGCGGGCATTCAACGCCCGTAGCGAAGACGTCGAGGACAAGCCGATGTTCCGCGATGCGCTCATCAAACGGCGCGCCGTGATCCCGGCATCCGGGTACTACGAATGGAAGACCACCGAAGAGGGCAAGACCCCCCACTACATCCACCCCGCCGACGGGTCGCCGCTGTTCTTCGCGGGCCTCTACGAGTGGTGGAAGAATCCCGCCCTCGCCGCCGACGACCCGGCGAGATGGGTACTGAGCTGCACGATCCTCACGCGCGACGCGATCGGGCGACTGGGGTCCATCCACGACCGCATGCCGCTGTTCATGGATCCCGACTTCGCCGATGCCTGGCTCGACCCGACGACCGAGAACGTCGGAGACGTCCTCGATGCCGCTATCGACGCAGCACCCGACATGGTCGAGACTCTCGACGATCACGTGGTGTCGTCCGCGGTCGGAAACGTGCGCAATGACTCCCCCGAACTCATCGAGCCGGTCGCGTGACCCTGCTCGCGACCCGGGAGGTCCTGACGCGCGAACGGTGGACGGCGGACGCCGAGGCACACGCGCTCCGCGCCGACGCGCTCACCGCCGATCACCGCGCTCGTGCAAGCCGGGCACAGAAGCATCCGGTCGAGGACTTCCTCTTCACGTACTACTCCTACAAACCTGCCATCCTGCGGCGATGGCACCCGGGTCCGGGCGTCCTGCTCGAACAGGCCGACGAACGGGCCGGCTGGCGCTGGTACCGGGCGGAGGGCGACGGCGTCGAGGTGGACGCAGCGCGCTTCCGCGCCGAGAGAGGTTCGATGTACCGCGGTGTCGTCAACCTGCTGCGGGCGACCCGCGACCGGCCGGCGCAGTTCGGGTGCTTCGGGCTGCACGAGTGGGCGATGGCGTATCGCGCTGACGAGGTGCGGCACGCCGTACCGCTGCGTCTCGGACGTGACGGCACCGACGCGGTGGTCGAGGCTCACGACCTCAAGTGCACGCACTTCGACGCCTTCCGTTTCTTCACTCCCGAGGCCGTACCGCTCAACCGCACGCCGCTCCGTCGCGACGACCAGGTCGCGCGCGAGCAGCCGGGGTGTCTGCACGCGGGCATGGACGTCTACAAGTGGGCGGTGAAGCTCGGGCCGCTGGTCCCCGGTGCCCTGTTGCTCGATGCCTTCGAGCTCGCGCGCGATATCCGCACGCTCGACATGCAGGCCTCCCCCTACGACCTCACCGGTTGGGGCTATGTTCCGGTGGCCATCGAGACGCCCGAGGGAAAGGCGGAGTACGTCGCCCGGCAGCGTGGGTTGAGCGAGCGCGGTCAGGCACTCAGACGCGCCGTCATCACGGCCGTGACGGGCCCCGACGACACGCCCGGCTGCACCGATTTCTTGCCGTCGCAATCTGTGTTGTAAGCTCATGGAGTTGCCTCAAACGGGGCGGAAAACAAAAAACGGGCCTGTGGCGCAGCTGGTAGCGCACCTGCATGGCATGCAGGGGGTCAGGGGTTCGAGTCCCCTCAGGTCCACCTAGAAAGAAGGCCTCCGCTTCGGCGGAGGCCTTCTTCGTTTCCGTCGGGCTCACCCGCCTCGCGTTCACCGCGCGGCACCCCTCTCGGGTGTCAGCGGTGAGCATCCGGTTTCCGTCATTCGCCCGGGTCCGCTCGCGTGTAGCGCTGCCAGCGCCCGATGGCGCTCGCATCTCGTACCCGGCCTCCGCGAACCTCGCAGACACCTCGCCGATCGGCCTCCGCCGCGCCCGGGCGTCGACCTGGCGAGCGGCACGGCGAGCGGCAGGAGGAAACCGCCTCAGTTAACGCAAGGCACCGACCCCGCGCGCATCGGCTGCTGCGAGTCGGTGTACACAGACGACGTCGGACTGGGCGATGCCGCCGGCGCGGACGCCGAGGGAGCGTCGCTCGGTGGGGTTTCGGCATCCGTCCCGGCGTCCGGGGTCGCAGCCGGGGCGGGGTGCAGCAAGGTGCTGACCTGGGCCGCGATGGCTTTCTGGTCGACGATGTTCACGCTCTCGCCGTCGATCGTGCCGAAACGCTCGACCGGCAGAGTCTGGAACGTGACGTCTCCCCCGGCGAGGCGCTGGGCGGTCGAGGCGAGGCTGAGCAGATCGAAGCCCTTGTCGACGGCGACGAATTGCTTCGCGGTGTCGAGAAGATCTTGCAGGCGTCCGAAGTCGGTGAACGTCTGAGCATCGCGGAGTTTGAGTGCGAGCGACACCATGAACGCCTGCTGGCGGCGCGTGCGGTCGAGGTCGGTGAGGAAGACGTTGCGGTATTCCGTGTCGCGACGCTGACGCACGAAGGCCATCGCCTGTGAGGCGTCGATCTGCTGCGCCCCCGCCGCGAAGTTCGCACCGGAGTACGTATCGGCGGTCGCGTGGTTGAGGCACACCGAGATCGGCTGCACGGCCTGGGCGACCCGGTAGAACGCTGCCATCGTCACTTCGACGAAATGGTCGATCGGCACACCGCCCAGGAACTGCGATACCGTCTGCATCTCCTCGGTACGGGCGGAGTCGCGGGCCTGCTGGTAAGCCTCGTCGTCCGACACACCCGCCGCGCGGAGCTCGTCGTTCTTGGCGGCGAAAGCCCGCCCGTAGGCCTCCTTGATCTTGCCCTTCTTCGTTCCCCCGGGGGCTCCCGCGTAATCGACGTAGTCGTCGCGTGGGATGGAGACGGCGACCGCTTGTCCGCCACCGGCGGGGATGTGCACGTACATCAGCACGTTCGTGTTGTACCCGCCGACCGAGGCGTCCTCCGCGTGGATCGCGTCGTAGATCTCCTTCGGGTACGGCTTCCCGTCCTCGTCCACGCGGCTGTCGAGCCCCATGATGAGAATGTTCTGCTCTCCCTCGTCCTGGGCGATGCCCGGTGCGGCGGTCGGCAGGACCGCATCGGAATGATGGATGCCATCGGCCGCCCCGACGAGATTGACGGCGACGAAGGCCACGGTGCCGACGACCGCCGTGGTGACGATGGCGGCGACGATGAGCAGGAGCCGGCGACTGTTGCGGCGGACACGGTGCGAGGTCGGTGACACCGACCCAGCATGCGCTCTGGCGTCTATGAATCCGGCGTACGAACGAGAACGCCCTCTGCCATCGGGCAGAGGGCGTCGACGTGATCGGTGTCAGTCGGCGGCGTGGGCCGGCGTGGGAAGCTCGATCGGAACGACCGGGCAGTCCTTCCAGAGGCGCTCCAGGCCGTAGTAGACGCGCTCTTCCTCGTGGAAGACGTGGACGACGAGGTCTCCGAAGTCGAGCAGGACCCAGCGGGATTCCTGTCGGCCCTCGCGACGAACGCGCTTGTGCCCGTGCTCGAGGAGCTTCTCTTCGATCTCGTCGGCGATCGCGGCGACGTTGCGCTCGTTGCGACCGGTGACGAGGAGGAAGATGTCGACGAGCGGAAGTGGCTCGGAGACGTCGAGGGCGACGATATCGTCGCCGCCCTTCGCGTCGGCGGCGAGGGCGGCGATCTGCGCCATCTCGCGACCGTTGTCGGTGGCTGTCATCGGAAGACTCCTGTCGTGAAGGCGAGGCCGAGAGTGACGGCCACCGCCAGGAAGAGAGCACCGGTCGTGATGATGAGCCCGATGAGGAGCTTGCTGCCCTTCTCGGGCGCCGGCGGACGAATGATCTCGCCGGGCTGCTTGACCGTGCTGATCGCGGCACTTGCAGCGATCGGGGTGGGTGACGAGGCGGGCGGAAGCTCGCCGTCGAGAAGCACCGCGTCGGCGTCACGGCCGTCGGTGGTGCCGGGTGCGTGTCCGACCGAGCCCAGGCCCTCGGGCAGCTCGAAGGTGCCGGTGATCATGACCTCGCCGGTCGCGGTGACGGGGCCGACCAGCGGAACGCCGGCGGGGGTCTGCGACAGAATGAGCGCGTTGGGGGTCGACACCGCACCGCTGGCGGCGGTGTTGCGCGAAAGGAGCTGGTCGAACGAGTCGGGCAGCGTGACCTCGGGCGTCGCCCCGTCGAGCAGCTCGGAACCGAGGGCGGGATTCACCACCGAGGCGCCGGGACCGGCGTCCGCGGCGGTCGGAGCGTCAGCGGCGTCTGGCGCTGCCGGACGGAAGATGGCGGGCTGGGCGGACTCGTCCTCGACCTGCGGCTCCGGCGCGGCGCTCTGGTGGGACAACGACGACTGGAGGTCGGAGCTGATCACAGGTACCGCGGCGGTCCGGATCTTCTCCTGCGCGCGCACCTGACGACGGGTCAGGCCGGTGACACCGAAGTCGCCATCGCCGAAACCTCCGTCGAAGGAGGCCGGGCGCAGGGCAGGGGCGAAGGGCTCATCGCGCGTGGCGGCGGGCGTCGGCTCTTCCGAGACGGCGGGCTGATGCTCCTGCTCCGTCTCGGTGGAGGACTCCTCGACCGCGGACGAGTCGACCGGGGGCTCCTGCGCCGCAGCAGGCTCGGGAACGCGATCGACGACCACCGACTCGGGGGCTCCGGCCGCGGCGGCCGGGGTTTCGGCATCCGGAGTCTCGCCCTCGCGCTGCGGGACGATGATGGGCGTCGCGCCGGTCTGGCGGAGCTCGCGCAGCTGACGACGGGTCAGCGCGGGAGTCTCGGGGTTCTCGGGAGTGCTCATGCTGTGCTCCGGTAGAGGTGGTGCTTCGCGATGTACTGCACGACGCCGTCGGGCACGAGGTACCACACGGGGTGGCCCCGGCGCACACGGGCGCGGCAGTCTGTGGACGAGATCGACAGGGCCGGGATCTCCAGCTGGCTCACGTTCTCGGCGGGAAGGCCCTCGGTGGTGAGGACGTGGCCGGGTCGGGAGACGGCGACGAAGTGCGCGAGATCCCACAGCTCCTGGTGATTGCGCCAGCTGAGGATCTGGGCGACCGCGTCGGCGCCGGTAATGAAGAACAACTCCGCACCGGGGCGCTGCTCCTGCAGGTCGCGCAGGGTGTCGATCGTGTACGTGGGTCCCGCGCGATCGATGTCGACGCGACTCACGGTGAACTGCGGATTGGATGCCGTGGCGATCACCGTCATGAGGTAGCGGTGCTCGCTCTCGGTGACGTCGTCCTTCTGCCACGGGCGACCCGTCGGAACGAAGACGACCTCGTCGAGGTCGAACGATTGAGCGACCTCGCTGGCAGCGACCAGGTGACCGTGATGGATGGGATCGAACGTCCCACCCATGACCCCGATGCGAGGGGCGCGCGTCACCGACATACGGTGGGCCTCAGTGGCCGTGCGCCTCGGGGGTGGGCGTCCCGTGCTTCTGGGTGTACGCCGCCGCCTTGTGCGCGTGACGGTTCGACACGTTGCGGTACGACAGCGTCACGAGGCTCAGGGCGACGAAAACCAGGAACGCCACGGCGCCATACCAGAAGGTCTGGGCCTGGACGTTGCCGCCGTGGTGGGCGCCTTCTTCTGCGGCGTGGGCCAGAAGTGCGACGAAAGTCATCAGTGCTCCGATCAGAGGTCTGCGCGAGGCGCGCGTCCCATTTTAGGCGGTCAGGCGCGTACCTGGCCGTCGCCGCGCCCGAGCCACTTGGTGCTCGTCAGCTCGGCGAGGCTCATGGGTCCGCGGGCGTGGAGTTTCTGCGTGGAGATGCCGACCTCGGCGCCGAAGCCGAACTCGCCTCCGTCGGTGAAACGCGTCGAGGCGTTCACCAGCACCACCGCAGAGTCGACCTCGGCGAGAAAGCGGTCGGCCGCCGCGGGGTTGTCGGTGATGATCGACTCGGTGTGGTGCGTCGAGTATCGGCGGATGTGCGCCAACGCCTCGTCGAGGTCGTCGACGACACGGACGGCGAGGTCGAGGGTGCCGTACTCGCGCGACCAGTCGTCGTCGGTCGCCGCGACGACGCGCGCATCGTGCGCACGCGTGTCGTCGTCGCCGTGCACGGTCACGCCGGCATCGGCCAGGGACGCCAGCAGCTCCGGTAGCAGCCGACCGGCCGCCGCACGGTGCACGAGCACCGTCTCGACGGCGTTGCAGACGCTCGGGCGCTGCGTCTTGGCGTTGAGCACGATGTCGCGGGCCCAGTCGTCGCGGGCGGTGGCGTCCAGGTAGACGTGCACGACGCCTGCACCGGTCTCGATGACGGGGACGGTGGACTCGGTGACGACGGTCTCGATGAGTCCGGCGCTGCCGCGCGGAACGAGCACGTCGACCAGGCCTCGGGCGTTCATGAGGGCCTTCGCGCCGTCGCGACCGAAATCGTCGACGCTCTGGATGGCCTCGGGGTTCACGCCCTGGCTCGCCAGCGCGTCGCGCATGATGCGCACGAGCGTCGCGTTGCTGCTCTGCGCTGCCGACCCTCCGCGCAGCACGACGGCATTGCCGGAGCGCAGCGCGAGCGAGGCGATGTCGACGGTGACGTTGGGTCGGGCCTCGTAGATGGACCCGACGACGCCGAAGGGAACGGCGACCTTCTCGAGCGAGAGGCCGTTGGGGAGGGTGCGGCTGTCGAGCACGCGACCGACCGGGTCGGGGAGATCGGCCACGTCGCGAACCGCGGCGGCCAGGGCCGACACGCGCGTGTCGTCGAGACGGAGGCGGTCCAGGAGCGCCTCGCCGATGGAATCTTCCCGCCCTCTTTCGAGGTCTTCGGCGTTGGCGGCGACGATCTCGGCGGACGACGCCTCGAGAAGGTCGGCCACCGCGTGCAGGAGCGCGCTTTTGCGAGCGGAGTCGAGGAGTCCGATCTCGCGCGCCGCGTCTTTGGCCAGACGCAGGCGCTCGTCCACGGAGGCGGCGATCACGGTCATGCGCTCAGTGTACCGGCGCGCGTCAGGGCGCCCACGGGACCGGTGGACAGGGTCACGGGGTCGGGGTTGGGGGCGAACCAGGTGCCCACCGACTCCCCCGCGAGAGCGGATGCCACAAGGTCGGCGCTCGTGACGAGGACGCCCACGCCCGCGGTCGAGGCGAGCTTGGCCGCGGAGGCCTTGGTGGCCGCTCCCCCGGTGCCCACGCCGTTGACGACGCCCGCGCCGAACTCGAAGTCCGACAGGTCGTCGCCCCAGGCGACGTCGGTGATGGGGCGTGCACCCGGCTCGCTGGGCGGGAGGGTGAAGAGCGTCTCGATGTCGCTGAGCAGGACGAGCACGTCCGCCCCGATCAGCTGCGCCACGAGAGCGGCCAGCCGATCGTTGTCGCCGAAGCGGATCTCGTGGGTGGCCACGGTGTCGTTCTCGTTGACGATGGGCAGGATTCCGAGCCCCAGCAACCGCTCCATGGCGCGGCGCGCGTTCGAGCGGTGGGTGGCGTTCTCGAGATCGCCCGCGGTGAGCAGCACCTGCCCCGCGAGCAGACCGAAGCGGTCGAGCGAGGTCTGATACCGCCACATGAGGACGTTCTGTCCGACCGCCGCGGCGGCCTGCTGGGTGGCGAGGTCGTTCGGGCGACCCTGAAGGTCGAGGAGCGGAAGAGCGGTCGCGATCGCCCCCGACGACACGAGGACGACCTCGGTACCCTCGCCGTGAGCGCGCGAGAGTGCCTCGACGATCGTGTCGATGCGGTGCGCGCCGTCTCCGCTGATCGACGACGAACCGACCTTCACCACGACGCGAGCGGCGCCGGGGATGTCGGCGCGCGTCGTCGCGGTCACCGGTCCTCGTCCTCGGGCGAGAGCGGGGACGAATCACCGTCGGGAGAGATGCCCACGGCACGCGCCGCGCGGCGTTCGGCCTCGAGCTCGGCTCGGGCGTCGGCCTTGGCATCCATGCGCTCGTGATACTCGGCGCGACGCTCGGAGGAGGTCCGACGCGAGTTCTGCACGAGACGGGGGTCGGTGCCGCGCGGGGCCGTCATGAGCTCGGCGGCCGAGGTCAGGGTGGGCTCCCAGTCGAAGACGATGCCGTCGCCCGGACCGATGACGACGGTCGCACCGGCGACCGCGCCGGCACGGAACAAGCCGTCCTCGACGCCCAGGCGCGCGAGGCGGTCGGCGAGGTAGCCCACAGCCTCCTCGTTCTGGAAATCGGTCTGCTGGACCCACTTGACCGGCTTGTCGCCGAGGATGCGGTACACGGGACCGTAGGTGCCGCCCTCGACCTTGATCGTGAAGTCCTTCTCCGCGCCGCGCGGCCGGATGACGACGCGCTCGGCGGGAGCCTGATCGATCGTGGCGAGACGGTGCTGCTCGACGATCTCGCCGAGAGCGAAGGTGAGTTCGCGGAGCCCGGCGCGACTGACGGTCGAGATCTCGAACACGCGGAAGCCGCGGGCCTCGAGGTCGGGCCGCACGAAGTCGGCGAGCTCGTGCGCCTCGGGGACGTCGACCTTGTTCAGCGCGATGATCTGGGGCCGCTCGAGCAGCGGGATCTGCCCGTCGGGAACCGGGTACGCGGCGAGCTCGGCCAGGATGATGTCGAGGTCGCTCAGCGGGTCGCGGCCCGGGTCGAGCGTGGCGCAGTCGAGCACGTGGACGAGGGCCGTGCAGCGCTCGACGTGACGCAGGAACTCCAGACCCAGACCCTTGCCCTCGCTCGCGCCCTCGATGAGGCCGGGGACGTCGGCGATCGTGAAGCGGGCGTCGCCCGCCTGCACGACGCCCAGGTTCGGGTGCAGCGTCGTGAACGGGTAGTCGGCGATCTTGGGGCGCGCGGCCGACACCGCGGCGATCAGGCTCGACTTGCCCGCCGAAGGGAAGCCGACCAATGCCACATCGGCGACGGTCTTGAGCTCGAGGACGACATCGCCCTCGTAACCGGGAGTGCCCAGAAGAGCGAAGCCGGGGGCTTTGCGTTTGGGAGAGGCGAGTGCCGCGTTGCCGAGGCCGCCGAGACCACCCGGCGCGGCGACGAAGCGCATGCCGGGGGTGAGCATGTCGACGAGGACGTTGCCGTCGAGATCCTTCACGACGGTGCCGAGCGGCACCGGGAGCTCCTGGTCCTCGCCCAGGGCGCCGGAGCGGTGGTCGCCCATGCCGAACCCGCCGTTGCCCGCGGAGCGGTGCGGCGAGTGGTGGTACGAGAGCAGGGTGGTCGTCTGCGGGTCGGCGACGAGCACGACGTCGCCGCCGCTGCCCCCGTTGCCGCCGTCGGGACCGGCCAGCGGCTTGAACTTCTCACGGCGCACCGAGACGCAGCCGTTGCCGCCCTTTCCCGCACGCAGGTGCAGGGTCACGCGGTCGACGAAGGTGACCATGGCGGGTCCTTCCGGGTGTGGCCGGCCGAGCCGACTCGAAAAAAGAAGAGGGGGTGGGCAGCGCCCACCCCCTCGTGCGCCGAAGCGCGGGAATTACTCCGCTGCTGCGGTGACGATGTTGACGACCTTGCGGCCGCCCTTCGCGCCGAACTGGACGGCGCCGGGGGCCAGGGCGAACAGCGTGT
Source organism: Microbacterium sp. 20-116 (assembly GCF_041079415.1). Lineage (NCBI taxonomy): Bacteria > Bacillati > Actinomycetota > Actinomycetes > Micrococcales > Microbacteriaceae > Microbacterium > Microbacterium sp. 20-116. The sequence goes on from NZ_JBFYGP010000001.1 coordinate 435,146, forward strand.
CGTCGCCGCCGCGGCCGACGTTGGCGCCGGGGTGGAAGTGCGTGCCGCGCTGGCGGACGATGATCTCGCCGGCGAGGACGACCTGGCCGCCGAAGCGCTTCACGCCGAGGCGCTGTGCGTTGGAATCACGACCGTTACGGGTGGAGCTTGCGCCCTTTTTGTGTGCCATCTCTGCGTCTCCTGGCTCTTACTTGATGCCGGTGATCTTGACGCGCGTGAGGTCCTGACGGTGTCCCTGGCGCTTCTTGTAGCCGGTCTTGTTCTTGAACTTCTGGATCACGATCTTCGGACCGCGCTCCTCGCCGAGCACCTCGGCCGTGACCGAGACCTTCGCGAGCTTGTCGGCGTCGGTCGTGACCGCGTCGCCGTCGACGAACAGGACGGCGGGCAGCTGAATGCTCTCGCCGATCTTCGCCTTCTGGCGGTCGAGCACGACGACCGTGCCGACCTGGACCTTCTCCTGGCGGCCGCCGGCGCGCACAACTGCGTAAACCACTTCACACCTGTTTTCGTTCGGGAGCGCGGAGCTCCGGTTGTCTGATGACGTCGGGAGGGTCTGAAGACCCAAGTCTCGGTGCGATCCGGCGGGCAGAACCCGCGGGGTCACGCTCTTATCAGGAGTGGACGCGACGCACCAAGGGTCAAGTTTAGCTCACCCGGCGGCATCCGGCAAAAGCATTCGACCCGCGTGTCGACCGTAGGATCGCGGGATGGCAATTCTGATCGACGACCCGCAGTGGCCCGCGCATGGACGGCTGTGGGCTCATTTGGTCAGCGACAGCGATCTCGCGGAGCTCCACGCCTTCGCCGCGGCAGCCGGAATCCCCTCCCGAGCGTTCGACCTCGATCATTACGACGTGCCCGACGAGCGGCACGCCGACCTCGTTCGCGCGGGGGCCGAGCATGTGGGCGGCAAGGAACTCGTGCGACGCCTGCGAGCCTCGGGACTGCGGATCACGGCTCGGGAACGGCGCCCTCAGCCGTGAGGGGCCATCTTCGGCCGCTGCGAGCAGAGCTCCGCGACAGAAGATGACCCCTCAAACGATCAGAAGCGAACTCAGGATTCGGACGACGGCTGCGCGTTCACCGGCGTGCCGGTCAGGGCGGCGGTGGTCACGCGGCGGCGCGAGCGCCCCTGTCCCGGAGCCTTGGGTTCGGGCAGGGCCTCCAAGACCGATTCGAGCAGGGCGTCCTTCTCGGTGCGCGGAGCCTTGGGCTCGCGCTTCTTGCGCGGCCGCTTCTCGCGAACCGGCGCGGGAGCCTCGGCAGCGGCCTCGGTCTTGGCATCGAGAACGGCCTCGACGGATGCCACGACCGCCGCCTCGACGATCGAGGGGTCGTCGATGGTGGGCTTGACGGTCGATGCCGCGATCTGCGCGAGAGCCGACTTGACGCCCTCGGTGATCACGTGGGTGCCGCCGGCCTGGGCCGCCGCTCCCCCGCCGTTTCCGTTGCCGCCGTTCTGCGCCGCATTGCCGCCGCCGGACGTGGCATTGCCGTTGGAGCCGTTGGAGCCGTTGTTGGAGCCTCGACCGCGACGGTTCGAGGAGCCGTTGCCGTTGCCGCCGCCGTTTGAGGAGCCTGCGGGGCGGTGCTTCGCGACGGGGTCGTGGTGCACGATGACTCCGCGACCGGCGCACACCTCGCACGCCTCGCTGAAGGTCTCGAGCAGGCCGAGGCCGAGCTTCTTCCTCGTCATCTGTACGAGGCCGAGAGAAGTGACTTCGGCGACCTGGTGCTTCGTGCGGTCGCGGCTGAGGCATTCGATCAGACGACGCAGCACGAGATCGCGGTTGGACTCGAGCACCATGTCGATGAAGTCGACCACGATGATGCCGCCGATGTCGCGCAGGCGCAGCTGGCGCACGATCTCTTCGGCCGCTTCGAGGTTGTTCTTGGTGACGGTCTCTTCGAGGTTGCCGCCGGAGCCGACGAACTTGCCGGTGTTGACGTCGACGACGGTCATGGCCTCGGTGCGGTCGATCACGAGCGAACCGCCGGAGGGCAGCCAGACCTTGCGGTCGAGGGCCTTCTCGATCTGCTCGGTGACCCGGAACGCGTCGAACGGATCCTGCTCGCCTTCGTACTTCTCGACCCGCTCGAGCAGGTCGGGGGCGACGCCCTGCAGGTACCAGGAGATGGTCTGCAATGCCTCGTCGCCCTGGATGAGCATGCGCGTGAAGTCCTCGTTGAAGACATCGCGGACGATCTTGACCAGAAGATCGGGCTCGGAGTGCAGCAGGGCGGGGGCCTGGATGGTCTTGACCTGGCTCGACACGTGCTCCCACTGCGACGTGAGGCGCTGCACGTCGAGGGTCAGCTGCTCCTCGGTGGCGCCCTCGGCCGCGGTGCGCACGATGACGCCGGAAGACTCGGGCAGCACCTCTTTGAGGATCTTCTTCAGGCGCGCACGCTCGGTGTCGGGAAGCTTGCGGGAGATGCCGTTCATCGTGCCGTTGGGCACGTAGACGAGATAGCGGCCGGGCAGCGAGATCTGGCTCGTCAGTCGTGCGCCCTTGTGACCCACCGGGTCCTTCGTGACCTGCACGAGCACGCGGTCGCCCGACTTGAGCGCGAGCTCGATGCGTCGGGGCTGGTTGTTGGTCTCGACGCCGTCCCAATCGACCTCGCCGGAGTAGAGCACGGCATTGCGGCCGCGTCCGATGTCGACGAAGGCGGCCTCCATGCTGGGCAGCACGTTCTGAACGCGACCGAGGTACACGTTGCCGATGAGAGAGGCGTCCTGATTGCGCGCGACGTAGTGCTCCACGAGCACGTTGTCTTCGAGGACGGCGATCTGGATACGACCGGCCTTCGAGCGCACGACCATCACGCGGTCGACGGCCTCGCGACGGGCGAGGAACTCGGCCTCGGTGACGACGGGGCGTCGGCGACCGGCTTCGCGACCGTCGCGACGACGCTGCTTCTTGGCCTCGAGACGCGTCGACCCCTTGATGCGCTGCGGCTCGGTGATGACCTCGACTGCGCGCTGGCGCACGGGAGGTGCGGCCGGGGACTCGAGGGGCTCGTCGCGGTTGTCGTTGGGTCCCCCGCGGCGGCGGTTGCGGCGGCGAGCGTTGGCCGAGACGCGCTCGGAGGGGCCCTCGTCGTCGCGGTCGTCGAAGTCGTCGCGGATGACGACGGGAGGGAGGGCGGGAGCGTAGAAGTGCAGGGCCGTCGAGACGGCCGACACGAAGTTCGCGGGGAGCAGGCCCAGAGACACGGCGGTCGGGCGGCCGGGCTTCTCGGGCACGGCGGGGGCCTCGGGCTGCTCCGAAGCGGCGGCGGGTTCCGCCGTGGCCTTCTCGGCCTGAGCGGAGTCGTCCGAGACGGCACCGGATGCCGAGCTCTCGGCGTCCGCGGGCGGTGCGTCGATCTCCGCGGCGGGGACGGGCTCGGCAGCCTGCTGCTCGGGGGCGGCGACCTGTGCGGTCTCGTCGTCATCGTCGGCCGCGGGGATGTCCTCCACGTCCAGCACCGCGGGCGCCTCGGTGTCGTCGGCGGCCGCGTCCTCGGCATCCTGGACCGCTGCCTCTTCTTCGTCGACCGCGGGCGTCGCGTCGGAGGAAGGAGCCTCGGTCTCGGGAGAGATCGCCGTCTCGTCGGCGGGATTCTGTTCGTCTGTCACATCGGCCATGTCGGGGTACTCCCTGGCGGACGACACCGCGCGTCGTCCGACGAAATCTCATGCGGCGCCGCACCCGGCGGGGCCGCGAACTCACTCGGTCTGCAGCCGGCCTGCGGCTCGTGCTGCGAAGGGCGGTCATCGCCCGAAGTCTTCTGGGTGATGTTCCTGCGGCGCGGCCGCGGTCACATCAGCCTTCATTATCGCACGAAGTGCCGGGAACGCCCACGACCGTCGCGGTTGCCTGCACTTATCCACAGAGACTTCTCGCACGAAACGGGGCCTCGATATGGTCGAAGCTCCGGCGAAGGGGGCCACCATAACCTTGTCCGACGGCCCACTCACCGCTTCGGAGCAGGCACGCGCACGTGTGCAAACCCAGACGGCGAAAGCGAGAGAACTGTCGCACGAGGCGGCTCGGGACGACCTCGCGACCGCTTACAGCGACGCCGATCTCGCCGGGGCGCGCGGATTGGGGCTGACGGCACGACGCGTCGGGGGCGGATCGCTGCGGTCGTTGGCCTTGCGTTGGCCGCCAGCCTTGCGGCCGGGTGCAGCCAACTGCCGTCTCACGACGATTCGTACAAGACCGACATCCCCGCCGCGCTGAAAGCGGCCAGTCTCGGGATCTCCGACGCCTACGCCGACGTCAGCCTGGACGGGTTCACCGAGACGCTGACGGTCGGTGAAACCGTCGACCTCCCGGCCGCCGAGAAGACGAAGGCATCGCCGGACTTCGTGCGCGACGTGATCAGAGTCGCATTCGACGGGCGCGTTCTGAACATGAGGTCTCTCGATGTGGCCTTCCGGGACAGCGACAACCAGAAGATCGACGTGAAGTCGGCGCTCACCCGTCTGGGCGCAGCGCCCAGTTACGACGGCACGAGCATCACCATGGATGAGGCGAGGACGATCTCCGAGGGGGCGGGACGATGACCGCAGCAGATCAACTCGTCGAGATCGACGGTGGCGTACGGAAAAAACAGGCCGCACTGGCAAGACGCCTCGCACAGCGTCTTCACAACACACGAGTGAACCTGTTCGAGGCGACCGCATAGCGGCGCGATGAGAGAATCGCCGCATGAGCGAAACCGTCACCCCCCGTCGTCCGGTCGTGGTCGCGATCTGGCTGATCTTCGCCGGGATCGTGGGGTGGTGGGCGGCGTTCTCGCTCACCATGGAACGCTTCCACCAGCTCATGAACCCGGGGGCCGCGGCATCCTGTGACTTCAGTGTGCTGGTCCAGTGCTCGACGAATCTGCAGTCGGCCCAGGGCAGCGTCTTCGGCTTTCCTAACCCGATCATCGGACTCGCTGCGTGGATCGCACCCATCGTGGTCGGTATGGCGCTACTGGCTGGCGCGCGCTTCGCGCGGTGGTTCTGGGCCCTGTTCTGGCTCGGCTTCGTCTTCGCCCTGTGCTTCGTGATCTGGCTCATCGGGCAGAGCCTCTTCGTGCTGGCGACGCTGTGCCCGTGGTGCATGGTGACGTGGTCCGTGGTGATCCCGTCGTTCTTCGTCGTCACGCTGCACGTTCTGCGCGAGGGAGTCATCCCGCGCCCGCGCGTGCAAGAGTTCGCCGACAGGCTCATGGCGTGGGTGCCGCTCATGACGATCGTCGCGTTCGCCGTCGTCGCGGTGCTGGCGCAGGTGCGCCTGGACGTGCTCTCGCAGCTCTGAGCCGACGCAGATCCTCCGAGATTCGCAGAACCTCCGCCAGATAGACCTGGATGCCGCTGAGGTTGCGCGAATCACGGGGTGGGTGAAGCGCTCCAAAGCGCAGAAGACCCTGACAGGCTCCCCCGGCTCGCCCGTGTGCGGATGAGAATCAGGGCCGGGCGTTTCGACAGGCTCAGCCGCCTCGACGCCGAACGACGAAGGCCGCCACCCTCTCGGGGCGGCGGCCTTCACGGCATCCGGGATCAGGCGAACCAGATCGCGAGCTCGCGCTCGGCGGACTCGACGCTGTCGGACCCGTGGACGAGGTTCTGCTGCACCTTGAGGCCCCAGTCGCGACCGAAGTCGCCGCGGATGGTGCCGGGGGCGGCGGTGGTCGGGTCGGTCGTTCCGGCGAGCGAGCGGAAGCCCTCGATGACGCGGTTTCCGGCGAGGCGGATGGCGACCGACGGGCCGGACATCATGAACTCGAGCAGCGGCTCGTAGAACGGCTTTCCCTCGTGCTCGGCGTAGTGGTGGGCCAGGGTTTCACGGTCGGGCTCGACGAGGCGGATGTCGACGAGGGCGTAGCCCTTCGCCTCGATGCGGGCGAGGATCGCGCCGGTGAGGCCGCGAGCGACGCCGTCGGGCTTGACGAGGACGAGGGTCTCTTCGGTAGCCATGGGTCATTCTCCGTTCGAGAGGTCGGGGGAAGCGGCGCGTCGGGCGTTCTGTCGATCGAGCGCTGCTCCCTTGATGGTCGCATACGCCCACATGCCGCCGAAAATGAGAGCCACGACGGCCAGGGCCGGCACGAGGAAGCCGCCGAGCAGCAGCACGATCTGGAGTCCCCACCCCGCGAACAGCGCCCACCGGTGGCGGAGCGAGCCCGAGACGGCGACCATTGCCACAGCCATGACGACGCCGCCGACGATCCCCCACCAGGGCTCGATGCCGAAGGGCAGCACCTTGAGGCCGTAGACCACGAGGCCGCCGAGGAAGACGATGATCGATTCGAAGCCGAGCACGACGGCGCCGAGAGACTCCTGAGCGCCGCGTTGACGACGGGGGCGCGGGGCGCGAGGTTCGCGGGGGCTCATCCCTGCCACCCGGCCTTCCAGTCCTCGAGGTCGGCGAGACGCAGCGCCTCGCCGGCGAGCACGACGGAACCGGCGATGACGACGGCGCGGCGGTCGGACTCGGCGGCCCACGAGCGGGCGGCGTCGGCGGCGTCCTCCAGCGTCGGGTGCACGGTGACCGGGAGGTCCGCCGCCTCCGCGACGTCGGCGATCACGTCGGGATCGGTCGCACGGTCACTGGCGGGAGCCGTGGCGAACACACGGGAGACCCCCGGGACGAGGGCCGACATGATGCCGGCGGCATCCTTGCCGTCGAGGATGCCGACCACGGCGCCCCACTCGTCGATGTCGAACGACTCATCGAGGGCGGCGACCAGAGCGCGCGCCCCGTGCGGGTTGTGCGCGGCGTCGACGAAGACGGTCGGAGCGGTACCGATGAGCTGAAGGCGGCCGGGCGAGGTGGCGTTGCCGAGACCGTCGGCGATCACGTCGGCCGCGAGGGGCTGGGTGCCACCGCCGATCAGCGACTCGACGGCGGCGACCGCGAGCGCCGCGTTGGCGCCCTGGTGTGCTCCGTACAGCGGCAGGTAGACCTCGGGATACGTCCCGGCGACCCCGCGGATGTCGAGCTGCTGCCCGCCCACGGCGAGGGTCTGCCCCACCAGGTCGAACTCGTGGCCGGCCACGGCCACGGTCGCCCCCTCTTTCGCGGCGCGCGCGCGGATGACGCGGAGTGCGTCCTCGGTCTGCGCAGCCGACACCACCGCGGCTCCCGGCTTGATGATCCCGGCCTTCACCGTGGCGATCTCGGCGATGGTGGTGCCGAGACGGTCGGTGTGGTCGATGTCGATCGGCGCGAAGACCGCGACATCGCCGTCGGCGGTGTTCGTGGAGTCCCACTCCCCTCCCATACCGACCTCGAGCACGAGCACATCGATCGGCGCGTCGGCGCACGCGACGAACGCGAGCACGGTCAGCAGCTCGAAGAACGTCAGCGGCGCGTCCTCGGCCGCGGTCAGTTCGGCGTCCACCATCTCAACGAACGGCTGGATCTCGTCCCACGCATCGGCGATCGCGGCATCCGAAACGGGCTCGCCGTCGATGAGGATGCGCTCCGTGAAGCGTTCCAGATGGGGGCTCGTGAACAGCCCCGTGCGCAGACCCATCGCTCGCAGCAGGCTCTCGATCATGCGGCTGGTCGAGGTCTTGCCGTTCGTACCGGTGACGTGGACCACCCGGTAGGTCCGCTGCGGGTCGGCGAGCAGCTCGAGCACGCGACGCGTGCGCTCGACGCGGGGCTGCACCCACTGCTCGCCCTGCCGCTCGAGCAGCGCGCTGTAGACGGCGTCGGCCCTGGTGCGGTCGCTCATGCGGGGGCTCCGATCCGCGCGACGGCCACAGTGACGGCGCCGACGTTCGCGTAGGTCTTGGCAGCGATCTGCGTCTCGAACTCGGCCGGCATCGCGCTGCCGCGCTGGATGAGCCGCCCCTCTGCTCCGGCGAGAACGACACTCTCGGCGAGAGTCTCGGATGCCACCCCGGCCACGTCGAACGCCTGAGCGACGGCTCGCGCGTCAGCGCCGTCGACGAAGGTCAGTGACAGGAAGATCCGATCGCTCACGTCGAAGCCCGCAGCCTTGCGGGTGTCCTGGATGCCGCGGATCATGTCGCGGGCCAAGCCCTCGGCCTCGAGCTCCGGGGTGGTGACGGTGTCGAGCAGCACGAAACCACCGCCGGCCAGCACCGCCAGCGCTTCGCCTTCGGGGCGTCCCGCGGTCTCGACGACGAGGTCGTACTCGGAGGGCTCGAGCGCGATGCCTCCGGCGACGACCCGACCGTCGGTCTCGCTCCAATCGCCCTCACGAGCGGCCTTGATCGCCTGCTGCACCTGTTTGCCGAGGCGAGGCCCCGCGGCGCGGGCGTTCACCGACAGACGGTGCGTGATGCCATACTCCGCCGCCGTGCCCTCTCGCAGCGCGACCTGTTCGACGCTCTTGACGTTGAGCTCTTCTCGGAGGATGTCGTCGAACTGCGCCAGACCCGAGGCATCCGGGGTCACCACCGTCAGACGCGGGAGCGGTAGACGCACGCGCTTGCCCTCGCGCTTGCGCAGTGCGTTGGCGACGCTCGAGACCTCGCGCACCGTGTCCATCGCGGTGCGGATGTCTTCGGCCGCGGGGAACGCAGACGCGTCGGGCCAGTCGGTCAGGTGGACGCTCCGCCCGCCGGTGAGGCCCTGCCACACGCGCTCGGTGACGAGCGGCAGCAGGGGAGCTGCGACGCGGGTGAGGGTCTCGAGCACCGTGTAGAGCGTGTCGAAGGCCTCGCGGCTCGACGGATCGTCCGTCGCGCCCACCCAGAAGCGATCCCGCGAACGGCGGATGTACCAGTTGGTCAGCACCTCGGCGAAGTCGCGCAGACGCTCGGCGGCGGTCGTGGAATCGAGGCCCTCGAGGTCGGTGGCGACCTCGCGCACCAGATCGCCGGTCAGCGCGAGGATGTACCGATCGAGCACGTCGGCGGAGTCGGTGCGCCACTCGGCGGTGTAGCCCTCGGGGCCCGACGCGTTGGCGTACGTGGCGAAGAAATACCACGCGTTCCACAGCGGCAACAGGAACTCGCGCACGCCCGAGCGGATGCCCTCCTCGGTCACGACGAGGTTCCCACCGCGCAGCACCGAACTAGACATCAGGAACCACCGCATGGCGTCCGAGCCGTCGCGGTCGAAGACCTCGCGCACGTCGGGGTAGTTGCGCAGCGACTTCGACATCTTCTGTCCGTCGTTGCCGAGCACGATGCCGTGGCACGAGACGCCGGTGTACGCCGGGCGGTCGAACAGCGCGGTCGAGAGCACGTGCATGACGTAGAACCAGCCGCGGGTCTGCCCGATGTACTCGACGATGAAGTCGGCCGGGGCGTGCTCGTCGAACCACTCGTGGTTCTCGAATGGGTAGTGCACCTGCGCGAACGGCATCGAGCCCGAGTCGAACCAGACGTCCAGCACATCTTCGATACGGCGCATCGTCGACTGCCCCGTCGGGTCGTCGGGGTTCGGGCGCGTGAGGTCGTCGATGTAGGGGCGGTGCAGGTCCACCTCTCCGTCGGCGTTCAGCGGCAGGCGACCGAAGTCGGCCTCCATGTCGGCGAGCGAGCCGTAGACATCGACGCGCGGGTAGTTCGGGTCGTCGCTCTTCCACACCGGGATCGGCGAGCCCCAGTAGCGGTTGCGGCTGATCGACCAGTCGCGCGCGCCCTCGAGCCACTTGCCGAACTGGCCCTCCTTGACGTTCTCGGGCACCCAGGTGATCTGCTGGTTGTTGGCCAGCAGGTCGTCTTTGATGTCGGTCACGCGCACGAACCAGCTCGACACGGCCTTGTAGATGAGGGGGTTCCGGCAGCGCCAGCAGTGGGGGTACGAGTGCTCGTACGACGCCTCGCGGAGCAACCGGCCCTCCTGCTTCAGCAGGCGGATGAGTGGGCGGTTGGCGTCCAGCCACAGCTCCCCCGCGACGTCGGTCACCGCCGACAGGAACCGGCCGCCGTCGTCGAGCGAGATGATCGTCGGCAGGCCCGCGGCATCCGCGAGGCGCTTGTCGTCCTCACCGTAGGCGGGGGCCTGGTGCACGATGCCCGTGCCGTCGCTGACGGTGACGTAGTCGTCGACGAGGATCTTCCAGGCATCCTTCGTCCCCCACACCGACGCGTCGGCGTAGTAGTCGAAGAGGCGGTCGTACGACACGCCCTCGAGCTCGGCGCCCAGGATCGTGGTCTGCACGGCCTCGCGGGCGGCATCCGCGCTCTCGTACCCGAGGTCCTTGGCGTAGTTCGGCAGCAGGTCTTCCGCCAGCAGGTAGCGGTGCGCGACGGCCTCGAACGCCTCGTCGGGCGTGCCGTCGGGGGCACGGTGCACGTCGGCGGCGCCGTTCGGTCCGCCCTCGATGACGGCATAACGGATGCCGGGGCCCACCGCCAGCGCGAGGTTGGTCGGCAGGGTCCACGGCGTCGTCGTCCATGCGAGCGCGCGGACGCCGGTCAGGCCCATCGCCTCGGCCTTGGCCCCGACGAGGGGGAAGGTCACGGTGACCGAGGGGTCCTGCCGCATCTTGTAGACGTCGTCGTCCATGCGCAGCTCGTGCGTCGACAGGGGCGTCTCATCGCGCCAGCAGTACGGCAGCACGCGGTAGCCCTCGTACGCGAGTCCCTTGTCGTGCAGGGTCTTGAAGGCCCAGAGCACGCTCTCCATGTAGGTCGTGTCGAGCGTCTTGTACCCGCGCTCGAAGTCGACCCAGCGGGCCTGGCGCGTGACGTAGTCCTGCCACTCGCGCGTGTACTCGAGCACCGACTCGCGGGCCTTGGCGTTGAAGGTCGAAACCCCCATGCGCTCGATCTCGTCTTTCTCGGTGATCCCGAGCTGCTTCATCGCCTCGAGCTCGGCGGGCAGGCCGTGGGTGTCCCAGCCGAACACGCGGTCGACCTTCTTGCCGCGCATGGTCTGGAAGCGCGGGAAGACGTCCTTGGCGTAACCGGTGAGCAGGTGGCCGTAGTGCGGCAGGCCGTTGGCGAACGGCGGTCCGTCGTAGAACACCCATTCCTCGGCGCCCTCGCGGTTGGCGATCGACGCGCGGAAGGTGTCATCGCTCTTCCAGAACGCGAGCGTGTCGTTCTCGATCGCCGGAAAGCGCGGGCTCGGGACGACGGAGGCCGTGGACGCGGCGCTCTGGCCGGATGCCGGAGTCGTGGCATCCGGGGCCGCGTTCGACGCGTCGGCGGCCGGGCCGAAGGATGAGGGGCGAGGGTAGGTCATGTCTCTCCGCGGGTCGAGGTTCGCTCGCCGGGACGATCCCTTCGGACCGCGGTACCACCCTGCATTGCGCCCTCTCACGAGGGCGCCGCTCTCACTGCGGCTGTGACGGGCCTGCCCCGCGCGGTTCTACTCCGGGCCTGGACCCGTTTCTTCCGCGAGCTCCCCGGTGATGGCCGGATCGATGCGTGTTCGTTCAGTCTACGCGAGCCGCGCGGCCCGCGCTGCGGTCGATGCCTGACGATCGAGTGTCCACGAAACCCGGACGCGGGGCCGGTGTCGTCCGGGTGTTCTGGACACTCGCCCCCCGCACGGATCCCGCCGCGCCGAGCGTTCCGAACGTCCTCTCCATCCTGCGCGACCTGAACTGCCCTCGAGTGTCCAAGAAACCCGGACGTAGGGCCGATATCGTCCGGGTGTTCTGGACACTCGACCCTCCGTTCGGGCCGCAACCCGGCGAACGCGGACTCAGGCGCCCGGCGGGCGGACACCCGCGGCCGCCAGCAGTTCCCGGGTGAACGGATGCCGCGGCGCGGCGAAGACGCACGACACCGTGCCCGAGTCCACGACGCGTCCGTCCTTCATCACGATCACGTCGTCGGCGATCGCGGCCACGACGTCGAGGTCGTGGGTGACGAAGATCATGGCCAGGTCGCGCTCGCGCTGCAGGGCGAGGAGACGCTCGAGGATCTTCGCGCGCACCGAGGCGTCGAGGGCGGACACCGGCTCGTCGAGCACGAGCAGATCCGGTGACACGGCGAGGGCTCGGGCGATGGCGACCCGCTGACGTTGGCCGCCCGAGAGCTGCGCGGGCCGGCGACGGACGAACGCCGGCGACAGTCCGACCTCCTCGAGAAGGTCGGTGACGGCGCGCCGTCGCTCAGGACGCGGCACCCCACCCGCAGCGACGGCCTCGGTCAGGGTGCGACCGACGCTCCAGCGGGGGTCGAGGGCACCCCACGGGTTCTGTTGCACGAGCTGTACCCGGCGTCGATCCGCCCCGCGGGCCACCTCGGGCGTCCAGGGGCGATGGTCGAACGCGAGAGTCCCCTCATCCGCGATGGTCACGCCGACGGCGAGACGAGCGAGCGTCGTCTTGCCCGATCCCGACTCCCCCACCACCGCGAGAGTGCGACCGCGGCGGATCTCGAACGAGACATCGTCGACGGCGACCCTTTCGCCGAAGCGCTTGGTCACGCCGTGGGCGGTGAACAGCGGAGCATCGGTGCGCGGGGTGCGCCCGAGCGGCTCGTGAGACACCGCCGCGACGAGTTCTCGCGTGACGGGATCGCGAGGGGATGCCAGCACCTCGGCGGTGACGCCGGTCTCGACGACGCGTCCCTCGTGCATCACGACGACCCGGTCGGCCACCCGCGCCACGGCTCCGAGGTCGTGACTGATGAACACCACGGCGACGCCCTCGTCGGCGATACGGCGAATCAGCTCGAGCACGCGGGCCTGGACGGTGGCATCCAGGGCCGTGGTGGGCTCGTCGGCCACCAGGACGGTGGGCCTCGCCGACAGGGCCGAGGCGATCAGGGCGCGTTGGCGCAGTCCGCCCGAGAGCTCGTGCGGGTACTGGCGCGCGCGCTCGTCGGGCTCGGGCATCGACACACGCTCGAGGCTGTCGCGCACGCGCGCCGCCACCGCGTCACCGCGCACCGAGGGCTCGTGGATGCGCACCGGCTCGGCGACCTCGGCGCCGATCCGGCGAAGGGGGTCGAGCGAGACGAGCGCGTCCTGCGACACGAGGGCGATGCGCCGCCCCCGAAGAGTACGCCACTGCCGCTCCGTCAGCGACCGAGCGGCGGTACCGTCGATCTCGAGCTCGTCTGCGGACCATGACAGGCCGTCGGGAACGAGTCCCAGCAGGGCGCGCGCGCTCAGCGACTTGCCCGCGCCCGACTCGCCCACGATTGCGACGCACTCCCCCGGAGCGACGTCGAGGTCGAGGTGACGAACGATCGCCCCCTCGGGGCCGCCGATGCGCAAGCCGCGCACGCGGACGCCGCTCATGCGCCCCGCTCCTCGGATCGCGCGCGCAGGATGCGGCCTATGACGCTCACGCTCACGACGGTCGCGGTGATGGCCAGGCCCGGGAACACCGCGACCCACGGAGCCTGCAGGAGCAGATTGCGGCCCGCCGAGAGCATGAGCCCCCATTCGGGTGCGGGCTCGGTGGGGCCGAGGCCGAGGAAGCTCAGGCCCGCCGCTGCGAGGATGCTCGTGCCGATGCCGATCGTGGCGAGCACGCTCACCGCACCCAGCACGCCGGGGAGGACGTGCCGCACGTGTACGACGACCGCGGGGACGCCGATGATGCGCGCGGCCTCGACGTGCTCGGCCGCCGCGAGCGATCGGGTCTGCGCCCGCGCCAGTCGGATGTACACGGGAACGGCCGCGATCGTCACGGCCACGGCGATGTTCGCGGCCCCCGGTCCCAGCACCGCCACCACCAGGAGGGCGACGAGGAACTCGGGGAAGGCCAGCAGCACGTCCACGACCCGCATCGCGGCGGCGTCGATCCAGCGCGGGGCGACGGCTGAGAGCGAGCCCGCGATCAGGCCGAACACCAGGGCGAGTCCCGTCGCGAGCAGACCGATCCCCACCGAGGGGCCGGCTCCGTAGACGACACGCGAGTACACGTCGCGACCGCTCTGATCGGTGCCGAACCAGTGGGCTGCGCTCGGCGACTGGAGGGTGGCGCGGACGTCGGTCAGCAGCGGGTCGTGTGTCGCGAGAAGACCCGGCGCCACGGCGGCAGCGGCGATGAGCGAGAGCACCGCGCCCGCGATCGTCAGGGCGACGACTCTGCCCGGCCGTGTCCGACGCGTCTCGGTGAGGGCGGCGCTCACGCGGGCACTCCGCTCCGCACGCGCAGCGCCGCACCGGCGAACCGCAGACGCGGGTCGAGGAGGGGCGCGACCAGGTCGACGACCGTGTTGACAGCGACGAAGACGAGGGCGCTCAGCAGGATGACGCCGGTGATCACCGGGAGATCGCGGTCGGTGATCGCCGCGAGCGTCACGCGGCCGATGCCGGGCCGCGCGAACACCGTCTCGACCAGCACGGCGCCACCGAGGAGGGATCCGACGAGATAGGCGGCGAGGGTGACCGCCCCGACCGCCGCGTGACGCAGCGTGTGGTGCAGGGTCTCTCGTCGCCGAGCGGCACCGCGGGCGCGCACGGTGAGCAGGAACGGCTCGCGCTCCGCCGCCTCGATCCCGTCGCGCAGCACCTGCGACAGCAGCGCCGCGACCGGCAGGGCCAGGGTCACCGCCGGCAGGACGAGGGATGCGGCATCCCGCCCTCCCGCCACCGGGAACCACCCGAGCTGGAACGAGAAGACGCTCAGCAGCACGAGCCCCGTCCAGAACACCGGTGACGACAGGACGACGAGCTCGACGCCCGAGGCAACGGCCCGCCCGCGCCGTCCGCGTACGAGCAGCGCCGTCGCCAGTGCCAGCAGCGCGGCGATCACGAGCGCGAGCGCCGATAGCTGCAAAGTGGGCCCGAGCTGGCGGCCGATCACCTCGGACACCGGAAGGCGCAGTTGGTACGACTCCCCCAGGTCACCGCGAGAGAGTCGCCCGAGGAATGCGGCGTATTGCTCGGACACGGGGCGATCCAGACCGAGGTCGCTCCGGATCCCCGCCTTCACGGTCTCGCTCACCTGCGCCTGCGGGCCCAGCATGACGTCGACGGGGTCTCCCGGGATGATCCGAAACGCCACGAACGCCAACGTCGCCGCGCCCCACAGCACGAGAACGACAGATGCCACGATCCCGCCGAGACGCCTCAGAAGGGCACGGGAGCGAGAACGTGGCATCCGCCTAGTGTGTCCGAATCTCGGCGTCTCAGCCGACGGACGCCGTCGCGAACAGCGGACGACCGTAGAGGTCGAAGGCCAGACCCGAAACCTTCGGGGTGACGGCGCTGATCAATGCGGGGCTGTACAGCGGCACGATCGCGGCCTGCTGCGCGTTCCACTGCTGCACCTGCGCGTAGATCGCGTTGCGCGCAGCCGGATCGGTCGTCGAGGCGCCCTGCTCGAGAAGGGCATCCATCGCCGGATCGCTCACCTGGGAGGCGTTCTGGAATCCATCGGTGGCGAGGTGGCTGCGCAGCAGGTCGGCATCGACGCCTGAGAAGCCCCAGTCGGTGACGTCGTAGGTCTTGGGACCGTACTGCTCGTTGTAGGCGCCGGGCTCGAGCACCTCGCGCTGCAGGTCGAAGCCGACGGCCTTCAGGTCGCTCTGGACGGCATTCGCCAGCGCAGCGCGGTCGTCGGGCACCGGCGTCCACGCGATCCAGCGCGCGGTGAGACGCTGACCGTTCTTCGTGCGGATGCCGTCGGCATCCCGTCCCGTCCAGCCCGCCTCGTCGAGAAGGGCGTTGGCGGCCGCCTGGTCGAACGGCCACGTCTTCTCGAGGCTCGCGTCGTAGCCGGGCGTCGTGGCCCCGAGGATGCTCCACGCGCGCGGGTACTGGCCGTAGAAGATCTCCTGCACCGCGGAATCGACGTCGATCGCCTTCGAGAACGCCTGACGCACCTTCTGGTCGGCGAAGACGCCGTACTTCTCGTTGAGGAACAGCGAGTACGGCAGACCGGGGTAGGCGATCGACTCGACCGTGTCGTCGGAGGGCACCTGCCCGACGAGGTTCGGGGGGAGGTTGGTCACGACGTCGGCCTGGCCGCTCGAAAGCGCGCCGAGGCGCACCGAAGCCTCGGGGAGGATGTCGACACGGAGGGTCTTGAACGCCGGCTTGCCGCCGCCGTCGGGGCCCCAGGTGTAGTCGTCGTTGCGGGTGTACACGATGTCCTGGTCGGGCGTGTACTCGGTGAGCTCGAAGGGCCCGGTGCCGACATTCACGCCGGGTCCGCCGGCCTTGAGCTGATCGGCCTTGTCTTCGAGCACCTTCGGCGAATAGAAACCGAGCAGCGCGGTGCTCGCCGCCTGGAGGAACGGCGCGTAGGCCTGGGTGAAGCGCACGCGCACGGTGTGCTCGTCGACCACGTCGGTGCCGGCGTACAGCTCTCCGCCCAGCATGCTCGCGGCCTGAGCCGAGGCGGTGTCGGGGTCGGCGATGCGATCGAAGTTCGCCTTGACCGCGGCCGCGTCGAACGCGGTGCCGTCGTGGAACGTCACGTCGGTACGCAGGCGGAACAGGTAGCTTGCGCCTCCGTCCTCGACGTCCCACGACTCGGCGAGCCACGGCGAGAACGTGCCGTCGGCCTCCTGGAACACCAGCGAGTCGAGCACGGCGCGCTGCACCATGGCAGACACGTCGAGCTGGCTGGTCTGCGGGTCCATGTGGCCGGCCGAGAGGTTCGCACCCTCGATCGCCCAGACGATCTCGCCATCGCCCTCGGACGCGGGGTCGGACCCCGCACACGCCGAGAGCGAGAGGGCGGCGACGGCCGCGACGGCGACCGCCGAGAGCACGCGGCGGGAGAGCTGTGAAGGCATGACGAAACCTCGAAGTCTTTGGTGGGGAAGCTTCAGCTTACCCGCGTTCCTGGACCGAGTGCGGAAAGTCGCCGGGGCGTGCGTCGGTAGCGGCCGGATGGGGACCGATGGGATTCCGGCGTCGCACAACCTCAGTGATCCGCACGACCTCCGTCGGCACCCGTCTGTGCTGTTTGAGGTTGCGCGATTCGATGACTCTGCGCGTCGGGCATCTCGCGCTCGTCCCCGCACAACCTCAGCGATCCGCACAACCTCCGCCCGCGTCCACCTGCCACCACTGAACATGCGCGAATCGCCGAGCTTGCGCAACCACCCGCACACCACCCCCACGCACCCTCAGCGATCCGCACAACTTCCGTCGGCATCCGCCCCGATGGACTGAATCTGCGTGACGCACCGAAAGAGCGCCGAACACGGGCCCGCGGGAGGCCGCGCGGCACGCATCGCCCCGGTATCCTGGATGCCACACCCATCAGGCACGCTCACACAGTGCCGCCCATATCGCTCGAGGAGTACACCCATGGCCACCATTCCCGACAAGCCCGCCCTGGAAGGCCTCGAGCAGAAGTGGGACGCCGCCTGGCGTGAGCGCGGGACGTACGTCTTCGACCGCCTGCGCGCCGCCGAAGCCGGCCGCCAGGGCGTGTACTCGGTGGACACCCCGCCGCCGACGGCATCCGGAAGCCTCCACATCGGCCACGTGTTCTCGTTCACGCACACCGACGTGAAGGTGCGTTTCGAGCGCATGCGCGGCAAGACCGTGTTCTACCCGATGGGCTGGGACGACAACGGCCTGCCCACCGAGCGCCGCGTGCAGAACTACTACGGCGTGCGCTGCGACCCCTCGCTCCCCTACGACGCCGACTTCACCCCGCCGTTCGCGGGCGGCGACAACAAGAGCAGCAAGGCCGCCGATCAGGTGCCCATCAGCCGCCGCAACTTCATCGAGCTGTGCGAGCAGCTCACGATCGAGGACGAGAAGCAGTTCGAGGAGCTCTTCCGCGAACTGGGCCTGAGCGTCGACTGGACGCAGACCTATCGCACGATCTCCGACGACTCGATCCGCACGAGCCAGCTGGCGTTCCTGCGCAACATCGAGCGCGGCGAGGCGTACCAGTCGATGGCGCCGACGCTGTGGGACGTCGACTTCCGCTCCGCGATCGCCCAGGCCGAGCTCGAGGACCGCGACCAGCCCGCGGCCTACCACCGGGTGGGCTTCGCCAAGACCGACGGCTCGGGCGACGTGTTCATCGAGACCACCCGCCCCGAGCTGCTGCCTGCCTGCGTGGCTCTGGTGGCGAACCCCGACGACGAGCGCTACCAGCCGCTTTTCGGCACGACCGTGCGCACCCCGCTGTTCGACGTCGAGGTGCCGGTACTCGCGCACCCCCTCGCGCAGAAGGACAAGGGATCGGGCATCGCCATGATCTGCACCTTCGGCGACGTGACCGACATCATCTGGTGGCGCGAGCTCGACCTGCCGAACCGCACGATCATCGGCAAGGACGGGCGGATCGTCGCCGAGGCTCCCGACGTGATCGTGACGGATGCCGCGAAGGCGGCGTACGACGAGCTCGCGGGCAAGACCGTGTTCAGCGCCAAGAAGCGCATCGTCGAGCTGCTGCAGGAGTCCGGAGCCATGGAGGGCGCTCCCAAGCCCTTCACCCACCCGGTGAAGTTCTTCGAGAAGGGCGACCGGCCGCTCGAGATCGTGTCGACGCGCCAGTGGTACATCCGCAACGGCGCGCGCGACGCCGAGCTGCGCGAGCGCCTGATCTCTCTCGGTCGCGGGATGTCGTGGCATCCGGACTTCATGCGCGTGCGCTTCGAGAACTGGACGAACGGTCTCACCGGCGACTGGCTCGTGTCGCGCCAGCGCTTCTTCGGCGTGCCGATCCCGGTCTGGTACGCGCTCGACGACAACGGCGAGCGGGACTACTCGCGCGTGCTCACCCCCGACCTGGCTGCGCTTCCCGTCGATCCGACGACCGACGTTCCCCCGGGCTACACCGAGGATCAGCGTGGCGTCCCCGGCGGCTTCGACCCCGAGCGCGACATCCTCGACACGTGGGCGACGTCGTCGCTCACCCCACAGCTTGCGGGCGGTTGGCAGCGCGACGAGGAGCTGTGGAACCTCGTCTCGCCGTTCGACCTGCGCCCGCAGGGCCAGGACATCATCCGCACCTGGCTCTTCTCGACCATGCTGCGAAGCGCCCTCGAAGACGACCGGAGCCCGTGGTCGGATGCCGCCATCTCGGGGTTCATCGTCGACCCCGACCGCAAGAAGATGTCGAAGTCGAAGGGCAACGTCGTCACGCCCGCCGACATCCTCAAGCAGCACGGCTCCGACGCCGTGCGCTATTGGTCGGCGTCGAGCCGCCTCGGCACCGACGCGGCGTTCGACCCGCAGAACCCCACGCAGGTGAAGATCGGACGGCGCCTCGCGATCAAGCTGCTGAACGCGGCGAAATTCGTGCTGTCGTTCCCCGTGCCCGAGGGTGCCGAGGTGACGCACGCGCTCGACGCGTCGATGCTCGCGACCCTGGATGCCGTGGTGCGCGACGCGACCACCGCGTTCGAGGCCTACGACCACGCGCGGGCGCTCGAGATCACGGAGTCGTTCTTCTGGACGTTCTGCGACGACTACCTCGAGCTCGTCAAGGAGCGCGCGTACGACCAGACCGACGTGGGCCAGGCCTCGGCGGCGCTCGCGCTGCGCACGGCCCTGTCGACGCTGGTGCGCCTGTTCGCGCCCGTGCTGTCGTTCGCGTCCGAAGAGGTGTGGTCCTGGTTCGAGGAGGGCTCGGTGCACACCGCCGCGTGGCCCGAGCCGCTCGGCATCGAGGGTGATCCCGCGGTGCTCACCGCCGTGAGCGCCGCGCTGATCGGCATCCGTCGCGCCAAGACCGAGGCGAAGGCCTCGCAGAAGACGCCGGTGACCTCGCTCACCGTGTCGGGTCCGCACGTCGAGGCGCTGCGCCTCGCCGAGGGCGACCTGCGCGCCGTGGGCCGGATCGAGACGATCTCGTTCGCTGAAGCCGACACCACCACCGTGACCGACATCGTGTTCGCACCCCAGGAGGCCTGATGCAACTCGGAACCCGCTGGACCGCCCGCGAGCAGCCGCCGAAGGCCGTTCCCGAGGCGCTGCACGCGCAGATCGCCGCCGTCGAGGCCGCGCTCAACCCCGACGGTCTCAGCGCCCCCGCCCCGCGGTGGACGCTGACGTTCCTCGAGGGGCGCCCCGTCGCCGAGCTCGACACCGGCGTCATCGTCACCCAGGATGCCGCGGGCGAGGTCGTCGTGCGCTACGACGACGACGCCGAGTTCGCCTGACGAGGACCGCCTCGGAACACAGAGCCCGTCGACGCGTTTGTGCGCCGACGGGCTCCGTGCTCTCGTGCCGACGACGGCATGTCCGGATGGCGAGTGATCCGGGGCGGAGCAGAGCCGGGCTGCGGAGGACGAGTCCGCTCGGGTGATCCCCCGCCGGCAGACCCTTCTCCCCGAGCGCGCTCGACCCTCAAGTTCCGCGCGCCGAATCGACCTACCGGGGCAGCAGGTACCGCGCGACGTCGCCCGACATCGCGCGGGATGCCGCGATCCCGGCACGACGAGCCGGCTCGGCCTCGACGCGGGAGATGCGTCGGCGAATGCGACGCTCGGCGACGGTCGACATGGCCTGGGCGCTCACAAGGAGGGCGTTTTCGAGGAGCGTCGGCCGGGCGGAGACGGCGATGGTCTGCGTGATGGCGCTCATGCGGAGCCCCTCTCGGTCGGAAGCGGAAAGATGTCGTTGCGGATCGTGACGGGGCGCACGCCGTCGCCGGTCTGGTCGCGGTAGCGGGCCACGGTTTCGTCGACGAGCGCGTGGATCCGCCGGACGAGGTCCTGCGACTGCGCCGCGGTCAACCGGGCGGTCGCGGTCGAGATGATCGCGGCATCCCGCCACTCCTCCGCTTCATCCCAGCCGTGATTGGCGAAATGCATCAACTGCTGGTGACGAAGGGTGAGGGTTTCGGACTGCACCGCCTCCATCACGGTTCGACCCGCGGGGGTGTTCTGCATGTCGGGGTTGGTGAGCGTCACCATTCCGGCCGGGCGTTCCCACCATCGCTCGCGCGCGGTTCCACGGTCGGTGACCTCGCGGATGAGGTCGTGCTGGGCCAGGGCGCGCAGGTGGTAGCTCGTGGATCCCGTCGACTCGCCCGTGAGCTCGGCGAGGCTGCTCGCCGTCTGGGGGCCGTACTGGCTGAGGATGTCGTACAGCCGCACGCGGAGAGGGTGGGCGAGAGCTCGGAGCGCCCCGGCATCCAGGACCCGTTCGGCGCGCGAAGACGATTGATCGGTCATGGTGCAAAGGTATCTTTGCAAGTGATTGTTTGCAACCCTTTCTCTGCACAGGAGCGGTGGCGGCGCATAGGCTGGAGCGATGACGGATGCCGTGAACAATCCCCTCCTCGCGCCGCCCTCGCTCCCCTACGACCTGCCGCCCTACGGCAGCATCGCCGTCGAGCATTACCTCCCCGCTTTCCACGCTGCCTTCGCGGCGCAGCGGGCCGAGGTCGACGCCATCACCGCCCAGACCGACGCGCCCACCTTCGAGAACACCCTGATCGCCCTCGAACGAAGCGGCGAGCTGCTCGATCGCGTCGCCCGTGCGTTCTACACCGTCGCGTCCGCCGACGGCACTGCAGAGATCCAGGCCGTCGAAGAAGAGCTCGCCCCGCTGATGGCGGCTCACAGCGATGCGATCCAGCTCGACGCAGCGCTCTTCGCCCGCGTCGCCGCCGTGCACGCGCAGCTCGACGCTCTCGCCCTCGACGACGAGAGCCGTTACCTCGTCGAGCGCCACCATCGCGAGATGTCGCTCGCCGGCGCCGGACTCGACGACGAACAGAAGCAGCGCCTGACCGACCTCAACCAGCGCCTGTCCGTGCTGACGAACGCATTCGAGAAGAACCTCCTCGCCGACACCAACGACCTCGCCGTCGCCTTCGACACCGCAGCGGAACTCGACGGCCTCAGCGACGGCGAGCTCTCGGCCGCCGCCCAGGCCGCCACCGACCGCGGGCTCGACGGCCGCTACGTCGTCACCCTCACGCTCTACACGGGCCACCCGCTCCTCGCCTCGCTGAAGAATCGCGAGAGCCGCCGCCGCCTTCTCGAGGCCTCGCGCTCCCGGGCCATCCGCGGTAACGACCACGACAACCGCCCGGTGCTTCGCGAGATCGTGCGCCTGCGAGCCGAGCGCGCGGCCCTGCTCGGCTATCCCTCGCACGCTGCCGCGGTCCTCGCCGACCAGACGGCGGGATCCCCGGATGCCGTGCGCGACCTGCTCCGTCGACTCGCCGCCCCCGCTGCCGCCAATGCCCGCTCCGAGCAGGAGGCGCTCCAGGCGATCGCCGATGCCGACGGCATCCGGATCGAGGCGCACGATTGGGCGTTCTACACCGAGAAGGTGCGCGCGAAGCGCTACGACCTCGACCGCGCAGCCCTGCGCCCCTGGTTCGAAGTGGAGCGCGTACTGCGCGACGGCGTGTTCTACGCGGCCGAGCAGCTCTACGGCATCCGCATCACCGAGCGTCACGACCTGCAGGGCTACCACCCCGACGTCCGCGTGTTCGAGGTGCACAACGCCGACGGCGGTGAGCTCGGGCTGTTCCTGCTCGACCTGTACACCCGCGACACCAAGCGCGGCGGCGCCTGGATGAACTCGATCGTCACGCAGTCGGCCCTCCGAGGCACGGCCCCCGTCGTGGTCAACAACCTGAACGTGAACAAGCCCGCCCCGGGCACCCCGACACTGCTGACCCTGGATGAGGTCACCACCCTCTTCCACGAGTTCGGGCACGCCCTGCACGGCCTGTTCGCCACCGTCACCTACCCGCACTTCGCGGGTACGGCCGTCTACCGCGACTTCGTCGAGTTCCCGAGCCAGGTCAACGAGATGTGGATCCTCTGGCCCGAGATCCTCGCGCACTATGCCCGCCACATCGACACCGGAGAGCCCCTCCCGGCCGACGTCGTCGAGCGGCTGCACGCGTCGGAGGCGTTCAACCAGGGCTTCGCCACGAGCGAGTACCTCGCGGCATCCTGGATCGACCAGGCGTGGCACGCTCTCTCCGTCGACGAGGCCTCGGCCGATATCGACGTCGCGTCGTTCGAGGCAGCGGCCCTGAGCGACATCGGGCTCGACAACCCCGCCGTGCCCACCCGCTACGCCTCGACGTACTTCGCGCACGTGTTCTCGGGCGGCTACAGCGCCGGCTACTACTCGTACATCTGGAGCGAAGTGCTCGACGCCGACACCGTGGAGTGGTTCCGTGAGAACGGCGGACTCACGCGTGACAATGGCGACCGCTTCCGCCGGCGCCTGCTGGGGGTCGGCGGTTCGGGCGATCCGCTCGCCGCCTACCGGGATTTCAGGGGTCGCGATGCCGAGATCCAACCGCTGCTGGAGCGTCGCGGTCTCACGGGCTGAGGCCGGTCGAACCTCGGGCCCGGGCGCGTCGTGCGCTCGGGCCCGATCTCGTCACAGCGCGTACTTGAACCCGATGTGCGAGCCGACGAAGCCGAGCCGCGTGTAGAACCGGTGGGCATCGACGCGCGCGGCGTCGGAGGTCAGCTGCACGAGGGTGGCGCCGGTCGCCGGAGCGGCCACGTCCATGACCCAGCGCATCACGGCGCTGCCGATGCCGCCCGACCGCCGGCTCGACGACACCCGAACCGCCTCGACGAGCAGGCGGGTAGCGCCCTGACGTGCCATGCCGGGAATGAGAGTCAGTTGGAGAGTGCCGATCAGCACTCCCCCGGCGTCGTCGACGACGAGCAGGTCGTTCAGCGAGGCGTCCAAAACGCTCCGCAGGGCCGTGTCGTAGGTCGCCTCGTCTCCGGCGTCGGCGCGGTCCCCGCGCGCGGCGCTGATGGGGTCGTCGGCGAGGAGCGGCATCAACGCGGGCAGATCGGCCGGCCTCGCCCGGCGGACGGTCACCTCGCCGATGCGGGTGGTCAGCGTCGCGGGGAGATCGAGGTCGGAGAGCATGATCTCCATCCTGCCGCGTGCGTCAGCGCCAGCCGAGCACCTCGCGCACGACGGCTTGGGATGCCGGTGAGCCGTCGTTCTTGATGGACAGCAGCTTCTCGCTGGAGATGAGCGCAACCGATGCGCTGTACGCGTTCGAAAGGCCTTCCACCGCGCGACGGACGAGGGGGGCCGCATCGTTGCGATCCGCGCCGCCGCGCACCGAGTAATGGGGATAGATGAGCAATTCGGCGCCCTCGGGCATCCGTCGTGCGCACGCAACGACCACGGTGGGGGTGGCCCCCCTCCAGAACCGGGGGAAGAAGTCGAAGCCCGTTCCGTCCGCGAAGAATTCGACGACTCCGCGCTTCCGGGACTTTGCGATGTCGCCGAGGCGGACGTCGCGGGCGACCCACTCCGACCCGCTGTCCCGGATCGCCGTGGCGAAGGTGTCACCCCCGTCGGAGAATCCCGCCGCGATGAGCGCGTCGGTCGCGCGGCGTACCGTCGAGGCGGGGTCGTCGTGCACCAACATCCGCGCCCCGCCCCGCGTCAGTCCGTTCCACCGGA
Source organism: Microbacterium sp. 20-116 (assembly GCF_041079415.1). Taxonomy (NCBI): domain Bacteria; kingdom Bacillati; phylum Actinomycetota; class Actinomycetes; order Micrococcales; family Microbacteriaceae; genus Microbacterium; species Microbacterium sp. 20-116. The sequence continues at coordinate 459,370 of NZ_JBFYGP010000001.1, forward strand.
CGGGACCGACGTGGGCGTCTTCACCGGATCCGCGCATGATCACAGCGACCACGCCCGCCCCACGGCCTCGTCGGCCTCGCGGTACGCCCGGGCTGCGTCAGCGGCCGCGCGGCCGACATCGGCCAAGCGCGCAGACTGCTCGACCGCGCGGTAGGCGTCGATGGTCTCGCCCATCCGCTCGGTGCCGATACCGAAGGCCTGCGAAGACATGTCGGCGACGCGCTTTCCGACGTCGACGATGCCATCGCTGATCGGCTGGAACAGCTGCAGAATCAGCCCCAGTTCTCCTGCATTCAGGCGGGCATATGTTCCGAGATGTTCCCCGATCGCCTGCCCGTGCCCGGCTTGCCTCTCCAAGACCTGCTGCGCAAGCGAAAGCTGGTCGGTGTCGACATCCACTCGGTCCCCCCGGTCCGTAGGTCGAATGTCAGCGAAGCTGAGTTACGCGCTCCGTCGCTTCTGTGCCAGCACGATGGTGGGCTGCGCGCGATCCTCGACGGCCGCACGGGTGATGACGACCTTGGCGATGTCGTCAGCCGAGGGCACGTCGAACATGATCGGCCCCAGGACGTCTTCGAGGATCGCACGCAACCCGCGCGCACCCGTCTTACGCAGGACGGCGAGGTCGGCGATGGCGCGGAGGGCATCCTCTTCGAACTCGAGCTGCACCCCGTCGAGCTCGAACATGCGCTGGTACTGCTTGACCAGCGCGTTGCGCGGCGCGGTGAGGATCTCCATCAGCGCGTCCTGGTCGAGCGGCGAGACGGATGCCACGACGGGCAGGCGACCGATGAACTCGGGGATCAGACCGAACTTGTGCAGGTCTTCGGGAAGCGCCTCGCTGAAGAGGTCGGGCGCGTCTTCCTTGCGCTGCAGCGGCGCGCCGAAGCCCACGCCGTGCTTGCCCACGCGGGCCGAGATGATCTCCTCGAGGCCCGCGAAGGCCCCGGCGACGATGAACAAGACGTTCGTCGTGTCGATCTGGATGAATTCCTGGTGCGGGTGCTTGCGGCCGCCCTGCGGCGGCACCGACGCGACGGTTCCCTCGAGGATCTTCAGCAGCGCCTGCTGCACGCCCTCTCCCGAGACGTCGCGTGTGATCGAGGGGTTCTCGGCCTTGCGGGCGATCTTGTCGACCTCGTCGATGTAGATGATGCCGGTCTCGGCGCGCTTCACGTCGAAGTCGGCGGCCTGCAGCAGTTTGAGGAGGATGTTCTCGACGTCTTCACCGACGTAGCCGGCCTCGGTGAGGGCCGTGGCATCCGCCACCGCGAACGGCACGTTCAGACGCTTCGCGAGCGTCTGGGCGAGGTACGTCTTACCGCAGCCGGTGGGTCCGAGCAGCAGGATGTTGCTCTTGGCGATGTCGATCTCTTCGGCACGGGCCTCGGCGGGCTGCAGGGTGCCGTGCGAGCGGACGCGCTTGTAGTGGTTGTAGACGGCGACGGCGAGAGCGCGCTTGGCGGGCTCCTGACCGACGACGTACTCCTCGAGGAACGAGAAGATCTCGCGCGGCTTCGGCAGGTCGAACTCGGCGACCTCGCCGGCCGACGACTCGGCCATGCGCTCTTCGATGATCTCGTTGCACAGCTCGACGCACTCGTCGCAGATGTAGACGCCCGGACCGGCGATCAGTTGCTGTACCTGCTTCTGGCTCTTGCCGCAGAAGGAGCACTTGAACAGGTCGGCGCTCTCACCGATACGTGCCATGGCCGGTTCCTCCCGTCACCCGGCCCCCGCCGGTGTGTTACCCGAGCCTAACCCGAGCCCGGGTGATCCACGGGCATTCGCGCGCGCGGCGGCGTCATGATCGCCGACGGCGGACATACGGCATCCGGTCACCCACCGGATCTTCACGCTCCCCGAACCTCTGCGATCGCCACCTCGACGCGGTGCCCGACGGCCCAGAAACTGCATCATGCCGACATCTCCGCCGCAGCTTGTCGTCGGGTTGTCGGCGAGGTGCCGTCTCGCGATCCGTGGGGCCCGCCGCACACGACGAGGCGCCCGCCCACACGACGAAGCCCCGCAGACCGAAACGGGTCTGCGGGGCTGATCGTGGCGCGAGCGCGTCAGGCGGTGAGGGCCGCCGGGGTGCGCTTGCGGGTCGTGAGCACCTGGTCGACGATGCCGTACTCCATCGCCTCGGCGGCGGAGAGGATCTTGTCGCGATCGATGTCCTTGTTGACCTTCGCGACGTCCTGGCCGGTGTGGCGCGCCATGGTCTCTTCGAGCCAGGTGCGCATGCGGAGGATCTCCTGCGCCTGGATCTCGATGTCGGACGCCTGTCCGTGACCGGCCTCGCCCATCGCGGGCTGGTGGATCAAGATGCGAGCGTTCGGCAGAGCGAGACGCTTGCCGGGGGCGCCGGCGGCCAGCAGCACGGATGCCGCGGAGGCTGCCTGTCCGAGCACGACGGTCTGGATCTGCGGCGAGACGTACTGCATCGTGTCGTAGATCGCCGTCATGGCCGTGAACGAGCCACCGGGCGAGTTGATGTACATGATGATGTCGCGGTCGGGGTCCTGCGACTCGAGCACGAGAAGCTGCGCCATGACGTCGTCGGCCGACGCGTCGTCGACCTGCACGCCGAGGAAGATCACGCGGTCTTCGAACAGCTTGTTGTACGGGTCCTGACGCTTGTAGCCGTAAGCCGTGCGCTCCTCGAACTGAGGGAGGACGTAGCGGCTCGAGGGCATGTGCGCTGCGGTGCCGCCGAAAGTGGGGATGTTCATGTCGGTGTCCTTTTCCTCTCGGCTCAGACCGCTGCGGTTCCGCCGCCGCCGGTGACGTCGGTGGCGTGCTCGCGCATGTGGTCGACGAAGCCGTACTCGAGAGCTTCCTGGGCGGTGAACCAGCGGTCGCGGTCTCCGTCGGCGTTGATCTGCTCGACGCTCTTGCCGGTCTGCGCCGCGGTGATCTCGGCGAGGCGACGCTTCATGTCGAGGATGAGCTGCGCCTGCGTCTGGATGTCGCTGGACGTCCCGCCGAACCCGCCGTGCGGCTGGTGCAGCAGCACGCGGGCGTTGGGCGTGATGTAGCGCTTGCCCTTGGTGCCGCTGGTGAGCAGAAGCTGACCCATCGAGGCCGCCATGCCGATACCGACGGTGACGATGTCGTTCGGCACGAACTGCATGGTGTCGTAGATCGCCATACCGGCCGTGATCGAGCCACCGGGCGAGTTGATGTAGAGGTAGATGTCCTTCTGCGGGTCTTCTGCGGCAAGCAGCAGGATCTTGGCGCAGATCTCGTTGGCGTTGTCGTCGCGCACCTCGGAACCGAGCCAGATGATGCGGTCCTTGAGCAGTCTGTCGAAGACGCTCGTTGCCATAAGGGGTTCGGGCATGTGTGCTCCTCTTCCGTGATCTGAAACGAATCTACCGGCGCGTTCCAGGGCGGGATGCCGTGTTCGCCGCGGGCGGATCAGCGCGGTTGTTCGGCGATTTCTCGCGCGTATCCGGTCACGGAGCGGGTATAGCGCGGCAGGTGCGGGGCGAGGGCCTGCAGAGCGACGGATGCCGCCCGCTCGGGCTCTGCATTCGACACGAGAGCGAGCGCGTAGAAGGCGGCGGCCGCATCGTGCAGCGGTCCGCGAGGCTCGCGCTCGTACTCGGCCTCGAGCATAGCGAGTGCCTCCGCGGTCTTGCCGAGATTGCGGATCGTGCTCGCGAGCTGGATCGTCGCGCGCGTGCGGCGCTCGTCGTCGAGTCCGAGCTCGAGGGCGCGACGATAGAGCTGCTCGGCCTCGTCCTCGACGCCGGCGGAGTCACGCGCTCCGGCTCGCTCGAACAGCGCGACCGCGTCATCCGCGGGCCGCTCGGCAGCCAGCGCGTCGATGCGTTCGATCACGGCCTCAGGGCTGAGCGCCTCATCGGCCCAGACGGCATCCACTCGGCTCTGCCAGTCGTTCATCGCACGTGCTCTCTCTCATGTTGAGTATCCAGAACATGCCGTGGGGCGCGGCGCCTGTGCGGCGTGTTCTGGGCACTCGACCGACGGGACCGGACGGCCTGCGCGGCTTCCGGGAACGAAAAAAGGGGGCGGATGCCACGGCATCCGCCCCCTCGTATCGACTTACTCGCTGTCTGCGGCCTCGTCGGCGACCTTCTTCTTGGCCGGCGCACGCTTCTTGGCGGGAGCCTTCGCGGGCGCTTCCTCAGCGGCGGGAGCCTCGTCGGCGGCGGGCTCGGCGGCCTTCTTCTTGGCGGGGGCGCGCTTCTTGGCGGGAGCCTTCGCGGGAGCGTCCTCGGCGGCGGGAGCCTCGTCGGCGTCGTCGTCGCCCTCGGCGGGCTCTTCGCCCTCGACGGCGACGAAGCCGGTCAGGTCGACGGGCTTGCCGTTGGTGTCGACGACCGAAACCTTGCCGAGCGCGATCGCGAGGGCCTTGTTGCGGGCGACCTCACCGACGAGCGCGGGCAGCTGATTGCCCTGCTGCAGCGCGTTGACGAAGTCCTGCGGCGCCATGTTGTACTGCGCGGCCGACTGGATGAGGTACTGCGTCAGCTCGTCCTGCGACACCTGGACGTTGGCGTCTTCGGCGATCTTGTCGAGGACCATCTGCGTGCGGAACTGCTTCTCGCTCGCCTCGGTGACCTCGGCGCGGTGCTCGTCGTCTTCGAGGCGGTTCTCGCCCTCGAGGTGCTGGTGCACCTCGTCCTCGATGAGCTGCGGGGGCACGGGGATCTCGACGGCCTCGAGGAGCGCCTCGATGAACTTGTCACGCGCGGCGGAGCCCTGCGTGAACACGGACTGCTGCGAGACGCGCTCGCTCAGCGACTCGCGGAGCTCGGCGATGGTGTCGAACTCCGACGCCATCTGCGCGAAGTCGTCATCGGCCTCGGGGAGCTCGCGCTCCTTGACGGCGGTGATGGTGACCGAGACCTCGGCCTCTTCACCGGCGTGCTCGCCACCGACCAGCTTCGAGCGGAACGTGGTCTGCTCGTCTGCCGTGAGCGACTCGATGGCCTCGTCGATGCCCTCGAGCAGCTCGCCGGAGCCGATCTCGTACGACACGCCCTCGGCGCGGTCGATCTCGTTGCCGTCGATCGTGGCGACGAGGTCGAGCTCGACGAAGTCACCCGTCTTGGCGGGGCGGTCGACCGTGATAAGCGTGCCAAAGCGCGCGCGCAGGCGGTCGAGCTCGGCGTCGATGCCGGCCTCGTCGACCTCGGCGGCGTCGACCGTCACCGTGATCGAGTCGTACGCGGGAAGGTCGAACTCGGGACGCACGTCGACCTCGACGTCGACGATCAGGTCGCCGGAGAAGTCCTTGAGCTCGGGGAGCTCCACGATCTCGGCGTTGGGACGACCGATCACTCGCAGCTCGTTGGCCTCGACGGCCTCGCGGTAGAACCCGTCGAGACCCTCGTTGACGGCGTGCTCGATGACGGCACCACGGCCCATGCGCTGGTCGATGATCGGCGCGGGGACCTTGCCCTTGCGGAAGCCGGGGATCTGCACGTCACGGGCGATGTGCTCGTAGGCGTGGGCGATGCTCGGCTTCAGCTCGTCAGGCGAAACCGTGATGTGCAGCTTGACCCGGGTGGGGCTGAGCTTCTCGACGGTGCTGTTGACCATGCGGTTCGTTCTCCTCGTGTGGCCCGCGCGCACGCGGGGGCCGGCTAGGCCTGTGGTCTGTGGGGCCGTGACGTCGGGGCGACAGGATTTGAACCTGCGGCCTCCCGCTCCCAAAGCGGGCGCTCTACCAAGCTGAGCTACGCCCCGGGGCGGCGCGCGGCACGCGCCGACGAAACGACCGCTGAAAGTCTAGTCGATCCCCTTGGCTACGCCGATTTCACCGGCCCCCTTGCCATCCAGGACGCCTGGATGTCTCGTCGCGCGTTCGCGAGGAGCGTCGAGGTGTCGTAGAGTTGGAGTCGTCCGACTTCACGGTTCCTCGAAAGATCCGCGAAAATTCGGGGCTGTAGCTTAGTGGTAAAGCCTCTGTCTTCCAAACAGATGATGCGAGTTCGATTCTCGTCAGCCCCTCCACATTCCGCGAGCGAGCGATTCGTCGTTGCGATTTTCTCCTCACGCGCTCAGCGCAGCCTGAAACGATTCCGGCAGCACGACGTTCGCGCCCGCACCGGCGAAGAAGGCCGCCACCTGTTGCGGACGATAGCCGGCGATCCCGCATCCGACCTCGGTCACGAGAAAACGCAGTTCGGAATGCGTCCGCGCGAACGCCAAGAAAAGCCGGGCCTGCTCTTCCAGAACGCCGAGCCCCGACATCGTGTCGATGCCGTAGGACCGGCCTTGGAGGCCCTCACTCTGCCCCCACGCCGCGCCGAAGCGGTCCAGGGCGAAGCGCGCTGCTCCGCCCCCGTGAGCGCCCGCGGCGTTCGAGCCGAAGACGAAGATCTCGTTCGGTTCCAGAGACGTGATCTGCATTCGGCGAGACTACGCCGACCGCGCGCCGCGAGACAGCTCAGCTGACCGATATCGCCGGGGTGTCGGCATCCGGAATCGGTGTCGCCAACGCGTGGCGGGCGGTATGGGCGAGGTACGTCTGCGCATTGCGCAGGATGCCGTCGCGTTCCTCGTCGGTCAGGGCGCGACGCACCTTGCCGGGGACGCCCGCGACCAGTGAGCCCGCGGGGATGACGGCGCCCTCCAGCACCACCGCTCCCCCGGCGACGAGGCATCCGGGTCCGATCTCGGCCCCCGACAGCACGACACTGCCCATCCCGATCAGCGAGCCGTCGCCGATGGTGCAGCCGTGCACGACGGCGTTGTGCCCCACCGAGACATCGGCCCCGATGGTGACCGGCCGTCCGCGGTCGACGTGAACAGACACGTTGTCCTGCAGGTTGCTGCGGGGTCCGACCGTGATCGACGCACTATCGCCGCGCACGACGGCGTTGTACCAGACGCTTGCCCCCTCCTGCAGTGTCACGGCCCCGATGATGCGCGCACCGGATGCCACGAAAGCCGTGTCGTGAAGGCTCGGAGCAGCGTCGGGAAGGGCCAGGACAGCGGCATCGGAGGCGATCGGCATGGGCCGAGGCTAACGCGTCTGAGGCTCGGCGCGGACGAACGGTGTGGCGGCCCGCCGAGGGGTCGGGTTCGACACGAACCCGCTGGGCGCGACACGCGAGAGCGAGCAATCCCTGCGCCAGCGATTCCCGGCGGTCGGTGCTCGGGCGTGCTGCGCGCCCGCCGGCAGCGAGGCGGACGCGTCTTGGGCGAATCGATAGCGGGTGCGGCACCCCTCGCGGGCAGTGCTGAAAGTAGGTGAGGTTTGCCTATTCACCGGGTATTTAGCCGAGCCTCATCTTGCTTGCGGAATGCTCTCACGTGAGTAGCGTTGCATCCATCGAGACTTCGAACGTCGCCTAAGGAGCAAAAAAAATGAGCACCGTTCAGACCCCCGCCGCCACCACCGTCGACCCCACGATGGCCGCCGGCACCGCCCAGTTCCTCTCCCCCGTCGTGATCGGCCTCGAGGCCCTCGTCGTCAACGGCAAGCAGGCCCACTGGCACGTCCGCGGCTCCAACTTCATCGGCGTTCACGAGCTGCTCGACTCGGTGGTCGCTCACGCGCAGGACTGGGCCGACCTGGCCGCCGAGCGCATCGTCGCCCTGGGTCTTCCCATCGACTCGCGCCTGTCGACGGTCGCCGCCAAGGCCAAGGCCACCGAGGTTCCCGCCGGCTTCGCGCAGTCCGACGTGGTCATCCGCGCGGTCATCGCCGACATCGACGCCGTGCTCGTCGACATCGAGACCGCCATCGAGGGTCTCGACGAGATCGACATGTCGAGCCAGGACGTCGCGATCGAGATCAAGCGCGGTCTCGACAAGGACCGCTGGTTCCTCTTCGCGCACCTCGCCGCGTAAGACGTCTCTGCGAAGGGGGCGGTGCTTCGGCATCGCCCCCTTCGTCGTTTCCGGACGCGGGAGCCGCCGAAAGCCGGCTCCTGTCGGCGAACGCGCGAAGGCGACGGGAAGCCCCCGCGCGGAAGAGTTCAGACGCCGTGCGTCACGCGTCCGGCCAGGAGCGTCGTGCGAACCGGCATCGACCGAAGGCCCCGCTCGTCGGCCGTGAGCGGATCCGCGCCGACGATGACCACGTCGGCGACCGCGCCGGGTGAAATCTCCGCCGCGGCCGTCGACCCCCCGGCGGTGGATGCCGCGATGGCGGTGTCGATGTCCACCCGCTGGTGCGGCTGCCACGCGTCCCGACCATCGCGCGTGCGGAAGACCGCAGATGCCATGGCTGCCCAGGGATCGAGGTGCGCGACCGGCGCGTCGGAGCCGAAGCGCAGGTTGGCGCCGCTGTCGGCGAGGGCGCGGAGCGGGTAGGGCTGGGCGGATTGCTCGGCCCAGATGGCATCCGTCATGTCCCGATCGTCCAGCGCGTGTTCGGGCTGCACGCTCGCGGCGACTCCCAGACGGGCGAAGCGCGGAATGTCGGCGTGCGCGACGAGCTGGGCGTGCTCGATCGTGCCGACCGCGCCGGTGCGGGCGTAGGCGTCGAGGGCGTGGGCGTTGGCGAGATCACCGATCGCGTGGATCGCGCACTCCAGCCCCGCGGCCGTCGCGCGCGTCATCATCTCGACGAGCTCGTCCGGCGGAACCGTGAGCAGGCCGTGATTGCCGACCTCGCCCGGATAGTGGTGAGTGCAAGCGGCGGTTCGGGTCCCCAGCGAGCCGTCGGTGATGGCCTTGAGCGGTCCGACGCGAACGAGGCCGTTCGTCGACCCGCGGACGGGGTCGCCGGTGCGCAGTCCTTCGGCGATGGCGCGGTCGAGGTCCTGCGGATACGTTCCGTACGACACCCTCAGCGCGTCGAACCCGCGTGCGGAACGTCGCTGCCACGGCTCGTCGTTCCAGGTCATGTCGAGGTCGACGAGGCCGACGACGCCCCGCGCCGCCGCCGCGTGCGCCATTCGCTCGACGGCCGCGTCCGCCACTTCGGGGGCGACGGCGTTGAGCCGCCGCGAGATCTCGAACGCGTCCTCTTCGACGACGACCCCGGATGCCACGAGCTCGAAGCCCTCGCGGCGGAAGGCCGCCGTGTTCATCCACACGCTGTGCACGTCGGCGTTGATCAGATAGGTGGGGACGCCGCCGGTCGTGGCATCCAGCACGTCGAGGCTCGGCGAATCAGGCCAGAGGCCGTCGCGGAAGCCCGTGCCGATACGGCGCCCGTCGGTCTCGGGGGCGAGGGCCATGATCGCGGCGGCGTCGCGCGCGTTCGCCACCTCGCCGAGGGCGACGCGGTCGACGGCGAGAGCCCATTGCAACACGTGCACGTGGTGGTCCCACAGCCCTGGGAGGAGCCACCCGCCCTCGCCGTCGACGACGAAGCCGGTGGGACGCAGGTTTCCCGTGGGGGCGATGTCGGCGATACGCCCATCGGCGACGACGATGTCGACCGGTTCGGTGGTGGGGAGGAACTCCCGCCCCGGGCCGGCCACCCGCACCGCACGGACGAACCCCGCCTCCTCGCCGATCACGGACGGACCCGGGCGTCGGCGGCGCGCCGCATCTCGTCGGCGAGCTCGTGGCGCCCCTCGGCGGTCAGACCGTCGATGATCGTCTCGACGACCTCGACCGTGCGGTTCTGGCTGAGCTTGCGCTTGGCCGTCACGTGCGTCGGAGAGAGGCGGAACCCCACCGTGCCCCGCTCGAGGCGCTCGACGAACGTGACGTCGTTCGGCAGCGTGTAGAGGCCGCGGGCGTCGTCTCCGTGACCTTCGAATCGGTCGACCAGTCTGTCGAGGACGCGCAGGTTCTCCTCGGGAGAAAGAAGTTCCGGGATGCCACGGAGATGGGCCGAGACGAAGTTCCACGTGGGCACGGCCGCCACCTCGCCGTACCAGCGCGGTGTGATGTAGCCGTGCGGGCCCTGAACCACGACGAGCAGTTCACGAGCACCGAGACCCAGGATCGCGTCGTCGGGCTTGCCGACGTGCCCCACGATCGTGAGGTCGTCGCGGTCTTCGTCGAGCATGACGGCGTAGTGCGAGGCGACGAGGCCCTCCTCGCCCTGGCTGACGAGAGTGACCCACGGGTTGAGATCGATGAGACGGCGGATCTCACCGACGTCGGTCATCGCGAAGCTCGGGTTTTGACGCACCGGATCAGCCTAGAACGCGGGGAGCCGGCCGTACGACAGGCTCAACGACTCGGACGCCCACGCGGCTACGCCTGGCAGTTCGGGCACCAGTAGAGCTTGCGCCCCGCGGCCTCCTCCATCAGCACCGTCGTCCCGCACACCCGGCAGGGCAGCCCCGCCCGGTGGTACACCCAGTGCCGGTCGTCGCGGTGGGCCATCGCGCGACGGTAGGCCTCGGGGTCGAGGTCGTCCATCGTCATCATCTGACCGGTCTCGACGCCGATCGGCAGAAGCCGGGCCCAATCGCGCCACAGCCCTCGGACGACCTCCTCCGGCACGTCGCGACCGGGGGTGTGCGGGTTCTGCCGTGCGCGGAAGAGCAACTCGGCGCGGTAGACGTTGCCGATCCCGCTGACGACGGACTGATCCATGAGCAGCAGGCCGATGGCCGTGGGCTTCTTGCGCACGGTCGCCGTGAACTGCTCCTCGCCCTCGGCGAGGTCGTCGACGAGCGGATCGGGCCCGAGCTTGGCGATCGTCGCCGCCACCTCGTCGGGCGTCTGCAGCGCGCACGCGGTCGGTCCGCGCAGGTCGGCGCAGGTCGTCTCGGTCAGCAGACGCAGCCGCACCGCGCCGACGACGGGCGGCGGCCACTCCGTCTGCTCTTCGAGCCCGGTCGTCTGCTCCGACATGCGCACGCGAGTACGCCGCGGGGCCCCGATCGAGCTCAGCGAGTTCTCGCCCGCCGCATCCAAGATGGGCTCGTCGTCGAGCACGGTGCCGCGCTGATTCGTGTGGCCCATCCGGCCGTTGGCCGAGGCGATCGTGGCGTCGACGACCACCTCACCCGAGAAGTCCCACGCGCCGTACATGCCGAGATGGACGCGCAACCACACGTCGCCGTCGAACCGGAGGAACATCTGCTTCGCCACGGCGCGGACCTCGAGCGCCTCTCGACCGTCGATCACCGCAGCACCCTCGACGAAACGCCCCTGAGGACTGGACGCCGCGACGGTCCGGCCCACGATGTTGCGCTCGAACTGACGCGCGATGCGGTGGACGGAATGCCCTTCGGGCATCAGCCTGCCTCGGGGTCGAACGAGTCGCTGGCGTCGGTCATCGTGTTCGGCTTCTCGCCGGCGCGAGGGTCGGGCAACAGCACCCCGTCCTGCTCGTAGGCGGCGAGCTGGCCGATACGGCGCGCGTGGCGCTCTTCGCCCGAGAAGGGGGTGGCGATGAAACGGTCGATGAACGACGCGGCCTCGTCGAAGGTGTGCTGACGCGCACCGATCGAGATGACGTTGGCGTCGTTGTGCTCGCGGGCGAGCTCTGCCGTGGAGATGTTCCACACGAGCGCGGCGCGCACTCCGAGCACCTTGTTCGCGGCGATCTGCTCGCCGTTGCCCGAACCGCCGAACACGACCCCGAGGGCGTCGACGCCCGCGGCCTGGTCGCGGACGACCGCCTGACCTGCGCGGATGCAGAACGAGGGGTAGTCGTCGAGAGCGTCGTACTCGATCGGACCGTGGTCGATGACCTCGTGGCCCTGCTCGGCGAGGTGGTGCTGGATCTGGGTGGAGAACTCGAGACCGGCGTGATCGGTGCCGATGTGGATACGCATGCGGCAAGTCTATTGAGAGGGTCCGACATCGCGGGCGGACATGACGACGCCGCCCGCTCCTCGAAAGGAACGGGCGGCGTCGAGGATGATCAGGGGCGCAGCCCCGCGGCGACGGGCTTGAAGCCGGCACGGATGTTCTCGCAGCATCCGGGGCGGCAGACGTCGTACCAGGGACCGAGGTCGGTGAGGTGCGGTCGCTCGGACTTCGGCGTGCCCTTCAGCCGCTCCTCCACGAGGTCGACCAAGCCCGAGACGTACGCCGGGTCGATGCCCGGAGTCGGCGTGCGCACCGCGCGGATACCGGCCTCTTCGGCCGCCTCCATGGCCTCGGTGTCGAGGTCCCAGAGCACCTCCATGTGGTCGCTGACGAAGCCGAGCGGCACGATCACCACGGCCTCGGCGCCGCGCCCGGGCAGCTCCGCGATGACGTCGTTGACGTCGGGCTCGAGCCAGGGCTGCGTGGGCGGGCCCGAGCGCGACTGGTAGACGAGCTCCCACTCGACGTCGGCGACGGCGGCGGCCACCTCGGCCATGACGAACGCGGCGACGGCCTTGTGCTGCGCCTCATAGGCCCCGCCCTCGCCGAAGTCGACGTCACGGGGGCCCGAACGCTGCGCGTCGGCGGTGGGGATGGAGTGCGTCGAGAACAGCACACGGATCTTCTCGGGCGCGATTCCGTCGGCGACGTACGCCGAAACGGCATCCGTCACTCCACGCACGAACGTGGTGACGAAGCCGGGGTGGTCGAAGAACTGGCGGACCTTGTCGATGGTCACCGTCTCGCCGAGGCCGGTCGCCTCGAGAACGCGCGCGTAGTCCTCGCGGTACTGGCGGCAGCTCGAGAACGAGCTGTAGGCGCTCGTCGCGATGGCCAGCAGAGTCGTGTCTCCGGCCTCGGCTGCCTCTGTCACGGCCTCTTCGAGATACGGCTCCCAGTTGCGGTTGCCCCAGTAGACCGGAAGACCCAGGCCTCGTTCGGAGATCTCGGCTTCGAGCGCGGCCTTCAGCTCGCGGTTGTGCTGGTTGATCGGGCTCACGCCGCCGAAGTGCCGGTAGTGGTGTGCCACCTCTTCGAGGCGCTCGTCGGGGATGCCGCGCCCGCGCGTGACGTTGCGCAGGAACGGGATGACGTCGTCTTGGCCCTCGGGCCCGCCGAAGCCGGCGAGGAGGATGCCGTCGTATGCCACCGGCGTCTCGACCCACTTGGGTCCGGACGCTGCGGCGGACGACGCGTAAAGGACGGTGTCAGGGCTGGTGTCCGTGTCGGTCGTGCTCACGATCACATCTTCCCACCTGGCTGACGAGCGCGAGGCGAGATATCTCGCTACTAGGCTTATACGGTTGTCAGCGACGTCAACCGCGTCACCCGCGACAATTCCACCCAGACCCCCGGGAGTACGCCAGTGCCAGGAGAGAACCTCACCCGCATCGAAGCGCAGGAGCGCCGCGCGATCGTCGACACGCACTCCTACGATGTGCAGCTCGACCTCACCCGCGGTGAAGAGGTGTTCTCCTCCCGCACCGTCGTGTCCTTCGCCGCTACCGAGGGGTCGTCGACCTTCATCGACCTCGTCGCGCGCAAGGTGCATTCGGTGACGCTCAACGGCCGTTCGCTCGACCCCGCCACGGTGTTCGCCGATTCTCGCATCGCGCTCGACGACCTCGCCGCGCAGAACGAACTCGTCGTCGAGGCCGACTGCGAGTACACCAACACCGGTGAGGGCCTGCACCGCTTCGTCGACCCCGTCGACGGCGAGGTGTATCTGTACTCGCAGTTCGAGGTGCCCGATTCGCGCCGTATGTACACGGTGTTCGAGCAGCCCGACCTCAAGGCCGAGTTCACCTTCTCGGTCACCGCCCCCGCGCGTTGGAAGGTCGTCTCGAACTCGCCGACCCCCGACCCGGTCCCCGTGTCCGACGACACCGCCCGCTGGGACTTCCCCGCGACCCCGCGCATCTCCTCGTACATCACCGCCCTCGTCGCCGGCCCCTATGAGGCCACCTACAGCGAGCTCACCAGCGCCGACGGCCGCGTCATCCCGCTCGGCGTGTTCGCCCGCAAGAGCCTGTGGCAGTACCTGGATGCCGACTACGTCTTCGAGAAGACCCGTCAGGGATTCGCCTACTTCGAGGACAAGTTCGGCTTCCCCTACCCCTTCGCGAAGTACGACCAGCTCTTCGTGCCCGAGTTCAATGCCGGCGCGATGGAGAACGCGGGCGCGGTGACCTTCACCGAGACCTACGTCTTCCGCAGCAAGGTGACCGACGCCGTCAAGGAGCGCCGCGTCGTCACGATCCTGCATGAGCTCGCGCACATGTGGTTCGGCGACCTGGTCACCATGAAGTGGTGGAACGACCTCTGGCTGAACGAGTCGTTCGCCGAGTGGGCGTCCACCATCGCCACCGCCGAGGCCACCGAGTGGGAGGCCGCATGGACGACCTTCAACGCGATGGAGAAGACCTGGGCCTACCGTCAGGACCAGCTGCCCTCGACCCACCCGGTCGTCGCCGAGATCAACGACCTCGAAGACGTGCAGGTGAACTTCGACGGCATCACGTACGCCAAGGGCGGTTCGGTGCTCAAGCAGCTCGCCGCGTGGGTGGGCATCGAGCAGTTCTTCGCCGGTGTCGCCGCGTACTTCCAGAAGCACCAGTGGTCCAACACCGAGGTCGGCGACCTGCTCGTCGAGCTCGAGGCCACCAGCGGTCGCGACCTGGGCGACTGGTCGAAGAAGTGGCTCGAGACGGCGGGCGTCAACACCCTCGCCCCGCTCATCGAAGAGGGCCCCGACGGCACGATCACGCGTTTCGCCATCGTGCAGACCGCCCCGGCGGACTACCCGACGATTCGTCCGCACCGCCTCGGAGTCGGTTTCTACTCGCTGAACGACGCGGGGGCGCTCGAGCGCGTGCACCGGGTCGAGATCGACGTCGACGGGGACCGTACCGAGGTCGCGGAGCTGCGCGGCATCCGTCGCCCCGATCTCGTGCTGCTCAACGATGACGACCTCGCCTACGCGAAGATCCGCCTCGACGAGCGTTCGCTGGCCACGGCCATCGCGCACCTGAAGGACATCTCCGACCCCCTCGCACGCTCGCTCGTCTGGGGCGCGGCGTGGGATCAGACCCGGGATGCCGAGTCCTCCGCGACCGACTACCTCGACCTCGTCCTGCAGAACATCGGCTCCGAGACCGAGTCGACCACCGTGCGCACGACCCTCGGTCAGCTGCAGCTCGCCGCCAACTCCTACGTCGCCCCGACGACCCGCGAGGCCGCGCGCGAGCGCGTCGCCGACGGGCTCTGGGCACTCGCGCAGGCGGCGGAGGCCGGCAGCGACAGCCAGCTGCAGTTCGTCACCGCCTTCGCCTCGGCCGCCACCACCCCGGCGCACGCCGAGACGGTGCGGGCCCTGCGCGAGGGCGACAGGACGCTCGAGGGCCTCGAGATCGACACCGACCTGTCGTGGCAGCTGTTGGTGTCGCTCGCCTCCGCGGGTGCCGCAACCGCCGCTGACATCGACGAAGCCCGCGCCGCCGACAACACCGCCAAGGGCGGTGAGTTTGCGGCCATGGCCAAGGCGTCGCTGCCCTCGCACGCGGCGAAGCAGGAGGCCTGGGACTCGCTCATCGAGCGCACCGACGCCCCCAACACGATCGTTCGCTCTACGGCTGCCGGCTTCACGAACCCGGCGACGGTCGATGTGCTCGCCGATTTCGTCGAGCCGTACTTCGCGATGCTGCTGCCCATCTGGGAGTCGCGCAGCTACCAGATCGCGAACTACCTGATCGTGGGGCTGTACCCGGCCGCGCTGGCGAACACGGCTCTGCGTGACGCGACGCGCGCATGGCTGTCGCAGAACGCCGACGCCGCGCCCGCGCTGCGTCGCCTCGTCGGTGAGAACCTCGCCGGTGTCGAGCGCGCGCTGGCCGTGCAGGAGCGCGACGCAGCCTGAGCGTCCGCCCCGATCGAATGCCCTCTCCCTCCGGGGAGGGGGCATTCGTCGTTCTCGGGATCATCCTCGCGACGGCGCGAGTCATCCTTTCGAGGGACGCGGTGGCTGAGGCGTGCTTCATAGCGTGGAGGCATGATCGTTGCAGAGAACCTCACCAAGCGATACGGCGACAAGACCGCCGTCGACGGCATCTCGTTCACGGTGGCCCCGGGCCGGGTGACCGGCTTCCTCGGACCGAACGGTGCGGGTAAGTCGACGACGATGCGCATGATCGTGGGGCTCGACCGCCCCACCGCGGGACGCGTCACCGTGGGCGGCCAGGACTACCGTCAGCTGCGCTCCCCCCTCACCGAGGTCGGCGTGCTGCTGGATGCGAAGGCCGTCCACACCGGCCGATCGGCGCGCAACCACCTTCGCGCGATGGCCGCCACGCACGGCATCGGTGCGCAGCGCGTCGACGAGGTCATCGAGCTCACCGGTATCGGCACCGTCGCCGGAAAGCGCGCAGGCGGATTCTCGCTCGGCATGGGCCAGCGGCTCGGGATCGCAGCGGCCCTGCTCGGCGACCCGCACACGCTCATCCTCGACGAGCCGGTCAACGGCCTCGACCCCGAGGGAGTGCGCTGGGTGCGCCAGTTCGTGCGGCACCTCGCCGCCGAGGGTCGCACGGTGCTGCTGTCGAGCCACCTGATGAGCGAGATGTCGCAGACCGCGGATCACGTGATCGTCCTCGGTCGCGGCCGCGTGCTCGCCGACGCGCCCCTGCCCGAACTCGTGCGCACCTGGACCACGACCACACTGCTCGTGCGCTCTCCTCGCCTGGGCGAGCTCGTCACCGCCCTCGAGATCCCGGATGCCACCATCTCGGCCGTCGAACCGGGCGCGGCCCAGATCACCGGGATCACCCCCGAGACCGTCGGCGACATCGCCGCAGCCCACGGCATCCCCCTCTACGAGCTCAGCCCGCGCGTCGGATCTCTCGAAGACGCCTACCTCGCCCTCACCGACGACTCCGTCGAGTACAAGACCAAGGAGATCGCATGACCGCTCTCGCCGCCGCTCCCCGCCGGGCCACCCACACCACCGGACACCGTCTGAGCTTCGCCCACCTCCTCCGGAGCGAGGCGATCAAGATCCTCACCCTGCGCTCGACGTGGTGGTCGCTCGGGGTCACGGCCGCCTTGTCCGTCGGCATCTCGCTCTTGATCGCCCTGGCCACCAGCGGCATGGGTGGGAGCATGGCGCCAACCAACGTCATCCTGGCGCCCACCCAGTTCACGATGCTCGTCGCCGGCATCCTGGGCGCGATCGTGGTGACCGGGGAGTACTCCACCGGGATGATCCGGTCGACGCTCACCGCCCAGCCGCGCCGGGGCGCCGTGCTGCTGGCGAAGGCGATCGTCGTGGCTCTCACCATGATGGGGACCACGGTGGTCATCTACGCCGTCGCGATCGCGGCCACCGCTCCCCTGTCGGGCACCAGCATCGATTGGGCGCGCCCGGCCGATTCCCTCGTCCCACTGGCCCTCGGCGTGCTGTCGATGGCCTGCTTCACCCTCATGGGCGTCGGATTCGGATTCCTGCTGCGTAGCGGCGCCGGCGCGATCGCCGTGACCGTGGGGGTGCTCTTCGTCCTGCCGATCATGCTCAGCCTGTTCTCGATCGCCGGTCCGGACTGGATGTGGGTCGTCGAGGCCGGCAAGTACCTCCCGGTCAGCGCGGCGGGCTCCCTCACGCAGCCCGGTGCCCAAGACCTCCTCGAGCCCGCCCTCACGATGGCCGGCTGGGTCGTGGGCCCGCTGCTGCTGGGGTGGGTCGCCCTGCGCTCGCGCGACGCCTGAGCGTCGTCCACACGGATGCCTCGACGCTCAGCCGGCGCCGAGGCATCCGTCGTTAGGCTGAAGCCGATGTTCGTTCTCGCCGAAAACCCCGAACCGACCCCGTCGCCCTCGATCACGTCGCCGAGCGATCTCGCCAACCCGGACACGTGGGGCTGGATCGGCGGCCAGCTGCTGAGCTTCGGCGGCACGCTGCTGCAGATCCTCGGGATCATCGTGGGTGTGGCCGTGGGTGCCTGGCTGCTTCGCCTGATCATTCGGCGCGTGGTCGATCGCATCGTCAACGGGGCCAAGAGCAAGGCGCGTGTGGACGACACGCAAGCCCTCGATCGCTCTCCGCTCAACGCGGTGCGCCTCGTGCAGCGCACGCGCACGCTCGGCACGATCCTGCAGAACATCGTGAACGTCATCCTCGTGATCGTCGCCCTCGTCTGGATCGCCAGCATCGTCGCTCCGAACGCCCTCGCCTCGCTGACCCTGCTCACCGCGGCGATCGGCGCCGGTCTCGGCTTCGGCGCGCAGAACATCGTCAAAGACGTCCTCAACGGGATCTTCATCGTCGCCGAAGACCAAATCGGCATCGGCGACGTCGTCGATCTCGGACTCGCGACGGGCATCGTCGAGTTCGTCAGCGTCCGCATCACCCACGTCCGCGACGTCAACGGCACGCTCTGGTACGTCCGCAACGGCGAGATCACCCGCATCGGCAACATGTCGCAGGGCTGGTCCCGCGTCATCATCGACCTCGCCGTGCCCGTGGACGCCGATATCGACGACGTCGAGAAGGCCATGCTCACCGCGGCGAAGACGATGGCGAAAGAGACGAAGTGGCGCTCGCGCATCATCGAGCAGCCCGAGATCTGGGGCCTCGAATCCATCAGCGGCGATGCCCTCGTCATCCGGCTCGTGATGAAGACACGCTCGAGCGCGAAGGACGACGTGGCCCGAGAGCTGCGCGCGCGTCTGAAGAAGGCGATCGACGCGATGGGCATCGCCCTCCCGCAGCTGAACTCGATCGTTCTGACAGGCGCCGAGGGCGCACAGAGCGTGCGCGGCGCACACCCGCCCAAGACCAAGGAGACCCAGGTCACCGTCGGCGCGAGCCGGCCCATCTGGCGGCCCCGCCGCAGCAAGCTGGACGTGTCCGAGATCGTGGAGGATCATGCGGCGGACACTTCGACATCCAAGGTGAAGAAGAAGACCGTCCGCGACGACACGCCCACCGCCGTAGTGGACCTGCCTCCCGCCCCCGGAGCCGACACGCCCAAGCCCACGCCCCCGGCCGTGCGCGCCGACGACAAGGACCAGACATGACCGAGCCTGTGAACTTCTACGACCAGGTCGGGGGCATGGACACCTTCCGTCGATTGGTCGATGCGTTCTACCGCGGGGTCGCCTCGGACGAGGTACTGAAGCCGATGTACCCCGAGGAGGACCTCGGCCCTGCAGCCGAGCGGCTGACCCTGTTCCTCGCGCAGTACTGGGGTGGCCCGACCACCTACGGTGAGACGCGCGGGCACCCGCGCCTGCGGATGCGCCATATGCCCTTCCACGTCGACCCCGACGCCCGCGACCGGTGGCTGCGGCACATGCGCACGGCCGTCGACGAGATCGCCCTGCCGCCCGCGTTCGAAGCACCCCTGTGGGACTACCTCGAACGGGCGGCCTACGCGATGGTCAACACCTTCGAGTCACGCGGTATCGGCCCGCAGCAAGGCGGGCGACCCGATACCGGGCTCCCGGTCCGCGCGATCGACTGATCACCGCCCGAGGAAGTCTCCGAATCCGGGGATGTCGAGGTTGGACAGCCCCTCACCGAAGCCGCTGATCTGCTCACCCGCTCCCGAGACGGCGTCCTGTGCGCCTCCCGCCCACTCGCCGATCCCCGTGCCCTCCGCGAGCGAGGTGAGATCGACTCCGGATGCCATGGCCTCCAGGTCGACGCCCTCCGCGAGTCCCGTGAAGTCGACGCCCAGCTGCCCGGCCTGAGCCAGCAGCGGGCCGGCGACGGCGCTGACGACCGCGCCGCCGGCCACTGCGGCCAGCAGTCCCCCGGCCCCCACGATGCCGGCACCGACGAGGCCTCCGCGCCCGGCCTTGGCCAACAGCCCCGACATGCGTCCGGGCCGCGCGGCCTCCGCCCGAGCAGCGGTGCGCGCGAGATCATCGGCGGCGTCGGTGCGGGGACGCTCGTGCGGAGCCAGATCGGCATCCATCCGCTCCTTCACCAGCGCGCGTTGGGCCGGGGTGAGGCGGGCGAAGGCCTCACGGTGCATCTGCTCCACCCGATCGGGCTCGGCCGTGCGCACGAGGTAGTCGTAACGGGCGATTGCCGCGCGGTCCTCGGTCGACAGCGTGGATGACGTACGAGAAGAGGCCGGCGGGGCGTAACGGCCCTGCGACGCGGGCGGGGCATAGCCGTTCGGCGCCGCCGCGTGCGGGGGATTCGTGCGGCGATCGCCCGTGACCGCGTCAGCCGCCGAGCGCACCATGTCGCGCCAGTCCTTGCCGCCGGCGGCGCCCGGCGTGCGCTGCGACGACGAGGCCTTGCCCGCAGCCTTGGAAGCGAGATCGAACAGACGGGAGAACGAGATCATGGAGGAACCTCTCGACGGGCGGCACGCGGCCGCGACGTCAAGGTCTCCTCCGCCCTTACGGACCGACGTACCCGGAATCCAACCGTGGACTCGTGATGACGGATACGCCGCGACGGGAGTACTCCCCTTGCTGTTCTTCAGCGTAATGACGCCAGCTGTGCGCTTGCTGGATCAGCTGCCCGTCGCGCGGACGGCGGTGAGTCCGGAACGCACCGGCCCGCGCACCAGCACGTGGCCACGCGCGAGGCTCACGCGCGTCCAGGCGCCGCTGCGACGCACGGGGGCTTCTTCGGACCCGGCGATGAAACCCAGGGCGAAAGCCGCGAAGGCCGTACCCAGCGGCAGTCCGCCGAGAGCGTCGTCGGGCTGACCCCACACCTGAGCCCGCACGAGCCGCACGACGTCTTCACCCGCGTCGGCGGGGAGCGCGTCGGCGACGGCGGCGACGCCGTACTGGGCTCGGGATGCCAGAACGGCCGCGTCGACGGCATCCGTCTGTTCCCACCCTCCGCGAGGGGGCGAGATGCCGGCCCAGGCGGGAGACGTCGCGGTCTCGGGCAGCACGACGGCGGAGGCGTCGTCGGGAGCGGGAAGCAGGGCCGAGGCGTCGACGACCACGTCGCATTCGAGCTCGGGGTCGATGGCCGACACGCGAAGGCCCAGGACCGTCGGGGTCGCATCGAGCAGCCCCCGCGGGGCGAGCGGTGCGGCCGTCGCGACGAGTACTCCCCCGTCGGCGCGCAGTCGCACGGTGCCGTCACCGAGGCGGATCGTTCGGGCGGCGAAAGTGAGCAGGTCGGCTGCCGCCTGCGGGTCGGGGAACAACAGGCGCGCGGACACCCGCCCTAAACTATCAAGCGGTGCGGGTTCATCGCGCCGGAACGGGAGTCAGTGTGTCCGAGGCCGTCGATCCCGTGGCGTCGCTGCTCGCCGTGCTCGACCTGCGCGACGCGGGAGCGCGCACGACCGAAGACATCTTCACGGGGGTGTCGCAGCCCATGCCGACCGGGCGCGTCTATGGCGGACAAGTTCTCGCACAGACGGTCGTGGCCGCCTCGCGAACCCTCCCGCCCGAGCGATCCGTGCACTCGATGCACGGCTACTTCCTTCGCCCCGGGGATCCGACGGACGGGATCACCTTCTCTGTCGATCGCATCCACGACGGTCGTTCCTTCTCGACCCGGCGGACCCAGGCGTTCCAGTCGGGTGTGCCCATCTTCTCGATGATCGCGTCGTTCCAGGACGAGGACCCGGGTCTCGAGCACTTCGAGCCGATGCCCGGCGGCATCCCGCAGCCCGAGGACGCCCCCGTCCTCGACGTCGACGCCCTGCACCCGGTCAGCCGACGGATCTTCTCAGAGAGCCCTGTCGATGTCCGGCACGTGACCTCGCCGCTGTATGCGTCTGCGGACGGTCCGCAGGTTCCGCGACAGGCGGTGTGGATGAAGCTGCGTCGGGCGATCACCGACGACCCGGCCGTTCACCGCGCCGCTCTCGCGTACCTGAGCGACCTCACGATCCAGGAGTCGATCATGCGCGCGCACGGCGTGGCGTGGAACGCCCCCGGGCTCAAGGTCGCGAGCCTGGACCACGCGATGTGGTGGCACCGCCCCGGCCGTGTCGACGACTGGTTGCTGTACGTGCAGGAGTCCCCCAACGCCCGCGGTGGCCGCGGTCTCGCGACGGGCAGGATCTACACGCGTGACGGCGCCCTGTTGGCCAGTGTCGCGCAAGAGGTCATGGTGCGCGTTCCGCGAGACTGATCCCGGATGCCGGAACCCCGGCGACTGCGTTCGCGAGGCGAGGCTCGAGGCCGGCGGTGCGTCGCACCCGCCGAGAACCGGGAGATCGCCGATGGAGAACAGCGGGCGAGCTCGAAGCTCTGGGGCGATGTCGGCGTCAGCCGCGTGAGGAACGGCGGCGGTACTCGATCGGGTCTCCGGTGTACGGCGCCCAGGCCGCACGCTCCGCCTCGGTCCAGCGGGTCGGCCGACCGGTCGCCGTGTCGACGAGCACCGTCACAGCGGTGGCCCGGGCGTAGAGAACGCGCTCGGCGTCTCCGACGGGGCTGTAGACCTCGTAGCAGATGTCGGCGCTGGAGCCGCCCATCGCACCGATCCACATCCGCACGTCGAGGGGACGCTGGCTGTAGGGCACGGGACGCAGATACTCGATCTCTTGACGCGCGATCAGCGTGGCCCGGTCGCCGCCGCTCTCGAGCACGTCCATGTCGAACACCGCCGTCGGCAGGGGCTCGCCTTCGCCGTCGCTGAACCAGAAGGCGCGCAGGCGCGCCTCTTCGAGCAGCTTCAGCATCGAGGTGTTGTTGACATGCCCGAGCGCATCGAGATCGCCCCACCGGAGGTGGATCGGCACGTGCACCCGCGAGGGCCCGGCAGCGGCCGGACCCTCGTCGGGAGTGCTCATGGCGGAATCGTCAGTCACGCGTGAGCTTGCGGTAGGAGGACCGCGACGGATTGGCCGCATCGGCGCCGAGGCGTTCGATCTTGTTGGCCTCGTACGCCTCGAAGTTGCCCTCGAACCAGTGCCACTGGTCGGGGTGATCCTCGGTGCCCTCGTAGGCGAGGATGTGCGTGGCGATGCGGTCGAGGAACCACCGGTCGTGCGTGATGACCACGGCGCAACCGGGGAACTCGAGAAGGGCGTTCTCGAGCGAGCTCAGGGTTTCGACATCGAGGTCGTTGGTGGGCTCGTCGAGGAGCAGCAGGTTGCCGCCCTCCTTGAGCGTCATGGCGAGGTTCAGGCGGTTGCGCTCACCGCCGGAGAGCACCCCGGCCTTCTTCTGCTGGTCGGGTCCCTTGAATCCGAACTTCGACACGTAGGCGCGCGACGGGATCTCCGTCTTGCCGACGGTGATGATGTCGAGTCCGTCGGAGACGACCTCCCACAGAGTCTTCTCGGGGTCGATCGCGGCGCGGGACTGGTCGACGTAGCTGATCTTGACCGTTTCGCCGATCTTGAGCGAACCACCGTCGAGCGGCTCGAGACCCACGATCGTCTTGAAGAGCGTGGTCTTTCCCACACCGTTCGGGCCGATGACACCGACGATGCCGTTCGGGGGCAGGTTGAAGCTGAGGTTGCTGATGAGCGAGCGGTCACCGAAGCTCTTCTCGAGCTTCTTGGCGTCGATGACGATGCCGCCGAGACGCGGACCCGCGGGGATCTGGATCTCGTCGAAGTCCAACTTGCGCGTGCGCTCGGCCTCGGCCGCCATCTCCTCGTAACGAGCCAGGCGCGCCTTCGACTTGACCTGGCGGCCCTTGGCGTTGGAGCGCACCCACTCCAGCTCCTCTTTGAGGCGCTTGGCGAGTTTGGCGTCCTTCTTGCCCTGGACCTCGAGACGCTGACCCTTCTTCTCGAGGTACGTCGAGTAGTTGCCTTCGTAGGGGTATAGATGACCACGGTCGACCTCGGCGATCCACTCCGCGACGTTGTCGAGGAAGTACCGGTCGTGGGTGATCGCGATGACCGCGCCCTTGTAGGCCTTCAAGTGCTGCTCGAGCCACAGCACGCTCTCGGCGTCGAGGTGGTTGGTGGGCTCGTCGAGAAGCAGCAGGTCGGGCTTCTGCAGCAGGAGCTTCGCCAGCGCGACACGACGACGCTCTCCACCGGAGAGCGGAGCGACGGAGGCGTCGGCCGGCGGGGTGCGTAGGGCGTCCATCGCCTGGGCGAGCTGCGAGTCGAGATCCCAGCCGTCGGCGGCGTCGATCTCTTCCTGCAGCGTGCCCATCTCGGCGAGGAGCGCGTCGAAGTCGGCGTCCGGATCGGCCATGAGGGCCGAGATCTCGTTGAAGCGATCGAGTTTGGGCTTGATCGCCACGCCGTCCTGGATGTTCTCCAGCACGGTCTTGGTGTCGTCGAGCTCGGGCTCCTGCATGAGGATCCCGACGGTGAAGCCCGGGCTGAGCCGCGCTTCTCCGTTGGACGGAACGTCGAGCCCGGCCATGATCTTCAGGATCGTCGACTTACCCGCACCGTTCGGTCCGACCATGCCGATCTTGGCACCGGGCAGGAACGACATCGTGACGTCGTCGAGAATCAGCTTGTCGCCCACAGACTTGCGAGCGCGGACCATGGAGTAGATGTATTCCGCCATAACCCTCTCAGTCTAGGGGCGATGGGACATTCCGCTGACGTGCCGTCAGCCCTGCGTCACCAGTCGATCGCCCTCGTCTGGCCGATCAGGCACCCGCCGGACGACAGGCCCGGCAGCACCGCGGTGACGGGGTTGCCGATCGAGGGACCGACTTGGCCGACGAGACACTGGTCGCCGAGCCGGACCGAGAACTCGATGCTCTCCGCGGGGTTGCCGACGGTCGTCTGGTCGGCAGTGACCTGCATCGCTGCCTTGTCGAAGCCCGCCGCCGCCAGGGCGTCGATGTAGGCGCGTCCGGCGACCTGGTTCGGCCCCGACCAGACGCCGCGGACGACCTGCGTGAAGAACGGCAGGTTCTCTTCCGCCGTTCCCCCCGCGACCAGCGTCGGCGTCGCGGCGGCCGTGGGAGTCGAAGAGGGCGTGTCGACGACGGAGGCGGACGGTTCCGTCGTCTCGACGGGACCGGGGGTGGGCGACTGGCCGGTGCAGCCCGCGAGGCCCAGCACCGCGACGAGGGTCAGGGCGGCGAGGGGACGACCGAGAAGGCGAGACACGCGACCGAGTCTACGTACCCTCCCGCGCTGCTCCTGGCTGCCGCACGCGGACGTGCGTGGCCCCGGCCCCGCGCCGCCTCGAAGACCCGCGTCAGAACGGACCGCTCGACCCCGCCTCCGACGACGAACCGCCGTCGGCCGGGGCCGCACCCGCACCGGCCATCTCGAGGCCGGGTGCACCCTCGTCTGCTCCACCGGGAATCGCCCAGGCCTCCTCCGCCGACGGATCCGCCGCCTCATCCCCTGTCGCGGCGGGGGATCCCGACGCTTTGGCCGCCTTCTCGAAGCGCGTAGTGCCCCAGCGCAGATCATGGCCGATGGCGTCGGCCACCACGTCTGCGCTGATGCCGCGTTTGACCTCGTTCTCCCACTCGCGCAGACGCAAGCGACCGGTCAGAACGACCCGCTGGCCCTTTCTGAGCGAGTGCAGTGCGTGTGCCCCCAGGTCACCGAACGCGGAGACGTTGTAGTAGTTCGTGTGACCGTCCACCCACTCCCCCCGCTCGCGGTCGAGCTTGCGCTCTCCGACTGCGAGGCGGAACGCCGCGATGGGACCTCCCCCGCGCGTGGAGCGCTGCTCCAGTTCTCCGACGATGTTGCCCACCAGGGTGATGTGATCGCTCATGTTCGTGGTTCCTCTCGACGTGGTGTGCGCTCCGGCATCCGTGTGCCCGACGGATGCCGGAGCCAGGCCCAGAATGACCGGACCGGGCCGGTCCTTCGAGGCGGTTCCGCAACTTTGTGGAGGGATCGGGCGGTTTCTCACCTGGGGAGGAGGCACTCACTCGCTCGCCCCGGTCAATGTCGGAGGTTGGTTCTACCGTCGTCGCATGAGCACGGCACTGTGGAACGATCTCGCTCCGGCCCCGCGTCCGGCCGGGTGGGGAGCGGCGACGCATGTCGCCGCGGGCCTGTGGCGCATCGCCGATCCGCGCGGCATCGTGGTCGGCCACATCCGCGCGATCGCCGCCGACGGGGGCTGGCGATACGCCGCGGAGCGGTTTCACACCGCTTCCGGAAGCTTCCGGCGCCTCGGGGAGTTCTGGTCCTCCGCAGACGCTGTCGAGTGCCTCCGTTACCTGCGCTGAGGCCCGGGGCCGGGTTCAGGACGCAGCTCCTCGCGCGAAGTCGTATCGGGGCTCACACCACGGTCGCGAAGTCTGTGCGCGAGGGAATCGCGCCTCCCCCGCGGACGTCGTCCCATGCCTCGCGCAGAAGCGCGACAGCCCGCTGCAGGGTCGACGGGGCCGCGGTGAACGGGACGCGCAATCGTCGGTCATGCCCCCCTTCGACCGCGAACCGCGACCCCGCCGACAAGGCCAGTCCGCGCGCACGCGCGGACATGACCAATGGAGTGCTGAGCGGCTCGCCGATCCCCACCCACAGCGACACGCCGCCGTGCACGTCGGGGACGTCCCACTCGGGGAACACCCGCCGCAGTTCTGGAACGAGGCAGTCGCGACCGGCTCGCAGGAGCGTCCCACGCTGCGCCGCGATCTCACCGAGACGAGGAATCAGCCGGGCGGCGACGGCCTGTTCGAGCTCGGGGGTGCCCAGATCGTGCACGGGGCGACCACTCGCCAGTCGACGCACGATGTCGGGCGCCGCGCGTACCCATCCGATACGCAATCCGCCCCACACCGTCTTGCCGAGGGATCCGACACGGATGACGCGCTCATCGTCCGTGAAGGGCGCCGGGCCGACTGCGCGGTCGATGTCCAGCTGGGCGGTGGTCTCGTCGATCACCAGGAGCGTGCCGACCGAACGCGCGCCGATGAGAAACGCCTCGGTCTCCGCGGCGGTCATCGTCCTGCCGGTCGGGTTGTGGAAATCCGGCATGAGATAGGCCAGCGAAGGCAGGGCTCGCGCGAACGTCTGCTCCGCTCGCTCCAGATCCCACCCCTGAGCGGGCGCGACGGGCACCCCCACGAGGCGGGCGCCGACACGGCGGAAGGCTTCGGCGGCGTGCGGGTAGGTGGGAGTCTCGATCATGACCCGATCCGCCCGGTGGAGCAGGACCGAGGCAATCAGATGGATGGCGCTCTGAGCGCCCGTGGTCACCAGAATCTGATCGGGCGAGGTCGGGAACCCCCGATCGCGATAGTGCTCGGCGATCGCCTGGCGCAGCCCGAGATCGCCGACGACGTCGTAGCCGATCCGCGCGACGAGCGCGGGGGCGTCTTGAACGACCTCGGCCATGACGCCCGGCAGACCGGGCCACGCCGCCGGGCTCGCCTGCTGCAGGTCGATCGTTTCGGCATCGAGCTCGTGACGGCCGGGGTCGGTGCGGCGCAGGGGCAGGGTCACGCTGCCGCTGCCGCGGAGGCTTTCGATGTGCCCGGTATCGCGAAGGCTCTGATAGGCGGCCGCCACCGTCGTCCGGCTCACCCCGAGCGCTGCGGCGAGCTCGCGCTCGGCGGGGAGCGCGGTGGCGGGAGCGAGCCGGTTGTCCAGACAGAGCAGGCGAACCCCATCGGCGAGGGCCTCGTAGGCCGGGCCCTTGCCTCGCCATCCGCCGAGAGACGAGGCGAGCGTCCTAGCCGATACGCGCGAGTCCATGCGGCCACCATAGTCGAATTGGCATCCTTCCCAAAAGCCAATCGCATGATTGGATCTGTCCATGCCTTCTCGGATCGCCCGCCTCCTCGTCGGACTCGTGTTGTACGGCCTCGGCTGTGCCGTCACCGTCGCCGCCGGCCTGGGCGTCGACCCCTGGACCGTGTTCGCGCAGGGCCTCTCCCGCGTCACCGGGATCGGGATCGGCTGGATCACGAACATCGTCGGAGTGGGCGTCCTGCTCCTGTGGATCCCGCTGCGTCAGAAGCCGGGTGTCGGAACCGTGGCCAACATCCTGCTGGTGGGCACGAGCCTTCAGCTGGCCCTGGGGTTCCTCCCCCACCCCGACGCATTCTGGCTCCAGGCGCTCATGCTGGTCGCCGGGGTCGTGCTGGTGGCCGTGGCATCCGGGCTCTACATCGGAGCCCACTTCGGACCCGGCCCCAGAGACGGGCTCATGACGGGCATGAACCTGCGCTTCGGCTGGCCTATCTGGGCCTGCCGGCTCGGCGTCGAGGGATCCGTGCTGACTCTGGGGTGGCTCCTCGGCGGCACCGTGGGAATCGGTACCGTCGTGTTCGCCCTGGGCATCGGACCGCTGGTCCACCTCGCTCTGCCCCTCTTCGCCACGCCGAAGCCCGTGAGTCGTCCGCGCGCCGCGGCGAACGCCTGATTAAGCGCGGGAGAAGCCCTACGCGACCGGGCCGGCCACCCTCAGTGCTCGCGGAACTCCGGCCGCTCGCTCCCGGGCTTCAGGTGGGAGTGCACCGCGTTCTTCGCGATCTCCATCGAGGGGTACACCCCCAACGGGGCGTCTTTACCCGCCATGTGGACGCGATAGCCGTCTGCATCCTTCTGGATCTTGCCCACGACTCCGTTGGGCCCGTAGGCCACCCAGATTCGTCGTGTCGCCGTCTCGGACATGAGCGCTCCTTTGCTCTCGATGCCCGGAATGTACCGCCGCCCCGACGGACGCGCCAGGGGCTGGCGCGGCGTGGCGGGACCGGGCGATATCCTGGGTTCGACCCCCAGTAGCTCAGTGGATAGAGCAGCGGCCTTCTAATCCGCCGGTCACACGTTCGAATCGTGTCTGGGGGACCAGAACCGGTGTCGGAACCCCTCAGTAGGATGTGGGAATGGTAAACGCCTCCGAGAACGACCGGCTCGTCTGGATCGACTGCGAGATGACGGGCCTCGACCTCGGCGTCGACGAGCTGGTAGAGATCGCGGTCGTCATCACCGATTTCGAGCTGAACGTGCTCGACCCGGGGTTCCAGATCGTCATCAAGCCCGACGACTCCGCTCTCGCCAACATGGGCGAGTTCGTCACCGAGATGCACCGCTCCTCCGGGCTTCTCGACGAGATCCCGAACGGTGTGAGCCTGGCGGATGCCGAGTTCCAGACCCTCGAGTACATCCAGCGCTTCGCACCGGTCGAGGGCAAAGCACCCCTCGCGGGCAACACGATCGGCACGGATCGCATGTTCTTGGCGAAGTACATGCCGCGGGTCGATCGCTGGCTGCACTACCGCAATGTCGATGTGTCCAGCATCAAGGAGTTGTCGCGCCGCTGGTACCCGCGCGCCTACTTCCAGGCCCCGGCGAAGAACGGCGGGCACCGCGCGCTGGCCGACATTCGCGAATCGATCCGCGAACTCGCCTACTACCGTGCCGCGGTCTTCGTGCCGCAGCCCGGTCCGACGAGCGAAGAGGCCAAGGCCGTCTCGGCCACGGCCGTGTCGTCGTTTGCGCTGGACGTATGACATAATCGTTCAGTTGTCTGCTTCGGCATGCACATGGTGGCTATAGCTCAGTCGGTAGAGCACCGCGTTGTGGTCGCGGGGGTCGCGGGTTCAAGTCCCGTTAGCCACCCCATTCCCGAAGGCCCGGCAGAGCATCGCTCGCCGGGCCTTCGTCATCCGAACCCCGCACTCCCCCGCGCCGTAGAATCGACGAAGGATGCCACGGCGAGCCGCCGGCATCCCTCAGACGGCTCGAGACCCCGGGAGGCCCGCCGTGAACGACGATGTCGACGCGCGCCCGACGCTCGAGATGGACGCAGCGTCGTTCGAGAAGCTCGTGATCGATGAGCTGGACCAGCTGCCCGACGACATGGTCGACGGTCTGGACAACGTGATCTTCGTCGTCGAAGACCGCCCGGAGGACGGGTCTCTCGATCTGCTCGGCCTGTACGACGGCTGGGCACTCACCGAGCGCGAGAGGTACGGGGTCGGCGAACTCCCCGACCGGATCATCGTCTACCGCGAGCCTCACCTCGCCGCGTGCGACGACGAGACCCAGCTGCGCGATGAGATCCACACCACTCTGGTCCACGAGATCGCACACTTCTACGGCATCGACGACGAGCGCCTGCACGAGCTGGGGTGGGCGTGATGGCGGGCCTGGCCACTCCCGATCTCGACGTCGATCTCGACACGAGCCTCACTGCCGCACCGCCGGCGTCGTGGCAGACGGTCGTGTGGAACGACCCCGTAAACCTCATGAGCTACGTCACGCACATCTTCCGCACGTACTTCGGGTTCGACGCCCCCACCGCGAACAGACTCATGCTCGCGGTTCACCACGACGGTCACGCGGTCGTGGCTCGCGGCCCCCGCGAGGTGATGGAAGCGCACGTGCAGGCGATGCACGACTTCGGCCTGTGGGCCACGCTCAGGAAGGACCCCGCGTGAACGAGCGAATCGTCGTGCTGGAGATCAGCGGCCTCGAAGCCCTGCACCTGGCCGGCATCGTCGGACAGTTCCGCGACCTCCTGGCGGACTCCCGCTCCGAAGCCGACCCCGCCATCGAGCGTCTGCTTCCCGACGCCTACCCCGACGACGCCGACGCGAGCCGTGAGTTCCGCCGCCTCACGGGCGAGGACCTCCTGGAGCGCCGATCCCAGGACGTCGCGACGGTGCTGCACACGCTCGGTCTGGACGGGGCCGACCTCGACCCCGAGAGCGACCCGGACGCGGCGATCGCCGTGGCCCTCGGCGAAACGGAGGCGCTCGCCTGGATGCGGACCCTCTCGGCGCTGCGGCTGGTCATGGCGACCCGTCTCGGCATCCAGAACGACGACGACCACGACTCGGATGATCCCCGGTTCGGCGTGTACGACTGGATCGGCTACCGACTGGACGGGCTCATCGGCGCCCTCGGCAGGGCCTGACGCGATAGGTCGTCAGTCGCCGCGCCCGCGGGGCCGTTCCGGTGTCCCTGGCGGGCAGGCGACGGCGGACGTCGTGACGCGATCCGTCGCCACGACGTACTCCCGGCACGCTCGACCCCAATAGTCGCCCGTAAGACGCAGCAGGTCGGAACCTTCCTCGACGCGGTACGAAGCCACCACGAAGGTATCGCCCTTCTGCGACAGCAGCACGAGATCGAACGGGAAGAGGTCCCCCAGCTCCGTTGCGGCGCGGGCGAGGAACGCCGCCGCCTCGCGAGAGGGATGGTCCGAGACCCGAACCAACGAGCGCAGGTGATCGAGCACCGTCTCATCTGCGAAGGCGGCCGCGGACCTGTCCCCCTCGCGCTGGAGCGGGCGGGGCGGCTCTGAAACCGCCCGAGAGGTGATCGACGCCACCACGACGATCGTCGCGAACGCGGCGAACCACAGACGTCTCTTCCCGCTCACCGGCATCCCCACTCGCCACCAATGATCAGGGAATGGACAGGACGAGGTCGGCGAGGCCCGCCGGGTCGTGAGCTGCGAGGTGGCGGTCCTCCTGGGCGGCCCACCGGGCCCAATGCGGACGGTAGGTGTCGCCATCTCGCCCGAGGGCGCGCGCCTTGCGCGACGGGAGCGGCGCATCGACCCACACCGAGACGTCGGCGAGGCGGGCGACCTCGGGCGTCAGGAGTCCTGCCCCTTCCACGACGAGCGGCAACGAAGGATCGACGGCGTACGGCTCCGCGCGCGAGCCGGTCTCCCAGTCCCATCTCTCCCATACGCCGACGAGACCACGAGCGTGCGGCGACAGGATCGTCTGCCGTGCGTACTCGACGCCGGCGGCGAGCCCGTCCCACCCGGGATACACATCGTCGAGCGCGACCAGTTGCACGCGCCCGCGCCCGGGCCACGCCGCAACGAGCCGTCGGGCCAGAGAGCTCTTCCCCGCCCCGCTACGGCCGTCGAGGGCGACGACCGGATTCGCGGCCCCGACCGCGACGATTTGCGCTCTCACCGCGGCGAGGGCCGCCGTGAGAGCGTCGTCGACCGGGTCTGCGCTACTTCTTGAGAGCGCGGATGACACGGCTGAGGGCACGGCCTGCTACCCACACGAACGGGATGCCGACGGCCAAGAGCGAGACGAGGTTCGGGTCGAACCGCAGATCGTCGCCACGACGGATGTAGGCGCCGAGCGGAAGGGTGTAACCGCCCCCGCCGCCGCCGCCGTTCCCCTGCTCGTCGGAGCCGCCGCCGTACCCGGCCCAGACGAGGGCGACGGGGACGATGCGCACACCGTCGACGTCCTGCTGCTCGCCATAGGCGGAGTTGACGCCGAAGCTCGTGGCCTGCTTGCCGAGTTCCAATGCGATGTTGGGCATGAGCCCACCGTAGCGGCCCGCCGGCGACCGGCCCAGGGTGTTGCATACGGCGTCCGGCCGTGTACCAGAAGCCGACGGAGCCCTCCACGACAGGTGGCGGGTCAGTGATCGTACGACGGGCGGGGATTCGTCGGCAGCGCTCCCCCTCCGCGCGACGGCCCCAGAAGCGATCCCCGTGTCACCGCCCCCCGACCGAAGCGCGCCGTGGCACCGTCGAGGGCGCCTTCGACGCGGCGCCACTCGGCGTCGTCATCCCACAGGGTCGCAGCCATCACCGCGGGCTTCAGATTCTCTCCGCGGACACCGACGAGGCGCACGGCCTGCCGGCGCTCGAGCCCGTCGAAGAGCTCGATCGCCGCGTCGCCGATGCGCTGGCCGACCGATGTCGGCTCCTTCAGCGTGCGCGAACGGCTGAGGGTCGTGAAGTCCGAGAAGCGCACCTTGATCGAGATCGTCGACGCCTCATACTGCTGCCCGCGAAGACGCGCCCCGACCCGATCGGCCAGCCGTCGCAGCTCGACGTGCAACAGGCGCGTGTCGGAGATGTCGGTGTGGAACGTCTCTTCGTGCCCAATGCTCTTCTCGGTGCGGCCCGTGTGTACCTCGCGAGCGTCGATCCCGCGCGAGAGGTGCCAGATCCGCTCCCCCATCGCCGCACCGAGGACCTGGTCGAGCGCGTGCCGCGGGGTGTCGAGGACGTCGGAGACAAGACGGATGCCGCGCGATTCGAGTGCTTCGGCGGCCTTCGGCCCGACGCCCCACAGCGCCCGCACCGACCGAGGGCGAAGGAACGCCTCGGTGTCGGCGGCCGCGACGACCAGCAGTCCGTCGGGCTTCGAGATCGTCGAGGCCATCTTGGCGACGTGTTTGGTCGCGGCGACGCCGATACTGCAGGTGAGCCCCGTCTCGGCCTTCACCCGCGCGCGAAGGTCGCGGGCGATCGTGCCGGGACTCCCCCAGAGTCGTCTCGCGCCGCGTACGTCGAGAAAGGCCTCGTCGATCGAGAGCGGCTCGACCAGCGGCGTAACGTCGTGGAAGATCCCCATGACCTGTCGCGACATCTCTGTGTACCGGTGATACGGCGGATTCACGACGATCGCCGTCGGGCACAGTCGCAGCGCGATGGCCACCGGCATCGCCGACTTGACGCCGTATCGGCGCGCTTCGTACGAGGCGCTCGAGACGACACCGCGCCCCTCGGAGCCGCCGATGATCAGCGGCTTCCCCGCGAGCGACGGATCGTCGAGGACCGCGACGGAAGCGAAGAACGCGTCCATGTCGACGTGCAGAATACCCGCACCCGTGTCGTCGGCGTCGGGGCGCGAGACGATGCGTCCCGTCCCATCACCTCGTCCCATGGCATCCATTCTCTCCCGGACCTCCGACATCGGATCCGGCCCCGCAGAGGGAACACCGCGAACAACGGATGCCACGACCCCGAGCCGCACGAGACGGCCGAGGTCGTGGCATCCGGAGTCCTACTGCGCGGCGGCGCGCTCCAGGACGAGCTCGCGCACGCGCGCGGCGTCGGCCTGGCCCTTCATCGCCTTCATGACCGCGCCGATGACGGCGCCGGCGGCCTGAACCTTGCCGTCACGGATCTTCGCGAGTACGTCGGGCTGAGCCGCCAGGGCATCGTCGATCGCCGCGATGAGCGCTCCGTCATCCGAGACGACGGCGAGACCGCGGGCGTCGACGACCTCCTGCGGGGTGCCCTCGCCGGCGATGACACCCTCGAGCACCTGGCGCGCCAGCTTGTCGGTGAGGGTCCCGGCGTCGATCAGCTTCTGCAGGGCGGCGACGTTCTCGGGCGATACGAGATCGGCGGCGTCGCGCTCCTGCGCGTTGGCGACGCGGGTGATCTCCCCCGTCCACCACTTGCGAGCAGAAGCCGGCGCAGCACCCGCGGCGATCGTGTCGGCCACCGCGTCGAGCAGTCCGCCGTTGGCGACGTCCTGGAACTCGAGGTCGGTGAAGCCCCACTCGGCCTTGAGCCGACGACGACGTGCCGCCGGTGGCTCCGGCAGTGCGGCGCGCAGCTCCTCGATCAGCTCGGGAGCGGGCACGACCGGCAGCAGGTCGGGCTCGGGGAAGTAACGGTAGTCGTCGGCATCCGACTTCGGACGACCCGGCGAGGTGCGACCCGTGTCCTCGTGCCAGTGACGCGTCTCTTGCGTGATGGTGCCGCCCTTGGCGAGGATCGCCGCCTGACGCTGGATCTCGTAGCGCACCGCACGCTCCACCGAACGCATCGAGTTGACGTTCTTCGTCTCGGTGCGCGTGCCCAGCTTCTCCTGGCCGCGGGGGCGCAACGAGACGTTGGCGTCGCAGCGGAGGTTGCCGCGCTCGAGCTTGGCCTCGGAGATACCCAGACCGCGCACGATGTCGCGGATGGTCGCCACGTACGCCTTCGCCAGAGCGGGAGCGGCGTGCTCGGCGCCGAAGATCGGCTTGGTGACGATCTCGACGAGGGGGACGCCCGCGCGGTTGTAGTCGACCAGCGAGTACTCGGCGCCCTGGATGCGACCGGTCGCGCCGCCCATGTGGGTCAGCTTGCCCGCGTCTTCTTCCATGTGCGCACGCTCGATGGGCACGGTCACGATGGTGCCGTCTTCGAGTTCGACCTCGACCGAGCCCTCGAAGGCGATCGGCTCGTCGTACTGGGAGATCTGATAGTTCTTACCGAGATCGGGATAGAAGTAGTTCTTCCGCGCGAACCGGCTCGACGCAGCGATCGAGCACCCCAGCGCCAGGCCCAGGCTGATCGACGAGCGGATCGCCTCGGCGTTCACCACGGGAAGGGCTCCGGGAAGACCCATGTCGACCGGCGCGACGAGCGTGTTCGGCTCGGCACCGTGGTTGGCCTCGTTCGCGGGGTTGGGTGCGGCCGAGAACATCTTCGTGGCCGTGTTCAGCTCGACGTGCACCTCGAAGCCGAGGACGGGCTCGAACATCTCGAGCGCCTCGTCGAAGTCCATGAGTGCGTCTTTCGCCATCAGAGCGACGCTCCGTTCGTGAGGGAAGGGGCTTTGTCGAGCAGTGGTCCGCCCCATTGGTCGACGAGCAGCGCCTCGAGCGCCGCACCGACGCGGTACAGACGCGCGTCCTCGCGAGCGGGGGCGAGGAACTGGATGCCGACGGGCAGGCCGTCTTCGGCGGCGAGACCGCTCGGCACCGAGATGCCGGGGACTCCCGCGAGGTTCGCCGGGATCGTCGTCACGTCGTTCAGGTACATCTGCAGCGGGTCGTCGATCTTCTCGCCCAGTCGGAAGGCCGTGGTCGGTGCCGACGGCGTCGCGATCACGTCGACCTGCGCGAAAGCGGCGTCGAAGTCCTGCTGGATGAGCGTGCGGACCTTCTGCGCGCTGCCGTAGTAGGCGTCGTAGTAGCCCGCGGACAGGGCGTAGGTGCCCAGGATGATGCGACGCTTGACCTCGGGGCCGAAGCCCGCGTCTCGCGTGAGCGCCATGACGTTCTCGACGGTGGCTGCCCCCTGCGGGTTCACCCGCATCCCGAAGCGCACCGAGTCGAACTTCGCGAGGTTGCTCGAGGCTTCGGCGGGGAGGATGAGGTAATACGCGGCGACGCCGTACTCGAAGTGCGGAGCGCTGATCTCGACAATCTCGGCGCCCTGCGCCTCCATGGCGGCCAGCGAGGCGCGGAACGAGTCCGAGACGCCCTTCTGGAAGCCGCGGTCGTCGAGTTCGCGGATGACGCCGACCTTGAGGCCCTTGAGGACCTCTCCGGTCGCGCCCTCGCGGGCGGCGGCGGCGAACGACGGCCACGCGTCGGAGAGCGAGGTCGAATCGTTCGCGTCGTGCCCGCCGATGACGTCGTGCAGAAGCCCCGCATCGAGCACGGTGCGTGTGACGGGCCCCACCTGATCGAGGCTGGATGCCAGGGCGATCGCGCCGTAACGGCTCACGCCGCCGTAGGTCGGCTTCACTCCCACGGTGCCCGTGACGTGCGCCGGCTGGCGGATCGAGCCGCCGGTGTCGGAGCCGAGGGCGAGGGGCGCCTCGAACGCGGCGACGGCGGCGGCGGAGCCTCCTCCCGAGCCACCGGGGATGCGGTCGAGATCCCACGGGTTGTGCGTGGCGCCGTAGGCGGAGAACTCCGTCGACGAGCCCATGGCGAACTCGTCCATGTTGGTCTTGCCGAGCGGCACGAGACCGGCGGCGCGAGAGCGCGCCACGACGGTGGCGTCGTAGGGCGACATGTAGCCCTCGAGGATCTTCGACCCGCTGGTGGAGGGCATGTCCGTCGTGACGAGAACGTCTTTGATCGCCAGCGGAACGCCCGCGAGCTCGTGGAGCTGCTCGCCGGCCGCGCGACGGCGGTCGATGTCGGCCGCGACCTCGAGAGCGTGGTCGCTGACGTGCAGGAAGGCGTGGACGTCGCCGTCGACGGCGGCGATGCGATCGAGGTGAGCCTGCGTCGCTTCGACGCTCGACACCTCGGACGACGAGATCTTGGCGGCCAGATCGGCCGCTGTCAGACGGGTGAGGTCGGTCACTGCTCTTCTCCCAGGATCGCGGTCACGCGGAATCGGCCATCGGCCTGGTCGGGGGCGTTCTGCAGCACCTGATCGCGCGTGAGCTGCTGCTGCACGACGTCGGGGCGGAAGACGTTCTCGAGCGGGATCGGGTGGCTCGTCGCGACGACCTCGGGGGTCGCCACCTCGGACACCTTCGCGATGTTGTCGACGATGGCATCCAGCTGACCGGTGAGGCTCTGGACCTCCTCGTCGCTCAACTGGATCCGGGCGAGCACACCGAGATGGCGCACGAGATCAGGAGTGATTTCAGACACCCGGCAAGTCTAGTTCGCGCGCGGTGCCGCGCCCGCCTCGACCCCGCCGCGTACGCGCCCATAGGCTGGCGGGGTGACGAGCTTCGATCCGCCGCGCCCCTGGACCTCGAGCTATGCCGCGGGGGTGCCCGAAGACCTGGCGCCCCAGGACGGGTCGCTCGTCGACATCGTCGACGCCTCGGTGCGGGATTACCCCGACGCCCCGGCCCTGCAGTTCTTCGGCCGTGAGACCTCCTACGCCGAGATGTCCGACCAGATCGCCCGCGTCGCCGGTGCTCTCGCAGAGCGCGGCGTCAAGGCGGGGGATCCGGTCGCCCTCGTATTGCCGAACTGCCCGCAGCACATCGTGGCGTTCTACGCCGTGCTGCGACTGGGTGCGGTCGTGGTCGAGCACAATCCGCTCTACACGCCGCGGGAGCTCCGCAAGCAGTTCGAGGACCACGGCGCCAAGCACGCCATCGTGTGGAGCAAGGTCGTCGCGACCGTGCAGGAATTTCCCGCAGATCTGAAGGTCGGCACGCTCGTCTCGGTCGACGTGACCACCGCTATGCCGCTGCGCACCCGACTCGCCCTGCGTCTGCCGATTGCCAGGGCGCGCGAGGCCCGTGCCGCCCTGACGACGAAGACCCAGGATGCCGACCGCTGGGCCGACCTGACACGCCACCAGCCCCTTCCCGAGGCGCACCCTCGGCCGGGCTCGACGGATCTGGCGATCATCCAGTACACGAGCGGTACGACCGGGACCCCCAAGGGGGCGATGCTCACCCACGCGAACCTCCTCGCCAACGCCGCGCAAGCGCGGGCCTGGGTACCGCAGATCGTGCGCGGCGAGGGCTGCGTCGTCTACGCGGTGCTGCCGATGTTCCACGCCTACGGCCTGACGTTGTGCCTGACTTTCGCGATGTCGATGGGCGCGCGTCTCGTGCTGTTCCCGAAGTTCGACCCCGACCTCGTGCTCAAGGTGACGAACAAGCACCCCGCGACGTTCCTTCCGCTGGTGCCGCCGATCGCCGAGCGCCTGCTCGCGGCCGCGAACGAGAAGGGGGTGTCCCTCACCGGCACGGATGTCGCGATCTCGGGGGCCATGGCGCTCCCGCACTCCCTGGTCGTCCCCTTCGAGCAGGCCACCGGCGGGTTCCTCGTCGAGGGTTACGGGTTGAGCGAGTGCTCCCCCGTGCTCATGGCCAACCCCGTGGCCGACAACCGGGTCGCGGGCACCGTCGGCCTGCCCCTTCCCGGCACCGAGTGCCGCGTGGTCGACCCCGACGATCCCCGCACGGACGTCGAGCGCGGAGAACTGCTCGTGCGCGGTCCGCAGGTCTTCTCCGGCTACTACGGCAAACCCGAAGAGACCGAGGCGGTCTTCGTCGACGGGTGGTTCCGCACCGGAGACATCGTCACGATCGACGACGGCGGGTTCGTCCGGATCGTCGACCGCATCAAGGAGCTCATCATCACGGGCGGCTTCAACGTCGCCCCCACCGAGGTCGAGAACGTGCTGCGTCAGCACCCCTCGGTCGTGGATGTCGCGGTCGTCGGCGTGCCGAGCGAGCACTCGGGCGAAGAGGTCATCGCCGCGGTGGTGCCGTCGTCGCCGGGCGAGTTCGACGGCGAGGCGGTGCGGGCGTTCGCCCGCGGCATCCTGACGCCGTACAAGGTGCCGAAGCGGATCGTCGTGGTCGACGAACTCCCCCGCTCCCTCATCGGCAAGGTGCTCCGGCGCCAGGTGCGCGACAGGCTCCTCGAGGGCTGAGGACCCGGTCCCTGCTACACCCGAGCTCGTCGCGCAAGGGCAGGGGTCGAATTGGCATGGCCGGCCACGGGGTCGATACGGTGGGCGAATCCGGGCCGTGTCGTGCCCGGGTGTGACCTTGGGGGGAATCACATGATCATCAAGCGCACTCCGTTCGCTCTCGTCGCAGCCTCGGCGCTGCTCCTACTCGCCGGCTGCTCGGGCGGCGCGTCGAACACCGCCGAGTCGAGCGACAACAGCACGAACGACGGCGGTACCACCACCACGCAAGAGACCACGGCGCCCGCAGCGCCCGCCGCTCCCGCGGGCGACCAGTCGAAGGCGGAGGCCTGCGACATCGTCCGCGAGCAGTTCCAGGCGGTCAGCGGTGCGGGCAGCACGGTCGACAGTTCCGACCCGCAGGCGACGCTCACGGCGTTCAAGCAGCTCGCATCCGACGTCGGCACCCAGTTCTCGTCGATCACCAACGAAGAGATCGCGCCCGCGGCGCAGAAGGCCAGCGGTGCGCTCAGCAACTACGCCGCGTACCTCGAGACCGTCGTCGCGGACCCGTCGAAGGCCAGCGGGCTGAGCGACCAGATCAGCACTCTGCAGTCGAGCTTCACCGAGGCTGCAACGGCCTGCGCCGGCTGACGCCGGACACGACCGAGCAGAGAGGGCGGGGGCTTCGGCTCCCGCCCTCTCTCGTTCTCTCAGCCTGCGGACGCGGCGCGCTCGTCTGGCTCGGAGCTGCCCGCCTCGACCCCGTCTGTCGCGCCGTCCAGGGCCGCGGGTCCCTGCTCGACGAGGATGCGGAACTGCGCGGCATCGAGGATCCGCACGCCCAGCTCTTCGGCCTTCGCGAGCTTCGACCCGGCGCCCGGCCCCGCGGCGACGAAGTCGGTCTTCTTCGACACGCTCGATGCGGCCTTTCCGCCCGCCGACAGGATCGCCTCTTGCGCGCCCTCGCGGGTATAACCCTCGAGCGAGCCCGTGGCCACGACGGTCACGCCCGAGAGCACTCCGCCCGCGGCCTCCGCGGCCCCCGGCCCGGGGTGACCCGGGATCGAGAAGCGCACCCCGGCCGCGGCCCACCGTTCGACGATCTCGCGGTGCCAGTCGACCTCGAACCAATCGATCACGGCGTCCGCGATGATCCCCCCCACGCCCTCGACGGCGGCGAGTTCTTCGCGCGACGCCGCGCGGATGGCGTCGAGGGACCCGAACCACTGGGCCAGAGCGCGGGCCGCGACGGGGCCGACGTGACGGATGTTCAGCGAGACGAGCAGTCGCCAGAGGTCCTTGGTCTTGGCCTTGTCGAGCTCGGCGATCAGCTTCGTCGCCTGCTCGGAGGGGCGAACCTCGCGATAGTCCTTGCGGATGCCGCGCCGACGGCGCTCCGCAGGATCGAGGTCTTCGGTGCCCGGGGGGTACGTCGCGGGCGAGAGCTTCTGGAACGGCAGGCGACGCACGAGCTCGCCGGTGTCGGGGTCGACCTTGCGCTCGCCCGTTTCGGAGTCGCGCACGATCACCTCGATGGGCACGAGCTCGTCGACGGTCAGATCGAACAGCCCCGCCTCGGTGTCGAGCGGTGGCTGGTCGGGGACCTCGGGTTGGGTCAGCGCTGCCGCGGTGACCTCGCCGAGAGCTTCGACGTCGAGCGCTCCACGCGAGCCGATGTGCTCTACACGTCCACGCACCTGGGCGGGGCAGGAACGAGCGTTCGGGCACCGCAGGTCGATGTCGCCCTCTTTCGCCGGTCGCAAGGGGGTGCCGCACTCGGGGCAGTCCGCGGGCATGACGAATGCGCGTTCGCTGCCGTCGCGCAGCTCGACCACGGGCCCCAGAACCTCGGGGATGACGTCGCCGGCCTTGCGCAGCACGACCGTGTCGCCGATGAGCACGCCCTTGACCTTCACCACGTCCTGGTTGTGCAGGGTGGCCTGGCGGACGACGCTGCCGGCGACCTTGGCGGGTTCCATGACCGCGAAGGGCGTCGCACGACCGGTGCGTCCGACCGAGACGACGATGTCGAGGAGCTTCGTGTTCACCTGCTCGGGCGGGTACTTGTAGGCGATCGCCCAGCGCGGTGCGCGGCTGGTGGCCCCGAGCTCGTCGTGCAGCGCGAGCTCGTCGACCTTGACGACCACTCCGTCGATCTCGTGCTCGACGTCGTGTCGGTGCTCGCCGTGGTGCGCCACGAAGGCGAGTACCCCGTCGATCGACGACTCGACGCGACTGTACGGCGAGGTGGGCAGGCCCCAGGAAGCCAGCAGGTCGTAGATCTCGCTCTGCGCTGCGACGGGCGGGTTCTGCCAGGCTCCGATGCCGTGCACGTAAAGCTTGAGCGAGGCGATCCGCGCAAGCCCCGCCTCGAGCTCGAGGCCGCTCTTCTTGTCGATCTGCTGACGCAGACCGCCGCTGGCCGCATTGCGAGGGTTCGCGAAGGCGGGGAACCGCCGCGCCGCGGCGATCTCGGCCTTCTCTTCGTCGAACGCGCGTCCACCGCGACGACCGGCCGCACGCTCGCGCGCCTCGGCCAGCGCGCGCTCCCGGAGCTCGCCCTGCCGGCGATTGAGGTCCTCGAAGGACGCGACGGGGATGAAGACCTCGCCTCGCACCTCGACGATCGCGGGGTGGCCCTCACCCGAGAGCTCACGCGGGATGTCGGCAAGGCGCAGCGCGTTCTCGGTCACGATCTCGCCCACCCGCCCGTCGCCGCGCGTCGCGGCCGAGGTGAGCACCCCGTTCTCGTAACGCAGGCTGATCGCGAGCCCGTCGATCTTCAACTCGCTCAGCCAGTGCACCTTTCGGCCCGCGGCGGCCTCGGTCTTGACGGCCCAGTCGCGAAGCTCGTCGGGAGAGAAGACGTTGTCGAGGCTGAGCATGCGCTCGGCGTGCTCGATCGTCGCGAGATCGGTGGCCTCGGCCGCGCCCACCGACAGCGTGGGGCTGTCCTGCCCCTGCAGCTCGGGGTGAAGGCGTTCGAGCGCCTCGAGCCGGTGCATCCACCCGTCGTAGGTCGCGTCGTCGACGACCTCGGCATCGTGCCCGTAGTAGGCGTCGCGCGCGCCGACGATGCGCTGCGTGAGTTCGCCCGCCTCGGCGCGTGCCTCATCGAGGGTGAGGTCGGGAAGCTGATCGTGCTCGGTCACTCATCCAGCTTAGGGAGGGGTTCCGACATCCTCGGAGGGCCTTGCACCACCCAGTCCCTCACCGGTCACGCCTCGACCGGAACCGCCGACACCGTCCGATCGATCGTGAACTGCCCGAGCACGCGCGTGCCGTCGTAGAGCACCGCGGTCTGCCCGGGCGCCACACCGTCGAACGGCGCCTCGGGACGCACCGTCAGCACACCGTCGACGAGCTCGGCCGTCGCCGGGACGGGATCGGCGTGCGCGCGGATCTGCGCGTGACACGCGAAAGAGGTCGACGAGGGTGCCCGACCCGCCCAGGTGAAGCGCTCCCCCGCGATCTCGGAGCACGCGAGCGCCTCCTTGGGGCCGACCACGACCGTGTTGTTGATCGGGCGGACCTCGAGCACGAATCGCGGTTTGCCGTCGGCCGCGGGAACCCCCAGTTGCAGGCCGCGACGCTGACCGACCGTGAAGGCGTGCGCCCCCTCGTGCGTGCCGACCACCGCACCTGTGCGATCGAGGATCTCTCCGCGCTCGGCACCGACCTTGTCGGCGAGCCAGCCGCGGGTGTCGCCGTCGGGGATGAAGCAGATGTCGTGGCTGTCGGGCTTCTGCGCCACCGACAGCCCGCGCTCCTCCGCCTCGGCGCGCACGAGCGCCTTCGAGGGCGTCGAACCGAGCGGGAAGTAGGTGTGGGCGAGCTGCTCGGCCGTGAGCACGCCCAGCACGTAGGACTGGTCCTTCGCGTTGTCGGAAGCCCGATGCAGCTCGCGCCCGTCGGGCGTATCGACGAGCGTGGCGTAGTGACCCGTGCACACGGCGTCGAAGCCGAGCTCCAGCGCGCGCTCCAGAAGCGCGGCGAACTTGATCTTCTCGTTGCAGCGCATGCAGGGATTCGGGGTGCGCCCGGCACGGTACTCCGCCACGAAGTCATCGATCACGTCGTCGCGGAACCGCTCCGAGAAATCCCAGACGTAGAAGGGCATGCCGAGCTTGTCGGCGGCACGCCGTGCGTCCATGGCGTCTTCGATCGTGCAGCAGCCGCGGCTACCGGCGCGGAGAGTCCCCCCGGCGCGCGACAGCGCCAGGTGTACGCCGACCACGTCGTGACCCGCCTCCACCGCGCGGGCCGCAGCCACCGCGGAGTCGACCCCACCGCTCATCGCCGCCAGAACTCGCATCGTCCCAGTCTACGAACGTCGGTCTGAACGGGCGCCGGATGCGACGGCCCGGGCGTACGCATCGGGCAGACGGGAGAGCACGGCGTCGACGTCGGCGTCCGTCGAGGTGCGGCCGAGCGTGAATCGCAGAACCGAGCGCGCCGCACGATCGTCCAGCCCGAGAGCCAGAACCACGTGCGAGGGCTCCGCGACCCCGGCCTGACACGCGGACCCCGTCGACACCGCGATCTGCTCCATGTCGAGCAGGAAGAGCAGCGTCTCGCCCGCGGCATCCGGGAAGAGCACGTGCGCGTTACCGGGGAGACGCTCGGTGGGATGCCCGAGCAGTCGGGCCGAAGGGATGGACGAGCGGATGCCGGCCACCAGGCGATCCCGCAGGGCCTCGAGACGCACGGTTTCGTCGCGGCGCTCGTGCTCGGCCGCCGTGATCGCGGCGGCGAAGGCGGCGGCTCCCGCGACGTCCTGGGTGCCGGCACGGAGGCTGCGCTGCTGCCCGCCGCCGTGGACGAGGGGCGTGAGGCGGGCGTGTCGCGAGACGACCGCTGCACCGACGCCGACCGGACCGCCGACCTTGTGAGCCGACACCGACATCGCGACCAGCCCGGAAGGATCGGTGCCCGCCCCGCGCCAGGCGGCGAAGTCCACCGTGATCTGGCCGAGCGCCGAGACGGCGTCCAGGTGCAGCGGCACTCCGGCCTCGTGCGCGCGCAAGGCCAGATCGGCGGCATCCTGGATCGTTCCCACCTCGTTGCTCGCCACGAGCGCGGTGGCGAGGGCAGCACCGGGCAGAACGGTCGAGAACGCCTCGACGTCGATGCGTCCGAGCGGATCGAGGGGCGCGGCGCGCACCTGCGCGTCCTGCGTCGCAGCGAGCCACCCCACGGCGTCCAGCGTCGCGTGGTGCTCCCCGTCGGGCAGCACGATCGCGTCCGTCGCCGG
Source organism: Microbacterium sp. 20-116 (assembly GCF_041079415.1). NCBI lineage: Bacteria > Bacillati > Actinomycetota > Actinomycetes > Micrococcales > Microbacteriaceae > Microbacterium > Microbacterium sp. 20-116. The sequence goes on from NZ_JBFYGP010000001.1 coordinate 503,021, forward strand.
CTGACGCGACCACCACAGGCCCTTCAGGGCGAGGTTGGCGGACTCGGTGCCACCCGAGGTGAAGACCACCTCGATGGGCTGGCACCCCAGGACCGCGGCGACGCTCTCGCGCGCGTCTTCGAGGAGACGCCGGGCGTCCTGCCCCGCGCCGTGGATCGACGAGGGGTTGCCGAGCACGTCGTGGGCAGCGAGCCACGCTTCGCGCGCTTTGGGGCGCAGAGGGGTGGTCGCCGCGTGATCGAGGTAAACCCGCATCCTCACCCTCCCCGTATCTCCCGCGCCTTTCACTAGCCTAAGACGCATGTCCCGACCCGAGACTGTCCTGCCCGCCCGCCCCGCCCTGCTCAGCTCGTCCCTCGACGATCTGGGGGTGCGCCTCGGTCCCGACGGCGGCACGCTGCGCGTCTGGTCCGGGTCGGCCGACGCGATGCAGCTGCTCGTCTTCGACGACCTCGACCTCGATTGGGCGACCGAGACGATCACCATGGACCCCGTCGGCGAGGGCGTCTTCGAGGCGACCACCGCCCTGCTCCGCCCCGGCGCCCGGTACGCGATCCGCGTCGGCGGACCGCACGGGCCCGGACACACCTTCAACCCGCAGTCGCTTCTCATCGAGCCGTACTCCCGCGGGCTCGTGTCGGGTAGCTACGGTGATTGGCGCTCGGTGGTCGTGGACGGATCCTTCGACTGGGGCAGCTCGGCCAAGCCGCGCGTGCCCCTCGACCGCACGGTCATCTACGAGGGTCACGTGAAGGGCCTCACCAAGCGGCATCCGTTCATTCCGCCCGCCCTCCACGGAACGTATGCGGGTCTCGCGCACCCCGCGATGATCGACCACCTGCTCTCCCTCGGCGTGACCAGCGTCGAGCTGCTGCCGGTGCACGCCTTCGCCACCGAGCCGCGGCTGCTGCAGCTCGGACTGTCGAACTACTGGGGCTACAACTCGCTGAACTTCTTCACCCCCCACGCTCCCTACGCCACAGCGGCGAGCCGCGCCGAGGGGCCCGAAGCGGTGCTGCGCGAGTTCAAGGGCATGGTGAAACTCCTCCACGAGGCGGGCCTGGAGGTTCTTCTCGACGTCGTCTACAACCACACGGCGGAAGAGGGCATCGGCGGCCCCCGCACGAGCCTGCGCGGCCTCGACAACAGGGCCTACTACCGGCAGACAGCCGAGGGCGCGTACATCGACGAGACCGGCTGCGGCAACGCCGTGAACACCTCGACGGACGCCGCCGCGCGTCTGATCCTGGATTCGTTGAGGTACTGGAGCGAAGAGGTCCAGATCGACGGCTTCCGCTTCGATCTGGCGGTCACCCTCGGTCGCGACGAGCACCATTCGTTCACGCCCGAGCATCCCCTGCTCCAGGCGATCCGCGACGACGAGCGATTGGCGAGCACCAAGCTGATCGCCGAACCGTGGGACGTCGGGATGGGCGGCTGGCAGACCGGCAACTTCGGCGAGGGCTGGCTCGAGTGGAACGATCGATACCGCGACCGCGTCCGCAACTTCTGGCTGAGCGACATCGACTACGCACGTCGGGCCGCCACCGCCCCCGTCGGGATCGGAGGCTTCGCCACGCGGCTCGCGGGGTCGTCCAACACCTTCAGCGAGGAGCGCGGCCCGCTCGCGAGCGTCAATTTCGTCACCGCTCACGACGGTTTCACACTGCGTGACCTCGTGTCGTACGACGTCAAGCACAACCTCGGCAACGGCGAGCAGAATCGCGACGGGGCCGACACGAACCGGTCCTTCAACCACGGCGCCGAAGGGCGCACCGACGACGAGCGCGTGCTCGCCACCCGACGCAAAGCCATGCGCAACCTCATGGGTACTCTGCTGCTCTCGGCGGGAGTGCCCATGATCACGGCCGGCGACGAGATGGGGCGCACGCAGCGCGGGAACAACAACGCCTACTGCCACGACTCCGCGCTCACCTGGCTCTCGTGGGACCTGGCGCCGTGGCAGCGCGATCTCTTCGCGCACACGCAGCGGCTCACGCAGCTCCGGCGCGAGAACCCCGCGCTGCGCCCGCGACGATTCGCCCGGCTCGGCGAGGTCATCCCCTCGGCATCCGTCATGGAGTGGTTCGACGAACGCGGCGAGACGATGTCGATCGACGGCTGGAACGACCCCGCGCACCGGACGCTGCAGTATCTGGCGACCTCGACGCCCGAGGACGAGGAGCCCAACCGCGTGCTGCTCGTCGTCCACGGCACCGAGGCAGCCACCGAGATCGTCCTCCCCGAGCTCGAGGGCGCCCGGTACGTCTCGCTGTGGTCGAGCGCAGACGAGAGGCCGTCCGACCAGGCCGAGCGTTTCGCTCCCGGAGACGTGGTCCCCGTCGCCGGGGCCAGCATGCGCCTGTTCCGCGTCGACTGATCCGGGCCCGCTGTCAAGGCCGAGCGAAACCGTACGGCAACGTCGGTGGCCCGCGATAGGTTCGGACCGTGGCCACCACGACGACTCCCTCGCCCGAGCTGCCCTGGCGCAGCGCCGCCTCGATTCCCGTGCGTCCGGTCAAGCCGACGCCCACCTCGCGCAGCGTGGTCACCCCGCGCATCCCCATGGCGCTGCCGCATCCGAGCGTTCCGGGTGGCCGCTTCCGGCCTTCCGCGTACGTGGGCGAGGCCGTGCCGTTCACCGTCACCGCTTTCCGCGAGGGCCACGACCGCATCGGCGTGCAGGTGCGCCTGTTCTCGCCGTCGGGCGACGAATCGCTGCACCGTCTGAGCCCGCTGAACGACGGCTTCGACCGCTGGTCGACACTCGTGGCACCCCTCGAGCAGGGAATCTGGCGGTTCCGGTTCGAGTCCTTCGCCGACGACTTCGCCACCTGGGAGCACGCCGCCGAGCTCAAGATCGCGGCAGGCGTCGACGTCGCGCTCATGCGCGAGATGGGCGCGCAGCTGTTCGACCGCGCTCGCGGCGAGAAGAAGCGCCCGGGCAGCGACAAAGACCGTCTCTACGACGCGGCCCGCGCGCTGCGCGACCCGGACGTGCACGACGACACCGCCCTCCAGATCGTCCGCGATCCCGAGATCGCGTCGCTTTTCGAAGCGCGCCCGATGATGGGCCTGGTATCGGTCGGACGGGATGCCGAGCTGCTCGTGGAACGCGAACGCGCCGGCGTCGGCGCCTGGTACGAATTCTTCCCCCGGTCCGAGGGTGCGCGTCGCGCCGAGGACGGCAGTGTGGTCAGCGGCACCTTCCGCACCGCCGCCGAGCGTCTCCCGGCCGTCGCCGACATGGGCTTCGACGTCCTCTACCTCCCGCCGATCCACCCGATCGGACAGACCAACCGCAAGGGCCCGAACAACACCCTCGTCACCGAGCCGGGCGACCCGGGCTCGCCCTGGGCGATCGGCGCCGCCGCGGGCGGGCACGACGCCGTGCATCCCGACCTCGGAACGCTCGACGATTTCCGCGCCTTCGTGCAGGCCGCCCGTGAGAACGACATCGAGGTCGCTCTCGACCTGGCGCTCCAAGCCTCGCCCGACCATCCCTGGGTCACGGAGCACCCCGAGTGGTTCACGACGCTGCCCGATGGCTCGATCGCGTTCGCCGAGAACCCGCCCAAGAAGTACCAGGACATCTACCCGATCAACTTCGACAACGACCCTGAGGGTATCCGCGCAGAGGTCCTGCGAATCGTGCGCCATTGGATCGCGCAGGGCGTCACGATCTTCCGCGTCGACAACCCCCACACCAAGCCCCTGCAGTTCTGGGAGTGGCTCATCGCCACCGTCAGCGCCGAGGAACCCGGAGCGGTGTTCCTCGCCGAGGCGTTCACGCGCCCCGCCCCCCTGCAGGGACTCGCGATGGCCGGGTTCCAGCAGAGCTACACGTACTTCACGTGGCGCAACACGAAGGAGGAGCTCGAGGAGTTCCTCGGCGGCCTCGCTCACGAAACCTCCGACTTCCTGCGGCCCAACCTCTTCGTCAACACTCCCGACATCCTCACCGAGTACCTGCAGTTCGGCGGCCGCCCGGCGTACAAGATCCGCGCCGCGATCGCCGCGACGGCGGCGCCCACCTACGGGGTGTACGCGGGCTACGAGCTGTTCGAGAACGTCGCGCGCCCGGGTGCCGAAGAGAACATCGACAACGAGAAGTTCGAGTACAAGTTCCGCGACTGGGCCGGCGCCGAGGCCGCGGGCGACTCGCTCGCCCCGTACATTCGGATGCTCAACGCGGCGCGCCGTGCGCACCCGGCCCTGCTGCAGCTGCGCAACCTCGACATCCACTGGAGTGACGACGACTCGATCCTCGTCTACTCCAAGCACCTGGCCGCAGAGCTCTCCCCCACCGGTTCCAGCGACACGATCATCGTCGTCGCGAACGTCGATCCGCATTCCGCCCGCGAGAGCACCGTGCACCTCGACACGACCGTGTTCGGCATCGAACCCGGCGTCTCGTACGAGGTCGAGGACCTCGTGACGGGCCAGGTCTGGACCTGGGCCGACCACAACTTCGTGCGCCTCGACGCCTTCGTCGAGCCGGTGCACATCCTGCACGTCAAGGAGAACCGATGACCTCTCTTCCCCCCGAGATCCTGGACGCCGTCGCCCACGGCGCCCACCACGACCCGCACAGTGTGCTGGGTGTGCACGAGACGGGCGCCGGGTGGGTCATCCGCTCGCGGCGCCCCCTCGCCCGCGAGGTGGTCGCCGAGTTCGCCGACGGTACGGCGGTTGCGTTGGAGCACGTGCGCGGAGGCATCTGGGAGGCGCCCGTCGAGACCTACCCCGGCGCCTACACCGTGCGTGCGTCGTACGACGGTTCCGAGCACGTGTCCGACGACGGGTACCGCCACGCGCCCTCCCTCGGCGAGCTCGACCTGCACCTCATCACCGAGGGCCGCCACGAAGAGCTCTGGCGCGTCCTGGGTGCGCACGTGCGAGAGCTCGACGGTTCGGCCGGCACCGCTTTCACCGTCTGGGCCCCCGATGCGCGCGCCCTGCGTGTGATCGGCGACTTCAACGGCTGGGACGGGGCCGGACACGCCATGCGCTCGATGGGCGGCAGCGGTGTCTGGGAGGTCTTCGTCCCCGGTATCGGCGTCGGCACCCGTTACAAGTTCGAGATCCTCACCCGCGCCGGCCAGTGGATCGAGAAGGCCGACCCCATGGCCCGTCTCGCCGAGGTGCCTCCCGCCACGGCATCCGTCGTCACCGCATCCGAGTACGACTGGGCCGACGACGAGTGGATCGAAGAGCGTTCGCGCACCGCACCGCTCGACCGGCCGATGTCGATCTACGAGCTCCACCTCGGCTCGTGGAAGCAGGGCCTGTCGTACCGCGAGGCCGCCGACGAGATCATCGACTACGTGGGTGCTCAGGGCTTCACCCACGTCGAGTTCCTGCCCCTCGCCGAACACCCCTTCGGCGGATCGTGGGGCTACCAGGTGTCGGGCTACTACGCCCCCACCAGCCGTTTCGGCTCCCCCGACGACTTGCGCTACCTGATCGACCGCCTGCACCGAGCCGGTATCGGCGTGATCATGGACTGGGTCCCCGGGCACTTCCCCAAGGACGACTTCGCCCTCGCGCGCTTCGACGGCGAGGCGCTGTACGAGCACCCCGATCCCCGTCGCGGAGAGCACAAGGACTGGGGAACGCTCATCTTCGACTACGGCCGCAACGAGGTGCGCAACTTCCTCGTCGCCAACGCGCTGTACTGGTTCGAGGAGTTCCACGTCGACGGCCTGCGGGTGGATGCCGTGGCCTCCATGCTCTACCTCGACTACTCCCGCAACGACGGTGAATGGGCACCCAACCAGTTCGGTGGACGTGAGAACCTCGAAGCCATCCGCTTCCTGCAGGAAGTCAACGCGACTTCTTACAAGCGCTACCCGGGCATCGCCCTGATAGCCGAGGAGTCGACCAGCTTCCCGGGGGTCACCGCCCCCACCTCTCACGCGGGCCTCGGCTTCGGGTTCAAGTGGAACATGGGCTGGATGAACGACTCGCTGCAGTACATCGGGCGCGACCCGATGTACCGCTCCCATCACGAGGGCGAGCTGTCGTTCTCCTTCGTGTACTCGTTCAGCGAGAACTTCGTCCTGCCGATCAGTCACGACGAGGTCGTGCACGGCAAGGGCAGCCTCTTCGGCCGGATGCCGGGAGACCACTGGCAGAAGCTCGCCAACATGCGCGCGTTCCTGGCCTACATGTGGGGCCATCCCGGAAAGCAGCTGCTGTTCATGGGCCAGGAGTTCGGCCAGATGTCGGAATGGTCGGAGTCCCGCAGCATCGATTGGTGGATGCTCGACCAGCCCTCTCACAAGCAGCTGCACTCCTTCGTCGCCGAGCTGAACCGCGTCTACAAGGATCAGGCGGCCCTCTGGTCGCGCGATCACGACGGTGCGGCATTCTCGCGTCTCGGCGCTCCCGCGTGGAACCCGAACGTGCTCGCGTTCGCGCGCCGCGATCATCACGGCAACACCATCGTGGTCGTCTGCAACTTCTCGGGCGTCCCGCTGACCGATTTCCCGCTGGATCTGCCCGAATCGGGGACCTGGAGCGAGATCCTCAACAGCGATGCCGAAGTGTTCGGCGGTTCGGGTCAAGGAAACTTCGGCGCCGTCGACACGGACGGTCGCGGAAGCGCCACCCTGACCCTTCCGCCCCTCGGCGTTCTCTGGCTCCACCACCGCGCGGGGAGCTGACACCGACACGACAGACCCCGGGTACTGGACCGCAAGCCGCGTCCCGGTACCCGGGGGTCTCTCATGTGTGCACCTTCGCGAACGACGAACGGCCCCGTCCTCCTGCGGGAGGGCGGGGCCGTAAACCGTCCGGCGTCAGAAGAGCAGTGACGCCAGACGCGAGCGCGCGCGGATGACGCGGGCGTCTTCGTCTCCGACGAGCCCAAAGAGGTCGAGCAGGCGCTCGCGAACCGGAGCGCGCTCGTCGGTCGGCAGAGCGGCGAACAGGTCGAGCAGGCGACCGAAGGCGTCGTCGACGTGGCCGCCCGCGACATCGAGGTCTGCGACGAGGAACTGCGCCTCGAGACCCTTCGGATCCGCGGCCGCGGCAGCGCGTGCCGCCTGGAGGTCGGCACCCTGGACGCGATCGAGAAGGCGAACCTGTCCGAGACCTGCGCGGGCATCGGCATCGCGGGGGTTCTCGGCGAGAGCCTGCTCGTAGGCGCGGATCGCGCGCGCGTAGTCGCCCTCTTCGATGGCGGCGAAGGCCTCGGCATGCAGCGGGGGCAGCTCCGGCTCGGCAACGGGGGCGTCGGTGGCGGGGCTCGCCTCGACCGGCACGGTGCCGGTCACACCGTGCTGGGCGGCGAGCTGAAGAAGCTGGGCGAACACGTCGCGCACCTGCTGCTCGGGCACGGCGCCGGTGAAGAGGGGAACCGGTTGACCGGCGACGAGGGCGAGCACCATCGGAATCGACTGAGCCCGGAAGCCCTGCGCGAGCTGCGGGTTCGCATCGACGTCGACCTTGGCCAGCACGAGTCGACCGGCGAGCTCGGTGACGACTTTCTCGAGGACGGGGCTGAGCTGCTTGCACGGTCCGCACCACTCGGCCCACAGATCGATGACCACCGGCACGGTGCCAGAGAGCTCGAGCACCTCGCCGAACGTCTCGTCCGTCACGTCGAACACGAGCGGCAGGGCGCCGACCGCGTCCGCCGGCGCGGCGGGGGCGCCGGCTGCGGGAGCGGCGGGCGGCTGCGGACGGTTACGCAGCGACGAGAGGTCGACGGCACCGCGCATCACGGAACCGGGGGCGGGAGTGCTCACGGGGACACCTTCGCTTCGAGGAGGCTGGATCGGTAGCCGAGCAGGCGGATCTGGTCATCGGAGCCCTGGCTGGGCACGTAGAAGAAGACCTGGTCGGAGTATGTCGTGGTGAAGCCTGTCGCGGACTGGTCGACACCGGTGAGGGCCTTGACCGCGGGGTTGTTGTCCAGCTTGATCACGGCGTCTTTGTTCGTGGGCTTCGCCGTGTCGCTCTCGTACACGTTGACGGCGACGATGGCACCCGTGTCGAGCGTGGCCAGCGCGATCGGAGTAGCCGCTCCCGCCGAGGCCGAGAAGCTGATCTCCGCCGTTCCCGCACCGGTCTGGTTCAGCTCGTCGGTGCGCTTGGTCTTGTTGTCCTGGATCGCGGACAGCAGGAGATCGTTAGCCGTGTCGAACTTCGCGAACGAAGCGCTGTTCTGACCGTTGTTGATGACGTCGGCGTAGGCCGCGGCGACCTTCTCGGGCGCCATCACCAGAAACGAGGAGTCCGGCGGGACCTGGGTCGCGCCCACGTACGGAGCCGCCAGCTCGGGGAGGTTGGTGGACGCTTCGAGATTGCCGACGTAGGAGGCCTTGTACTCTTCCCACGGCGTCTGCTGCGTCATCATCATGATCGTGGTCGTCGGGGTCGCGGCATCCGCCGACTCCACCACCGTCATCAGGGTGCGGGGCCACGTTCCCGTGGTCTGCGGGAGGACGATCTGCACGGGCTCCGCGGGAATCGCGGGCAGAGCCGGACGATCGGCGATCGCGGCGCGCAGCTTGTAGTTGGTCTGGCGCTCGGCCAGGGCGGGACCCGAGAGGCGCTCGGCGACCGCGTTCGCGTCGAGCGAGGCGTCCGCCTGGGCAACGGTCGACGAGACCTTCGAGACGATGCGCTGGGCCTGAGCCTCGGTCACCGCGGGCGGGAACTGTCCCTCCGGGACGATCACCGTGGGTGTGGGGCTCGGCGAATCCGTCGCGGCGAGCTGCGGCCAGGCATCGGCGGAGCAGCCCGCGAGAAGGGCCACCGACACGCCCAGAGCCGGCACGGCCACCAGCGCACGACGACCACCGAGGGCGCCGCGTACGCGCGCGCCTGCCCGGCGCCCGGGGCTCTGGGTCACGACCCCCTTGCTCTCGCCATCCGCGCCGATCGTCGAGATCGGCTCGGTCACGGGCAGCGGCAGGCCCTTGCGGCGCGGACGACGCTGGCGACGCACATGGCGGATGCCCAGCAGGTAGAGAATCAGGCCGATCAACAGGACGATCCCACCGCCGACGATGAGGGGACCGGCCCACGGCGTGGAATCGTCGATCGGCCAGGTGAGGCTGATGTTCGCGGGCGCCGGGGCGGTCCCGTCGGAGGCGACGAGGACGCTCATGTCGCTCGGGAGCTGAAGGGTGGTCGACAGCGACCCGGTCTGCTCGAACTCATCGAGCCAGAGATCGGAGTCCACGGGAGAGCGTCCGGTCGTCGCGGCGCCGGAGGCGGGTGTCACCGTCGGCTCGACCTCGGAGGTCTGCACCGTTCCCTCGCCGTCGAGCGTGACGGAGGTGTAGGCGACGTCGGCGAGCCACGCCTTGACATCGGCGGTGCGCCCGTACGAAGCGAACACGGCGCCGTCGCCCTGGACGCGTAGCGTCTGAGCACCCGGGACGCTGTTCAGCACCGCTCCGTCGATCAACGTGAACGCCGTCGATCCCTCGGTCTGCACGTTCGCCGAGGTCTCCGAGGGTCCGTGGAACACGGTCCTTTGAGCGATACCGGCACCGATCATGGCCGCAGCGATGACGAATGCCACCACGGCCCAGACGAATCTCACGCTTCACACCATCCCCACCGGTGGCTCGGGCGCCACCGAATCGACATTTCAGACTATCCGAGGGTGCCTGAAAGTTCTCGGCAAGGCCCGTCGCGCGCTCAGACGGCTGTCGGCTCAGTATCCTGACGACACGGGCGCACCTGCCCGGCTGATGCGGGAGTCGTTCGGCATGAAGATCCACAACCCCTTCCGGGTCGCTCTGCTCGCCACCCTCGGCGTGGGAGTCGGCCTGCTGCTCATCGGAAGCGTGCAGAACCTCTCGACGATCCTGCTGTACGTCGGAACGGCGCTGTTCCTCTCCCTGGGCCTGGACCCCGTGGTCTCGTTCCTCGAGCGTCGCGGGCTCCCCCGCTGGGCGGCCGTGCTCGTCACGATCCTGGCGGTGCTCGGCGTCTTCGCCGGCATCATCTTCATGGTCGTGCCCATCATCGTCAGCCAGATCGCCCAGCTCGTCACGCAGATCGAGCAGTTGCTGCAGCCCGGCCGATGGAACGAGATCGTCACCGACGTGCAGACCTGGGTGTCGCAGACGCTCCCCTGGCTCAAGATCGACGAGGTCTGGGCGGGTATCCAGCACTGGTTCTCGACGCTGGATGTCGGAAGCATCTCCACCATGATCGGCAACAGTCTGCTGACCATCGGCGGCGCGGTCGCGGCCGGCCTCGGCGGCGCCTTCATCGTGCTGATCCTCACGATCTACTTCACGGCATCCACCCCCTCGCTGAAGTCGGCCGTCTATCAACTGGTTCCGGCGTCGAAACGTGCTCGTTTCATCGAGTTGGCCGAGAAGATCACCGACTCCGTCGGCTATTACGTCATGGGACAGGTCAGCCTCGGCGTCATCAACGGCGTGCTGAGCGCGATCTTCCTGTCCATCATCAACGCCCCCTTCCCCGCCGTCCTCGCGGTGATCGCGTTCTTCTTCTCGCTGATCCCCCTCGTCGGCACGCTCACGGGTTCGACGATCATCGTCCTGACCTGCCTCATCCCCGGCCTCGGCACACCCACCTGGGCGATCGTGGCCGCGGCGATCTACTACCTCGTCTACATGCAGATCGAGGCGTACGTGATCTCCCCGCGCATCATGAACCGCGCCGTGTCGGTGCCGGGGTCGGTCGTGGTCATCTCGGCACTGGCCGGCGGCGCGCTGCTGAACCTGCTGGGCGCGCTCATCGCGATCCCGGTGGCGGCGAGCATCCTCATCATCTACCGCGAGGTCATCATCCCGCGGCAGAACGAGCGCTGATCCTCAGCCCCCGAGCTCGCCGTCCCACTCGGTCGGCAACGGCAGGGCGTCGGGGTTCACCGCAGCGACGATCTCGGTCAGCACGCGGCGCGTCTGCGTCTCGCCGACCCACAGATGCTTGCCGCCGTCGACCGCGATGAGGGTGGCATCCGGAACGGATGAGAAACGCTCACGGGCCTCGGCGGGACGCAGGTAGTCGTCGAACTCGGGCACCAGCACGACCATCCGGCGTGCATCGCCCGCCCAGGCGCCGACCTCTTCGGCCGTCGCGCGGTGCAGCGGGGGTGAGAGCAGGATGACGCCCTCGATGTCGTGATCGCGTCCGTACTTCAGGGCGAGCTCGGTGCCGAACGACCACCCCACGAGCCAGGGGCGCGGAAGACCGCGCTCCCGCACGAAGTCGACGGCCGCAGCCACGTCGAAGCACTCCTTCGCGCCCCCGTCGAAGGCGCCCTCGCTCGTTCCCCGCGCAGACGTGGTGCCGCGGGTGTTGAACCGCAGCACGGCGAGGTTCGCAAGCGCCGGAAGCCGGCCAGCGGCCTTGCGCAGGATGTGCGAGTCCATGAATCCGCCCGCGGTGGGCAGCGGATGCAGAGTGACGAGGGTCGCGACCGGCTCGCCATCGGCGGGAAGAGCGAGTTCGCCCACGAGGGTCAGCTCGTCGACCGTGCGCAGCTCGACCTCCTCACGGCGGGCGGGCAGCAGAACGGGTCCGCGAATCTCCATCAGGCGATCCTCCAACAGTGCGTGTGCCAATGACGCCGGGCGGCGAGGTCGGCAGCGTCTCCGAGAACGCCATCGGCGCGCCAGACGACCAGATGAGCGGTTCCGGCCTCGACGGTGCGACCGCAGCCCGGACACAGGTAGTCCTTGACCGCCTGGGCAGCGGAGATGGGCTGCACCGTCCACTCGCCGCCGCGTTTGACCTCGGTGCGCTTCCACCCCGCGATCAAACGGTCGAGAGAGTCGTCGCTGCGCGACGAATCGGGGCGTCTCTTACGGGAGCGGGGCATGGATGCCGCTCACCACCAGTGGTTGGCGGTCCAGAACGCGTACGCGCCGGCCCAGCCGCCGTAGCGACCGGTGGCGTAACCGGTTCCCCAACGCAGGTTGTCGACCGGGTCGTAGCCGTTGCCGGGGACCTTGCTGCACGGCAGGGCCTGGACCAGGCCGCACGCTCCCGACGACCGGTTCGTCGCGTTCGGGTTCCAGCCGCTCTCGCGACTGACGATGTAGTCGACGTAGCCCATGTCGGCTTCGGAGATGCCGGCTGCGCCCATCCACTCGGCGGGAGCCCCGCCGCCGGAATACAGCACGGGGCCGGAGTTGCCAGACGACGAACCCGAGCCCGCGTCTTTCGAGCGCGACGGAGCCGGGGTGGGCGTCGGGGTCGGCTTGGGCTTCACGTAGACGTTGTAGCTCGCGCGATCGAGCTGCGGAGCCTGCTTCTCTCCCGAGGTCGAGACGGCTTGCGTATCGCCGAGCCCCTCGGCGTACAGCGTGACGGTGTGCGGCTCCTCGGCCTGCGCGGGCAGAAGTGAGGCCCCCATGGGGCCCACGTAGGCTCCCACGAACAGAACGGCGGCGGCGGCTCCGAAGACACCGACCACCCCACGACGGCGCGACCACCGCGGACCGGAACGACGAGGGAGCGTCGGCGGGACCACGTCGACCCACGCGCCCCGGCGGGCGGCACGGGAGGCGGATGCGCGCGAAAGTTCCGAACCAGAAGTCACAGTGCGCCCGATTCTACCGAGGCCCGAGCGAGGATGCCACGCGCGGGAGTCATCCGACAGCGAGCATCACTTCGACGACCGCGTCGAGCACCGCATCGACCTGCGTCTCGCGATACCCGCCCCGCTGCATCCGGAAGGCGACGGAGCGGACCTGCTCGGGCGTCACCGGATCACCCGCGGCGAGATAGCGCGCGACACGCTCCGCGACGACGTCGACCTCGTCCACGCGGTAGCCGTAACGGAGAACACCCACACGGTCGAATCGCGAACCGCGCGGTCGACGGAGTCGGTCAAGGACCACCTGCGCCGTGTCGCGGGTTTCGGCGACCCAGGCGCGGGCACCGAGACGAGACAGGGCGTACTCGCGCTCGCGCGCCGCGAAAGCGTCTTCGACGCGGCCGAGGGCGGCGTCGACCACTTCCACCCGGTACCCGCCCTTGACGAGCGGGAACGCGGCGGCGCGCACCTCGGACGAACGCAACGCACCCAGATCATCGGCCTCGAAGGCTTCACGGGCACGGGCCAGGAACACGTCCACGGCACGCTTCTCGTACCCCTTGGTGCGACCCGAGGTCGTCGGGAACGGTGTCGCGGCCGCGGTGTCGTGGATCGGCGTCTCGGTCATGACACTCCCAACGGGGCGAGCAGATAGAACATCACGAGGGCAGCGGTCGCCGACGGAAGAATCGAATCGAGCCGGTCGAGCACTCCCCCGTGACCGGGGAGCCACGAGCTCATGTCCTTGATTCCCAGATCGCGCTTGAGCATCGACTCGCCGAGATCGCCGACTGTCGCCGTCGCGAGTACGACGGCACCGAAGATGAGCCCGGCCCACCACGGCACCTGCAGCATGAAGGCAGCGAGCAGGGCACCGGCGAGGAGAGCGGCGACGCACGCGCCCGCGAAGCCCTCCCAGGTCTTCTTCGGACTGATGCGAGGGGCCATCGGATGCCGCCCACCCCGGCCGAACGTCAGGCCCGAGACGTAGGCCCCGGTATCGGCAGCCACCGCAAGGATCAGGAACGCGAGCACCCACCACTCGCCGCGGGGCTGTGCGAGCAGGATCATCGCGACGCTCGTGAGGAACGGCACGTACAGCTGAACGAAGCTCGCGACCAGCACGTCGCCGATGACCTCGATGTGCGCGCGCCCGTCAGAGGCGAACATCTGCGCGGTGAGCCGCCACACGATGACCACGACGACGGCCGCCAGGGTCGCGACCCAGTGCACCCATGGCCCGAGGAAGAATCCGCTGAGCAGCAGCAGGAAGCCCATGACGAGCTGGGGAACGACATCGACGCGTCGACCCGACACCTGCAGTGCCCGCGAGAACTCCAGGACGCCGAGCACCATGGCGGCCGCGGCGAACAGCACGAACAACCACTTGATGAAGATCAGCGAGGCGACGACGATCGCACCGATGCCCACACCGATCAGGGTCGCGACGATGAGGTCACGGCCGGTGCGTTGCTTGAGCCGCTCATTCGCCTGATCGAACTCCGCACGGGCATTGGCGATGTGCTGCTCGGCGTCCGATCGCATGGCGCGCAACTGCGACTCGATCGCGTTCACACCCTCGCCCGTGTTCGGCGAACGGCGCGCCGGATCGAGCCGGCGAGGCGAGGCGGTCGGGAGGACCGGCTCGCCTTCGCCGATTTCGGGGGCGTCGGGCATGGGTGTCAGACCTCGAGGAGCTCTGCCTCTTTGCGCTTGAGCGCCTCGTCGATCAGGTCGACGTGCGTGCGCGTGACCGCGTCGAGCTCTTTCTCGGCGCGAACGAGTTCGTCTTCTCCGACGTCGCTCTTCAGCGCGTCGAGGTCGTCCTTGGCCTTGCGGCGGAGGTTGCGCACCTGCACCTTGGCGTCCTCGCCCTTGCCGCGCACGATCTTCACGTACTCCTTGCGGCGGTCCTGGGTGAGCTCGGGCATCGTGACGCGCACGATCGTGCCGTCGTTGGTCGGGTTGACCCCGAGGTTCGGCATGTCGCGGATGGCCTGCTCGATGGCCTTCAACGCCGACTTGTCGTACGGGTTGATGACGAGAGTGCGTGCCTCGGGGTTGTTCAGCGAAGCCAGCTGGGCGAGAGGGGTGGGCGACCCGTAGTAGTCGACCATCACCTTCTGGAACATCTGGGGGTTCGCGCGCCCGGTACGGACCGTCGCGAAGTCTTCCTTGGCGGCCTCCACGGCGCGATCCATACGCGCTCCGGCATCGGCGAGGACATCGGAAATCACGGTGACTCCATTCGTTGGGACTGACTGATCAGTCTAGTCGCGCGCGAGCCCGGCTCCCCGGGCTCCCGCGGCGCGTCATGCGGTGACGAGCGTGCCGATCGTCTCGCCGAGCAGGGCCCGCGTGACGTTCCCCGCGGGCTCCATGCCGAACACGCGCATGTCCATACCGTTGTCCATGCAGAGGCTGAACGCGGTGGAGTCCACGACCTTGAGTCCCTTCTGCAGCGCATCACCGTAGGTGACGTGGTCGAGCTTGGTCGCATCCGGATCCACGTTCGGGTCGGCGGTGTAGACGCCGTCGACGCCGTTCTTG
The DNA here is from genome assembly GCF_041079415.1 of Microbacterium sp. 20-116. Classification (NCBI taxonomy): domain Bacteria; kingdom Bacillati; phylum Actinomycetota; class Actinomycetes; order Micrococcales; family Microbacteriaceae; genus Microbacterium; species Microbacterium sp. 20-116. The sequence goes on from NZ_JBFYGP010000001.1 coordinate 518,112, forward strand.
GCGACGAGGACCTCGGTCGCGCCGATCTCCAACGCGCGCTGGGCGGCGACCGTGTCGGTCGAGAAGTAGGGAAGGCCCGCACCCGCACCGAAGATCACGACGCGGCCCTTCTCGAGGTGACGCACCGCGCGGCGCGGGATGTAGGGCTCCGCCACCTGCGTCATCGAGATGGCGGACTGCACGCGGGTGGCGGCACCGGCCTGCTCGAGGAAGTCCTGCAGTGCGAGGGAGTTCATCACCGTGCCGAGCATGCCCATGTAGTCGGCGCGCCCGCGGTCCATCCCGCGCTGGCTGAGCTCGGCACCCCGGAAGAAGTTCCCGCCGCCCACGACGATGGCGATGTCGACGCGGTCCACCGCCTCGGCGATCTCGCGGGCGATCTGTCCCACGACGTCGGGATTCACGCCCAGTTGGCCGCCGCCGAACGCCTCCCCCGACAGCTTCAGCAGTACTCGGCGGCGCTTGGTGGATTCATCGATCACGTGTGATGTCCTCTCGTCTTGAACAAACTATCCCCCCGCACCTGCGACCGATACGACGGAACCGATATGGGTAGCGGGCAGGGAAAAGGCCCGGGATGCCGTGGCATCCCGGGCCTCATGACGGGCCCTGAGCCTGTCTAAGGGTTACGCGCCGACCTTGAAGCGGGCGAAGTCGGTCAGCGTGAGACCGGCGTCGGACGCGACCTTGGCGACGGACAGCTTGTTGTCCTTCGCGTAGTCCTGGTCGAGCAGCGAGACCTGCTTGAAGAACGCGTTGACGCGTCCCTCGACGATCTTCGGCAGTGCGGCCTCGGGCTTGCCCTCGTTGCGGGAGATCTCGGTGACGATCTCGCGCTCCTTCTCGACGTCGGCCTCGGGCACGGCGTCGCGAGTGAGGTACGAGGGGTTCGCGAACGAGATGTGCTGCGCGATCGAGCGAGCGGTCTCGGCGTCGTCGCCCGAGTAGGCGAGGACCACGCCGACCTGCGGGGGCAGGTCCTTGCTGGTCTTGTGCAGGTAGACCTCGAACTTGTCGCCCGAGATGGTGCGCACGCGACGGAGCTCGACCTTCTCGCCGATGATCGCAGCCTCGTCCGAGATGAGCTGCTCGACGGTCTTGCCGTCGGCGTCGGCGGCCAGGGCGGCCTCGACCGAGTCGGCACCGGCGGCGGCGGCCGCGTCGACGACCTTGTCGGCCAGCGCGATGAAGCGCTCGTTCTTGGCGACGAAGTCGGTCTCGCAGGCGAGCTCGAGCAGCGTCACGGAACCGTCGTTCTCGCGAGCGGCGACGAGGCCCTCGCTGGTCGAACGGTCGGCGCGCTTGGCGTTGCCCTTGGCGCCCTTGAGGCGCAGGATCTCGACGGCCTTCTCGACGTCGCCGTCAGCCTCTTCGAGCGCCTTCTTCGTGTCGACCATGCCCGTGCCGAGCTGCTCGCGCAGCGCCTTGATGTCGGCGATCGTGAAGTTTGCCATGGTGTGGCGTCTCCTTGTCGTTTTCGTTCTCGATGTGAGCCCGGCGGGGCCGTGCCGCTGCCCTGCGAAGAGGGAGCTGTCACGACCCCGCCGGATCGTAGCCTGTGCGGGTGACGCACCGTTCACACGTAGACGAACGGATTGCCTCGCGGCTTACTTGCTGTCGGTGGCCTCGGCGTCGGCGGCCTCGGTCGACTCGGCGGCCGGAGCCTCGGCCGACTCGGCGACGGGCGCCTCGGTCGACTCGGCGGCGGGAGCCTCGGTCGACTCGGCGGGCGCCTCGAGAAGCTCGCGCTCCCACTCGGCGAGGGGCTCGGCGGCCTCTTCCTCGCCGGCGGGCTGGTGACGCTGGATCAGGCCCTCGGCGGCGGCGTCGGCGATGATGCGCGTGAGCAGGCTCACGGAGCGGATCGCGTCGTCGTTACCGGGGATCGGGTACTGGAACTCGTCGGGGTCGGCGTTCGTGTCGAGGATGCCGATCACGGGGATGCCGAGCTTCTTGGCCTCGTCGACCGCGAGGTGCTCGCGCTTGGCGTCGACGACCCAGATGGCCGACGGGGTCTTCTGCAGGTTGCGGATACCACCGAGCGACTTGTGCAGCTTGTCGAGCTCGCGCTTCTTGAGCAGCAGCTCCTTCTTGGTGAAGCCGCTCTCGGCCGGGTTCTCGTAGTCGAGCTCCTCGAGCTCCTTCATGCGGGCGAGGCGCTTCGACACCGTCTGGAAGTTGGTGAGGAGGCCACCGAGCCAGCGCTGGTTCACGTAGGGCTGGCCCACGCGGGTCGCCTGCTCGGCGAGGACTTCCTGCGCCTGCTTCTTGGTGCCGACGAAGAGGATGGTGCCGCCGTGCGCGACGGTCTCCTTGACGAACTCGTACGCCTTGTCGATGTACCCGAGCGACTGCTGCAGGTCGATGATGTGGATGCCCGAGCGCTCGGTCAGGATGAAGCGCTTCACCTTCGGGTTCCACCGGCGGGTCTGGTGTCCGAAGTGAACGCCGCTGTCGAGCAGCTGGCGGATGGTGACGACGGCCATGGTCGTACTCCTGTTTCTGGGCGCTTTCGCGCCGTGGTTGTGGTTGTTCGCGTCGGACGGTCCGTCTGACGAGCCTGGTGCCCGGCGCACACCCGCCGACCGCCGAAGCGGAGGACCATGGGGTGTGGATGCCGCGCGGTGCGCCACCCCGAGGGGCGTCGCGTTGCGCTGTGGGCACGCGGAGTCATCTCGACGAGCGAGATGCAGGGTCCAGCATACAGGACTGCTCCTCCCCAGCCGCGTGCGGGGCGCGGACTCTCCCCGGTGGCACCTCCCCGCCCGCGGCCGGAACGCGGAGCGCGGAAGACTTCCGGGATGTTTTCGACATTGCTTCGCTCTCTGGGCCTGGTCGTCCTGATCGCGGTCGTGCTCGTACCGCCACGAGCAGAGGCCGCGGAAACCGATCCGCTCGCCCATCTCGGATGGGTGTGGCCGGCGACACCCGCGCAGGTGACTCGAGCGTTCGTCGCCCCCGCGCACGCGTACGGTCCGGGGCACCGCGGCATCGATCTGCGCGCCGACGCGGTTAGATCCCCCGCAGATGGACGGATCGCCTTCGTCGGGATGGTCGCCGGTCGCGACATCCTCACGATCGACCACGGGGGCGGGCTCGTGACGACTTTCGAGCCGGTCGTCACCGAGCTCGCCGTGGGCGACACGGTCGCGCGGGCAGCGCTCGTGGGCAGGGTCTCCGCGGGCGGTCACGCGACGCCCGGCACCGTCCACTTCGGCGTCCGGTTCCAGAGCGACTACGTCAACCCTCTGAGGCTGCTGGGTGGGGTACCGCGGGCCGTGCTCCTGCCATGCTGCTGAGCCGCGCTCAGCCGATCTGGTTGCCCCGACCCTCGACCGTCTGTGCGCTCACTCCCCCCGTGGCGCGGATGACGTTGTCCTGACCGCGGACGGTGACGGACGAGACCGCGCCTCCCGCGTCGACCGTCGAGCGATCTCCGCTCAGATCGATGCTGCCGATGGCTCCGGCGGCGCGGACAGAACCGTCGTTGCCCTGGAGGACGAGCACGTCGATCGCCGCGGCATCCACTCGAGCGCGGTCTCCTGAGATGCGGAGGGTGCGGATGGATGCCGCCGAAGCGTCGACCGAGAGGGCGGAGCCCGACACGGTGAGTTCGGAGCAGGTGCCGACGATGCGGACGGTCTGCTCGGCCCCTGACACCGACTGGCTGCCGCCGTCGCCGCACGAAAGCGCGCCAGCCGGAGCGTCCCCGGGAGGACTGGTCGAGACACCGATCTGGGCCGGCACGGGAGACGCCGTCACGACGGACGGAGACGGAACCGCCGCAGCGGGCGGCGGGCTCGAGACGGCGAGTCCGGGAGGCAGACGGGTCTCGACCGGCTCGGGTGTCAGGCTGCAGGCGCTGAGCGCGACGGCGAGGCCGATCACGCCGATCGCGGCGGGCGCTAGACGGTGAAGGTCCACGAGTCCACGCTAAGGGGTGGGGCGCACGTGCGCACGCGAGGCGCCGTCGACGCGAGCGCGCTGCCGAGCTGCGCGGGCCGAGTACGCGGAAGACACCGCGCGAGACCCCGTCTGTCAGGCTCGGGGGTGGGCGAGACGGTAGGCCTCGCGCAGACGCTCGGCCGAGACATGCGTGTAGATCTGGGTCGTGCCCAAGCTCGCGTGGCCGAGGATCTCCTGCACGGCGCGCAGATCCGCCCCGCCGTCGAGCAGGTGGGTCGCCGCGGAGTGGCGGAGGGCGTGGGGGCCGAGCACCTCCGTGCCGACGCTCGGCGCGACCGTCCTCGTAACGAGCGTGTGAACGGCCCGCGGCCCGAGCCGGGCCCCTCTCGCGCCGAGGAAGACGGCGCGACCGGCGCCAGGGGCCACCTCGCGCGCCTTTCCGCGACCGTTCGGGCCCCGCGTCGCGGCACCGTCGCCCCCCGCGTCGGGAGTCGTGGAGGCTTCCAACGCACGAGCCCGCAGCGCCGGACGTGCTCGCACGAGATAGGCCTCCAGCGCACGAGCCGCGGGGAGCCCGAACGGGACCACTCGGTCCTTGTCGCCCTTACCTCGCAGCAGGAGGGTCCGTCGCTCGTGATCGACGTCGTCGAGGTCCAGCGCGCACACCTCGGACACACGAGCGCCGGAGCCGTACAGCAGTTCGAGCAGGGCATGATCGCGGAGGGCGACCGGATCTCCGCCGGCCGCGTGCTCCGCGGTGGCGGCGAGCACGCGCTCCATCGCATCCGCCGTGGCCACCACGGGAAGCGTTCGTCCGCGTTTGGGTGACACGAGCCGCTGCGAGGGATCGGAGGCGACGATCTCCTCCTCGACCGCCCACGCGAAGAGCCCTCTGACCGTCGACGCCCGACGCGCCGCGGTCGCCTTCGACTGCCCTGATTTCGCGGCCTGCCACTGCCACTCACGCAGGTCTTCGACATCGACGTCCGCCAGGACACGATCGCCCAGGGCCGAGGCGAGGTGGGCGAGGTCGGACCGATACGACCGCACCGTCGCGACGGAAAGCCGACGCACGTCGGACAGATGGGCCAGGTATCCCTCCACGGCTTCCGTCAGGTGCATTCATCCAGACTGCCCGCCGATCGCCCTCGATGGTTCGACGACGCGCGAGATCTCGTTCATCGCTCCCCCCGCGAGCGCGCCGCCGTCCAGAGACCGTCGTCATCGCGGCGGACTCTTCCCTCGAGCTCGGCGAAGCCGAGGAGCACGCCCGCTTCATCCACCGACAACCCGCTCCGACGTGCGATCTCGACCGTCGAACGAGCCGCGCGCGGGGAGAGCGCGTCGAACACCCTCGTCGTCTCGTCCGTCCGATCCGTCGGGTTCTGCGGCTCTTGCACGTGCGTCCCGATCATCTCGAGAACGTCCGCCGACGACGTCACGCACACCCCACCGAACTCGCGGAGTACCCGGTGGCATCCCGCGGAGGCGGCGCTCGTGACGGGCCCGGGTACCGCACCGAGCGCGCGGCCGAGGCTCGCCGCGTGAGCGGCTGTGTTGAGCGAGCCGCTCCGCCAGCCGGCCTCGACGACCACGACCGCATCGGCTATCGCCGCTATCAGACGGTTCCTCGCGAGGAACCTCCACTTGGTGGGTGCCGCACCGCAGGGCGTCTCACTCCACACCGCGCCCTCGCTTGCGATCCTCGACAGCAGGCTCTCGTGCCCGCGGGGATAAGCGCGATCCACACCCCCGGCGAGGAAGGCGAGCGTCTTACCCCCCGCCGACAACGCGGCGCGATGGGCCGCCCCGTCGATCCCGTAGGCCGCACCCGAGACGACGACGACGCCGGCGGCAGACAGTTCCGCGGCGAGGTCGGCCGCCACGCCCTCGCCGTAGGCCGTGGACGCCCGAGCACCCACCAGCGCGACGGCGGGACGATCGCTCGCCACATCTCCCCCACGACGCCAGAGAGCCGCCGGCGCGTGATCGCCGAGGTCGTCGAGCCGCGTGGGCCAACGGTCATCCCCCGGCACGACGAGCGAGGCACCCGCGCGACGCGCGGCGTCGAGCACCGCGGTGATGGCCTCCGGCTGCAAGCGCGGAAGCCAGCGCGCTCTCGCGGCCCGGAACTGCGCGTCCTGCATCTCGGTGGCGACGCGTAGGGCATCCACTGCCCCGTGCGTCGCGATGAGCGCACCCGCCGATCCGTCGCCCGGTTCGGCGAGGACGCTCCAGACGGCCCGGGCGTAGGCCTCCTCGACCTCCTCGTCGGTCTCTCTGAGCCCCGCGAGCGCCCGGCGAGCCTGCCCGGGATCGACGACGAACGCCGTCACGCGACCGCTCCCCGGCGCAGAAACAGAGCGCGACCGACGTCTTCGGATCGCAGCGCGTCGTGACCGGCGATATCGGCGACCGTCCAGGCAACGCGCAGCAGCCGGTCGTACCCGCGCAAGGTCAGGGCACCGCGACGCAGGGCCGTGTCGAGGGGCCGCAGCACAGCGGGCGGAGGAGCCGCGGGTCCGCGCAGCCACGTCCCCGGGACGTCGGCGTTTCGGCGCCAGGGCGTCTGCGCCCATCTCTGCGCGGCGCGCGCACGCGCACGCGCCACGATGGCGCGTGCCTCCTCGGATGACATCGATCGCGCGCTGCCCTCGTGACGGGTGGTCGACACACGTTGTAGCCGCAGGTCGATGTCGATGCGGTCGAGAAGCGGGCCGGAGAGACGCCGCGTGTATCGCCGGATTGCCTGCGGAGCGCACTCGCACGAACCGCCCGCTACCCCGTACTGACCGCAGGGACAGGGGTTCGTCGCCACGACGAGCTGGAACCGCGCCGGATACGTCGCGGAGACCCCGGACCGGTGCACCTGGATCACACCGCTCTCGAGCGGCTGCCGGAGGGCGTCGAGAACGGACGCCGGAAACTCGCCGCCCTCGTCGAGAAACAGCACCCCCTCACTCGCGCGGGCGATGGCCCCCGGTCGCACGACGCCCGATCCGCCGCCGATCAACGCTGCGGCGGTCGCCCCGTGGTGAGGGCTCTCGAACGGAGGCGTCCGCGACAGACGCGTCACAGCCTCGCCCGACAACGAGCGGATCGAAGCGACCGACAGCGCTGCCTCGTCGTCCAAGGGCGGCAGGATGCCGGGGAGCCGTCGCGCCAGCATGGTCTTCCCCGCACCCGGGGGTCCGCTCATCAACAGGTGGTGCCCGCCCGCGGCGGCGACCACCAGCGCGTCGACCGCATCCCTCTGCCCCACGACGTCGGCGAGCTCGAGACACTCGTCTTCCCCCGCGCCCGTCGCCGGTGCCGAGACCGGCTCGAGGTCGACGGCATCGCTGTTCCCGCCGTGCCACCGCACCACTTCGGGGAGGCAGCCGGCCGCGAACACTTCGACGCCGTCGATGAGTCCGGCCTCCGCGGCGTTCGCCGCCGGAACCACTACCCGCCGGTGTCCCGCCCGCTGTGCCGCGACCACCGCGGGCAGCACTCCGGGGACGGGTCGGAGACGGCCATCGAGCCCGAGCTCGCCGATGTGCACGGTCTCTGCGACGCGTGCGGCGTCCATCCGCACCGACGTGGCGAGAGCGGCGACGGCGATGGCCACGTCAAAACTTGCGTTTTGACGTGTTTTCATCGGGTATTTTTTCGGGATCTCGGCTTTGCACCCAATCTGTGTCGCAACTTCGCACGCATTGTGTTGGCGCCGCGTTTGCCCCTGATGTTCGTGGCTCTAGGCTCCCTGGTTAGGCAGGGTGCGCCAGACGCACCGCAATGAGGGGGAACCTTGAGCGACGACACCGCGACTATTTCAGATCTTCAACGCTACTTCTTCAAGCAGCTGAGCGAGGCTCGCACGGACCATCCCGCCGACGTGCCGGACATTGCCATCGTTCCCCTTCTGGACGCGTGGGCCTCCTGCTTGGAGTGGGCTACCAGAGCCAAGTTGACCGAGGAAGAACGACGGACCGTGGCAGAGTACGGCACTACGGTTCAGAGCCAGTACGAGGGCTACGGCCAAACTCACGGGTCTGCGCAGCGGAGCGCACTTCGAGCAATGGGCGGCGCGCTCCATGTGTTCGAAAGCATGTTCGTTGTCCGAGGAGACAGCGGCGTAGCGGGAAGAGACGAACGGATACTTCAGAGAAAAATCGACCGCGCAATCGACTCATCCGACATTGCGTGGAGCGTGATGGCCCATGTGACCCAACGATTCGACAACATGGATCACGCTCTCGACAGCGCGAGGGGCGCCGTCACCGAGGCAAAGCGCGCAGCGAGCGAAGCCCGGGAGGCCCTGGCTCAAGCCGAAAAAGCCGCGACAAAGTCTGCCACCGGGGCTCTCGAGCAGAGCTTCGCAACGACGGCCGAGAACAACAACACCGTCGCATGGGCCTTTCGAATCGGAACGCTTGTGACCTTAGGAATTATCATCGTCCTTGCTGGGACTTACGTAATCGGTCATAGCCCATCAGCGAACGGGAACGTTGACTGGTACGCAGTCACATATCGAATTGCGATCCTGTCTGCTTTTGGTGTCCTGGCCGGATATCTCGGACGACAGGCCGGCAATTACACACGGCTTGCGACCTGGGCACACGGGATACAAATTCAGTTGAAGGCCTTTCGCGGATTTGTCATCGAAATCGAGGATCCCGAAGCCCGCCAAACGATGTACGCCCTCTTCGGCAAGAGGGTGCTGGAGTCACCTCCGGACGGGAAGTCATCCGGCGACGAAGGCCCGACGAATCTGATCCAGCCGATCTTCGAGCAGGCAGCGAAGCTCCGATAGCCCTAGGGCTAGGGCTGTAGCTGGGGATAACTCTCCCGGCCCCGACCCGCCATGAGACGATCCGGAGATGGACGATGACGGCCTCTCCCCCACGGACCCCGACTGTCCCGCCTGCGGCACCCGGTGCTATCCCGATGGGCGGGCGTGGCGCTGTCGTGGGTGCGACCTCCCCGTGATCGGGCACGGCACGCTCGTGGATTGAGCGTCAGCCGGCCACCGCCACAAGGTGCTTCGTCGCCTCCCGAAGGTGGGACAGGTCTACGTGCTGCCACGGCTCACTATTCGGCGTTGTCCCCCGAGGAAGCACACCCCAGCCGACCAAACCGTCCACCTCGGTCACAGTTCTGTTGTGTCCGGGCACCCCGAGGTAGTCAAGCACGCTCAGCCGCATCGAGGACTGTCCGACGCCGCGTGCCTGGTCTATCGCCAGGTCGCATCGTGGGCAGACGTAGCCGTCGACCGACTCAGCCGCGCCCAGCCCTCCGATGGTCACCGGGTCAGCGGAGGATTCAGCCCACACGCCGTTCCGGCGCGCCTCAGATGGCAAGACCTTGACCGCCGCGACACCGCACAAGAGGCACCCTGAGGGAAGCCCGTCGTCCGACGGGCATAGGACTGGGCGCGGCTGCTCGTAGCGCTCTGCCGCAAGCTCCACCCACGCTCGACGGAGAGCCGCCTTCTGCTCCGAGGTCACGTGCGCCCATCGCTGGCCGCGGACCTGTGTCTTCGACGCCTGATTCGGGTGCACGCCGACCAGCTGATGCACCCAGCGGGCAACACCGCCGGGGACGGTCATGTGGCTCAACAACGCGTGCACGTCAGCCGCCCGGTCTGTAAGACGGTCGATCACTCGCGGATCGGTGACTCCCAGGGCGTCTAGCGCGTTGAGAGCGAGCTCCAACCGATGCAGTGCGATTTCTGGAGAGCCGATGCTGGCACGAACGCTGGGATGTGCGCGCAGCAGGTCGCCTGCGGCCGTCCGGATCTGGGCGCAGACGCCGCACCGGGCTACCGCAAACTCTGACTCCTCTCGGTAGCCGCCGCTGTTCTCGTTGCCCCAGGCAGAAACCGCTTCGAGATCATCGGCCCCAAAGGGGCCCTCGACGCGGATGCCGCAGGACACGCACGGTGCCCAGGAGGGCTGGTCGGTGGTGGTCATGGTCTACTCCTTGCCGTTGAACACGAAATCGAGCACGCGGTCGATGGTGGCTTGGTCCGGCTCGTCGGCCGCACTGCGCGCCGGGGCCGGCCTGGTCGGGGCGTGCTTGACTGCGTTCGTAGGCGCGGGGCTACGACGCTTCGAAGTAGATCCCTGACGCGCTGAGAGCACGGGGCGATCCACGGGTCCCGCTGCCGAGCGGGTGGGCTTCGGGCGAGCTTGGACCTGAGGTTCGGGTGCCGATACGACAGTCTCCGTCGGAACGAAGTGGGGCGCTGCGGCACGACGGTGCCACTCGGCAAGCTCGGTCTCGGCGTGCCCGACCGTGATGGACGTGGGCGGGTACCGGCGGGTCATTTGGCTGCTCCGTCCAGTGGGGGCATCTGACCGCCGACGTGAATGCGCGCGGCAGCCTCGATTCGTTCCTGAGTGCGTGTGTGAACGACCGACTCGTGACCGTGCGAGGAGGATCGCGTGAGTGCTCGGCGCATGGCGGCCTCGTGTTCGAGACGGCTGGGGCCGTTCATCGGGTGGCCGCCCGTCGCTTGATGCGTTCCGCGCAGACGCCGCGAGCGGTGCGGGTGCAGGGCTCCCCCACGTCGGCGCCGTGGTCGGGGCACGGGACCGTGATCGCTCCGGGCACGAGGACCGAGGAGCCACGAAGGCGCTCGCGCACCAGTGCCGGGGGCGGCTGCTCGTGATTCCGAGGGTCGGGCTCGGCGTCCGAGGTGCGTCGGCGTTCGAGGGTGCTTCGGTCGTTGGGTCGTGGGGACATGGCTTCGCCTCTGGTTTGGCGAGGCCCTACTGCCATCCGCGGTGTGAACCCGTAGGTTCCTTTACGCCCAGCGTACTACGGTACCCCCCGGGGGTATACGGTTGTATCACTACAAACTTTTTGACCCGGAGGTCGAGATGACTGATCGTGGTACGACAATCCAGACGATGACCGGCGCCACCATGTCGATGACGATGGGCGCGCGGTGGCAGCCGTCGCGAACCGCTCAGGCGACCCGCTCTCTCCGACTCGCTGAGCGGCTGCGGACCGAGGGCCGCCAGCACGAGTACCGCGCAGCAATCGCGGAGCACTTCGCCACTTTTGCTCCCGCGCCTGCGTCCTGCCCGCTCCGCTGAGCGTCAGTGTCACCGTGTCACCGTGTCTATAGGAGTGAGAGTGTCAAAGACACTCTCACCACTCCGTAGGACACCGTGACACGGTGACACTGTGACACTCAGCCTGGGATGACGGCGAGGAAGTAGCGGTGACCCTTACCGTCGGGACGCATGTTGACCACACCGCGGCGTTCCAGGGCATCTAGAGCCTCGCGGCGGTGAGTGCCCTCCTTGCCACGACCAGTCACCTCGGTCTTCATCAGACCAGCTGACCCCGCCTTACGCAGCCGTGCGAGCACGGACGTCTCCCACTCACTCGGCTTGGCCGCCGCGCTCCGAGGGCTCACCCCATCGGAGGTATCGACGCCCACGGGCTTGCGACTCGCGTTCAGTCGGAGGCGTCCGCCCTCAAAGGTCACCCGCCCACCTTCGATGCCGCCTTGAATGAGCCGTCGCGAGCCGGAGAACGTGCGGTGCGCCTTTGGGTCGTGAACGTTGCTCATCTGGTACTTCCAGGAGCCGTCTGCTCCCGCGACGGATTCGACTCCGTTCATGGCCTCTCCCCCGCCCATCGGGGAGTGAGCCACCACGAGGGCGTTCGGCACCTCGATCTCCTGCATGAGGTCGCGGAACCGGGCGTTCCACGCGCCATAGCCTGTCGTGTCGGAGCCGAGGATCGCCGTCAGCCCGTCCACGATCACCACCAGCGGTGGTGCCTCATCCCGGCCGTCACAGGTGGCACAGGACAGGTCCATGATGCGGCTCACCCACATGTCGTACACCTCGGGGATGCGAAGGTCGAACGAGCGGGGCCCGCCGAGCCGTTCAAGGTGGTCGACGAGCAGCCAGCCTGGCGACTCGCCCTCGGCAAAGTATCGGCCGGCACCATCCGCTAGGTCATCCGGCCACCACTCGAGGCCCGCTGATTCCAACACGGTCCGAAGCTCCGGCTCGGGGTTCTCGGCGTTGATCAGCCAGACGCCACGCTCGCGCTCGGCGTCCGTCAGGTCCACGGGTGCGTAGTGGTCGAGGAATTGACGCCCCGGCACAAGCAACGAGCCGATCAGATCCGCAACGAGGGTCGACTTCCCGGCGCGCGGCTGCCCTGCGAGCAGCGGTTTATGGCCCCACCGCCAGACGTCGTCGACCAGCCACCGCCCTTCCTCCTCAGTGGCGACGCCCGGACGCGGCCTGTCTGCGTACGCCCGCAGAAGACGTGCCTTCACGCGCTTGGCGATGAGCGGGGCCAGCTCTTCACCCTCGGGCGTCACGAGCGAGCCCTGCGCGATGACGCGGCGCGCCTCATCCGGGTTGTCCAGCCGGAGCCTGTGCCAGGACGTATTGCCAACGACGAACGGCTCCCACGTCCTACCCTCGTGCACCAACACCGTGCGTTCAGTAGAGGTCATCTGCTGCCAGCCTTTCCAGAAACTTCTCTAGCTCTTCCCCCGGTGTGCCGAGATTGAACGGGTTGTGACGCTCCGGCTCGCGCTCACGCACGCCCTTGATACCGAGCGAGCGAGCGCGCCCTGTGCAGCGTCGGGTGCAGAAGTAGCCCTGCGAGCCTGACCACGGCCGGAAAGAGCGACCACACACCGGACACTCACGCTCTCGCGCGATGCGGCTTGAGTGGTGTGGGTGCAGGATCGGCGCTAGCTCGACCGGCCCGCCCGCATCGGTCATGACTTCACCCCTCGGGGAGGCAGTTGCACGAGGGACAATAGGGCAGACACGCGTGCAACCTGTTCGTTCGTGAGAGGTGGGAACTCGTCGACTGAGGCGTAGCCGGTCGCCGACGGAACGAGAGCGGTCACCGGTCGACCACCTCGGCGCGCACGGGCATCGGCTTGACGACACCGCGGCCCCGCCTTCGCCCATCCCGCATGGCCCGCGGGTTCATACGCATTGCCAAGTCGACGGCTTCGAGATGGAACTTGATCGTGCCGTCGTCATCGAAGCCTTCGATGAGCCCGCGTTCGTGCCACGAGTAGATCGTGCGCACGGTGTTGTTGTAGTGCGCGGCGAGCTCAGAGTGGGTGAGATAGGTGGCCGCTACTGGGGCTGAGCCCTCGGCTGATCCAGCGATCGAGTGGAGGTACGAAGGCGACACAGTGCCGCACTCGAGGTTGGTGAACATGGCAAATAGCTCCAGAGAGCCGTGCGCCGTTCGTTGCCTTCTCCGTGCTGGTCCCTCGGCAACGAGGCAGCGACTTCGCTGTGCACCTTCAGCCGTTCACGTCAGCGGGAGCGGCGAAGCGTTCGTGTGTCAACCTGTGTCCTACCGCATGTGCCGGGTGCGCCGGTCGGCGGGGTGTGTCCCTTTTCGAGGGAGACAATCAGGCCGCAGACTGTGGCCGTCCGGCCTCGTCTGCGATGCATCAATTCTACCAAAATTCGCAGGGTCACGCCGCCGCCCGAGTGCAGGTTTTCGTGCTTTCAGAACGCGTCACGCGCCCCAGCGCAGGCGCAAACCCGCACCCGCGCACCGTCGCCACCCTGCGGCTTTTCACAGCGCCTGCAGGGCGCAGAGAACGATGAACCGACGACGGACATCACGAAGGGGCAGGTACGGGTTCGTGATCTGGACAACCGGGCTCAGTCGCTACGAGCGATTTGCGATGTCCAGCATGATCGCCTGCACAACTGTCTCCGTATACCCGTAGAACGAATGCGAACCCGAGAGTCCAGTGGACATCAACGTGCCATACGCGGTGACGCCGGTAGCCGCTGACCCTGTCCACTTAGCGTGAACGGCGTCGAGCGCGGCCTGCGTGGTCACTGAGATATGAGCCGTCGCATTCCGCACTGTCTTCATGCGGTTTAGATGCTCTTGGGCCGACGCGATTGGCGTTCGAAAGGGTTCCCCGTCGACGAAGTAGAGATCAGCCAAACGCACCACGGTTGAAGGCGTAGACCAGTCCACGTAGCGCTGAGTACCGATAAGCATCTTCTGAGCATGATCGGTCGACGGCGGGCGGCCATACTTGCTGGGCTTCCATCTCGCCGTGCTCATCCGCCCTACGAGGTAGTGAGCGAACGCCGCCTCGTAAAATTCTTCAAGCGCGATAAAAACCGACAGAAAGCACGCGTTGGAAATCAACTCACGCTCGGCCAGGCTGCGTTCATACGCGCCACTTGAGTCGAGGCTGTGGGCGCTCACGAGCATGCCTCGCATCTCGACAAGTCGCGCAAGCCCGGCGGCCAGAATTTCCTTCATCAGCCGAGCATCAGTTGGACCAGGTAAAGGGTGCGACGCTCACGAACTGAGGTGTCAGTTGTAGCGCGCCGGCTGTCGTTCAAGAAGCCTCGATCCACAGCCGACAGGTCTTGGGGTTCGTCCGACGAAAACACCTCTTCGATGTGGTCGAGGCGATTGCGTAGCTGGTCGATGTTCAGATCGTCGAAGTCCACCTGCACCGGCGGAAGGTTACGCAGCCCGTATAGGACGTGATAGACCGCGGTGAACAGACTGTAGAACAGGTGAACGCGATGATATTCACTCCTCGCGACACCCTCAGGATAGATGCGGGATATTGTGGCCAGCGTGTGCATGAATTCACGAACAAGCTGTTCCGGATCATGGAGAAAATCGCGCTCGTACTGCGCGTAAAACGCACGTATCTGCTTCTTGCTCTGGATGCCTTCACACATGGCGATGAGCAGATCGGCGGTCAGCGAGACGTCCGCCATGCGGACTACCTGCGTTTCTCGCAAGATCTTGTTCTTCATCCAGTACTCGAAGTTCTCGTGCGCCAGCTCGTCAGCGACGTTCTTGAAATCGCTGAAGTGGCTGGCGTTGATCTTCTCCTGCTCATTGAGGACAACGGCGTGAGAGTTCAGCCGACTGAATATGTCAAGAATCTGCGCGTCTGGGAGGTTTACGAGCAGGTCGGTGGACAGTTCGTAGTTGAGAATCGCGAGCTGTTTGTCTTCGGGGAGGGCGCTGAAAAGCACGCCACCAAATTCCGCGTTATGGCCCTTACGGATGGCGAATCCATCGCGAACGAAAGACAGAATTGTTCGTAGACGCTGCTGACCATCGACAACCTCGCGGCGACTGCGGCCCGTGGCGGGATCGATGATCTGGCGAATGAAGATCTTCGGGATGGGTAGGCCGCGAACGATCGTGTCCATCAGATACGAACGCGCCGTCTCCGACCAAACATCTCGACGCTGGAATCGGGGCGACAGCACAAGCTGTCCATTTGCGTCCCACTCGCGATAATCGCCGACGCTGTAGACGCGCGAATCGAAGCTCTTCATTACGTCTCCTTGGGCCGAACCTCCGCTCAGACTACCGCTCGACCCTGCCAGCAACGTCCGCGACTTCTAGCGGGTAGAGCCGTACCCGGTCCGTGGACCAAGACACACCGGTACGAACGGCGGGCACGATCTCGACCTGAAGGACGCTCGCGAGGACCGAGCGCTGCACGTCAATGGGCGCGGCCAGGAACGCCGCCCCAGGATCGGCCGCGTTAAAGATGGGGCTCGAGGCGTTGCGGCGGATTGCCTTCGCGAGTCTGTCGTCCACCTTCGCGATCTGCGCCTCGACGAGAGCCGTCGACTTCGCCAACTGCGGTCCGGTGATGTGGCCGAGAGCGTAGTCCCGCTCGAAGGACTCGAGACGTCGCGTTAGATCGGCACGCTCCTCACGCTCCGCGGACAGGTCAACCGCTGCCGGTTGCAGGTGCGAGGCAATACGTGGATCGCGCACGAGCTTGGCGACCTCACTCATGACGTGGTCATCCGTGGCCGCCTGCATGACGTGCATGTGTGCCGACGCCGCACAGCGATAGTGGACCTTTCGTACGTGATTGGGGCGGGATGCCGTCGCACCCGACGCGCTCGTGCGCATTCGGGCACCGCACTTGATCGGATGCCCCGCTGCATCAACCTCCCCAGTGGGCTTGCCACACACGTAGAGCCCCGAACCCAGCCATCGTGTGTCGTTGTTCGCCGCGTTCGTCCGCCGCGAGGGCTCGGTGAGCAAGTCGAAGAGTGCGCGCCAAGTTTCCTCGGGGACAATCGCGTCCCAGACGGCGGCTCCGATGATCTCGAAGTCTCCGTGAGTAATCTGCCCCTTCGAGAGCAGACCCGCGTTGCGCGGCCGGATCAGCACGTCGCGCAGGCTCATCTGGGTCCACTCGGCGCCCTGCGAAGTCTTCACACCGCGCTCATTCAGCTCGCGTGCGATTGCTCGCACGGATCGACCGGCGAGCACGGCTGACGTGGCCTCGCGAATGACAGCAGATTCGACGGGCACCACGGTCACGCCGTCCTTCTCGAAGCCGTACGGCCGCTTCCCGCCGCGGTAGCGCCCCTCGGCGACAGCCTGGGCCTTCGCACGCCGCACGCGCTCACTGGTGCGCTCAGCCTCGGCGGCGTCGACATTGCCCTTGATGCGAGCGACCATCCGGCCATCGGCAGTGCTCAGGTCATCATCGCCCGAGACCACGGTGCGGACACGGATGCCGTGATGCTCGTGCAAGCGGATGATGTCCTCGACCTCCATCGGTCGGCGTGTGAGCCGGCTGTTCGAGTAGGCGAGGATCACGTCGATCTGACCGGCCTTCGCGCGCGCCATTAGCTCGTCGTACTGCGGTCGCGGTTTGCGGCTCCGCGTAGAGGCGCTGACATCGTTCTCCTCGAAGACCGCCACCACGTCGTAGCCGTACTGCTCCGCGAGAGCACGACAGTCTTGCTCCTGACGCTCAACGCCCTTCTCCCGACCCTCGGGATCGTTCGAGATGCGGGTGTAGACCGCTGCTCGGAGGGGGGCTGCGGACGCTTGGGCTGCCATACGTCAATTCTACAGTTTCGACACGTCGAATCCCGACCCGCGCTTGGGCAGACTCGCCGGAGAGAGGTTGACGGTGATCCGCCGCTTCGGCAGGTCGAGACCGCGGTTCGTGCACGCGCCGCGCACGCGCCGTCCGGCCTCGCCCAGGGCCTTGTCGGCGAGCCCGATGATCGAGAACTCCGGGGTCTGCGATGACACGTCGGCCTCGACCTCGACGAGGTCTCCGTGCAGCCCCGACAGAGCGACGGCCCAGGTGCGCGCGAGGGTCACAGCGCGTCCTCGAGGTGCTCGAGGCGAGCGTGCGCGGGATCGGCTCCGATCAGACCGATCGCATCGACCCGGAGCCGCCGGCCTCGCGCCTCGTCCGGGTGGGCCGCGAGCCACGCCATCGCCAGGCGCCACAGACGCTGCGCCTTGCGGGCGTCGATCGCCTCGAAGGGATGACCGTAGTCCTCGGTCCGCCGGGTCTTGACCTCGACCACCACCAACGTCTCGCCGCGCACCGCGACGATGTCGATCTCGCCGTGAGCGCACCGCCAGTTGCGCGAGAGGATGCGGTGGCCGTCGTCCGTCAGGTACGCGGCGGCGCGGTCTTCGCCGGCCCTGCCGAGCTCGTCTTTCGTTGCCATGCCCGAGAGCGTGGCATCCGTCTCACCCGGCCCGCGGCACGCGAACGGCTATCCGGGGACAGCGGCGTGAACCGCCCCTCTGTGGAGGAGTCTCAGTTGTCGAGAGAGAGCTCGTCCGGAAGCTGGAAGTCGTGGCGCGAGAGCTCCTCGACGTTGACGTCTTTGAAGGTGAGCACGCGCACCGACTTCACGAACCGGTCCGCGCGGTAGATGTCCCACACCCAGACGTCCGTCATCGAGATCTCGAAGTAGAAGTCGTGCTCGGTGTCGCGGCGGACGACGTTGACGTCGTTCGCGAGATAGAACCGGCGCTCGGTCTCGATCACATAGGTGAATTGGCGCACGACATCGCGGTACTCGCGGTACAGGGCCAGCTCGAGTTCGCGGTCGTAGTCCTCGAAGACGTCGTCATCCATGGTTGTTCCATCCTAGGCGGGCGCCGTCATCCCGGCCGCACGGTGGTCTCGCTCGGGCGAGTCCCGCGGGCGACGTTCACGAGAGTCAGAACAGCGTCGGGGCGGCGGCGATCGCCCAGGAGTGCCGGTGGTGCACGCTCATGCCGTACGCGGTGATCGCGTCGCGATGGTCGAGGCTCGCGTACCCCTTGTTCCGAGCCCACCCGTACGCCGGATGGTCCTCGTGCAAGCCCGTCATCAGCGTGTCGCGGGCGACCTTGGCGATGACGGATGCCGCGGCGGCGCTCGCGCAGTCACGGTCGGCCTTGATGATCGGACGCACGGTCAGACCGGACTCCCCCGCGGGCGTGATGTAGTCGTGGTTGCCGTCGAGGATCACCACGGCGTGTTCGGGCACGACGCCGTGCGCGCGTAGATCGGCGATGGCACGGACCGCGGCCAGCCCCAGTGCCCGGATGATGCCGATCTCGTCGACCTCGACCGAGCTCGCCCATCCGACGGCGCTGTGCTGCACGAAGGCTGCCGCGCGCGCGGCGACGTCGGGGCGACGCGCCTCGGGCACGAGCTTGGAATCTCGCAGCCCCTGCGGCACCCTCTTGCGCGAGCGCGTCGGATCGATCACCGCGGCCCCCACCGCGACGGGACCCGCCAGGGCTCCGCGCCCGACCTCGTCGCACGCGATGACGATCGCGTGCTCCTTGAGCAGGCGACGCTCGAGGGTGAGAGTGGGTTCGATCACTTCGCCGCCGGCGCGGGAACCCCCGCGAACACCTCGTGATGGAAGTCGATCAGACCGAAGCGCGTGAACGGCCAGGTGATGAGGAAGGCACGACCCACGACGTTGTCGACGGGAACGAAGCCCTGCCCCGGCTGGTCCTGGTTGAAGCGCGAATCGCGCGAGCTGTTGCGGTTGTCGCCGAGCACCCAGAGCGAACCGTCGGGCACCGTGATGTCGTACGGAACGGGCTCGGGGGCGGTAGCGCCGGGGGCGAGACGCACGTAGCTCTCGTCGATGGGCACGCCGTTCACGGTCGTCTGCCCCAGGGCATTGCAGCAGACCACGTGGTCGCCCGCGGTGCCGATGACCCGCTTGATGAGGTGGTCGTCGCTGTCGGGAGCGGACAGGCCGAAGAGCGAGAGCACCCAGTCCGCGCCCTCGACGACCGGCGACCGCTGCTCGGAGGGGCTCGGGGGCAGCCACCCGCCCGGATCGCGGAACACGACGACGTCACCCCGCGAGTACTGACCGAAACGCGGAGTCAACTCGTCCACGAGGATCCGGTCCTTGATCATCAGCGTGTTCTCCATCGACGCCGACGGGATGTAGAACGAGCGCACGACGAACGTCTTGACGAGGAACGACACCACGAGCGCGATCAGCACGATCACGAGGAGGTCGCGCAAGAACGCTCCCCATCCGCGTCGACGTCGTCCGGCGGGGCGGGATGCCACGGCATCCGAGGTCGAGGCGGTCTGATCGCTCATGTGTTCCTTCACCGGGTCCGACGCACACCGACCGAACCGCAGGAACCAGGGTCGCACATCGCGGAGCCGCCCCGTGACCGGCCTCGCCGTGAGAACGCCGAACGCCCCGGGGGTGAGACCCACGGGGCGTTCGAGAGAGCGGACTCAGCGGTCGCGCTTCTCCTTGATCTTCGCCTTCTTGCCACGCAGGCTGCGCAGGTAGTACAGCTTGGCGCGACGCACGTCACCGCGCGTGACGACCTCGATGTGGTCGATCACGGGGCTGTGGACCGGGAAGGTGCGCTCGACGCCGACCTGGAAGCTGACCTTGCGGACGCAGAAGGTCTCGCGAACGCCGTCGCCCGAGCGGCCGATGACGACGCCCTGGAACACCTGGATACGCGAGCGGTTGCCTTCGGTGATGTTGACGTGGACCTTGACGGTGTCGCCGGGGCCGAAGGTGGGGATGTCGGAGCGGAGCGAAGCCGCGTCGACGGAGTCGAGGATCTGCATGATCATCACTTCCTGCGACCGCCACAGGTCGATCGCACGATAAGAGGGAAAAGGTGAGGCGTACCCGAAGCCGCGAGAGCGGCTGACTCCCCTGAGGCAGAGCCGGTCAGGGCACAATCGACCATTCTGCCACGCCGGGGCCGACCAGCCAAAACGATTCGCCCGACGGGGTCCGGGAGTCGCGCGTCACTCGGCGCGACGGGACTCGGTCACGACGATGACCTCGGCATCCGTCGGCCGGGTCGTACGCTCGCGCGCGGGCGGGATGTAGGCCGTACCGTCGGGCGTGTGCAGCACGGTCATCGCGCCGCGCGCCTCGCTCCACAGCTGCGCGAGCGTCGACCAGAACAACACGAGCGCGCCCACGATCGACAGCACGAGGAGAGGGAAGAAGACGCGGGAGTCGAACAGCCCGAGGGCGACGATCACGACGTGCCAGAGTCCGAGACCGGCCAAATCCCGCCACGACACCGCGCGATTCTCACGCACGCTGCCGCGCGCACGGATCAGCAACGACAGAACGAGCTGCGAGATGAACACGGCCGGCACCGCGACGAAGAGCCACAACAGCCCCCAAGCGCTGCCCCCGGAGAACACGATCCACCCGACGAACAACCACAGCGGCAGAACGAAAGCGGCCGGGAACAGCCAGTGGAGGAACAGTCTTCGCAGCGCCATGACCCGATGCTAGGGCTCCACCATGTGCTTCGCCTCTGAGAAACCTATGGCGACGTCCGGTCGGGCGGCCGCCCCGCGCATCGGGGAGAATGGAGGTTCGACGCGAGAGGAACCACCCATGATCGAACTGCGCACCCCGGCCGAGATAGACGCGATGCGCCCCGCCGGACGCTTCGTCGCGGAGGTGCTGGCCACGCTGCGTGCCGAGACGAAGGTGGGAACGAACCTCCTGCAGCTGGACCGGCGCGCGCACGAGATGATCCGCTCGGCGGGGGCCGAGTCGTGCTACATCGATTACCACCCCTCGTTCGGCGCGAGCCCCTTCGGCAAGGTGCTCTGCACCTCGATCAACGACGCCGTGCTGCACGGGCTCCCCCACGACTACACGCTGCGAGACGGCGACCTCGTGTCGCTCGACTTCGCTGCGTCGGTCGACGGCTGGGTCGCCGACTCGGCCGTCTCATTCGTCGTGGGTACCGCGCGCGACGAGGACCTCGCACTCATCGACACGACCCAGCGCGCTCTCGCCGCGGCGATCGAGGCGGCGACCGTCGGGCACAAGATCGGCGACATCTCCGCCGCGATCGCCTCCGTCGCCCACGCGGACGACCTCAGCATCAACCTCGACTTCGGCGGTCACGGTGTCGGCCGCACCATGCACGGCGACCCCCACGTCGCCAACGACGGCAAGGCCGGACGCGGCTACCCCCTGCGCGCGGGTCTCGTCCTCGCCCTCGAGCCCTGGTTCCTGCAGACCACCGATGAACTCGTCACCGACCCCGACGGCTGGACGCTTCGCAGCGCCGACGGCTCGCGTGGCGCGCATTCCGAGCACACGGTGGCGATCACGGCCGAGGGCCCGATCGTGCTCACCGACCGCTCGTTCCTCGGCGTCGACTGAAGAACGTCTCCGGATGCCGCGGCCTCGAGGTCGCGGCATCCGTCATGTCCGGCCCGTCCTGCGGCGGCGAACCTCCGAAGAACCGCTCGCTCTTCTCCGGCTGCACCGCGGAGAATGCGAGAGCACGCCGACCCGGGGGCTCGGCGAACGTCAGACAGAGCCGCAGATCCCGCATGCCGCGGCGCGGCGCGGCGCGGCGCGGCGCGGCGACGAGCGTCAGTCGGCGAGCAGGTCGGGTCGACGCTCGCGGGTGCGCTGCACCTGCTGCTCACGCCGCCAGGTAGCCACAGCGCCGTGGTTGCCGCTGAGAAGCACGGGAGGCACCTCGCGCCCGCGCCACGCGGCCGGCTTGGTGAACGAGGGGTATTCGAGCAGGCCGTCCTCGTGCGACTCCTCGACCAGGCTCTCGGGGTTGCCGACGACACCGGGAATGAGGCGCCCGATCGCTTCGACCATCGCCATGACGGCGACCTCACCGCCGTTCAGCACGTAGTCGCCGAGCGATATCAGGCGCACGTCACCGAGTTCGGCCGCGTAATCGAAGACGCGCTCGTCGATGCCTTCGTATCGCCCGCAACCGAACACGAGGTGCGGTGCGGTGGAAAGCTCGCGGGCTGTCGCCTGCGTGAACCGTTCGCCCGCGGGCGAGGGGAAGATGATGACAGGGCGAGACTCGGCGTCGCGCGTCACGTCATCGAGAGCCTCGCCCCAGGGCTCGGGTTTCATCACCATGCCGGCACCGCCACCGTAGGGGGTGTCGTCGACCGTGCGGTGTCGGTCGTGCGTGTACGCGCGCAGATCCCGGATGCGCACGTCGAGCAGCCCGCTCTGCCGGGCCTTGCCGAGCAGCGAGACCTCGAGAGCGTCGAAGATCGTCGGGAAGATCGAGACGACGTCGATGCGCACGTCAGTCCTCGGAGGTATCGGTGTTCTCGTCGTCGGAGTCGTCCGACACCGAGGCGGGCTCGGGCTCGTCGCCGGCCTCGGCCGGGAGCTCCTCGAACAATCCCGCGGGGGGCGTGACGACGATACGGCCACCGGCGATGTCGACCTCGGGCACGATGGCACCGACGAAGGGGACGAGCACCTCGCGGTCCTCGCCGACCATGCGGACGATGAGGAGGTCCTGAGCCGGGAAGTGGTCGACACGCGCGACCCGACCGATGACGGCCCCGTCGCGCACGACATCCAGACCGACCAGCTGGTGGTCGTACCAGGCGTCGTCTTCAGCGGGGGCGGCCTCGGAGTCCTGGTCGATCCAGAGGATCGCCTTGACGAGCTCTTCTGCGGCGTTGCGGTCGTCGACACCCTCGAAGAAGGCGACCGGGTGCGAGTTCATCCATCGGAACTCACGGACCGTCAGCTCTCGGCCGTGCCACGGCGAGGATTCGGGAACCTGCAGGGTGAAGGTGCTCCCCGGCGTGAAACGGCCGTCGGGATCGTCGGTGTACAGCTCGAGCTTGAACGCGCCCTTCAGGCCGTGGGCCTTGACGAGGCGGCCGACGCGGAGCTGGGTCTTGGCGGGCTGAGCGCCCGCAATGTCGCCGTTCGCCATCAGTCGTCGGCGACATCGACGCGCACACGGCGTCCGTCGGCGAGAGCCGACACGAGCGTGCGCAGTGCTTTGGCGGTGCGTCCGCCGCGCCCGATCACGCGACCCCGGTCATCGGGGTGCACGCGAACCTCCAGCACGTCACCGCGAGGCGAGGAGCTGGAACGGATGGTCACGGCATCCGGGTGATCGACGATCCCCTTGACGACGTGGTCGAGCGCGGCAGACAGCACGGGAATTACTCGGCCGAGGTCTCGGCGGCGTCCTCAGCGGGCGCCTCGGCGGGAGCTTCGGCCTTCTTCTCGGCCTTGGGCTTGACGACCGACTTCTTCGAGGCATCCGCCTCGAACGCGGCCTTGGGCTCGCGCACCTTGACGGTCGAGACGGCGTTCTTGTCGCCCTTGAACTTGCCCCAGTCGCCCGTGAGCTTGAGGATGGCGGCAACCTGCTCGGTGGGCTGGGCGCCCACGGAGAGCCAGTACTGCGCGCGCTCCGAGTCGACCTCGATGAACGAGGGCTCCTCGGTCGGGTGGTACTTGCCGATCTCCTCGATGACACGACCATCGCGCTTGGTGCGCGAGTCGGCGACGACGATGCGGTAGTAGGGCGCACGGATCTTTCCGAGGCGCTTGAGACGGATCTTGACAGCCACGATGACTCCAAATGATGAAAAAGGAACGAACCGAACGCCTGGAGAGTGGGGTGCACACCCGGCGGAAGCTCAAAAGGGTGGACCGACACTGGATAGAGGGTCGAGTGGCGGGTCCAGCCCTCTATTCTGCCAGATCCCCGGACCCCGCGGTGACACGCGACGCGCCGCGACACGGAGCGTAGCGGAGGATCCCGGCATCCGACCCCCGTGTCAGACTGAGCCGCATGAGGCTGCCGTTCGCTGCATCGACACGCTCGTCCGTGGGTCTGGAGTGGGAGCTCATGCTCGCCGACCGCGAGACGGGCGACCTGGTCCCCCGCGCACCGGAGATCCTCGACCAGCTCGAGGAGAAGACCGCCCTCGAGCGCTTCACCGTCACGGGCGAACTGCTGACCAACACCGTCGAGGTGACCAGCGGCGTCGGCCACACCGTCGCCGAGGCCGTCGACGACATCGCCGACGCCATCTGCGCGGTGCGCGAAGAGACCGAGCCGCGCGGCGTCGAGCTCCTGTGCGCCGGCAGCCACCCTTTCGCGCAGTGGTTCGACCAGGAGGTCACCGACAAGACGCGGTACCACTCCCTCATCGAACGCACCCAGTGGTGGGGGCGCAACATGATGATCTGGGGCATCCACGTACACATCGGCGTCGACGACGTCGAGAAGGTCGTGCCGATCGTCAACGCGTTGACCGTGTACCTCCCCCATCTCCAGGCGCTGTCGGCATCCAGTCCGTTCTGGGCGGGCGAGCGCACCGGCTACGCCTCGAATCGCGCCCTCGTCTTCCAGCAGCTGCCGACCGCAGGTCTCCCCTGGCAGCTGGAGTCCTGGGGGGACTTCGAGAGCTACCTCGACGACATGGTCCGCACCGGGGTGATGGCGGATGCCAGCGAAGTGCGCTGGGACATCCGACCGGCGCCCAAGTGGGGCACCGTCGAGATCCGCGCCTGCGATGGGATGTCGACCCTCCCGGAGCTGGCCGCGGTCGCCTCTCTCGCGCAGACGCTGGTCGAGCACTTCTCGCGGTTGCTCGACGAGGGGCGAGAGCTGCCCGGGATCCCGCCCTGGTACGCCCGCGAGAACAAGTGGCGCGCAGCCCGGTACGGCCTCGATGCGCGAGTGATCGTCGATCGTGAGGGCACGCAGCGCCCCGTCGTCGATCACCTGCGCGAGACCATGGACGAGCTCGCCGACGTCGCTCTCGAGCTGAAGTGCGCGAAGGAGTTCGCGAGTCTCGAGACGATCCTGGCCACGGGCGGCAGCTCAGCGCGCCAGATCGCGGTGGCACAGGCCGCCGACGGCGATCTGCGCGAGGTCGTCCGGCACCTCATTCGCGAGTTCCGCGGAGGCCCTACCCTGCGCGAGCATCTCGCGGCCCTGCGCGTCTAGGGAGCGAACCTCGGCGCTCGTTCATAGGTGGACACTCCTAGGATCGCGTCATGACCTTCGGACGCCGGATCAGGGTGGCCGCGCTGACAGCCCTCTCCGCGGGCGTCCTCGCGACGCTCGTCGGCTGCGCATCCGGTCTTCCTCAGCCCGCAGCCGCCCCCACGTTCGCCGCGCCCATCCTCGAGGCCAGTCCCTCGCCCTCGTCGACCTCCTCGACGCCGCTGCGCGTGGTGACCCTCGGAGACTCCCTCATGTCGGGCTTCGGCTTGGAGCCGCAGCAGGCCTGGCCGACGCTTCTCGCCGGGCGAGCTCATGTCTGGCTCACGAACCTGGCCTGCCCGGGCATGGGCTTCGTCGTCCAGGGCGATTGCGGCACGACCTATGCCGGCCTCATGCCCGCGGTCGCCGCCCTTCAGCCGCAGCTGCTCATCGTCGAGTCCTCGAGCAACGACTTCTGGGAAGACGAAGACGAGATCCGCACGGACACCGCGGACACCGTGGACCAGTTGCGCGCAGCCGCTCCCGATGCGCGCATCGTCGGCCTCAGCACCATCTGGAACGATGACCCCGAGGTCCCCGGCGACACGAAAGTCACCTCCGACGCCCTCAAGGACGCCGTCGACAAGGTGGGGGGAACCTTCATCGATGTCGGCCAGCCCCTCGCCGGTCACCCCGAGTGGATGCAGGAGGACGACGTCCACCCCACCCCGCGGGGCCAGCGTGCGATCGAGCAGACCGTCATGTCGGCCTTGCAGGACGCAGACGTCCTGCCCTGACGCAGATGCCGGGCCGACCCCGGCGACACGGGTCAGCCGCGACCGAGCATCTTCTGCAGCTCGGCGAGGTCGGCCTCGCTCGGAGCCGCCTGACCGCCCAGTCCGAAGCCCGAGCCGGTGGCCGGGGCAGAGGCCGCGATGCCGGCGTTCTCGGCCGCGCGCTTGGCCGGGTTGCCCGAACGCGAGCCCTTGGCCTTCTGCTGCTTGCCGCGCTTCGACGAGGCGCCGGGCTTTCCGCCGACGGGACCCATGCCGGGGATGTTGGGCACACCTCCGCGCGCGACCGTCTTCATCATCTTCGCCGCCTGCTCGAACCGCTGCACGAGCTGGTTGACGTCCGTGACCGTCATACCCGAACCGCGCGCGATGCGCAGGCGCCGAGAGCCGTTCAGCATCTTGGGGTTCCGGCGCTCCGCGACCGTCATCGAGCGGATGATCGCCTCGGTTCGGTCGATCTCGCGCTCGTCGAAGTTCTCGAGCTGTTGCTTCATGTTTCCCATGCCCGGGAGCATCCCGAGCATCTTCTTCATGGAGCCCATCTTCTTCATCTGCTGCATCTGCTCGAGGAAGTCCTCGAGGGTGAAGGTCTCTGTCGCGAGCTTCTCGGCGACCTTCATCGCCTCGGCCTCGTCGAAAGCAGACTGCGCCTGCTCGATCAGGGTGAGGATGTCACCGAGGTCGAGGATGCGCGACGCCATGCGGTCGGGGTGGAAGGGCTCGACGTCGTCGAGACCCTCACCCGTGGACGCGAAGATGATGGGGCGGCCGGTCACCGAGGCCACCGAGAGCGCGGCACCGCCTCGGGCGTCACCGTCGAGCTTCGACAGCACCACGCCGGTGAAGTCCACGCCGTCCTGGAACGCCTTGGCCGTGTTCACGGCATCCTGACCGATCATGGCGTCGATGACGAACAGCACCTCGTCGGGCTGCGTCGCGGTGCGGATGTCGGAAGCCTGCTTCATCAGCTCGGCATCGACGCCGAGGCGGCCGGCGGTGTCGATGATGACGATGTCGTGCTGCTGACGCGTCGCGTAGGCGACGCCGTCGCGGGCGACCTTCACCGGGTCGCCGACGCCGTTGCCCGGCTCGGGCGCGTACACGGCGGCTCCGGCGCGCTCGGCGACGACCTGGAGCTGGTTGACGGCGTTGGGGCGCTGGAGGTCGCACGCAACGAGGAGCGGGGTGTGGCCGTCCTTCTCGAGCATCTTGGCGAGCTTGCCCGCGAAAGTGGTCTTACCCGAGCCCTGGAGGCCGGCGAGCATGATAACGGTCGGCGGGTTCTTCGCGAACTGCAGACGACGCTGCTGGCCGCCCAGGATGCCGATGAGCTCGTCGTTGACGATCTGCACGACCTGCTGTGCCGGGTTCAGCGCGCGATTGACCTCGTCACCGAGGGCGCGCTCGCGGACGGCGGCGGTGAACTCCTTGACCACGGGCAGCGCGACGTCCGCGTCGAGAAGGGCGCGGCGGATCTCGCGCACCGTCCCGTCGACGTCGGCGGGCGTGAGCTGGCCCTTCTTCCGGAGATTGCGGAAGGTCTCTGTGAGCCGGTCGGAGAGGGTGCCGAAAGTCGCCATGATGAGTCGAGTTTACGCGGGGCAGGGCGCGTTCGCCGCCCGCCGTGCGCTCTCACGCCGCGGAGAGCGCTTCTGCGAGCGTCTCGGCGAGCGAGCGGCCCGCGGCCGTACGGTCCGCCCACGCCCACACCGCTGCCAGCACCGCCGCCGACAGCGCCCCCGCGCGCACCTGTGAGAGCAGAGGAGGGATGCCATCGCGCACGAGTCGCGCCGAGATCTCGCTCTGCAACCGGAACTGGCGGATAGCGCGTTCGCGATCGAGTTCGCTCGCGATGCCCATCGCCTCGGCATTGGTGATCGCCAGCGCCAGGGCATCGGGGGCGAGCTCGTCGCCGATCGCCGTGAGTGCCGCGGTCACGTCCACGCCGTCGTGGAGCAGAGCGGTCGCGCGGGCGGATTGCTCGTCGAACCCCGACCACAGGACATCGCTCTTCGCCGAGAAGTAGTTGAAGAAGCTCGAGCGGCTGACGCCCGCGCGCCGGGTGATCTCCGAGACGCTCGTGGCGTCGTACCCCTGCTCGAGGAACAGCTCGCAGGCCGCCTCCGAGAGCACTTCGCGCGACGATGCGCGCGGTCGTCCACTTCGAGGCTCGGCGGTCACGACCCCAGCCTAGGGGCGCACCCGCTGTGTATTGTTGGACCCAATCCAACATCGGAGCCATCGATGATCGACATTCACCACGTGGGCCTGGCCCCGCACTACGTCCCCTACCTCGACGGCTGGGCGCACCAGCGTCGCATCCACGCCGACGTCGTGGCGGGAGCGCGTGCCGACACCCTGCTGCTGCTCGAGCACGAGGCCGTCTACACGGCGGGCAAGCGCACCGAGGCGCACGAGCGTCCCGACGACGGCACGCCGGTCGTCGACGTCGATCGCGGGGGCAAGATCACCTGGCACGGCCCCGGGCAACTCGTGGGCTACCCGATCGTGCGTCTGCCCGAGCCCCTCGACGTCGTCGCGCACGTGCGCCGACTCGAGGCTCTGCTCATCACCGCCCTCGCCCCTCTCGGCGTCGACGGTTTCCGCGTCGAGGGCCGCAGCGGCGTCTGGGTTCGCCGCCCCCTCGGCATCGACAAGGTCGCGGCGATCGGTGTCCGCGTCGAAAAAGGAGTGACGATGCACGGCTTCGCCGTCAACTGCGACAACACCCTCGCCGGTTTCCGGCGCATTGTGCCATGCGGGATCACGGATGCCGGAGTGACCACCGTCAGCGAGGTGCTGGGTGCCGATGTCTCCCCCGCCGATCTCGTTCCGACGATCGAGCGCGTGTTCCGCGCTGAGTACGCGGCGGTGGCCGCATGAGCGCCTGCGGGACCGGGAACGCCGACGTCCCGGCATCCACCGCTCCGAACGGGCGGAAGCTCCTGCGCCTCGAGGTGCGCAACGCCGAGACGCCGATCGAACGCAAGCCGGAGTGGATCAAGACCAAGGCCAGGATGGGCCCGGAGTACACCGCCCTGCAGAGCCTCGTGAAGACCGAGGAGCTGCACACGGTGTGCCAGGAGGCCGGCTGCCCCAACATCTTCGAATGCTGGGAGGACCGCGAGGCGACCTTCCTCATCGGTGGCTCGCAGTGCACCCGCCGGTGCGATTTCTGCCAGATCGATACCGGCAAACCCGCCGACTACGACCGCGACGAACCGCGTCGGGTGGCGGAGAGCGTCACGCGCATGCAGCTGCGGTACGCGACCGTCACCGGCGTCGCCCGAGACGACCTGCCCGACGAGGGCGCGTGGTTGCACGCCGAGACGGTGCGCCGCATCCACGCCGAGAACCCGGGCACCGGGGTCGAGATCCTCGCGACCGACTTCTCGGGAAACCCCTCCCACCTCGACGAGGTCTTCTCGTCGCGTCCCGAGGTGTTCGCGCACAACGTCGAGACGGTCCCCCGCATCTTCAAGCGGATCCGCCCCGCCTTCCGCTACGAGCGCTCGCTCGGGGTGCTCACCGCTGCCCGAGACGCGGGGCTCATCACGAAGTCGAACCTCATCCTCGGCATGGGCGAGGAGCCGGAGGAGGTCGTCCAGGCCCTCGAAGACCTGCGCGCCGCGGGCACCGACATCATCACGATCACCCAGTACCTGCGCCCGACCCCGCGACACCTGCCGGTACAGCGCTGGGTCAAGCCGGCCGAGTTCGTCGAGTTCAAGGAAGAAGCCGAGCGCATCGGGTTCCTCGGCGTTCTCGCCGGTCCCCTCGTGCGCTCGTCGTACCGCGCCGGGCGCCTGTGGGCGCAGTCGATGGTGTCGAAGGGGCGGGAGATCCCGCCCCACCTCGGGCACCTGGCGAAAGACATCGCGGCAGCGGACGCCGGGTTCGCTCAGGCGGTCTGAGGTCTCACGCGGCTGCGTTGCCGGCGGGGGCGGCCGGCGATCGTCCCGCTCCGTGCCGACCTCGGACGAAGAAGCTCGGGATCAGTCGCCCCGAGCAGGCTGCCGACGGTATCGGCTGATCGGCGAGACCAGCGGCATGCCCGATGCGGGATCGGCCACGACGACGGACTCGATCCCGAAGACCTCGCGCACGAGGTCGACGTCGACGATCCGTTCCGGTGCTCCCTCGCGCACGATTCGGCCGTCTCTCATAGCGATGAGGTGATCGGCGTAGCGACACGCGAGCGAGAGCTCGTGCAGCACCATGACGATGGTGACGCCCCGCTCGCGATTGAGCTCGGCGAGCAGGTCGAGCACCTCGATCTGGTGGCTCACGTCGAGGTACGTGGTCGGCTCGTCGAGCAGCAGAACGTCGGTCTGCTGCGCCAGCGCCATCGCTATCCACACGCGCTGCCGCTGCCCGCCCGACAACGAGTCGACCGACCGAGCGGCCAGATCCAGCACTCCGGTCGTCGCCATCGCCGCGTCGACGATCTCATCGTCTCCGCTCGCGCGCCGTCGCAACCAGCTCTGGTGGGGATACCGCCCCCGACCGACCAGGTCGGCCACCGTGACGCCCTCGGGCGCTATCGGCGACTGCGGCAGCAGACCGAGCCGCCGCGCGACCTCGGCAGTGGGCCGGGATCTGATGTCGGCGCCGTCGAGGAGAACCGTCCCCGCGGAGGGCGTGATCAAGCGTGCCATCGCCCGCAGCAGGGTGGACTTGCCGCAGGCGTTCGCGCCCACGATGACGGAGATGCGTCCCGGGGGGATCGCGAGAGTGAGGTCTTCGACCACGGGTCGCGCGTCGTAGGCGAGGAAGACGCCCTCGGCACGCAGGTCGACGGGGCCGTCGTTCATGTGAGTCCTCCCGGACGGGTTCGGGTTCCTCGTGCCAGAAGCCACACGAGATACGGGGCGCCGACGATGCCGGTCACGACCCCCACGGGCAGGTCCACCCCCGGTATCGCGTACTGCCCCAGCAGGTCGGACGTGCTCACCAGCGCCGCTCCCACGGCCGCGGCGGCCCAGAGCGAGAGCGGGCCGGTGCCTCCGATCCGGCGCGCCAACTGGGGCGCCACGAGTGCGACGAATCCGATCGGGCCGGCAGCCGAAACGGCGACGGCGGCGAGGACCACCGCGGTGGCGAGGACGCCGACTCGGGTGCGTTCGACGCGGAAGCCCAGGGCGGTCGCGCTCGCGTCGTCGAGCTCGAGCGCCCGCAACCCGCGCCGCTGCAGCGTGAGCACCAGCGCCCCGATGAGAGCGATGACCCCGGTCGAGCCGACCACCGGCCACGCCGCTCCGCTGAGATTGCCGACCAGCCAGGTGTAGGCCACGCTGACGTCGCGTAGATCGGACAGCGTGAGCAGGTACCCCGTCACGGCCGATGCCAGCGCGGCCACACCCACGCCCACGAGCACCAGTCGCAGAGCGTGGATGCCGCGTCGCCAGGCCAGGGCGCCGATCAGGACTGCCGCCGCGATGCCGCCGATCACGACGAGCACGGTCAGGGTCACACCGCTCACGGAGAGCATCAGCACGGCGAACACCCCCACCGCACCGGCCGACGCGGTCACCCCCAGCACGTCGGGACTCGCCAGCGGATTGCGCAACACGACCTGGAAGACCGCACCGGCAAGGCCGAGCGCGGCGCCCACGATCACCGCCGCCGCAGCGCGGGGCATGCGCAATTCCCAGACCACATAGGTCGCGATGCGGCTGCCCGTGCCGGTGAGCGCACTCCACACCTCGGCCGGGGTGAGGGCCGCGGCGCCCAGAGACAACGCGACCGCCGACAGCGCGACCACCACGCCCACCGCACCCGCGACCACCGCCAGGACGCGGCGCCGCTCGGCGCGTCGCAGGCGCGCCGTCACCGCGGTCACAGACCCACCGCCTTCATGCGACGCACGAGTGCGATGAACACGGGAGCACCGACCACCGCGACGATGACCCCGACCTGCACTTCACCCGGTCGAGCGACGACCCGCGCCACCACGTCGGCTGCGACGAGGAACGCCGCCCCCACCGGTGCGGAGTACGCGAGGATCCAGCGATAGTCGACCCCCACCAGCAGCCGGACGACATGCGGCACGACCAGCCCCACGAACGCGATGGGACCGGCGACAGCGGTCGCCCCGCCCGCGAGGGCCACGACGATGAGCCCGGCCACCAGCCGCGCGCGCCGGACGCGCACGCCCAGGCCCGCGGCGGTGTCGTCTCCGAGGGCGAACAGGTTCAACACCCGGCCGGACGCGAGCCCCGCCAGCAGCGCGACGACCAGGACCGGCAGCACCGGGATCAGTACGTCGAGGCCGCGCCCCGCGAGTGCACCGACCTGCCAGAAGCGCAGCGCATCGAGCGCATCCTGTCGAACGAGGAGGACCGCCGAGACCAGGCCGGCCAGGGCGGCGCTGAGTGCGGCACCGGCGAGTGCCAGTTTGGCGGGTGTCGCCCCGTCGCGACCGCCGGAGGACACCGCCCACACGACCGCCGCGGCCAGCGCGCCGCCGATCCACGCGAACCACATGTACTGGGCCGAGCCGACGGCGCCGAACACGGTGATGGCGACCACCACCGCGAGGGCGGCACCCTGATTGATGCCCAGGATGCCGGGATCGGCCAACGGGTTGCGCGTCACCCCCTGGGCGATCGCGCCGGCGACGCCGAGGGCCGCCCCGACCAGCAGGCCGACCACCGTGCGCGGAACGCGCTTGTCGACGATGGCGATGTGCTCGGCGCTGGCGGGGTCGTAGTGGGTCAACGCCGCCCAGACCGTCTCCGGCCGGATGTCGGCCGAGCCGACGGCGATACCGAGGCCGGTGACGAGGACGAGCGCGCCGATGACGATCCCCGTGGCGGCGAGACGGCGACGCGCGAGGAGGACTCGCGCGGCGCCGTCTGCGAGGGCGACCTCAGCCGACACGCTCGGCGACGGCGGCCAGCTGCGGAACGTACTGGTCGAGCATCCACGGGATCGACAACGCCGTGGGAGCGCTCGAGGCCATCACGAACGATTCTCCGACGATGGGGGCGAACCGCCCCTCCTTCACCTGCGGCATGGCGGCGACGAGGGGGTCTGCGACGAAGGCGTCGGCGGCATCCTGTGTTCCGAAGTAGGCGACGAGCACGTCGGAGCTCAACGATCCGAGGTTTTCGAAGCTGACCTTGTAGAAGTAGCTCGATGCATCGGAAGCGGGCACATTGGCCTCGACGCTGGGTGCGACGGCCATGCCGAGCTGCGTGAGAAGCTGCACGCGCGGGTCGTCGGCGCGGAAGACGTTGAACGTCTCGGGCTGGTTGTTCGCGCCGTAGACGAAGGTCTTGCCCTGCAGCGCGGGGTACTTCGCGGCCAGCGTCGTGATCTCGTCGTTCGTCCGAGCGATGAGTGCGTCGGCCTCGTCGGACAGCCCCAGGGCCTGACCGATGATCTTCGTCTGGTCCTGCCAGGACGTGGCCCACGGCTTGTCGGGGTACGCCACCACGGGTGCGATCTTGCTGAGCTCGTCGAACTGCTCCTGGGTCAGTCCGGAGTAGGGGGCGAGGATCACGTCCGGCTTGGCCTGGACGAACTCCTCCACGTTCGGCGTGCCGTTGTCGCCGCCCGAGAGCAGCTGCGGGGTCTGGCCGCCGAGCTCGTCGATGGCGTCCTTGTCCCAGGGGAGGATGCCGTCCACACCGCCGTAGGCGAACGCGGGCATGGCCACCGGCACCACGCCGAGCGCGAGCGCGGCATCCTGAGACGACCAGCCCCACGTGGCGACCCGTTCGGGCTTGGCGTCGATGACGGTCTGCCCGAGGGAGGAGTCGATGGTCACCGGGAACCCCGCGGCGGCCGGGGCGGCGGACTCCGGCGACGACGACGTCGTGCCCGCGCAGCCGGCCACGGCGATCATGCCGGTGACGATGAGGGTGGCGGCTCCGATGAGACGGGTGCGACGGCGCGAGCGCACGGACATGGGACTCCTTCGAGGGTCGGGTAAACCTCGACAGCTTGAGGTTAGGACAGCCTCACCTTAGTGGAGTGGGGCGTGGTTCGCACGTCGGCACCACCGACGGCGTCTCCCGCAAGGCTGCGTCGCTCAGACGGCCTTCGACCCGCCCGACGTCTCGCGCGTCGATCGCCCGCGGAGAACAGCGAACGACGCGGTCGCCTCAGGCCGGCCAGACATACGGGAGGTCGTCCCGTATGTCGCCGAAGCGCGGTACGTAGAACTCGGCGTCCTTGCGGATGAGGTTGGAACGGTGGGCGAGGTGGAACGCCTCGTCCCCGATCCACGGCGGCAGGTCGAGATCGCCCTGTTCGAGGCCGTCCACCTCGGGCGCGAAGTCGCGGATCTTCTCGCGGACGGTGTCCTCGCGCCCCTGCGAGATCCACTCGTCGGTCATCGCCAGACCGTACGAGACGAGGGCGGGAAGGTGACCGTCCCACATCTTGGCCGCGGGGTGGTGGCGCCAGCCGTGGTCAGGAACCGTCAGCGCGCGCAGCAGTTGAAAGGTCTCGACCCGCTGCTTGCCGAGGCGCTTCGGATCGAGCACACGGGCGGAGTCGACGAACGAGGGATACGGCAGAAAGGTCTGCACGCGCTCAGTCGGCGCTCGTGACCGACTGGACGCTGCCGTCGGAGGCCAGGTTGACCAGAAGGACGTCGTCGGTCGCGTCGGGGTCGAGAGCGTACTCCAGCACCGCGAAGGGGTCTGCTCCCCCGTGCTCATCGGCGAGGATCGTCATGCTCATCAGCTGCAGCGCCTTGATGACGTCGATGTGCGTGTCACCCGAGACGTCCGTGAGCAGGTCCTCGAGCTCTTCACCTAGGGTGGCCTGCTGCTGGAGGATGTACTCGGTCACCTCGCTGGTGCGCGAATCGAGTTCGTTGACCATGGCGTTCCGCGCGGCGAGGTCGATGGCCTCGAGCGACGAGACCATGGATGCCGCGACGTCGAGCGCCTCGGCCGACACGTCGTCCTGATCGGGGGCCGTCAGATCGACCGTGACGCTCTGATCGCCGAACTCGACGTTCTCGCTCCAGAAGATCGACCCGTCCGGGCCCGACTCGAGGAGTCCGAAGAAGTCGTGCTCGATGGCCATGACTCCATGTAAGCATTCCGCCCGGTGTTGGGGAAGACGACCCGCCCAGGTGGGTGTGTGCGGTATGAGTCAGTCAACGAGAGAAGCTGCGAACACGTGCGGGGTGAAACCCGTGAGGTCGTTGATGCCCTCGCCCTGGCCGAGGAGTTTGACCGGGATGCCGGTGCGCTCCTGCACCGCGAGAACGAAGCCGCCCTTCGCGGAACCGTCGAGCTTCGTCAGCACGAGGCCGGTGACCCCCGCGCTGTCGAGGAATGCCTGCGCCTGCATCAGCCCGTTCTGACCCGTGGTGGCATCCAGGACGAGGAGGACCTCGGCGATCGGCGCCTGCTTCTCGATGACGCGCTTGATCTTGCCGAGCTCGTCCATGAGCCCGCCCTTGGTATGAAGTCGACCCGCCGTGTCCACGAGCACGATCTCGGTACCGGTCTCTTTCGCGTGGGCGACGGTCTGGAAGGCCACGGATGCCGGATCCTGGCCCTCGTGCTGTGGGCGCACGATCGTCGCTCCCCCACGCTCGGCCCAGGTCGCGAGCTGGTCGACCGCCGCGGCCCGGAAGGTGTCGGCGGCCCCCACCGTGACGGTGCGACCGTAGCGCTGCAGGAACTTCGCGAACTTTCCGATGGTCGTGGTCTTGCCCACACCGTTCACACCGACGACGAGCACGACCGCCGGACGCTCGGTGAGGCGAAGGGTCGTGTCGAACTTGGCGAAGTGCTCCTCGAGGGTCTCTTTGAGCATGCGCTGCAGATCACGCGGGTCGGTCGTACGGAAGCGCTCGACCTTCTCGCGGAGCTCCTCGACCAGACGCTCGGTCACATCGGGACCGAAATCGGCCGTCAGCAGCGCCGTTTCGAGGTCGTCCCACGTGGTCTCGTCGATCGTGGGCTTGACGAACAGCCCGCGCAGCGCGCGGCCCAGCGACCAGGAGTTCTCAGCCATTGCTTCAGCTTACGGGGGCGGCTTCGTCGGAGGTCCTCGCGACGGGGTCCTGCGTCGCTCGCGCGATGGCGCGATCGCCGACCCTCTGGCCCACGACCGCCGAGACCCCGTCCTGACGCATGGACACCCCGTAGAGCGCGTCGGCGATCTCCATGGTGCGCTTCTGGTGGGTGATGACGATGAGCTGGCTACTCGCGCGGAGCTTCTCGAAGACCCCGAGCAGACGACCCAGGTTGGCGTCGTCGAGCGCCGCCTCCACCTCGTCGAGGATGTAGAACGGGCTCGGGCGCGCCGTGAAGATCGAGGTGAGGAACGCCACCGCCGCGAGCGAGCGTTCTCCGCCCGACAACAGCGAGAGCCGCTCGATCTTCTTGCCGACCGGACGCACCGCGACCTCGATGCCGGTGGTCAGCGGGTGCTCGGGATCGGTGAGAGAGATGCTGCCGGCCCCTCCCGGGAAGAGAATCGGGAAGATCTCCGTGAAGGCCGCACGCGTGTCTTCGAAGGCCGCGACGAAGATCGTCTGCATGCGCTCGTCGAGGTCGGCGATGATCGTCTGCAGATCGGCGCGCGTCTGCTGCAGGTCGGCGAGCTGCTCGGTGAGGAAGGCGTGGCGCTGCTCGAGCGCGGCGAATTCCTCCAGGGCCAGCGGGTTCACCCGGCCGAGCTGCGACAGCTTGCGCTCGGCATCCTGGAGCCGGCGCTTCTGAGCGGCGCGATCGAAGGGCATGCCCTCCTCCGCGTTCTCGGTGGGGATGGGCTGGTCGGGGCCGTACTCCGAAACGAGAATGTGCTCGTCCAACGCGAGCTCGGACTGAGCACGCTCGAGAAGACCGGTCACGTGGAGCTTCTTCTCGTGCATCTGCAGCTCGAGCCCGTGCACGCTTTCGGTGAGCCGTGCCAGACGCTCTCGCACGAGGGACTCGTCGGCTCGCGCACGAGAGAGCTCCTCCGTGATCGCCGTGCGGGCGGACTCCGCGGCCGCCAGCTCCACCCGCGCCTGACTGACCGAGCGATCGACCGAGTCGAGCAGGGCCGGGAGGTGGCCCGCGACCTCAGCGGCGATCTCACGCTGCGCCCGGCGAAGCACAGCACGGCGTGCCGCCTCGGCGGCCGCGGTTCGCTCGCGCTCACGTTGCTGCTCGATCTGCACGATGCGAGCCTCACCGGCGCGGACGCGCTCTTTCAGCGTCTCAATGCCGAGGCGGGCGCGCATCTCGGTCTCGCGCGCGGCGTCGACCTCTGCCGCCATTCCTTCGCGCGCCGAGGCGTCGAGGAGCGGGCGTGGCGCGTCGAGGGCCCGGGCCAGCGCATCGTCGGCCCGACGTGCCGCGTCCTCCGCCTCGGCGACCGCGCTCTCGGTCTGCGCGAGCCCCGCGACCAGACGGTCGCACTCGGCGACCGCGGCTTCGTGGCGCACGGTCACGCGGTTGACCTTCTCCGCGTGAGCGGCCAGGGCTGCGTCATGCGCGCGAAGGGTCGAAAGGGCGTCTTTCGTGCGCTGGCGCGCATCGACCTGCAGACGCTGTTCGTCGGCGAGGGCTTCTCTCAGCGAATCCACGATCACGACGACCTCGTCGAGCCGTTCCACGGCGGCGTCGCGCTCGGCAGCGAGTTCGAGGCGCGACCGGCCCGAGCCCGAGCCGGCGCGAACGGTCCGCGCGGTCACGACCTCGCCAGAGCGGGTCACGACCGTGAGCCCGTCCGCCAGACTCGACTGCGCCGATCGCGCGGCGTCGAGGTCTTCGACGATGAGGACGCGAGCCAGGATGCCGAGCACCCCGGGCGAGGCCGTGACGACATCCGCTGCGAGCACCGCACCCTCGAGCGCCGGGAGGGACTCCCCCGGCCCGGGGGCGTCGGCCAGAGCGATCTCGACCAGACCCAGGTCGGCCTCGGCGGCCGTGCGGGCCGCGGTGAACGCCGCTTCCGCGTCGTCGACGAGCAACCCTTCCGCGAGGGTTCCGAGCACCGCGGCCACCGCCGCTTCGTATCCGGCCCTGACCTTCAGGTCGTCGCCGACGAGACCCCGGATGCCGGAACCCCCGGCCGAGATCAGATCGGCGGCCGCGTTGCGGACATCCAGGGCGCGGCCGAGAGCGGTGGTCTGCGCGGTGAGCGCGTCGCGCTCACGCTCGGCGGCGTGTAGGCGTTCACGCAGGCCGGACACGCGCGCCTCGACGTCGTTGGCGTCGCGCTGAGCGCGCTCGTAGGCGGCCGCGTGCTCGGCCGTCGAGGCCTCGGGGACCACGTCGGGATCCAGCTCGGCGACGGCTTGCTCGGCTTCCGCCCGTCGGATCAGCGCGGCGTCGAGCGCCCGCTGCTGACGGTCGACACCGGCACGCACGGCGGCAAGCGCCGAGCTCGCCGCATCCGCCGCTCCCCGCAGGCTCGTGATCTTCATGTCGTGTTCCGACACCAGCGCACTCTGTGCTGCGATGTCGACGTCGAGCGCGTCGAGGTCGGCGCGGGCACGCGTCACCGCTCGGGACGCCTCTGCCGCGGCATCCTGAGCCTCTCCGAGGCCCGCGGCGATGTCGTCGATCTCGGCGCGGACGTCGTCGATCATCGACTGTGTCACCGTGGGGGCGAAGCCCGACCCGTCCGTCTCGTCGTCGCCGAGGAGCGTCAGGCGCTGGCCGGCCAGTGTGTAGAGCCCCCGGAGTCGCTCCTGCACCTGCTCGAGCGCGAAGGCGACACCGCGCGCGCGGTCGACGGCGTCGGAGCGCTGGTCGTTCTCGAGGCGCTCCACCCGACCGCGCAGCCCCTCCGACTGCTCCTGCAGGCCCAGCCGCTCGGTGTGGCGCTCACTCTCGGCTCGAGCGGCGTCGGCGAGTTCCGCGCGCAGACGCACGAGCTCGTCGGCGTAGAGGCGCGCTTTCGCGTCCCGGACCACCGCGGCGATCGTCGCTGCCTCTCGAGCGATCTCGGCCTGCTTGCCCAGCGGCTTGAGCTGCCGGCGCAGTTCGCCGGCGAGATCGCTCAAGCGCGTGAGGTTCGTCTCCATCGCCTCGAGCTTGCGGACGGTCTTCTCTTTGCGTCGGCGATGCTTGAGGATTCCTGCGGCTTCCTCGATGAACCCGCGACGGTCCTCCGCCGATGCCTGGAGCACGGTGTCGAGGCGGCCCTGCCCGATGATCACGTGCATCTCGCGCCCGAGGCCCGAATCGCTCAGCAACTCCTGCACGTCGAGCAGGCGGCACGTCTGCCCGTTGATGGCGTACTCGCTCGCGCCGGTGCGGAACAGCGTGCGACTGATCGTCACCTCGCTGTAGTCGATCGGCAGAGCACCGTCGGCGTTGTCGATCGTCAGCTGGACCTCGGCCCGCCCCAGGGGTCCCCGCGTCGAGGTGCCGGCGAAGATGACGTCCTCCATCTTGCCGCCGCGAAGGGTCTTCGCCCCCTGCTCCCCCATCACCCAGGCCAGGGCGTCGACGACGTTGGACTTGCCCGACCCGTTCGGTCCGACGATGCATGTCACGCCCGGCTCGAGGGCGAAGGTGGTCGACTGCGCGAAGGACTTGAAGCCCTTGAGCGTCACGCTCTTCAGGTGCATGTCACCCGCCCTCCGCTCCATCGAACCGCGTGTTCACGGTATCCGAGAAACCGCAGGATTCCGCGGCGGCGGGCCGGTGGGCGCGGTTCGACGCGCCCGGCACCCGCCCCAATCTGAGCGGAAGCTTGACATTCGCTGACAGCCTTCGCTAGCGTCTGAGGTCGCAACCGACGTCGAAAGGAGGTTACTTCCATGATTCGCACCACGACCGGCTTCACCGCCACCGGCTTCATCGCCGTCCCCGTGCTCTCCGCATACGCCACGGGAGTGACCACCGCCGTCGGCATGCCCCCTCGTCAGGGCTAGTTCGTCGCGTCGAGACGCCTTGTCGTCTCCGCTTCCCGTGAGCCCGTCTCCTCGACGTCGGCCACCCGGACCCTCTGCGTCCGCCCCCGCGTGAGCTGTCTGCTCGACGCGCTTCCTCCTCGCCAGATCTTCTTTACGGAGCTTCCGCATGAACGCCCTGTTCACGCGCGCGCCGCAGCACTCCTCGGCCGCGCCTTCCACCCCTCCCACTCCCTCCACGATCACGTTCGACACGACGGCCTACCGGCCGCTGGGTCTGCTCGACCGCCTGTCGCTGCGTCTGGGGCTCTGGCTGCTCAACCGGCACGCCAACCGGGCCCGCGCCCTCGACCACCGCGCGGTCGAAGCCCTGCGAGCTCGCGACGCGGCCGCCGAGCGGGACCGCCGCGAGCGGGCCTGGCAGAGCGCCGCGGCGTTCAGCCGCCCGCCGTTCTGATCCCGGTGGGGTCGGCCTCTCGGCCGGCCCCACCCCTCCCCCGTCTCATCCGACGAAAGACCTTCGAATGACTTCCTTCCCCGCCGGCCTCGAGCTGCGCCCGCTTCACATCCCCGCCCACATCGACGATCCGGATGCCGCGGACTTCCGCGAGATGGTCCGCCTCCGCAACCTGGTCTATGCCGAGATCTCGGGGCACGACGATTCGTTCATGCCCGCCGACGAGCTCCTCCCGCTCTACCAACCCCGACCTGAGATGAAGCGATTCGCATGGATCGCCGTCCACCACGGCGAGGTCGTCGGGCGCGTGGGTCTCGACTTCCCGCAGGAGGAGGGCGCCCGCACCGGGTTCTGGCTCATCGAACTGCGCCGCTCCGCATGGGGCAACGGCATCGGTCGTGCCGCCTACGCCCTCATCGAGAACACCGCACGAGAGCACGGGCGTATCGTCCTGCAGTCGTGGGCCGAACATCCCGCCGCGGACGGACCGCGCCTCGACGCACCGACGGGATTCGGCTCGATCCCGCGGGATCACGCGGCGCGGTTTCTTCTGGCATCCGAATTCTCGCTCGAACAGATCGTGCGCGTGAGCTCGCTGGATCTCGCCGGAGCACGACCGCGCCTAGAGGAACTGTTCGCTGAGGCCGAACAGGCGGCCTCGGGCTACCGGATCGTGCAGTGGACTCTGCCCACGCCCGACGAGTTCGTGGACGCGTTTGCGTGGATGAAGTCGCGCATGGTGACCGACGCCCCCTCGGCGGACCTCGAGTTCGACGAGGAGGTGTGGGATGCCGGTCGAGTGCGCCGCTACGAAGCCGGCTACACCGACGCCGGACGGCACATGCTCGTCACCGCCGCCCAGCACGTCGACACCGGCGAACTTGCGGCCTTCAACGAACTCGTCATCGGCAAGGACCGCACCGCTGCCACCAGCCAGGAAGACACCCTCGTCGTCGCGGCCCACCGCGGCCACCGACTCGGCATGCTCGTGAAGTGCGCGGGACTCCTCGCGTGGCACGACGTCGCACCGGAGTCGCCCCGCGTGCTGACCTACAACGCCGAGGAGAACCGCCCCATGCTCTCGATCAACGAAGCCATCGGCTTCGCGCCGATCTCGTACGAGGGAGTGTGGAAGAAGGTGCTGTGACCCGAGAGGGGGACGGGTCTGGAGTCCCCTCCCCCTCTCGCGTCATGCCCACAGTGCGGTCACATCTGCCTCGGTCTGGGTGAGACGGTCGCCGGCGGTTTGCGCCGCCCCCGTCGCATCACCCAGCGCGGAATGCAAGCGACCGATGGAGTCCGCCCATTCTCGGTGAGTACGCTCGTACGCCGCCTGCGCGGCACCCGACCACTGCCCACGCAGTGCGGTGACCTCCCGATCGAGGCCGTCCAGCTGATCCTGGATGCCAGCGATCACCCGTCGCAAAGCGGCGATCGTCTCAGCGTGCCGCTGGGGATCGAACCTGAGGGTCATTGGGTCGGCGTGGGGCTCGTGAGTTCGAAGATGTCGCCGGGTACGCAGGCACTGGTGGCCTGGAAGTAGACAGCGCGATCGCTGACGTCCAGCAGATAGTAGCTGCCATCCGGTTCGGTGCCCGTGAGGTAAGGCGGATCAGAAAGAATCCACCGTGGCGGAGTCAGGTTCGTGTCGCGCTCGACCGTCACGTCGTGTCCTCGCTCCTGCCACACTTTCTGCGCGTTTGCTATGAGATCAGCGGCAGCGCTCGGCAATGGCTCGGAGCGGGACGCGGCAAACGACAACTTCACACGCGGTCCCGCGGAGTCGTCGGCGCAAGCTAGCCACGAGGCGTCATCTACTTTCCAGCCCTCAGCCGCGACCGCGGCTGCGCTCGCCTCGTAGAGATCGAGGATCTGCGCCTTGACATCTTCTGGGGTCACGTCGGGTCCCTTCGAGTTCTGGTCGCCACCGGGTGAGCAAGCGGTGAGCAGGACGACGAGCAGCGCGCTCATCGCGATGTAAGTGCGTCTGTTCATAGTCAACGAATGCCGTTCCACCTGACCGGGTACTCATTCGATCCGCTCGAGTGATGCGGCCCGATGAGGTCTGATTCTGTCAGCGGTTGGTCGACGATGACCTCGTCCCCGCGGCCCGTCGTTGCCAACGCCGTGTTGAACTGCGCGGTCGTGTTCGCATCGAAGTAGCTGAATGTCTCCGAGCCGTCGCCGAACGGTCCGTGTTTGTCAACCGCACGCAACGTCGCGCCACCGGGGGCGATGCCAGCTTCCGACGAGAACTCGCGCGCCCCGAACGATGCCGCTGTCGGGTCGACGCGTCCGTCTAGGACGACGTACGAGGTGATCTGCCCGACAGGCGCCCAGCCGTCGTGACGGGCTTGAGATGCGAACACCTGTCCGGGAGGCACATTCAGGTCCGCGACGTTGTCTACTTGATTGTCTACACCGGCCGAACCGAGCAGGACGACGTGGTCCGCGTGAGCGTCGGTGAGTGCGAGCGCCGCGACATTAGTGCCGTAAGAGTGGGCGATGACCGAAACCGAGGCAGGGATGCCCGATGCTTCGTGAACAGCAGCCATCGACGTGAGGTCTTTCGATAAGGCGGGTGCGCCCGCCTCGGCTTTCCCGTTGAATGCGACGTCCACCGGCATATCGTTCGTCGGGGGGTGGTAGCCCAGCCACGCGATAACAGCGTAGTCGCCGAGCTCTCCGCCGCCTGCACGGCGCTGCGCGTACTGGAGTTGCTTCGCAGCATCGACGTAAGTCGCCATGTCACCCGCCACGTTCGAATTCATCCCCGGCACGATGAACGACACATTCCTCGCGGCATCCAGGTCGCCGACGGCGACCTGCGCGAGCGGAGGTTCGTCAAGCACAACCGACACCAACGTGTGGCTCTGGGCTGACTTCTTCAACGCCTCTAGTGCCGCGATCTGCTCCGACTTGTCGAGGGGGCTGCGCTTGGCATCCGCGATCGCTTGGTCGAGCACGATGCGATTGGCCTCATCACGCGCGCGGTAGGCCACTCCGCCGAGGTTGCCGATGACGGCGGGGGCAGCGTGGACCAGCGCTTCCTGCTGGTCACCGTCGAGACCCGACCACCAGCTCGCGACATCGACGGGCGACGCCTGCGAGAGAAGAGCGGCGAGGTCGGGACGCGCCGACAGCAGCGACGTGAGGTCGTCGCCGCGCAACGACTTCAGGACCGACAGCGCCGTCGCCGGCGTCACCGGTCCGCTTCCGAGGGCTGCGCTCGCCGACGCCCACACGGATCCGCTGTCGGCACGGAGCACCGCGGTCGCACCAGCCACAGCCGCGATTGCGGTAAGTGCCGCATCGGCCACCCATCTCCGCCCCTCGGCAAGCCAGCTGTCAGCCGTTGCGAACGCCTCCGCACTCGTGCGCGGCGGAGTTGTGTCGGCGCCCCCGGCGAACACGAGGGGCCACGCGCCGGAGAACGGCTCGACGAAGCCCGGCGACTCCGCACCGGCCGTCTGCTCCGTGCGTTGAAGGGACCGCGCATAATCCCAACCCTCGATCGCGGTCGCAGCTCTCGCCTGTGCCCCCGCCAACGCCGAAGCGTATGCGCGCATCGCGGCGCCGACACGGGCCAACGCCTCGTCCGCGTCGGACCACGCGGTCGCCACCTGGGTCACGCGGGCGGTGTAGGCGTCGGCGGACTGTCCCACCCAGTCGTCGATGTTCTTCTTCCTGCCCACCGTCTCGGCGGCCTGCCGTGCGACACGCGAGCGCCGGGCGCACAGCTCGACAATCGCCTG
The DNA here is from genome assembly GCF_041079415.1 of Microbacterium sp. 20-116. Classification (NCBI taxonomy): domain Bacteria; kingdom Bacillati; phylum Actinomycetota; class Actinomycetes; order Micrococcales; family Microbacteriaceae; genus Microbacterium; species Microbacterium sp. 20-116. Next base: position 561,888 of record NZ_JBFYGP010000001.1, read on the forward strand.
GACGTCTCCGACCGAGCCCGGCACCAAGGACATCGGATCGGAGGTCTGCCCCAGTTCCGCCATCAGAAATGGTCCGCCTGGCGCACGTCACGAACACCTTCTTCATCGGCTGTCTCATACAACGTCGCCGAGGCCGCCAACGTCTGACACACACCCTCGGTCGCGGACACCCGCTGCATCCACCCACCTGTCAGAGCCTGCATGAACGCCGACAACGCCGCGGCGAGCTCAGCATCGCCGACACGTGCGGTCGCCGCCGTTACCGTCTCCGGCTCAGTGATCTGTGCGGCATACCGGACGACCGAAGCCGCGAAACGCAGCCCTTCCGGATCCACTGACCAGCCGTTCATCGCCAACACTGTACCGATTACGCAACGCCACCGACGAGCACGATGATAAAAATCACCCGACGACTCAGCTGCTCAGAAGCGGGCGGCCCGTGCTACTTTCAGCGCCGCTTCTGGCAGTGCGGGCAGAAGTGGCTCGACCGGTTCATGAACGACACCCGCACGATGGGGCGCCCGCACCGCGGACACGGCTGGCCTGTACGCCCGTAGGCATTCAGCGAGTGGGCGAAGTAGCCGGCCTGACCGTTCACGTTCACGTATTGCGCGTCGAAGCTGGTCCCACCCTCGGCAAGGGCCTTCTCGAGGACCGCCTGCACCTCGCCGAGTAGCCGATTGACAGCACGCGTCGGAAGATCGGATGCCGCGGTCTCAGGGTGGATACGCGCGGCCCACAGCGACTCGTCGGCGTAGATGTTGCCGATACCGCTCGCCACCGTCTGATCCAGCAGCACGCGCTTGATCCCCGAGGAGGTCCGCGTCAATCGCGCGCGGAATCGCGCGACATCGAACGCAGGGTCGAGGGGATCTCGACCGATGTGCGCGACCTGCGTCGGCACGCGGGCGAGCTCCGAGCCTCGACCGCCCGCGGCACCATCGGGAGTATCGACGAGCCGGTCGACGGCGAGCGAGCCGAAAGTGCGCTGGTCGGCGAAGACGACCGAAAGCGACCCGTGCACCGGATGCTCCAACTCGATGCGGATGCGTTCATGCCGCTCCTCCGGCGCCCCGGGGGTACGCAGGAGCATCTGGCCGCTCATCCCGAGATGGGTGACGATGGCCTCATCGTCGGCCATCGGCATCCAGAGGAATTTGCCTCGCCGCACGGCGGACGCGATGCGCCGGCCGGTCAGCTCCGCCTCGAAGTGCGCCGCTCCCCCGGTGTGCCGGGTCAGCGCCCGCTCGTCGCGCACGTCGACAGAGGCGACGAGTGCACCGGACACGGCGGGTTCGAGGCCGGCGCGGACAACCTCAACCTCGGGAAGCTCAGGCACGCGCGTCGAGCTCGCGCCACGCGGTCAGCGCCGCTGCCATCTCGGCGTGCTTCTTGCTCGATCCGACGCCCGTGGTGACGACGTCGCCCGTCGTGACCGTGGCGGTGAAGCGTCGGTCGTGGTCGGGACCGGTGGCCTCAACCACGTACACGGGTGCCGCCAGTCCCAGGCGGGCAGCGATCTCTTGCAGGCTCGTCTTCGGGTCCATCGCCGCGCCGTAGCGCTCCGGGTCGGCTAAGAGCGGTTCGACCAGGCGAAGCACCATGCCGGTCGCCGCGTCGGGGCCGGCTGACAAGAACGTCGCCCCGATGAGGGCCTCCATGGTGTCGGCGAGGATCGAATCCTTGTCGCGCCCACCGGTGAGGATCTCGCCCCGACCCAGTCGCACGTGGTCGCCGAGACCGATCGTGCGGGCGACCTCGGCCAACGCCACCGTCGACACGACGCTCGCGCGACGTTTCGCGAGGCTTCCTTCGTCGAGGTCGGGATGCCGTGTGAACAGCCGGACCGTCACCGCCTGGCCCAGCACCGAGTCGCCGAGGAACTCGAGACGCTCATTGTGCGGGATGCCGCCGTTCTCGTAGGCGAACGAGCGGTGCGTCAAAGCAAGAGAAAGAAGCTCGGGGTCGATCTCGACCCCGAGCTTCTCGGTGAGCGCTGTGCGCTCGACGTTCTTCCGCGTCACGAATCGCCGATCAGACGTCGGCGACCTTGCGGCCCTTGTACTCGAGGAAGAGCTCGGTGCCCTGCGAGTCGGTGACGACCTTCGCCTGGTGGGGACGGCTGTAGACGACCTTGCCGTTCTCGATGGTCTTGACCAGCGCGGGGGCTTCAGCCTTCCACTGCGCACGACGCGAGCGGGTGTTCGAGCGGGAGACCTTCCGCTTCGGGGGGTTACCTGCCATGACTAGCTCTTCTCTGTCTTGGGGGCGGCGCGGAGCGCATCGCCGTCGTCTGGGGTGTACTGCTGGAGCGCAGCCCATCGAGGATCGACAGGCTCCTGCTCCGTGGTGCCGGGGCTTTCCGTCAGCCTCTCGCCCGTGTTCGGGTCGAGCCCGGGGCAGTCCGGCTGACACACCGGCTGGAACGGAAGCGACAGGACAATGGCATCCCGGACCAGATTTTCAAGATCCACGTGGTCGTCTTGAACGTCGAAGTCACTCGCTTCGTCCCCAGGATACGCGAAAAGTTCCTGGAACTCGACTTCGACAGGCTCGACGATGTCGATGAGGCAGCGTCCGCACACTCCCGTGGCGCTGGTGTCCACCGTGCCCGACACGAGGATCCCCTCGTGGACGGATTCGAGACGCACATCGAGTTCGAGCATCTCAGCCTCGGGGACGGAGAGCAGGCCCTCACCCCATTTCTCGGGGGTGGGGATGTCGAGGGTGTGTTCGCGCATCTCGCCCGGGTGGCGCTCGATGTCGCGTATGGGGAGCTGGAAGGGTCCGGGTCGGCGAGTTCTCACGGTCGTCAATGCTACCCGTGCGCCCCTGAGCAAGGGCCGGGCGGACGCGCCGGCGCCGCACTCTGAGCACTCACATCACGCATAAACGCTCTGAGCGCCCACAAACGCGAGGAGCGCGCGTTTCTCTGCGCGGATCGCGTTTATGCGTGGAGGGGACGGCGCGGGTCAGATGCCGCGGGCGCCGGTGTCGAGGAAGCGCGCGACGGCGGGCGGGACGTAGGGCGACACGTCGCCGCCGAGGCCGGCCACCTGACGTACGAGCGAGCTCGAGACGAGCGCGTGGGAGGGGTCGGGCAGCAGGAACACCGTCTCGACGTGCGCGAGATCGCGATTGACGATGGCCATCGGCGTCTCGTAGGCCACGTCGACCTGAGAGCGAATGCCCTTCACCAGCACCTTCGCCCCCACCTCTGTGCAGTAGTCGACGAGCAGACCCATGCTCCACGCGGCGACGATCACATCGCCCTCGACGCCCGCCTCGGCGATCGACCGCTCGAGCAGGCTCTGCCGCTGGGCGATGGGGAGCATCGCTTCTTTGCCCGGGTTGTGGACGACGAGCACATGCAGCTGATCGAACAGGCCGGCCGCTCGACGGATGACGTCGAGGTGGCCGAGGGTGGGCGGGTCGAATGAGCCGGGAACGACGGCGATCCGGGGGTCCATGCCGTCAGCCTACCGACGCGGCCCTCAGAGCGGCTCGCCGGTCAGGACTTCGCCAGAGCGGCGCGCTCCTCGACACCCACGCGGCGTTCGAGAGCGGCGGCGAGACCGGGATGCCGCAGCAGGGCCGGGTCGTCGGCGAGAATCCGCTCGCCCTCGGCGCGTGCCTCGGTGATGAGATCGGCGTCGGTGACGACCCGCAGCAGGCGCAGCGAAGAGCGCGCCCCCGACTGCGCACCGCCGAGCACGTCGCCTTCTCCGCGCAGGTCGAGGTCGACCTCGGCGAGGGCGAAGCCGTCGAGCGTTGCAGCGACGGCCTCGACGCGCGCGCGCGCCGACGTCCCGGGCGAGGCCTCGGTCACCAGCAGGCACAGGCCCGGGAGGCCGCCCCGGCCGACGCGACCGCGGAGCTGATGCAGCTGCGAGACGCCGAAGCGGTCCGCTTCGAGGATCACCATGGTCGAGGCGTTCGGCACGTCGACACCGACCTCGATCACGGTGGTGGCGACCAGCACGTCGATGTCGCCGCGCGCGAAGGCCTGCATGACGGCGTCCTTCTCGTCGGAGGGCATCTTGCCGTGCAGAATCTGCACTCGGATGCCGGTGAACGTCGGCAATCGCGAGAGGAGAGCCTCGACCTGCACGACGCCCCAGCGCGTGCGCGCGCCCTCGGCCGCGGCGGCGGGCGCGTCGGCCGGTTCGTCGGTCTTCTCGTCGGCGGTGAGCTGGTCGGAGTCGATGGCGGCGCACACGACGAAGGCCTGGCGGCCCAGCGCGACCTCTTCGGCGACGCGATCCCACACGCGGGCGAACCACGCGGGTTTTTCGGCCAGCGGCGCGACGAAGGACTGGATGCCGGCACGCCCGGCCGGCATGGTGCGGATGGTCGAGACGTCGAGATCGCCGAACACCGTCATCGCCACCGTACGAGGAATCGGAGTGGCGGTGAGGACGAGCGTGTGCGGGGAGCTGCCCTTGGAGCGGAGCGCCTCTCGCTGATCGACGCCGAAGCGGTGCTGCTCGTCGACGACGACGAAGCCCAAGTCGGCGAAGGTGGTGGTCGCGCTCAGCAGCGCGTGGGTCCCCACGACGATGCGCGCCTGACCCGACGCGACGCGCAGCGCGGCCTTGCGCCGTTCGGCAGCGGGCATCTGCCCGGTGAGGAGCGTCGGCATGATCTCGGGGGCGAGCTCGGGCCCCAACATGCGGGCGATCGAGCGCAGGTGCTGGCCGGCCAGCACCTCGGTGGGGGCGATGAGGGCGGACTGACCGCCGGACTCGGCGACCTGGAGCATGGCACGCAGCGCCACGAGCGTCTTACCCGAGCCGACCTCACCCTGCACGAGACGGTTCATCGGCCAGTCCGCGACGAGGTCGGCTGCGAGCTGCGCACCGACGCTCCGCTGGTCCGGGGTCAACTCGAACGGCAGGATCGCGTCGAAGCGTTCGAGGAGCCCGCCGGGCGCAGCGCGGCGTTTCGTCGCCGACAGGGCCCGCACGAACTGCCGCTGCTGGAGCAGCGCGGTCTGCAGGACGAAGGCCTCGTGCATGCGCAGCGTCGCGATCGCGGGAGGGATGTCGTCGTCGCTCTCGGGACGGTGGATCTGCTCGAACGCCGCCCGGGCGGGAAGGAGTCGTCTGCGCGACCGCACGTCGTCGGGCAGAGGATCCTCGATCTCTCCGAGTCCGTCGAGCACGAGGGAGATCGTCTTCTGCACGAGAGTGCTCGGGATCGAACTCGTCGCGGGATAGATCGGAATGGGCCGCTTCGCCGTGACCTCAGCCTCGGCACGGGCTTCGGCGATGTCGTCGAACAGCTCGTAGTCGGGGTTCGTCAGCTGCGTCTGCCGACGGTACTCGCCCACCTTGCCCGAGAAGATGCCGCGGCGGCCCGGCGTGAGGTCTTTCAAGCGCCACGGCTGATTGAAGAAGGTCAGCGACATGCGTCCGTCGCCGTCGCTGATGACGACCTCGAGGAGCGAGCCGCGGCGGTTCTGCATACGACGCTCGTTCGCGCTGACGACCTCGGCGACGATCGTGACCGGCTCACCGAGCGGCAGCGAGTCGATGGGGGTGAGTTCGCCTCGCCGCGCATACCGACGGGGATAGTGCTCGAGGAGCTCGCCCACCGTCTTCACGCCGAAAGCCTTGTCGAATGCCGTCGCCGTCTTGCCCCCGATGGCGCCGTCCAGACGCGAGGCGAGCGAGAATCCGGGCATGATCTGAGTCTAGGCAGGCCCTCGGACATCGCCGTGCGTGCGCGCACCGGGCCCCGGCGCCGGGGACTCTAGGCTGAAGAGGTGACGCGCATCATCTCGGGCCGCGCCGGAGGCACCGTCCTCGACGTCCCACCCAAGGGCACTCGTCCCACGAGCGACCGCGTCCGCGAGTCGCTGTTCGGTTCTCTCGAGTCCGCCGGGCTCCTCGACGACGCGCGCGTGGCCGACCTGTACGCGGGGTCCGGGGCGCTGGGGCTGGAGAGCCTGAGCCGCGGCGCCGCCTCCGCCGACCTCGTCGAGTTCTCGGCCCCCGCCGCCACCCTGATCCGTCGCAACGCCGATCGGGTTCGAACCGCCGGCGTCGCCGCCCCCGCTCGGGTGCACCGCGCGAGTGTCACGACGTTTCTCACGGCATCTGGCCTCGAGTGGGATCTCGTCTTCCTCGATCCGCCCTACGACCTCTCCGACGACGAGCTCACCAGAGCCCTGGTCGCTCTCGCCCCTCGGCTCAGTGCCGATGCGACGGTCATCGTGGAACGCGCGAAGCGCTCGGCCGCCCCCGACTGGGCCGCCGCGGGCTTGGAAGCCGAGCGCGACCGCGCCTACGGCGACACGACCATGTGGTGGGGTCGGCCGCGAGGCGCTTGAGCCTCAGCCGCGTCCGGCATCCCAGTCGCGGTAGGGGTCCCACCCCGAGCGACCTATCCACGGTCGACCATCGACGGTCAGCGCGTGGTCCCCGCGCGTCACGACCGTTCCCACGCGGCGACCGAGCGGGTCGGCATCCATCGGGAAGGTGACGAGGAACCCGTGGTCTTCTCCCCCGCCGAGAGCGCGTCCAGGGTCCGCACCGAGGGTCGCGGAGTCCAGGGCGATCGTCACGCCCGACGCGTCCGCCAAGCGCGTGGCGTCGAGCACCAGGCCGTCCGAGATGTCCATCATCGCGGTGGCCCCCGCGTCCGCCGCCCGAAGGGCTTCGGCGATCGGAGGACGGGGCGTCAGTTGACGTGCCAGTCCGCGCGCGTCGTCGGCGTCGAGAGCCTTGCGGGCCTCGGTCGTGACAGCGACGGGGGTGCCCGCGGCATCCGTGAACCTGTCGAACAGCACGTCCAGCCCCCGTGCGGCCTCGCCGAGCTCGCCGATCACGTACACGCCGTCGTCGACACGCGCACCCGATCGACGCACGGGGTCGCGGCCGTCGAGGCTGCCGAGGGCGGTCACGGCGATCGTGAGCGTGTCCGACACGGTGAGGTCTCCGCCCTCGACCGCGCAGTCGGGGGCGAGCTCCGCACACGCGGAGGCGAGACCGTCGGCGAACCCGCGGACGAAGGAGATCGGCGTGTCGTCGGGCATCGCGAGAGCGACGAGCAGGGCGATGGGTCGCGCGCCCATCGCGGCCACGTCGGCCAGGTTGACCGCCGCCGACTTGAAGCCGAGGTCGAACGGCGACGACCATGCCAGGCGGAAGTCCGGGCCGTGCACGAGGGTGTCGGTCGTCGCCACGACCCGCCCGTCGGGAACGGCCAGCACCGCGGCATCGTCGCCGGGGCCGACCGGCGCGGTCGAGGGCGGAAGGCGATCCAGGATGCCGCGCAGGATCTGCCCCTCGCTCAGGTCGCCCACAGTGGTTACACGGGTGGTCTCGGCGTCGGTCACTCCCCCACGCTATTAGCCTGGAGGGGTGCCCCGCTCCTCCCGCCTCCTCGCGCTCCTCGCCGCCGCAGCTCTCCTCCCGGGACTCGCGGCGTGCAGCACCACGGTCGCGATGCAGCCGGCGAAGGACGCGAACAACCCCGCCTGCGCCGAGATCACCTCGCGCCTGCCGAAGACGATCTCCGGCCAGGAGCGGCGGTGGACCGACGCGCAGTCGACCGGAGCGTGGGGGGATCCCTCGGCGATCCTCATGACCTGCGGTCTCGAGACGCCGGGCCCCTCGACCCTGCCATGCCGAGCGTTCGACGGCGTGGACTGGCTCGTCGACGAGTCACAGGCGTCCGAGAACCGCTATACGCTCACGACCTTCGGCCGCAGCCCCGCCGTCCAGATCTATCTCGACTACTCGGCCGCGAGCAGCGCCGACGTCGCGCAGGCTCTCGGGCCCCTCATCCGCTCGTATCTGCCCGCGACCGGGGCGGTGTGCACCTCGGCATCCGACGCGACGGCGTCGCCGACTCCGACGCCCACGCCCTGACAGGCGCGGAGACGCAGCACGAGGGCGGGACCATCCCGCCACGCCGACGCGATCGACCCCGGCGACGGCGTTTTTACCGGCCGACCTGCCGGGCACGCCGGGTGGCGGCTCAGGCCCTCTCGAGCGCTGCGTCGAGCAGGTCGCTGATGAGATCGGGGTACGACAGTCCCGACGCGATCCAGCACGTGGGGAACATCGAGATCGGGGTGAACCCGGGCATGGTGTTCACCTCGTTCACGTAGAACTCGGTGCCGGTGTAGAAGAAGTCGACGCGTGCCAGGCCCTGCCCGCCGATCGCCTCGAACGCCTGTGCGGCGATCCGCTGCATCGCGGCCAACTCGCCGTCGCTCAGATCGGCAGGGCACACCAGGTCGACGCCCGCCGCTCCCAGATACTTCGCCTCGAAATCGTAGAACTCCCGGCCCGTCACAACGATCTCGCCGGCCACGCTCACGCGTACCGGTCCGCCGTCGCGCCCGGGCAACACACCGCACTCGACCTCGCGACCGACGATCGCCTGCTCGACGAGCACGAGGCCGTCTTCCGCGAAGGCGGTGTCGAAGGCGGCATCGAGGTCCTCCCAGCGCGAGACCTTCGTCACGCCCACGCTGGATCCGGCCTCGTTCGGCTTGACGAACACGGGCAGGTCGAGGGCGCGGATACGGCGCTGCCACAGCTCGCGGTCGCGAGCGAGGTCGGCGCGGGTGACGGCGACCCACGGCACGACCGGCACGTTCGCCGCGCGGAGCACCTGCTTGGTCACGTGCTTGTTCATGCCGATCGCCGACATGAGCACACCACCGCCCGCGTACGGGATGCCGAGCAGCTCGAGCAGACCCTGCACCGTGCCGTCCTCGCCGAACCGCCCGTGCAGGATCGGCAGCACGACATCGACGTCTCCGAGCGAGCGCGTGCCCCCGCCATCGGTCACGGTCCACTCCCGCGACAGCGTCGAGTCGGGCAGACGCACGCGCGTGCCGTTGTCGCGCACCTCGGGCAGCGCGTCGGGGATGAGCGCGAACTTGTCGGGGTCGTCGTCTTCGAGGACGAAGGCGCCGTCACGGGTGATGCCGACCGGGATCACCCGGAAGCGGTCACGGTCGATCGCCCGCAGCACCCCGCCCGCCGTGGCGGAACTGATCGAATGCTCGCTGGAGCGCCCGCCGAAGAGCACCACCACCACCGGTTTGGTCATTCTGCGTCCTCTCGCCCTGCGGCTGGTCGTCGTCTGTCGTCAGGTGCGGTGCGATGTCCCGCGGATCCATCGTCCCGTCGAGCACCATCTTCACCTGCTGCACGATGGGCATGTCGACGCCGACCTGCTTCGCGAGCTGGAGCACGGGAGCCACGGATGCCAGCCCCTCGGCGGTCTGCTGCATCTGGGCGACGACCTCTTTGTAGCCGTAGCCCTGGCCGAGCAGGCGCCCCGCGGTGTTGTTGCGGCTCAGCGGCGACTGGCACGTCGCGATGAGGTCGCCGAGGCCCGCCAGGCCCTGGAGCGTCTCGGGCTGCGCGCCCTGCGCGACCGCGAAGTCGGTCATCTCGACGAGCCCGCGCGTGATGATCGACGCCTTCGTGTTCTCGCCGTACCCGACGCCGTCGACGATGCCGATCGCCACCGCGATGAGGTTCTTCAGCACCCCGCCGAACTCGGTGCCGATCACGTCGGTGTTCACGAACGAGCGGAAGTACCGGTTGCGCGCGCGACGGGCGACGGCCTCGGCGGTCTCGGGGCTGAGCGAGCTGATGACGGCTGCGGTCGGCTGCTCGCGCGCGATCTCGAGGGCGAGGTTCGGACCGGATGCCACCGCGATGCGGGCGGGGTCGCACTGCAGAACCTGTTCGATGACCTGGCTCATGCGCAGGCCGGTCGACTTCTCGACGCCTTTCATGAGCGAGACGATCGGCACGTCGGTGCGCTCGACGAGCGGCTTGATGGCGGCGAGGTTCTCGCGCAGCGACTGGCTCGGCACCGAGAGATAGATCTGCTCCGCACCGTTCAGCGCCTCGGCCAGGTCGGTCGTCGCCGTCATCGTGCGCGGGAGGTTGATGCCCGGGAGGTACCGACTGTTGCGCTTGGACTCGGTGATCTCGGCGGCGAGCTCGGGACGGCGCGCCCACATGACCACCGAGGCGCCGCCGTCGGCGAGGATCTTGCCGAACGTCGTTCCCCAGCTTCCGGCGCCGACGACGGCGACCTTCGGGCCCGCGACGGGCAGGGCGCTCTTACGACTCAAGGCGGCCCGTTTCGTTCTGCCCGTGCTGCGACGGGTTCCACCGCTCCGCGGGGGCCGGAAGACCGCGGATGCCGGAGAGCATGGCCGTGACCTCGTTCATCATCGCGTCGGTCGCCTTCGTCAGCGTCGCCGGCTGCGTGGGAGTCGCCGCGTACGCGCTCATGTCCATCGCGGGGCCGAACTCGACGATCACGTGCGAACGGCGGGGGAACTTCAGCTTGCCGTAGCGGGGAAGGATCTGCTGCACCCCCCACTGCGCCATGGGGATCAGCGGCAGGTCGCCGGCTAGGGCCAGGCGCACCGCGCCCGTCTTGCCGCGCATGGGCCATAGCTCGGGGTCGCGCGTGAGCGTGCCCTCGGCGTAGACGATGACGCCGCGTCCGTCTCGCGCGATCTGCTCCGCCGCCTTCATGGACTGGTTCGCGCTCGTCGAGGCCCGAGGCACCGGCACCATGCCGGTGGCCCGCAGCGCGGCCCCCAGCACGGGGACCTTGAACAGGCTCTCCTTGGCCATGAACCGCGGGGCCCGGCCCAGACGCCACACGGCGACGGCGACGATCACCGGGTCGAACTCCGAGTTGTGGTTCGGAGCGAGCACGTACGCCCCCTCACGCGGGAGGTTCTCGGCGCCACGGATCTCGATCCGGGCGAAGAGTCCCGTGACAGGGACGATGATCGCCGCAAGCGGCCAGAAGGCGCTCGGGCGGCTCTTCTCGGGGTTCGAGGCCACCGGCGTCAGCCCACGACGTCGAAGTCGGCGTCGAGAGCGGTGAGCTTCTCGAGGAACTTCTCGTACCCGCGGCGGATGATGCCGATGTTGCGCACCGTCGACTCGCCCTCGGCGGCCAGGGCCGCGATCACATAGCTGTACCCACCGCGGAGATCGGGCACCTCGACATCGGCGCCGTGCAGCGGTGTCGGGCCGTTGATGACGGCGGCCTGCTCGAGGTCGCGGCGGGGCACGCGGCGGTCGGGGCTCTCGATGCCCTTGGGGTGCACGACGATGTCGGCGCCCATCTTGTTGAGCGCCTCGGTGAAGCCCAGACGGTTCTCGTACACGGTCTCGTGCACGGTCGAGGTGCCCGGAGCCTGCGTGAGCGCGACGATCAGCGGCTGCTGCCAGTCGGTCATGAAGCCGGGGTGCACGTCGGTCTCGACCATGACGGGCTTGAGCGAGTCCCCACGACGGAAGAGGATGCCGTCCTCACGGACGTCAAACCACCCACCGGCCTTGCGGAAGACGTTGAGGAAGGTCAGCATGTCCTGCTGCCGGGCGCCCTTCGCGAAGATCTCGCCGTCGGTGGCCAGGGCCGCGCACGCCCAGGACGCGGCCTCGTTCCGGTCGAAGATCGCGCGGTGGTCGTAGCCGACGAGCTTGTCGACACCCTCGATGAAGATGACGCGGTTGGGCTCGTACGAGATGATCGCGCCCATCTTCTGCAGCACCGCGATGAGGTCCATGATCTCGGGCTCGATCGCCGCGTTGCGCAGCTCGGTCACGCCCTTGGCCCGGACAGCGGTGAGCAGAACCTGCTCGGTCGCGCCGACGCTCGGGTAGGGCAGCGTGATGTTCGCGCCGTGCAGGCCGTTGGGGGCGGTGATGCGGATGCCCTCGTAGCTCTTGTCGACGACCGCACCGAACGCGCGCAGGGCGTCCATGTGGAAGTTGATGGGACGGTCGCCGATGCGGCATCCGCCGAGGTCGGGGATGAGCGCCTCACCGAGCAGGTGCAGCAGCGGACCGCAGAACAGGATCGGGATGCGCGAGGCGCCCGCGTGGGCGTCGATCTCTTCGAAGTGCGCGGCGACCGCTCCGGAGGGGTCGAGGTGGAGCGTTCCCTCTTCGTCGCCCTCGGTCACGGTGACGCCGTGCACCTCGAGGAGCGAACGCACGACCTTCACGTCGCTGATCATCGGCACGTCGCGCAGGGTGCTCGTGGTCTCGCCCAGGAGCGCCGCCACCATGGCCTTCGTCACCAGGTTCTTCGCGCCCTTGACCTCGACGGTCCCCCGCAGGGGTCGACCGCCGCGGATGGAGAGGGTCTCTGCCGCCTCCCAGTCCGGCTGTCCGGGGTTGTGGTCTCCGGAATCGGTGACGAGTGTGCTCATGGGGGGTGGACCTCACTTCGTGGACGAGGGGCGGCAGATCGACCCGATCGGGTCGATCGGGCTCAGCGGACCGGGAGGGTCTGCGGCCGCCATGCCTCGCGGCGCGCCTCGAACTGCGTGATCTTGTCTTCGTCACGCAGCGTGAGCCCGATGTCGTCGAGCCCTTCGAGAAGCCGCCACCTAGTGTAATCGTCGATCTCGAACGAGACCTGGAGGTCGCCCACCGTGGCGGTCTTCGCGGTAAGGTCCACGGTCATCTCGATGCCCGGATTCGCCTCGATCACCGCCCAGATCTGCTCGACCTCGTCTTCGGTGATCACGCCCGTGACCAGGCCCTGCTTGCCCGAGTTCCCGCGGAAGATGTCGGCGAACTTGGGGCTGAGCACCACCTGGAAGCCGTAATCGCGCAGCGCCCACACGGCGTGCTCGCGACTCGAACCCGTCCCGAAGTCGGGGCCGGCGACGAGGACGGATGCCGAGCGGTAGGCGTCCTGGTTCAGGACGAAGTCCGGGTCCTGGCGCCAGTTGGCGAACAGGGCGTCGTCGAAGCCGGTCTTGGTGACGCGCTTGAGGAAGACGGCCGGGATGATCTGGTCGGTGTCGACCGCCGAGCGCTTCAGCGGTGCGGCGACACCGGTGTGCGTGGTGAACTTCTCCATGTCAGGCCTCCGCCCCGGTCGAAACGGTCTCGGTGCGGACGGGATCGAGGTCCGCGGGGCTGGACAGGGTTCCGCGCACGGCGGTCGCGGCCGCGACCAGCGGCGAGACGAGGTGGGTGCGCCCGCCCTTGCCCTGGCGGCCCTCGAAGTTGCGGTTGGAGGTCGACGCGCAGCGCTCCCCCGGAGCCAGCTGATCGGGGTTCATGCCCAGGCACATCGAGCACCCGGCGAAGCGCCACTCGGCACCGAAGTCGACGAAGACCTTGTCGAGGCCTTCTGCCTCGGCCTCGAGGCGCACGCGCGCCGATCCGGGAACGACCATGACGCGGACGTTCTCGGCCTTGGTGCGGCCCTGGATGACGGAGGCGAAGGCACGGAGGTCCTCGATACGGCTGTTCGTGCACGAGCCCATGAACACGGCATCCACGGGGATGTCCTTCATCGGCGTGCCGGCCTGAAGGTCCATGTACTCGAGGGCGCGCTCGGCGGCGGCACGCTCGTTGGGGTCGGCGATCTCGGACGGCGTCGGAACGACGTCCGACAGCGAGACGCCCTGGCCCGGGTTCGTGCCCCACGTGACGAAGGGCTCGAGCTCGTTCGCGTCGAGGAAGACCTCGGCGTCGTAGACGGCGCCCTCGTCGCTGGGCAGGGTGCGCCAGTAAGCGACCGCGTCGTCCCAGTCCCGGCCCTGCGGGGCGTGGGGCTTGTCCTTGACGTAGGCGAAGGTCGTCTCATCGGGGGCGATCATGCCGGCTCGTGCGCCGGCCTCGATCGACATGTTGCACATCGTCATGCGTCCCTCCATCGAGAGGGAGCGGATGGCGCTGCCGCGGAACTCGAGCACGTAGCCCTGCCCGCCGTTGGCGCCGATCTTGGCGATGATCGCGAGGATGATGTCTTTCGCGGTGACGCCGGGCTTGAGGTCGCCCTCGACGGTGATCGCCATCGTCTTGAACGGTTTCAGCGGCAGTGTCTGCGTGGCGAGCACGTGCTCGACCTCGCTCGTGCCGATGCCGAACGCCATCGCGCCGAACGCACCGTGGGTAGAGGTGTGCGAGTCGCCGCATACGACGGTGATGCCCGGCATGGTGAGCCCGAGCTGCGGGCCCACGACGTGGACAATGCCCTGCTCTTTGTCGCCGAGCGAGTGGATGCGCACGCCGAACTCCTCGGCGTTTCGGCGCAGGGTGTCGATCTGCGTGCGGCTGGTCAGGTCGGCGATCGGCTTGTCGATGTCGAGCGTCGGGGTGTTGTGGTCCTCGGTGGCGATCGTCAGATCGAGCCGCCGCACGGGGCGCCCCTCGGCGCGCAGACCGTCGAAGGCCTGGGGGCTGGTGACCTCGTGCACGAGGTGGAGGTCGATGTAGATCAGATCGGGCTGGCCGTTCTCGCCCTTGACCACGAGGTGGTCGTCCCAGACCTTCTCGGCCAGGGTGCGGGGGCGGTCCGGGATCCGGATGCCATCGATCGGGGTGCTGCTCATGTTTGCGTTTCTCCTCGGAAGGGGTGTGAGGCCCGCGACGAACTCCGCGACGAGAAAGGCCTAGGACAAGGTCTCGTCGCGGCCGCTAAGGAGGAGGCGAGCGATCCGCACCCGGTCACGATACCACCGGGCTCACCCGTGCCGGCCGCGCCACGGCGTCCGCGACGTGGGTGCCGCCCGTAACAGAGCGCCGCACATTTCGTCGCCGACGACTCCCCCGTGCGAGCCTGGGCCGATCCCGAACACCCCTCGGGAACGGGCCCGACCCGCGAGCCCGCCCCGCCCCCGCGAAACGGAGCGTGACCCATGGCCGCGAACGCCGACATCGGATTTTCGACGCGTCAGGTGCACGCGGGCTCGGCCACCGCCCACGCCTCGCCGCGGGCCACGCCGATCTACCTCACGGCGGGCTTCACCTTCGACACTCTCGACGCCTCGGCCGAACACTTCGGCACCGGCACCGGCTTCGGTTACACGCGCACCGGCAACCCCACGATCCAGGCCGTCGAGGAGCGCCTCGCTTGCCTCGAGGGCGGCGACCAGGCCGTTCTCGTCTCGAGCGGGCAAGCGGCCGTCACCGTCGCCCTGCTGGCCCTGGCCGGGGCCGGCGATCACGTCGTCGTCTCGGAGCACATCTACGAGGGCACGCGCGGCCTGCTCCTCGACAACCTCGCGCGGCTCGGCATCGAGACCACCTTCGTGCCCACGGGCGATCTCGCCGCATGGCGGGATGCCATCACCCCCCGCACGCGCGCACTGTTCGCCGAGACGCTCTCGAACGCCCGCAACGACGTTCTCGACATCGCCGCCGTCTCGGCGATCGGGCGGGAGCGCGGCATCCCCCTCGTCGTCGACAGCACGTTCACCACGCCCTATCTCCTGCGGCCCCTTGAGCACGGCGCCGCCGTCGTCGTGCACTCGGCGAGCAAGTTCCTCGCGGGGCAGGGTGCGGTGCTCGGCGGGGTGATCGTCGACGACGGTCGCTTCGACGCCGCGGCATCCGGTCATCTCTTCCCCCATCTCGTGCAGACCGACCGCCTCGGCGGGGCGAGCTTCGCAGAGCGGCACGGCGCCCGCGCCCGCGGGGCCTACATCCGCGAGAGTGCCGCGCCGCGGTTCGGTCCCTCGCCGTCGCCGTTGAACGCCTTCCTCATCGGTCAGGGCATCGAGACGCTGAGCCTGCGCGTGGAACGTCAGTCGCAGAACGCCCTGGCCGTCGCCCGATGGCTCGAACAGCGCCCCGAGGTCGAGCGCGTCGACCACGTGGGTCTCGAGTCGCACCCGGACTTCGACCTCGGTCGGCGCTACCTCACGCGCGGCACCGGGTCGGTGTTCACCGTGACCCTGCGCGGCGGCCTCGAGGCAGCGCGCCACGTCGTGCAGTCGGTCGAGCTCATCACGCACATGACCCACCTCGGCGACGTCCGCTCGCTCGTGCTGCACCCGCAGAGCACCTCGCACTCGGCCCGGACGGTCGAGGAACGCCGGCGCGCGGGGGTGTCCCCCGGCACGATCCGGCTGTCGATCGGCATCGAAGACATCGACGACCTGCTCGCCGACCTCGAGCAGGCCCTCGTGGGCGTCCCCGTGGTCGAGCGCGAGACGGTCGTGCTGTGAGCCGTCTGCAGCACTTCGGCTGGTTCCTCGCGCGCGGCTTCGGTCCGCACGGATGGGGGCACCCCTACCTGCGCTGGAACCACCGCTGGAGCGAGCCGGGGCTCTACCAAGACTCGGCGCGGACGCTCGAGCAGGCCGGATTCGACCTGCTGATCATCGAGGACGCGCCCTCGCTCGGCAGCGCCGACACGATCGACCTGCGGGTGCGTCACGCCTTCGGCGGACCCAAGCACGACCCGCTGCTGCTCGCGCCGTACCTGTTCGCGGCGACGCAGCACCTGGGCGTGGTGCCGACGGTCAACCCGGCCGCCTATCTGCCGTATACCGCCGCCCGGCAGTTCGCGACGCTGCAGCACCTGAGCGGCCACCGTCTCGGCCTGAACGTCGTGACCGACACCGGTAGCGCGCGCCACTTCTCGACCGCGCCGCAGCTCGGGCACGACGCGGCCTACGACCGGGCCGAGGAGTGGCTCGACGGCATCCGGAAGCTCTGGGACAGCTGGGGCGAGGGCGCCCTCGTCGCCGACGAAGAGACGGGGATCTACGCCGACGGTACGAAGCTCGAGGCGGTGCAGCACCGGGGTGAGCACTTCGGCTTCGACGGACCGCTGAACGCGGTGCCCTTCACCGACGGCGCGCCCGCGATCGTCTCCCCCGGCGGATCCGGTCGCGGCCTGTCGTTCGCGGGACACAACTCCGACGTGCAGGTGGCCCTCGCGCCTCTCGACGAGCAGAGCATCCGGGCCTACCGCGCACGCATCCACGCGGCAGCCGAGGCTGCGGGGCGCGCCGCGTCCGACATCAAGATCCTCTTCGCGATCCAGCCCGTGCTCGTGTCTTCCCCGGAAGAAGCCGATCGCCTGGTCGCGGCATCCGCCGACCCCTCCGAGGACGCGCTCGTCGCCATCGCGCGCAAGCAGTCGAGCGATCTCGAGACCGATCTCACCGGCCTCGACCTCGACAAGCCTCTCGACCGGTCGATCTTCGGCGAGCACGTGTCGGAGGGCAGCATCAAGCGGCTCGTCGGGAAACACGACGAGAACGCGCCGCTGCGGACGCTCCTGGGTGCGCACGCGCGGCTCGGACGCCTCAACGACGGCTCCGGCTTCGTGGGGACGGCCGACGAGTTCGCCGACCGCATCGAGGAACTCGGAGAGTGGGGCAACGACGGCGTGCTGCTGTGGGGCGACCTGCATCCGGTCACCGTGCACCGCGTGCTCGACGACCTCGTGCCGATCCTCCGCCGGCGCGGCATCCTCCGTGAGGAGTTCGTCGACGGTGGCCTGCAGGCGAACCTGCGGGCGTTCTAGGTCCCCGGGCGCGTCAGTCGCGCTCGGGCTGCTCCACCGTCGGCGGCGTCCCCTTCTCGTCGGCGACATCGGCCGCGGCATCCTGGGGCCCCTCGACGGACGCGGGCTCTCGGCGCGCGGCGATGAGGCTCGCGATCGTCGCGACCGCCATCGACAGCACGATCACGGCGAGCGACACCCACGTCGAGATCTCGGGAGCCCACTCGATCGGCTCGCCCCCGTTGACGAACGACAGCTCGTTGACGTGCATCGCGTGCAGGATCAGCTTCACGCCGATGAACGCGAGGATGAACGCGATCCCGTAGTGCAGGAACTTCAGGCGATCGAGCAGGTCACCGAGCAGGAAGTAGAGCTGGCGCAGCCCCATCAGCGCGAAGAGGTTCGCGGTGAAGACGATGAACGGGCTCTGCGTGATGCCGAAGATCGCGGGGATCGAGTCGATCGCGAACAGCAGGTCGGTCACGCCGATCGCGACGAACACGATGATCATCGGGGTGAAGAGCTTCTTGCCGCTGACCCGAGTGATGACCTTCTTGCCGTCGTACGCGTCGCTCATCGGCAGCACGCGACGCAGCGTCCGCACGATGAGGTTCTCTTTCTGCGAGTCGTCATCGTGGTCGTCGCCCGGGAACGCCTGGCGGATCGCCGTGTACACGAGGAACGCGCCGAAGAGGTAGAAGATCGGGCTGAAGTTCTCGATGATGGTCGCGCCGACCAGGATGAAGGCGCCGCGCAGGATGAGCGCGATGATGATGCCCACCATCAACACTTCCTGCTGGTACCGGCGCGGCACCGCGAACTGCCCCATGATCAGCACGAACACGAAGAGGTTGTCGATCGACAGGCTGTATTCGGTCAGCCAGCCCGCCACGAACTGCCCCGCGACCTCGCCCCCGGCCACGATCCACAGAACACCCGCGAAGATCAACGCGAGCGTTACATAGAACACGACCCAGAGCGTCGATTCCTTCGCCGCCGGGATGTGCGGGCGCTTGAGGATGATCAGCAGGTCAGCGACCAGGATCAGCACGAGCACGACGAGCGTGATCGTCTGGAAGAGGGGGTCGAGCTGCAGCTCCATCGCGGGGCCTTTCATCGGGGGAAACGCTCGAGTTTATCCGTCGGCCCCGTTCGCACAGGGGCTTGTGCACGTAGAGCGCATTGCGTGCGTACATCCGTGAGACGATCCGGCGCGCCCGGACACCCCTGAGTGAGAGAGTGCTTTCCCGGGGCTCACCCGGAGGGCGGAACGGATGCCATGACCCACGGAGTCATCGACGACAGGGCCCTCGTGGCGCGCGCCGCCGGCGGGTCGGAGGTCGCGTATCGCGAGCTGTACCGGGCATACGCGCGGCCGGTCTACTGGATCGCCCTCGGGCTCGTCGGCGAAGCCGCGGACGCGGAGGACGTCGTGCAGGAGACCTTCGTGGTCGCCTGGCGGAAGATCCCGTCGCTGCGGCTCGAGGGCGAGTCCCTGCTGCCCTGGCTCGCGACCGTCTGCCGTTTGCAGGCGCAGAACCGTCTGAGGGCGCGCCGTCGCCACGGATCACACGCAGCGCTCGACGACGAGATCCCCTCCCTCGTCGACGTCGAGGCTCAGGTGGTGCAGGCCCACACCGTGGCAGCGATCCTCGCCGCCGTCGACCGGCTGAGCGACCTCGATCGCGAGATCTTCCGGCTGTGCGCCGCAGAGGGCTACGGGTACGCGGCCGCAGCCGCCTCGCTGGGCGTCTCGCACGGCACCGTTCGCAACCGCCTCTCCCGCATCCGCTCCCGGGTGCGCGCCACCGCGATCGAGACGGAGTCCCCATGACCACGCCCACGCTTCCCCCGCTCCCCGACGAGCGGATGGATGCCATAGAGACCGCCGTCTTCGGCCGGATCGCCGACGAGCGCAAGCGTACGCGCCGCCGTCGTCGCGGGATCTGGACGGGCGCCGGGGCCGCGGCCGCCGTGGTCGCGGTCGCCGCGTTCGTGGGCCCCTCGCTGACCGCCACCTCGGAGTCCAGCGGATCGAGCGCCATCGTCGGGGCCAGCGAGCAGCATTCGAGCGGAGCCGCCCAGAACCCACCTCTCGTACCGGTGGACCCGGGTCAGGATGCCGGGGGGTCAGCCTCGTCTTCCGAGGCCGCTGCGGGCGATGCAGCGGCGCGCGACACGGCGACCCGAGACATCGTCGCCACCGCGTCGAGCACCGTCGAGGCGGACGACATCGCTGTGGCGATCGCCGCGATCGGCGCCTCCGCGACCGGGGCGGGCGGATACGTCGAGTCTTCGCAGCTGGGCGGCGCGATCGGCGCGGTGCCGTACGAGGGCGCGTTAACGGGTCCCGCGGCATCCTCGGCATGGATCACCGTGCGCGTTCCGGCGGCCGCCCTCACGAGCACGATGGACGACCTGCGCCAGGTCGGTGAGGTCACCGCCACGACGGTCAGCCGCTCCGACGTGACCGAGCAGACGGTCGACTTGCGCGCTCGCGTCGCGGCCGGCGAGGCCTCGGTGGCGCGCTTGACGCAGCTGTTGGCGCAGGCCGGGTCGGTGTCGGACCTGATTACCGCCGAGTCCGCTCTCGCCGAGCGCCAGGCGCAGCTCGACTCCGACCGCCAGGTGCTGCAGTCGGTCGAGTCGCAGGTCGCGATGTCGTCTCTGAGCGTGCACCTCGTCGAGCGCTCCCCCGCCGTCGCCGCCGACCCCGCCGGTTTCGGCGACGGGCTCGGCGCCGGCTGGAACGGACTGGTGGCCACGCTCAACGGGATCGTGATCGGCCTCGGGTTCCTGCTGCCATGGATCGCGGTGGCGGGCGTGGTCCTGGCGGTGGTCTGGGGGGTGCGCCTCCTGGTGCGGCGCCGCCGAGCCGAACGCGAAAGCTGAACCGCGCTTCTTCCGCACCGCATTCGGATCGGAGCAACGGAATCGGATGCGGGGAGCCTCGGCATCCGAATCCGTTCGACGTATCCGAACCTGTCGCGGTGCGCGCCCACCCCGAGAAGCTCGTAAACGCTTTTCTCCCGGTTCCGCGAGCGCCCGCAGGAGCCATTTGCGGTGACGGGTGCTCGCTCAGATCCCTTGCCCTACTGAGCCGCATGTGAGGCGCACAGCGCCTCCCGGTTACCTTTCTGAGGTGACTGCACGTGTGTACCCTGGCCGCATGGAAATTCGGGCTGATTTTCAGGCGCTCGTTTCGGAGACGACGCGTCTCGATGAGGCTTCGGACGACCTATCCGCTCGAGTCCGGCAAGTGCGCGAGCGCGTCGAAGACCTCCTCGCCGTCGGGTGGACAGGGGATGCGGCCTCCGCGTTCCGGCCGCTCTTCGACGCGTAGTTCACAGCAGCAACGGGAAGTACGGAGGAACTCTCCCGCCTGACCGCCGCGTTGCGAGGCGCAACCGCTGACATTGCCGCCGCTGAGCAGGCCAGCCGCGATGCCGCCCGCGCCCTGGGATCGAATCTGCCTGCGGGCGGTCAGCGATGAGGCACTCGGTCCATCTCGCGCAGCTTTCAGAGTTCGTCGAGGAGCTGACAAGCATCACCCGCAGCGTCACGCAGGCTCTCGAAGACGCGAACGCAGCCTCTCATCGCCTTCACGGGACGTGGGACGGTGAAGCGTCGGACGCCCACACGCTCGCCCACACCGCCTGGGCCGACGACTCTCGCGAGATGGCGGAGGCTCTGGCCGGGATGCGCCGACTGCTCGACGGCGCACGAGCGAACTACGACGCGGCGGTGGATGCCAACTCACGGATGTGGGGGTGACCAGTGCTCATCACCGTCGACCCCGACGCCTGGTACGCGGCGTCGACGAAATTCGGCGCTAACGTCGCCCGGACGCTCAGCGACGCTGAATCTGCCCTCGGCGCTATCCTCGCTGACTCAGGACGCATCGCGGGCAATGACCCCTCGGGGGCAGCGTGGGCGCAGGCGTACGACCAGACCGCTCCCGCCGTTGCTCAGGCCATCAACGACGCGGTGGCCGCCGCGCTCACCGTGAGCGGGTTGCTCAGGCAGACGGGCCTGAATCACGCGTCCGCGGATGCGGACTCGAACGCGCTCGGCGCTATGCTCCAGGCGCCGATAGCCGTCGATGCGCCGGCGTTCGGTGTCTGCGTCTCCGTTCCCAGCGTCGCGGGTGGCTCGCTCGGCCCACCAAACGGCTGGTTAGACATTCAGAAGTATGTAGCGGTCATTTGGCCGGACGGCGACCCTACGAAACTGCGCGTCCTCGCACTCGCCTGGAGACACTGCGCCACCAAGCTCGAAAGCGCCTGGCCCTCGATATCGTCTGCCCTAACCGCGCTTGCGGATGAGGAGTCGCCGGAGGTGGACTCCGCCCGAGGCGTCTGCATCACCGTAGGCGATTCGCTGACCGACATCGCCGCGCAGGCACGGGCCATCGCGGATTCCGCCGAAACTCTCGCTCAGCACATCGACGATGCGCAGAACGAACTGCGCAAACAAGTCGCTCTCCTCCTCGCAGAGACCGCAGCCATCGAAGCAATCGCCCTAGCCGCTGGCGCGGCTACGGAAGGGGCGGGCCTGCTCGTTGGACACGGCGTCGCTGTCTTCAACGCCAGTAAGTACACGGTCCGGTTCGTCGAAATCGTCGTACGCCTAGCCGAAGGTGCGAGGGCCGCCGCCGCAGGTCTCGCCTGGCGCTCCCTCGACGCAACGAGCGACGGACTCCGGGCGATAGCCGCCCGGACGCCCTCCGTCGCAGCCACAGCCAGCGTCACCGGCGCAGCGGAGAAGCTGACCGCGCTGGCGGACAAACTCGCTAAGTCCCCTTGGCCCTTCGGCCCCTCCCCTCGGGGATTCGCCATTGAGGCTCGCCTGGGAGGCAACCTCCCGGCGTCCTTCCCCACCATCGACCGGTTCAACGACGCGACCGGCGTCGCGACGAGCATCAAGAGCATCGATCTAGCTTCGAAGACGTATCTCGTTCCGTCTCGTCTCCGCGGCACCCTGAGGGGGTACATCGATAGACTTGCTGAGTTCAAGGGTGCGACCTGGGGCGGTCGAGAAATCGACGATATCGCCATACAAGGTCGCGAGTTGCAGCTCGCGGTTCCCCGCACGGCGACGGCTGAGCAGCAGGCTGTTCTGAATAGCATGAAGGACTACGCACTAGAGAAGGGCGTACGCCTGACTGTGGAGGTCATTCGGTGAGTCAAACCTACGGAGTGGTCAACATCGACCTACGACCGGACGGCACTCTTCTCGTCCATGTGATGGCCCGCACGACGGAGGGTGCGATGATTCTGAGCGGTCTCCCAAAGGTCCTTACGGATGCCGATGACGACATTTCGCTTGGACAGACCGTCATGGCAGCGACCGACGAGGCCGCGTCCACCGTGCTGCCTGCCCGTGACCTACGACACAACCCGCCTGACGCTGAACTACTGGAGTGGTTGAAGCTCCCCTCCTACGCTGCATACGCGAAGGGGGTTCGAGAGGTAAAGGTGCACGGTTTCTATGAAGCTGGTGCACTGACGCACGTCCTGGTAACGCCCGCCCACAATGGCGGCGCACGAAGCGGCTTCACTCCGCTCACTGACCATCGGGTCAGGCTGGATAGCCCCACGGCGGCGCAGCTTGGGGCGGCTGTCCAGGAAGCTTTTGCTCTGGCCACTCTTTAGGGAAGAACGAGCGGGCGAGCGGAACGGATTGGTGACAACTGATCGCTCGTTCCGTCAGGTGCTGGCGGGGAGGACGCCGTCGCGGCCCGTCCCAATCCCAGGGGCTTGGCGAGGGCGTTTCGGTGGCCGCCCGTGGGCCTCAAAGCGGCGTCACCATCGAACAGATCGTGACCGATTTCGGGATCAGCGAAGCAATGCCGCAGAACTGGCTCCGCGGGCCGATATCGAGGAAGGCAACCGGCCCCGCCAAGCTGCTGTCGCGCGCCCTCTGAAAGCCTCCACTGCGTGAGCCGGGCGAGGCATGACGAACCCCTCGATATCGGTCCTGAGAACTCCGAGACGCCCCGAGTTCTCAGGCGGGGCACGCAGCCGGTTCGCCACGACACTTCAATTCCCACGAATCCCAGTCAGGCCACGTCTCTCTGTGCGGTCGCGATGACAATGTGCTCGAACAAGCTGTCCACTCGGCCCACCGCGTAGGCGGCGCACCAGGGCTGGCGTTGGCTACAGCCAGCACTCCTTTCACCGCTGGGTGATACGGCAGAGCTGCCTTGATATTGACATTCGCGGCGGTTAGCTCGGCGCGTAGGCCGATGACACGGCGACCGTGATGGCATCAGGCCACACAGCGACGAGCAGACTCATCAGCTTCTCTCGCATGAGACGAGCGTCCGTCGGTATAAGGGCGCTCCCGCTGAACGGGATCGTCGTCGGCCTCGGGTTCCTGCTGCCGTGGATCGCGGTGGCGGGCGTGGTCCTGGCGGTGGTGTGGGGGGGTGCGCCCCCTGGTGCGGTGCCGCCGAGCCGCACGCGAAAGCTGAGCCGCGCTTACTCCGCACCGGATTCGGATCGAAGCAACAGAATCGGATGCCGGGAGTCCTGGCATCCGATGGTGGTGCACGTCTCCGATTCTGTTGCGAAGTCCGGGCATCCCCTGCCAACACGAAAATGCCCCGACCATTCGGTCGAGGCATTTTCGTGTTGGTGACCCCAGCGGGATTCGAACCCGCGTTACCGCCGTGAGAGGGCGGCGTACTAGGCCGCTATACGATGGGGCCGCGTCGTCAACCATTCAAGTATGCATGACAGTTGACGCCCACGCAAAATCGAGGCCGAGGCGTCGACTTCTCGGGCGTGTCCGGCCACGGTACCGCGAGATGGCCTCGCGCGGAAGAGCCGTTAGACGCTGTTCACCCACCGCGCCAGCGCTTGCTCCACTCCGGCGTGCAGGAGTTGACTCGTCTCATGCGCCTCACGAAGCACGAACACGCCGCCCTCGTCCTCGCCGAATCCGGTCACTCGCTCGTGATCGACCCGGGCAGCTTCACCTCGCCCCTCGAAGAGCTGACGAACCTCGACGGCATCGTCATCACCCACGAGCACGCCGACCACTGGACGCCCGAGCACCTCACCCGCCTGCAGAAGGCCCACCCCGGCGTGCCGATCTACGGCCCCGAAGGGGTGCGCGACGCCGCGGCCGGTTTCGACGTCACCGTGGTGCACCCGGGCGACACCCTCGACCTCGGGCCCTTCCACCTGGAGTTCTTCGGCGGGAAGCACGAGGTCATCCACTCCTCCATCCCCGTGGTCGACAACGTCGGCGTTCTCGTCAACGACGCGGTGTACTACCCGGGCGATTCGTTCGCGGTCCCCAAGCACAAGAAGGTCGAGCTGCTCGCCGCCCCCGTCGGCGCCCCGTGGCTCAAGGTCGGCGACGCCATCGACTACGTGCTCGCGGTCAAGCCCGAACGCGTCTTCGCTACCCACGACATGACCCTCTCGGTCGCCGGAAAGCAGATGGGCGACGCGCGCCTCACCTGGGCCGTGGAGCAGAACGGCGGCTCGTTCGTCGACCTGAAGCCGGGCGACTCCGTCGAGGTCTGACGGCCACAGCGTGCCAAACTCCTGAGAAGTTCACGGGCGTGCGTCCCGAACCGCCGAACACCAACATCCGTGGTTGACTTCTCAGGAGTTTCGTACGCCTCGATCTCGCAGAAACACCGGATGCCACGAGCCCTGGGGCCGTGGCATCCGGTGTTCTGTGAAGAGGTGCGTTACTGCGCGTCGAGATCGGTCTCGAGAAGGGCGACGAGCTCGTCGAGCGCCTGCTCGGCGCCGTCGCCCTCGGCCTTCAGCGTCACAACGGTGCCGTGACCGGCACCGAGGCCCATGAGCGAGAGGATGCTGCCGGCGTTGAGGTCGGCACCGCCCTCGGCGGCGATCGTGACGGGGATCTTCTTCTCCTGCACGGCCTGCACGAAGAGCTTCGCGGGGCGTGCGTGGAGGCCCGAGGCGCTCGCGATGGTGGCCTGACGTTCTGCCATGGTGAATCCTTCCGATTCGACGGGGTGTTACGCGGCGACCGTGGCTGCGGGAGCAGCCTCAGCGACGGCGGCGTCCTGCGTGCTGCGGCCGATGCCCTTGAGGGCGACGACGATCAACGCAGTCACGACGGTACCTGCCACGATTGCGAGGGCGAAACCCCAGAAGGGGTTGATCGCGAAGAAGACGAAGATCCCGCCGTGGGGGGCGAACGACTGCACCGAGAGCAGCATGCTCAGACCACCCGTGATCGCGCCGCCCACCATCGAGGCAGGGATCACGCGCAGCGGGTCGGCAGCGGCGAACGGGATCGCGCCCTCGGAGATGAACGAGGCGCCGAGCAGCCACGCGGCTGCGCCGTTCTCGCGCTCGACCGGGGTGAACTTCTTGCGGGCGAGCAGCGTCGAGGCGAGGGCCATCGCGAGCGGCGGGACCATACCGGCGGCCATGACCGCGGCCATGATGAGGTACGGCGTGGTGTTCGTCTGGGTCGCGGCGGCCAGGCCGGTCGTGGCGAAGACGTATGCGACCTTGTTGACGGGTCCACCGAGGTCGAAGCACATCATCAGACCGAGGATGACACCGAGCACGATGGCACCTGCGCCGCTGGCGGCGAGCGAGGTCAGACCGTCGGTGAGGGCGGCCATGAGGGCGGCGATCGGTCGGCCGAGGAAGAGGATCATCAGGCCCGAGGCGAAGATCGATCCCAGGAACGGCACGATCACGACGGGCATGAGGCCGCGCAGCCACCGCGGGGCGTCGAAGCGACCGAGCCACCAGGCGATGAAGCCCGCGAGCAGACCGCCGATGATGCCGCCGATGAAGCCGGCGTTCATCAGGACGGCCACGGCACCCGCGACGAAGCCGGGGGCGATACCGGGGCGGTCGGCGATGGCGTACGCGATGAAGCCCGCGAGAACGGCCACGATGAAGCCCATCGAGGTCGCACCGATCATGAAGGCGACCGAACCGAGGTACTGCCCCACCGGACCGAACGACGAGGTGATGCCCTCGGTCGGGAGGTCCCAGAGCGAGTTCTGGATGATGACGTTCGAGGCGTTCTTGGTGACCTCGTAGCCGCCGAGCAGGAAGCCCAGGGCGATGAGCAGACCACCGCCGGCGACGAACGGGATCATGTAGCTGACACCGGTGAGCAGCCACCGCTGGATGCGACGGCCCACCGACTGCTGCGCCACGGGAGCATCGGACGCGGATGCCGCGGCGGCACCGCCCTGCACGCGTGCGGAGTTCGGGTTGTCGCTCGCGGTGAGGGCCTCGGCGATGAGCTGCTTCGGCTGCTCGATGCCGCGCTTGACGCCCGCGCGGACGACGGGCTTGCCGGCGAAGCGCTGGGGCTCGCGCACGTCGACGTCGACCGCGAAGATCACGGCGTCGGCGTCGTCGATGACGCTCTGCGGGAGCGCCTTGTAGCCGCTGGAGCCCTGGGGCTCGACGACGAGCTCGACCCCCTCGGTCTCGGCGCCCGCGGCGGTGAGCGCGTCGGCCGCCATGAAGGTGTGCGCGATGCCGGTCGCGCAGGCGGTGACGGCGACGATCTTCTTCGTCTTCACGGCCGTACGGGCCTCGGCGCGCGTCGTAGCCGGCGCCGCGGCGGCGGGGGCTTCGGCCGCGACCGGCGACTCGGCCGGGGCGATGGCATCCGTGATGATCCGGACGGCTTCGGTGGGCGTCTGCGCCGAACGCAGGCCCGACATGAAGTCGTTGTTCATGAGGCTGCGCGCGAGCTGCGACAGCACCGAGAGGTGGGCCTCGTCGGCACCTTCGGGAGCCGCGATGAGGAACACGATGTCGGCGGGGCCGTCAGGGGCGCCGAAGTCGACGCCGGGGGTCAGACGGGCGAAGGCGAGCGTGGGCTCGGTGACCGAGGCGCTGCGCGCGTGCGGGATGCCGATGCCGCCGGGCAGGCCGGTCTCGTCCTTCTGCTCGCGGGCCCAGGCGTCGTCGAACAGCTCTTGCGCACTGCGCGCGCGGCCCTGCGCGACGACGCGCTCGGCCAGAGCGCGGATCACCGACTGCTTGTCGGTGCCCAGGGGCACGTCGAGGGTGACGAGCTCCGGAGTGATGATGTCGGACATTGTCAGTGACCTCCGTGGTCAGGATGTTGCGATGGGGGTGGGGAATTCGGTGACGGCGATCGCACCCGCGGGCAGATCGTCGGGAGTCGGCGCCTGCGTGCCCGGAAGAGTGGCGGCGGCCGCTCCGTAGGCGATGCTGCGCGCGAGACGGTCGGGGGCCGAAGCCCCTTCGAGGTCGGCCAGCAGGTAGCCGGCGAGCGAGCTGTCGCCCGCGCCGACGGTGCTGGCGACCTGGATCTTGGGGGCGCGTCCGCGCCAGGTTCCCTCGGCCGTGAACAGCAGGGCGCCGTCGGCGCCGAGGGTCACGAGGGCGGATGCCACACGGTCCGGAACCAGCGACTGCGCGCGGCGCGACGCCGCGGCCAGGACATCGTCGTCGGATGCCGGGTCTTCTCCTACGAGCTCGGCGAGTTCTTCGTGGTTGGGCTTGATGAGGTCGGGGTGCGCGGTCTCGACGACCGCGGCAAGGGCGGGACCCGAGGCATCGACCGCGATGAGCGGAGCGGCGCTCCCCCACCGCGCACGCACGGCGGTGATGAGATCCACGTAGAAGGAGGTCGGGACGCCGGGAGGCAGCGACCCCGCCAGAACCAGCCAGGTGGCTCCTTCGGAGGCGGCGACGACTCCCGCGACGACGGCCTCGGCCTCGGCGGCAGAGAGCTCGGCGCCGGGGAGGTTGAGCTTCGTGGTCTCACCCGCGGGATCGGTGATCGTGAGGTTGGCGCGGGCACGGCCTGCCACCTCGATCACGTCGAGCGCGATACCGGTGTCTTCGAGGAGCATGCGATACGGGTCGTGGGCATTGACCGGCACCACCGCGCGCGCGGGTGCGCCGGCGGCCGAGACCACGCGGGCGACGTTCACGCCTTTGCCTCCGGCGTCTTCGCGCGAGGACACAGCGCGCTGCAGCTCACCGGGCTGGAGGGCCTCGGACAGCACGACGGCGCGGTCGGCGGAGGGGTTGGCGGTCAGAGTGACGATCATGCGACGCGCACCTCGATGTCAGCGGCCTCGAGGGCCTCGGAAAGCGCCGCGGGAGGGGCGGCGTCGGTGACGAGCACGTCGAGCTCGTCGAGTCGGGCGAAGCGCACGAGCAGTTCTTCGCCGAACTTGGCCGCGTCGGCGACGAGAACGACGCGACGGGCGGACTGGATGATCGCCGCCTTGACGGCGGCCTCGTCGGGGTCGGGGGTGCTCAGGCCGAACTCCACGCTCAGACCGTTCGTCCCCACGAACGCGATGTCGGGGCGGAGCTGGCCGATGGTGCGCACCGTGTGGGCGCCGACCGCGGCCGCGGTGACGCCTCGGACGCGCCCGCCGATCGTGGTGAGCGACAGGCGTTCTTCGCCGGCGAGCAGGTGCGCGGCCTCGAGCGAGTGCGTCACGACCTCGACGGCGCTGATACCCGCACCGAGAGCGGACGGCAGGAGCGAGGCGACAGCTGCGGACGTGGTACCGGCGTCGAGGAAGATCGAGCCGCGAAAATCGGAGCCGAGCAGGGCCACGGCCTCGGCGGCGATGGCACGCTTCGCGTCTCGGTGACGCTCCCGACGCTCGGTGAGCGGGGACTCCGCCGTACTGGCACGACCGATGTCGACCGCGCCGCCGTGGACGCGACGGAGAGAACCGAGCCCCTCAAGCCGGTCGAGGTCGCGGCGGACGGTCTCCGTGGTCACGTCGAAGCGGCGAGCGAGATCGACGACGCTGACACGTCCGATCTCGCGCAGTTCGCGCTCGATGAGCTGCTGGCGCTCCATTGCGTACACGGGGATCCCCTTCGAAGATTCCCACACGATACAACACGAAACCACACACGGCAACAGACTCGCGACACCGCACACGACGCCGCGGGCGACGGGACTCCCACACGAACGAAGAGACCGGTCCGGCCCGCGCAGCAAGTGAGGCTATCCTTACCCGTGGTCCACCGTCGGGCCGCTCGTTCCACGATCCCTACGGAGTTCCCGGATGCCACGCGCCCGCGCCCTCGCCTTCCCGCTCGTTGTCTTGACCGCTGTAACCCTGCTGACCGGGTGCGGTGCCTCGGAGGTCGTCCCCGAAGCCTCGGCCTCCTCGACCGGGGAGGGCGCCACCGCCTACCCGCTGACGCTTCAGAACTGCGGGCGCGAGATCACGGTCGACAAGGCGCCCAGCCGCGTCGTGTCCCTGGACCAGGACTCCACCGAGATCCTGCTGTCACTGGGCCTGCAGGACCGGATGGTCGGCACGGCATCCTGGACCGACCCGGTGCTCGACTCGCTCGCCGAGGCGAACGCGGCGGTCCCCCGTCTGTCCGACAACGCCCCCTCATACGAGGTCGTCCTCGGCACCGACCCCGACTTCGTGACCGCCTCGTTCGGCCGCCATTTCGCTCAGGGCGGCGTCGCCACGCGCGACCGCTTCGCGGAGACGGGGATCGCCTCGTACCTCTCCCCCACCGACTGCGACGGCGACGTGAGCATCAACGCCGGCGGCAAGCGCACCTCACCCCTCACAGTCGACACGCTCTACGGCGAGATCCGCGACCTCGCGCGCATCTTCGACGTGTCCGACCGTGGCGAAGCGCTGGTCCAGTCACTGCAGCAGCGGGCCGCGGCGGCAACCGAGGGCATCGACTTCGAAGGTCACACCGTGGCCTTCTGGTTCGCCGACACCAAGACCCCGTACGTGGCCGGAGGCTTCTCGAACGCGGCGCTGCTGGCATCTACCACCAAGATGACCAACGTGTTCGCGTCGCAGACGGACGACTGGCCCGCGGTGGGCTGGGAAAGCGTGGTCTCGGCCGACCCCGACGTTCTCGTCCTCGGCGACCTGCAGCGCGACCGCTTCCCGGGCGACCGGCTCGCCGACAAGATCGCCTTCCTCGAGAGCGACCCCCTGACGAGCACCATGACCGCCGTGAAGAACAAGCGCTACATCGCGTTGCACGGCGCCGAGCTCAACCCCTCGATCCGCTTCGTCGACGCACTCGACAAGATCCGCGCGTGGTGGGACGAGAACGGGAGCACGCTCTGAGCGCGAGCGTCGTCTCGCGAGCCCGGCTCGGTCGGGGCTCCGCGGGACTGGGCATCGTGCTCGCCCTCGTCGGGCTCGTGGTGCTGGTGATCTCCGTCGGCGTCGCCGTCACGCTGGGACCGGCCGACGTGTCACTGGTCAACGTGCGCGACGTGCTGCTGAACCACCTGGGTCTGACCGACATCCCGGTCAAGGCCGCCAAGAACGCGATCGTGTGGGAGGAGCGCCTCCCCCGCGCCCTCGTCGCGGCGTGCGCAGGCGCAGGACTCGCCCTGTGCGGTGTCGTCATGCAGTCGCTGCTGCGCAACCCCCTCGCCGAGCCGTTCGTGCTCGGGGTCTCGTCGGGAGCATCGACCGGTGCCGTCGTGATCGGTGTGCTCGGAATCGGCGGCGGAGTGCTCGGCCTCTCGGGCGGGGCCTTCGTCGGCGCGCTCGTGGCCTTCGGCCTCGTGCTGCTGCTCTCGCGCTTCACCTCGGGCGGCACCTCCGGCGTGATCCTCGCCGGTGTCGCCAGCACGCAATTCTTCTCGGCGCTGACCTCGCTCGTGGTGTTCGCCGTGGCCGACAGCGACGAGACGCGCGGGGTGATGTTCTGGCTCCTCGGCTCGCTCGAGGGCATGCGGTGGGACAAGGTCGCGCTCTGCGCCGTCGTGGTCGTCGTCGGCGGCGCCGTGTGCCTGTTCGCCGCGCGCGCCCTCGATGCCTTCACGTTCGGCGACGATGTGGCCGCCTCCCTCGGCATCCCGGTCGCTCGTACGCGCATCGGCCTGCTCATCGTGACGGCCCTGATGACGGCCGCGCTCGTCAGCGTGGTCGGCGCGGTCGGTTTCGTGGGACTCGTCGTACCGCACGCGGTCCGGCTGATGGTGGGTCAGCGTCACGTGCGCGTCGTTCCGCTCGCGGCGGTCGTCGGCGCCGTGTTCATGGTGTGGGTAGATGCCGCGACCCGCACCCTCTTCGCCCCCACGCCCCTGCCGGTGGGGGTCGGAACGGCGCTGGTCGGCGTCCCGGTATTCGTGGCCCTGCTCGTTCGACGGAGGGGCCGCGCATGACGCTCGAAACCCGCGAGGTCCGCTGGACGCGGGGCGGTGCCCTGGTCGTCGACGACGTGTCGATTCGCCCCGAACCCGGCTCGACCGTGGGCCTTCTCGGTCCGAACGGCTCGGGCAAATCGTCGCTGCTGCGTCTGCTGCAGGGTGCCGCGCGCCCCGACTCGGGCGAGGTGCTGCTCGACGATCGACCGCTGGGCGGGTGGCGTCGCCGCGAGGTGGCGCGATCCGTCGCCGTGGTCACGCAGCACGCCGAAACCGACGCCGACATCGTCGTGCGCGACGTCGTGCGCCTCGGCCGCACACCGCACCGTCCGGTATGGGGCGGCTCCACCACCGGCGACGAGGCCGCGATCGATGCGGCGCTCGAGCGCGTGGGCCTCACCGACAAGGCCGATCGCCTCTGGCACACCCTCTCGGGAGGCGAACGCCAGCGCGCCCAGATCGCCCGCGCTCTCGCCCAGGAGCCCCGCGAGCTGCTGCTCGACGAGCCCACGAACCACCTCGACATCCGTCATCAGCTCGACGTCCTGGCCCTCGTGGCCGCCCTCCCCGTGACGAGCATCATCGCGCTGCACGACCTCAATCTCGCCGCGACCTACTGCGACAGCGTGCTCGTGCTCCGCGCCGGCCGCGTCGTGGCGGCGGGGGCTCCCGCCGAGGTGCTCACCCCGGCGCTCATCGCCGACGTCTACGAGGTGAAGGCGCGAGTGATCCCGGATGCCGAGACCGGACGCTCCACGATCCTGTTCGACGGGCCGCTGGCATCCTGACCCCTCTTCTGAGGCTCAGGGCGCCACGACGGAGAGGGTGAAGCGGATCGTCTTACCGTCGGGGCCCGTAAGGGTGGCGGGAGTCTTGCCGACGGCGTGGGGCAGGAACCCGGGCCGGAAGACCGAGCCCTCGGACGGCCCTCCCGGCGAGAAGTCGGCGATCGCGACATCGCCCGTCGACCCGGTCCACTCCGCCTCGGTGCCGTCGGGCACGGCGACCACGAGCGAGGTGCCGATCTTCACCGTCGCCTCTTTGCCGTCGAGGTCTTCGGGCGAGGCGACCGTCGGCGCAAAGGCCTGATCGTCCACCGAGGCGGCGGGACTCGGGGCCTCGGCCGCGGGCACGGCCGGGGCGTCGGAGGCCGCGGGCGTGCAGCCAGCGAGCACCACGCCCGCGGCGACGACCGCGGCGAGCCGGAAAGCGAGGGAGCGCTTCACGAAGACCTTCTTTCGCGAACGGAGACGCGGATCGCGACTCTCGATCGGATGCTAGCCCTCGAAGTCTTTGACGACGCCGAACGCGCGCAGACTCAGTCGCCGATCGGGATCTCGATCGAGGTGACCGCCGAGCTGTCGAGGTCGAGCAGCCCCGGCACCGCCGCGGGTTGCTCGTCATCCGGCAGCAGTTCCGCCCGGGTCTTCGGCCGCGCGGGCTCGCCGGGAAGCCCCGCCCACTCGCTCGGTTCTTCGGGTCGCTGTACGAAGAGTCCCATGGGTCTATCCTCTCCCCGCTCCGCGGTTCACGGCAGAGGGTGGGCTGTGAAGAACGTTTCGATCAGGGCGGTGGCCGAGACCGCCGTCGAGCCCGAACCGGCCGCGCCGGGCCAGACGTGCCCACCCCCGTCGATCCGGTAGTGCACGAGAGCACCGGGGGCGCGGCATCCGGTCCAGGTCGGCCTCTCGACTCCCCCGGCGACGGTCTCCGGGCGCGGGTCGGACGCGCAGCCGTTGCGGATCGCCAGCTGCGACAGCCACAGCGACACCGGCGCGACGGTCGCATCGTGGCGCGTACCGCCGTCGTACGGGATGACCTCGTCGGCGGTGCCGTGGAACGCGATCACGGGGACAGGGGGTGCGCTCGGGCAGGGCGGATTGGTCGCGGGGTAGATCGCCCCCGACACCACGGCGAAGGCGGCGATGCGCTCGGGGAGAGCGCACGACAGCAGAGAGACGAACCCGCCGCCGTTCGAGATGCCGGCGGCGAAGACGCGCTCGCGGTCGATGCAGAGACGGGACTCCACGTCGTCGAGCAGCGCAGAGACGAAGGCGACGTCGTCGGCGCCCGAGGAGTAGTGCGCGCCCTGCCAGCCGGTTCCTGCCGCGGTGTCTGCCGGCTGGGGGTAGACGACGACCGCGCCGCTGTCGTCGAGACCGCTGAGTCGCTCCACTTCGCCGGTCGGCATACGGTATCCGGCGAAGGCGAGGATGAGGGGTGTGGGTGAGGTGTTCGTCGTGGCCGCCGGGACGTACATGCTGAACGTACGGGGTGCGCCGTCGACGGTCACTGCGAGCGGTGTGCTCGTGCCCGACTCGAGCGACGGGATTATGCCGCAGCCCGACGCCGGCGCCGGCTCCGCGGGGCTCTCGCTGCATCCCGAGAGGGCGAGCCCGCCGAGGATCGCGGCGAGGACGACGAGCGGGCGGAGGCGCATCGGGTCATCCTACGGTTCGCCTCGGAACGGGCTCTCCCGACCGTCTGCCGTGCCGTGACGGGGATAGGCGAAAGGCCCGAGATCTCAGAGATCATCGGGCCTTTTCACGAAGCTGGGGTACCTGGACTCGAACCAAGAACAACGGAACCAGAAACCGCCGTGTTGCCAATTACACCATACCCCAATGGCTTCGAGCCGTAACTCGTGCCGAGGATCAAGCTTACGCGAGACCGGGCCCAGCGCCAAACCAGAGCCCCGCGCCACGCGTCCCGGGCGCGTCCCGGGGCTCGAGGTTCGGGCCACGAGACGAACGCGCGCACGCGAAAGAACCTCGCGAATTTCGCGCGGGATCGTCGGAGACGCATCCCGCTCTGAGCGTTCCGTGCCGCTTGTCGCCCCTTCCCCGCGCACGGCCCCCACAGCAGCGATCCCCGTGGCCGACGAGGCCACGGGGATCGAGGTCGACGAGGCCACGGGGATCGAGGTCGAGCGTCTCAGCCCAGGTGCGCCACCAGGGCGTCGAGGCGACGGATCGACTCGGCCTTACCGAGCAGTTCCATCGACTCGAACAGCGGCGGCGAGATGCGGCGGCCGGTGAGGGCGACGCGGGGCGGGCCGTAGGCGACACGCGGCTTGAGCCCCAGGTCGTCGACCAGGGCGCCCGACAGGGCCTCCTGCACCGCGGCGGCGGTGAAGTCGTCGACGCCCTCGAGAGCGCGGACGGATGCCGCGAGCACCTCGGCCGCGTTCGAGGGAAGGCCCTTGAGCGCGTCCTCGGCGTAGTCGACGTCCGAGACGAAGAGGAAGCCGAGCATGCCCGGCACCTCCCCCAGCAGCTGCACGCGCTCCTGGACGAGCGGCGCCGCCTGGGCGATGATCGCGCGGTGCTCGCCGCTCGGCTGCTCGGCGATGTAACCCGCACCCGCGAGGTAGGGGACGATGCGGGCCGCGAAGTCTGCGGCATCCAGCATGCGGATGTGATCGCCGTTGATGGCCTCGGCCTTCTTCTGGTCGAAGCGGGCGGGGTTGGGGTTCACGTCGGCGATGTCGAAGGCGGCGATCATCTCGTCGAGCGAGAACACGTCACGGTCGGCCGAGAGCGACCAGCCGAGAAGCGAGAGGTAGTTCAGCAGCCCCTCGTGGATGAAGCCCTTCTCGCGCTGCAGGAAGAGATCGGCCTGAGGGTCGCGCTTGGACAGCTTCTTGTTGCCGGTCTCGCCGAGCACGAGCGGCATGTGGCCGAATCGCGGCATGTAATCGGTGACGCCGGCATCGAGCAGCGCGCGGTAGAGCGCGAGCTGGCGGGCAGTGGAGGGCATGAGGTCTTCGCCGCGGATCACGTGGGTGATGCCCATGAGCGCGTCGTCGACCGGGTTCACGAAGGTGTAGAGCGGAATCCCCCCGGCGCGCACGATGACGAAGTCGGGGAAGGATCCGGCGGGGAAGGTCACCTCGCCGCGGATGAGGTCGACGAAGGTGAGGTCCTCGTCGGGAACGCGCACGCGCCACGCGGGCTCGCGCCCCTCGGCACGGAAGGCGGCCTTCTGCTCGTCCGTGAGGTCGCGGTCGTAGTTGTCGTAGCCGAGCTGCTTGGCGCGGCCGTTGGCCTCGTTGCGCGCGTCGATCTCTTCGGCGGTGGAGTAGCTCTCGTACACCGCTCCCGCGGCGATGAGCTTGTCGAGCACGCCGCGGTAGATCTCGTGGCGCTGCGACTGCCGGTACGGCGCGTGCGGGCCGCCGACCTCGACGCCTTCGTCCCAGTCGATGTTCATCCACCGCAGTGCCTCGAGGAGCTGCTGGTAGCTCTCTTCGCTGTCGCGCGCGGCGTCGGTGTCTTCGATACGAAAGATGAGCTTGCCGCCGTTGTGCCGGGCGTAGGCCCAGTTGAACAGGACGGTGCGGATGAGACCGACGTGCGGCAACCCCGTGGGTGAGGGGCAGAAGCGGACGCGAACGTCGGCGCCGGTGGCGGTCGTGGTGCGGGGATCGGGCGTGGCAGACATCCCCTTGATCCTATCGGCGGGCGGTGGCGCTTCCCGAGTGCCGCAGATGATCGTCCAGGACCTCGCCCATGACCTCGAGTGCGGCTCCGACCGCGGGCACGTGCTCGGCTCCCCGAGCGGTGATCACGTGCAGGGTCCGCGCTTCGGCGGCGGGCAGCCGCGGCGCCGCGATGCCCGACAGCATCGGGAGGGATACCACGGCCATCCGCGGCAGGATCGCCATGCCCACCCCCTGGGCGACGAGGTTCTCGACGGCGATGAAGTTGTCGGTCTCGAAAGCGATGTCGGGGGTGAACCCCGAGCGTCCGCACGCCTCGAGCAGATGGCCGCGGCACTGCGGGCAGCCCGCGATCCACCGCTCCCCCGCGAGTCGCGAGAGATCGATGGGGTCATGGGCTGCCGCGGGGTGGTCAGCGGGAACGACCACCACGGTATCGTCGGCGCCGATGAGTCGGGCCGCGAGTCCGGATGCCGCGGACTCCAGGTGTTCGCGGCGGTCGCCGGGGTAGCTGTAGGTGAGGGCGATGTCGGCGCGGTTCTCGCGAACGGCGGCGATGGCCTCGGGCGGCTCGGCCTCGACGAAGCTGATGGACACACCCGGTCGGCGAGCGGTCACGGCGGCGATGACGCGCGGAACGACCGTCGATGACGCCGACGGGAACGCGGCGATCCGTACGCGACCGGCCCGCAGGCCCCGCAGCTCGGCCAGGTCTGCGGCGGCCGCGTCGAGCGCGGTGGTGACGGCGGCGGCGTGGCGGGCGAGGATCGACCCCGCCTCGGTGAGACGCACGCCTCGTCCGACGCGCTCGACGATTGGCATTCCCGCACGCCGCTCGAGCCGGCGCAGCTGCTGACTCACCGCCGGCTGGCTGTAGCCGAGGATCCGGGCGGCCGCGGTGATCGACCCGGTGTCGGCGATCGCCTTGACCACGCGCAGGGCGTTCGCGTCGAGGGAGTCATCGGTGGCGGCCATGCCCACACATAAGCAGATGTGATGCTTCTCATGCAACACCTGCTCTAGTGCAATGTCATTGAGGGCGCGATCCTGATGGCATGAGCAGCCTCGCCTCGCACTTCGCCGGTGGCCGCGACTACCTCGCGGCCTGCACTCTCGGACTCCCCTCGCGCGCCACGGTGGCCGCGGTCCGCGCCGACCTCGAGTCCGCGGCATCCGGTCGCCCCGATGTCGTCGCCGCGTCGCAGGCCGTCGAACAGGCCCGGGCCTCGTACGCGCACCTCGTGAGCTGCCCGGTCGGTGACGTCGCGATCGGCTCGCAGACGTCGGTGCAGGTCTCGCTCCTCGCCGCATCGGTGCCGGACGGCGCCGAGGTGCTCTGCGCCGAGGGGGACTTCTCGTCTCTCGTCGCCCCCTTCGCTCACGCGGGTCGAGGCGTGCGCCTGCGCACCGCCCCCTTGCAGGAGCTGGCCGCCGCGATCTCCCCCGACACGTGGCTCGTCGCGTTCTCGCTCGTGCAGTCGGCGACCGGAGAGGTCGCGGATGCCGCGGGCATCGCCGCCGCGGCCGCCCGTGCCGGCGCCCGCACGCTCTGCGACCTCACCCAGGCCGCCGGGTGGCTTCCCGTCGACGCGACGATGTTCGACGCGACCGTCTGCCACGCCTACAAGTGGCTCTGCTGCCCGCGCGGGGTGTCGTTCCTCACTCTCTCGCCCGCGTTCGCGGGCGAGATCCGTCCCGTTCAGGCCGGCTGGTACTCCGGCGACGACCCGTGGTCGTCGTGCTACGGCACCGGGGGCACGCTCGCCGCCGATGCCCGCCGGTTCGATGTCTCGCCCGCCTGGCAGGCGTTCGTCGGGGCGGCCCCCGCCCTGGCTCTCTTCGCCGACGCCGACATCACCGCGACCTACGCGCACGTGACGGGCCTGGCGGCGCGCTTCCGCGACGGCCTCGGACTCGAACACCCCGAGCGTCCCTCGGCGATCGTCACCTGGCCGGATGCCACGGGCGAAGCGCTCGCTCAGCTCACCGCCCAC
The DNA here is from genome assembly GCF_041079415.1 of Microbacterium sp. 20-116. Lineage (NCBI taxonomy): Bacteria > Bacillati > Actinomycetota > Actinomycetes > Micrococcales > Microbacteriaceae > Microbacterium > Microbacterium sp. 20-116. The sequence continues at coordinate 599,715 of NZ_JBFYGP010000001.1, forward strand.
GGGATCACGGCGTCGGGCCGCGCGGGTCGCGCCCGCGTGGCGTTCCACGTCTTCAACGACGAACTCGACGTCGACCGGGCGCTGCACGCACTCGGTGTGCGTGGCGACGAGGACCTGTCGGCGTTCGACGGCCTGGTCTACGCGATCTGAGCCGCCCCGGGCCGCCGTCGGTGAGGGGCGCCGGCAGCAGCCCTGCGGGGAACCGCCGACTTCTCCCCGAGGCTCATGCCGAGGCGCGGCTCCTACCGACCACGACCGCGCCCACGCAGACGGCGGCGACCGGCACCAGCGCCCAGAACGCCAGACCGTCGTAGCCGACCGCCCCGAGGACCAGGCCCGCCAGCACCGAGCCCGCGGCCGCACAGGCCGTCATGAGCGTGTCGCTGCGGCCCTGACGACGCGGGCGAAGCGCGAGAGGCGTCGCCTCGGTGAGCAGCGCCGATCCCGAGACGGTCGCCGCGCTCCACCCGAGGCCGAGCAGCACGAGGGCGACGAGCACACCGGCCTGCGAGTCGGGCAGGGTCGCCGCAACCGCCAGCGACGCCGCGAGCAGCACCTGACCGAGGACGATCACGCCGATGCGTCCGAGACGATCGGCCAGAGCGCCGAACACGGGTGAGAGGCCGTACATCCCGAACACGTGTGCGGCGATCGTGATGCCGACGGCGAAGGTCACGGCATCCGGAGCGACGATGTGCGAGAGGTGCACCGGAGTCATCGCCATGACCGAGGCCATGGTCACGTGCGACGCCGCGACGGCCAGTATCGCGAAGCGCGCGAGACCCGGTCGATCCGCCTGCGGTGCGGAAGCGGTGACGGATGCCGAGGCGTCCCGTTCCAGACGTTGGGCCAGCAACAGCGGGTCGGGCCGCAGGACGAGCACGTACAACGCGAAGGCGCAGACCTGGGCGGCGAACGAGAAGAGGTAGGCGCCGGTCAGGCGCGGCATCCCGACGCTGGCTCCGATGAGCTCGCCGGGCGCGAGCAACAGGGGGCCGACCACTCCGCCGATCGTGGTGGCCCAGACCACCGTGGCCAGGTCACGCCCGCGGCGGGCGGTGCGGGCGAGGTCGATGGCGGCGAAACGCGACTGCAGGGTCGCGGCGTTCCCCGCGCCGATGAGCGCGATCCCCACCAGCAGCAGGGGGAAGAGCCGGAGTGCGGCGGCCGCGATGACCACGGCGATGCCGACCAGGGCCGCGACGTTGCCCGTGGTGAGCGCCACCCGGCGGCCTCGACGACCGGCCAGCCGGGCGAGCGGGATCGCCGTGAGGGCCGCACCCAACGTGACCGAGGCCGTGGCCAGGCCCGAAAGGGCCTCCTGCCCCGACAGGTCGGCGGCGAGGAGCGCTCCGAGCGAGAGGGTCGCCCCGAAGGCGACGCCCGTGAGCACCTGCCCCGCTGCCAGCACGCGGACCGTGCGGCGCTGCGTGACGGCGAGGTCGCGCTCGGTGAGCACCGCCCCCGCCGCCACGCGGGAATCAGGCATCGCGCGCCGTATTGCGCAGGATGCCGATGCCACTCACCTCGACCTCTACGGTGTCGCCCGCTTCGAACGGACCGACGCCGGCCGGCGTGCCCGTGAGGATGAGGTCGCCGGGGAGGAGCGTGAACACCGCGGAGGCGTAGGCGACGAGCGCGCCGATGCCGTGGATCATGTCGGAGACCGGACCCTGTTGACGCACCTCGCCGTTGACGCGCGTCGTGATCCGGGCCGCGTCGAGGTCGAGGTCGGTCTCGATCACCGGGCCCACGGGGCAGAAGGTGTCGAAGCCCTTTGCGCGCGACCATTGGCCGTCGGTGCGCTGCAGATCGCGTGCCGTGATGTCGTTGGCGACCGTGTAGCCGAAGATGTAGTCGCTCGCGCGCTCGGCGGGGACGTTCTTCGCGATGCGGCCGATCACGACGGCGAGCTCGCCCTCGTAGTCGGTGTGCGAGCTCAGGCTCGTGGGGCGCACGATGACGTCGTCCGGGCCGACGACCGACGTGTTCGGCTTGAGGAACATCAGCGGTTCGGCCGGCGCCTCGCCACCCATCTCCGCGGCGTGATCGTGGTAGTTCTTGCCGATGCAGACGACCTTCGAACGCGGGATTACCGGCGCGAGCAGGACCACGTCGGCCAGAGGCACGCGCTCGCCCGTCGTGTCGAACCCGGCGAACATCGGGTCTCCGGCGAGGACCACGAGCTCGCCCTCGTCGACGATTCCGTAGCGAATGGCATCCTGATAGCTGAATCGAGCGATCTTCACGGAGCCAGCCTATCCGCGGCCCCCGACATCGCACCGGGTCCGCCGAGGCCTCACTCGCGCTCGGCCGCCGCACGCGCGCCCGGCGTGACGCCGCTCACCCACGCATAAACGCGATCCGCGCGCAGAAACGCGCGCACCACGCGTTTCCCGTCGCAGATCGCGTTTATACGTGGAACCCGAGGCCGCTCCCCCGCCGCCGCCACGCTCGGCGCACGACAACCGCGCCGGAGCCCGCTACCTCGGGCACCACACCGCGTCCCGCCACCCCAGGCACAACACCGCGCCCCGCCACCCCAAGCACAACCCCGCGCCTCGCCACCCCAGGCACAACACCGCGCCTCGCCACCCCACGCATAAACGCGCTCCGCGCTCAGAAACACGCGCACCACGCGTTTCCCGTCGGAGATCGCGTTTATGCGTGGAACCCGAGGCCGCTCCCCCGCCACCCCGGGCATAAACGCGCTCCGCGCTCAGAAACACGCGCACCACGCGTTTATGAGCGCGGAGCGCGTTTCTACACGCTTGCCGGTACAGGGCCTCACCGCACGCCGTCGTGGACGGTGAGCGGAGACGACGGAGGGGCCCCCGGTGTCCGGGAGCCCCTCCGTCCGCGCGACGCTTATGCGTCGAGGCGGTACAGCCAGCCGTGCTTGTCTTCGGCGCGGCCGTACTGGATGTTCGTGAGTTCCTCGCGCAGTTCGAGCGCGAGCGTGCCGGTGGGCTGCTCGTCGATGAAGTCGCGACCCTTGAGCACGCCGATCGGGGTGACGACCGCGGCGGTGCCGCACGCGAACACCTCGACGATGTCTCCGGATGCCACTCCCTCGCGCCACTCGTCGAGCGAGACGTTGCGTCCCACGACGTGGTGACCGCGGTCGCGTGCGAGCTGCAGGAGCGAGTCGCGCGTGATTCCCTCGAGGATCGAGTCGGACTGCGGTGTGACGATCGTACCGTCCTTGTAGACGAAGACGACGTTCATGCCGCCGAGCTCTTCGACGTTGCGGTCCTGGTCGAGGAAGACGACCTGGTCGCACTCGTTCTCGTACGCCTCGGACTGAGGAAGCAGACTCGCGGCGTAGTTGCCGCCGGTCTTGGCCGCACCCGTGCCGCCCTTACCGGCACGCGAGTAGTCCTCGCTGAGCCAGATCGAGACGGGCTTCACCCCGCCCTTGAAGTAGGCGCCGGCGGGACTGGCGATCAGGTAGTAGGCGACCTTGTGCGCGGGGCGGACGCCGAGGAACGCCTCTTTCGCGAACATGAACGGGCGCAGATACAGGCTCTGGTCGTCGCCCGAGGGGACCCACGCGCCGTCGAGGGCGATGAGCTCCTTGAGCGACTGCAGGAAGTACGGCACCGGCAGCTCGGGGAGCGCGAGTCGGCGGGCCGAACGCTGCAGACGGCGGCCGTTCTGGTCGGGGCGGAAGGTGTGAACCGAGCCGTCGGCGTGGCGGTAGGCCTTGATGCCCTCGAAGATCTCCTGGCCATAGTGCAGCACCGCCGCGGCCGGGTCGAGCGAGATCGGGCCGTAGGGCGAGACGCGCGGGCGGTGCCAGCCGCCGCGGACCGACCAGCAGATGTCGACCATGTGGTCGGTGAAGCTCTGCCCGAAGCCGGGGTTGGCGAGGATCGCGTCGCGGTCGGCCGCGTTCTTGGCGGCGAGGTTGCGCGTGACGGAGAACTCGAGGGGCTCGAGTCCGGTGTCGGGATCGGTGTCGATGGTGGTCATTCGTTGTCCAAAGCTTCTCGAGTGCCGGAGGCGATGCTCGCCGATCGGTCCAGGTTACGCCTGGACGCGCTCGGCGATGGCGTCGCCGATCTGGGCGGTGGTGCGGACCCCGTCGCGGCTGGCGATGTCGTCCTCGACCGCGCGGGTCACGCGGGCGGCCTCGTCGGTGAGCCCGAGGTGGTCGAGCAGGAGGGCGACGGAGAGGATCGCGGCCGTGGGGTCGGCCTTCTGGCTTCCCGCGATGTCGGGCGCCGAACCGTGCACGGGCTCGAACATCGAGGGGAACGCACCGTCGGGGTTGATGTTGCCCGAAGCGGCGAGGCCGATGCCACCGGTGACGGCGCCGGCCAGGTCGGTCAGGATGTCGCCGAAGAGGTTGTCGGTGACGATCACATCGAAGCGGCTCGGGTTCGTGACCAGGAAGATGGTTGCCGCGTCGACGTGCAGGTAGTCTACGTCGACCCCGGGGAACTCGGATGCCACGGCATCCACGATCCGCTTCCACATGCCACCCGCGTGCACGAGCACATTCGTCTTGTGCACGAGCGTGAGCTTGTGGCGGCGGCGCTCGGCGAGAGCGAAGGCGTAGCGGACCACGCGCTCGACGCCGTAGGCGGTGTTGACCGAGGTCTCGTTCGCGACCTCGTGGGGCGTGCCGCGGCGGATCGATCCGCCGTTGCCGACGTACGGCCCCTCCGTTCCTTCGCGCACCACGACGAAGTCGATCTCGCCCGGCTCCGCAAGCGGTCCGGTGGCCCCCGGGTAGAGCTTCGACGGGCGCAGGTTGACGTAATGGTCGAGCTCGAAGCGGAGTTTGAGCAGCAGTCCGCGCTCGATGTTCGCGTCTTTCAGGCGGGGGTCGCCGGGCACTCCCCCGACGGCGCCGAGCAGGATCGCGTCGTGTGCGGCGATCGCGGTGAGGTCGTCGTCGGTGAGAGTGTCTCCGGTCTCGAGGAAGCGACCGGCCCCCAGCGAGAACGGCGTCTTGTCGAACGACACGTCGGATCCGGCGGTGACGGCGTCGAGCACCTTCACGGCCTCGGCGACGACCTCGGGACCGACGCCGTCACCGGGGATGACGGCCAGCTTCACGACACGCGACATCGCTCTCCTCAGAGCTCGGGCACGTCACTTCTTCGACGCGCTGCGGGATCCTCCCAGGGTAGTGGCAGCGACGACCGCGGCCACGACGATGAGCGCCGCACCGATGAGGGCGGTGACGACGACGCCCGAGTCGAAGGCGTGGGCGGCTGCGGCGCGCAGGGCCTCGGCCAGCGCGACGTCGTCGAGGGTGTCGGCGACGGAGACCGCTCCGGCGAGGGTCTCGCGGGCAGCGTGAGCCGCGGCATCCGGAAGCCCGGCGGGCAGAACGAGCTGCGCCCGATAGAACGCGGCGAGGATGCCGCCGAGCACGGCGGTGCCGAGGACGGCGCCGACCTCGTAGGCGGTCTCGGAGACCGCGCTGGCCGCACCCGCCTTCGCCGAGGGGGCACTGGAGAGGATCAGCTCGTTCGAGACGGTCTCGGCGGCGCCGATGCCGACACCCAGCAGCGCGAAGGCGACGATCAACAGCGTCAGGTCGGACGTCGAGAGGGCGACCATGATGTACGCGACGACCGAGAACGACAGAGCGACGGGCACGACGATCCGCGGCGCGAAGCGCTTGGCCACGGGGACCACCACGAGCCCCGCGATGATCATGAGCACGAGGCCGGGCAACAGGGCGAAGCCCGCGACCATCGGCGAGAGGCCGGCCACCAGCTGCAGGTGCTGGGCGACGAAGTAGAGGAAGCCGACTAGGCCCACGACGCTGAGCAGGTTGACCAGGATCGCACCCGAGAACGTGCCCTGGCGGAACAGTGTCATGTCGAGCATGGGCGTCGCCAAGCGGCGCTGGCGGCGGACGAACAACCACCCGAAGACCACTCCGAGGACGAAGAGCACCGGGGCCAGCGACATCGGACCGTCGACGGCGAGCTTCTTGATGCCGTAGACGATCGGCACCATGGTCGCGAGCGAGAGGACGACGCTGAGGGGGTCGAACCGGCCCGGCTTCGGGTCGCGGCTCTCGGGCACGAAGAACGGGGCGAGGACCAGGAGCGGTACGAGTACGGGAACAGCCATGAGGAAGACGGAACCCCACGTGAAGTGCTCGAGCAGGAAGCCGCCGACGATGGGGCCTAGGGCCGCTCCCGCCGAGAAACCGGAGGCCCAGACGGCGATCGCGATCCGACGCTGGTCACGGTCGCGGAAGATGCTCCGCAGCAACGAGAGGGTCGACGGCATGAGCATGGCGCCGAAAACACCCATGAGCGCGCGGCCCGTGATCAGCAGAGCCGCGGTGGGCGCGAACGCCGACAGCGCGGACACGGCCGCGAAGCCGGTCGCCCCGATCAACAGCATGCGGCGACGTCCGAAGCGGTCGCCCAGGGTACCCATGGTCACGAGAAGCCCGGCGAGCACGAGCGGGTAGACGTCGATGATCCACAGCTGTTCGATGCTCGAGGGGCGCAGAGACAGCGCGATCTCGGGCAACGCGAAGCTCAGGACCGTGTTGTCGACCGAGACGAGCAACACGGGAAGCATGAGCACCGTCAGTGCGAACCATCCACGCCACCCGGCGCGAGCCACGGTGATCTCCGAGGTGGGCAACGACGAGGTGAGCATGCGCGAATCCCTTTCTTAACCGTCCAGCCGGTATAGTAACAGAGTGAACCCGGCGCCCGCCACTACGATCGAGGAGTCATGAGCCGCCCCCCTCTCGCCCGCGAAGCCGTCCTCGACGCCTTCAGCCGCATCCTCGTCGACGAGGGCGAGCGCGCCGCGACGATGGATGCCACCGCTCGCGCAGCCGGGGTGTCGAAGGGTGGTCTGCTCTATCACTTCAGTTCGAAGAGCGCTCTCGAGGCGGCGCTCGTGGAGCGGCTCGAGCGGCTCGCCGAGGAAGACGTCGCCGAAATCGAGAGGTCGAACGAGGGCGTCGTCGCGGCGCACCTGCGCTCGTCGCAGAACACCGGCTCCCCCCTCGACCTGACGATCCTCGCGGTGTCACGCCTCGCGCAGAACGGCAGCGATGCCGCCTCGGCATCCCTCCGACGAGTTCGAGAGCTCTGGGAAGAGAGCCTCCGCGCACACACCCGCGACGAGACGGCGCTGCAGATGGTGCTGCTGGTGAGCGACGGCCTGTACTTCAACGCCGTCCTCGATCTGAACGCGGTCGCCGGTCCGGCACTCGAAGGAGCGGACCTCGACGCACTGATCGCCCGAGTCGTCGCCTCGGCGACCTAGAGGTCCCCCCGCGCCCTCTCGCGCGCGCTGCGACGCTCCCGGCGCTCACGCCGCAGGTCGATGACGACCCCGAGCAGGATCAGCACTCCCCCGATCACGCCGAGAAACCCCCACGGAGTGCGACGCACGACATCGGCCACCCCCGCGACGAGGAACAGGATGCCGAAACCGGCGGAGACGACGCGAAGGACGAGGGCCACTCGCGCAGTGTGAACCCCTCGGTTTTGCGCGGGCCCTGAATCTCCGACGCGCCCGCCCAGAACGCCGAAGGAGGGGGCCGCCGAAGCGACCCCCTCCCCGAACGATCGGACCCTCAGCCCTCGACGATGTCGATCTGGCGGAACAGGTCGGCGCCGACCGCCTCGCGCATCGCGCCGAGGATCTCGTCGGGGACGGGCGAATCGACGGTGAGCACCGAGAGCGCCCGGCCCGTGGCATCCGGAGCCGCCACCTGGAGACCCGCGATGTTGATGCCGGCCTCGCCCAGCTTCTGGCCGTAGATGGCGACGATGCCGGGGCGATCGGCGTAGCGCATGACGACGTGGTGCTGCTCGATGGGCACCTCGATCTCGTAGCCGTTGATCGAGACGACCTTCGGCACCATCCGCGTGCCGGCGAGCGTGCCCGCGACCTCGAGGGTCGACCCGTCGGCCAGCGTGCCGCGGAGGATCGTGATGTTGCGGTACAGCGGGCTCTCGGCCTCGACGACCAGGCGCGCCTCGACACCGCGCTGCTCGGCGAACAGCGGGGCGTTGACGTACGACACGCTCTCGCTGACGATACGGCTGAAGTACCCCTTGAGCGCGGCCAGGCGGTAGACGCTCACGTCGTACTGCGCGAGCTCTCCGCGCACCTCGATGTCGAGGCTCGTGAGAGCGCTGTCGGCGAGACCGCTGAAGAACTGTCCGAGCATCTCGACGAGGGCGATACCGGGGCGAACGAACGGGTCGATCGCGCCACCGGCGACGTTCACGGCATCCGGAACGAGATCTCCCTCGAGCGCAAGCTTGACCGAGCGCGCGACCGAGACGCCGGCCTTCTCCTGCGCCTCCTCGGTGCTCGCGCCGAGGTGCGGAGTGACCACGACGTTGGGGAGGTCGAGGAGCTTGCGCGCGGGGCCGCCCTCGGCCGGGGGCTCGGTCGAGAACACGTCGAGACCCGCTCCGGCGATCTCGCCGCCGGTGAGCGCCTCGAAGAGCGCCTCCTCGTCGATGAGACCTCCGCGCGCGACGTTGATGACGTACGCGGTCTTCTTCATGCGGCGCAGCTGCTCGGCACCGATCATGCCGGTCGTCTCGGGCGTCTTCGGCATGTGGATCGTGACGAAGTCGCTCTGCTCGAGCAGTTCGTCGAGTGAGACGAGCTGAACACCGAGCTGCTGCGCCCGAGCGGCGGTGACGTAGGGGTCGTACGCGATGACACGCATGTCGAAGCCCTGCAGGCGCGCCGCGATGAGTGCACCGATGCGGCCGAGGCCGATGATGCCGATGGTCTTCTCGAACAGCTCGGTGCCGGTGAAGGAGCTGCGCTTCCAGAGGCCCTGGGCGAGCGAGGCGTGCGCCGCGGGGATGCGGCGAGCGAGGCTCAGCACGTGCCCGACGGTGAGCTCGGCCGCCGAGATGATGTTCGAGGTCGGCGCGTTGACGACCATGACGCCGGCCGCGGTGGCCGACTTGATGTCGACGTTGTCGAGGCCGACACCGGCGCGAGCGACGACCTTGAGAGACGGCGCGGCCGCGAGGGCCTCGGCATCGATCTGGGTGGCCGAGCGCACGAGAACCGCGTGCGCCTCGGCCAGGGCCGAGAGCAATGCGGGGCGATCGGTCCCGTCGACGCTGCGCACGTCGAAGTCGGGGCCGAGCGCGTCGATCGTGGCGGGAGAGAGTTCTTCGGCGATGAGCACGACGGGCTTCGTCACGGATGCGTCCTTCGAAACGGTGCTGGGGGCTGCCGCGCACCGTCGCACATCACCGGCGCGAACCGGGCGCGCGACCCGTGCGGGCCGTCTGTCAGCCTAGCGCGGGGGCGAGGGCGCCCCCGACCGTGTGACGGCGGACGACGGCGCGCCCGACACCCGCGGCAACCGAGAGCGCGAACGGGCAACTCACTGACAAACCCGCGTCAGCCTGACACGCAGATGTCAGCGAGATGCAGTCTCGCGACCAGAAGAGACCAGCGACCTGAGGCGACGCGCGCCCGTTGGGCACCGGATCCCGGATGCCGCGACCCCCGCGGATCAGCCGCCGTACAGCCCGTACGAGGTCGTGCCGTAGCCCACGACGGCGAGCCAGAACGCCGCCGACAGCGTCAGCCCCGCGAGCAGAGCGATGGCGAGCTCCCCCGCCTTACGGCGCTGGCCGATCGCGAAGGCGATACCGAAGGCGAGGAGCGGGAACACGATCGGCAGGATGTACACGAACCAGCCCAGGCCGTTGAGCCCGAGCGGGCCGTTGACCTGCTGGACGAGCAGGGCGACCGAACTCCACACGACGTAGGCGTAGAAGAGACCGAAGAGACCGGAGATGGCCACGAGCAGCCAGGTCGGCAGGTGGCGGGTACGGGCGGCAGTGCTCATGCGAAGGCTCCCAACGACAGGAACGGCCAGGGAACGAGCAGCACGATACCGACGATCAGCAGCAGGAAGCGCTGCCACGTGCGCCAGCTGCGCGTCAGCGCGAGCACGGCGACGAACCAGACGACGGGCGCGAGAGCCGCGCCGATGGTGAGCGCGATCACCGTCACCGACGGGATGGGAAGCCCCAGTCCGTTCAAGCGCAATCCCGCGAGCAGCCACCCGATCGCGAACAGCAGGAAGGTCGCCGCGACCATGCCGATCCCGACGAGGCCCACGTTTCCGAGGGGTGCCGCGTGCGCGGCATCCGGGTCCTCGTCCTCGGTCGCCTCGACGGCGGTCGGCTCGGAAGGAGCAGGCTCGGGATGCCGGGTGACCGGGGCCGCAGCAGGCGCTTCGGGCTGCAGAGGCTCGAGGGGCTCGGCTTCGACCCGCGGCTCACCGCCGGCGGGACGCGTCGGCGCATGTTTCTCACCGACGTCGAGGGTGGGGTCGTCGTCACCGCCCCAGGACAGGGCGTCGTCATCGCGCGGAGTGCTCACGCGACCACGCTAGCGGCGCTCCCCCGCGACCGGGTCGCGCCCCGCCGGTCACCGGGGTCCGCGGCATCCGGATCCGAACGGCGCCGCGGAAAAGGCGAACGCCCCGGGATCGTGAGATCCCGGGGCGTTCGAAGACGAGGAACTCAGCGCGCGGCCGAGCCTTCGACGTAGTCGGTGTCCTGCTGCTTCCACGCGAACAGACCGCGCAGCTCCTTACCGGTCGCCTCGATCGGGTGACCCTGCTCCTTCTCGCGGAGCTCGAGGAACTCGGGCGCGCCCTTGTCCTGGTCGGCGATGAAGCGCTCGGCGAACGCCCCCGACTGGATGTCGGAGAGGACGGCCTTCATGCTGGCCTTCACGTCGGACGAGATGACGCGGGGGCCCGAGACGTAGTCGCCGTACTCGGCGGTGTCGGAGATCGACCAGCGCTGCTTGGCGATGCCGCCCTCCCACATCAGGTCGACGATGAGCTTGAGCTCGTGCAGCACCTCGAAGTACGCGATCTGGGGCTGGTATCCGGCCTCGACCAGGGTCTCGAAGCCCGCCTGGACGAGGTGGCTCATGCCACCGCAGAGCACGGCCTGCTCGCCGAACAGGTCGGTCTCGGTCTCTTCGGTGAACGTCGTCTTGATGACGCCCGCGCGGGTGCCGCCGATCGCCTTCGCGTACGAGAGGGCGGTGTCCCAGGCCGAGCCCGAGGCGTCGCGCTCGACGGCGATGATGTCGGGGATGCCGCGGCCCGCGACGTACTCGCGACGCACGGTGTGACCGGGGGCCTTGGGAGCGACGAGGATGACGTCGACACCCTCGGGAGCGTCGATGTAGCCGAAGCGGATGTTGAAGCCGTGCGCGAAGGCGAGCGTCTTGCCCTCGGTGAGCTTGTCCTTGATCGAGTCGGCGAAGATCGAACGCTGGTGCTGGTCGGGCGCCAGGATCATGATGAGATCGGCCCACTCGGCGGCGTCGGCGACGTTCTTGACCTCGAAGCCGTCTTCCTGCGCCTTGGCGGCCGACTTCGAGCCGTCCTTGAGCGCGATGACGACCTCGACGCCGGAGTCGCGGAGGTTCTGCGCGTGCGCGTGACCCTGCGAGCCGTAGCCGACGATCGCGACCTTCTTGCCCTGGATGATCGAGAGGTCGGCGTCGTCGTCGTAGAAGATCTCTGCCATGAGGATGTTTCTCCTTGAATCGTGGCCCCCGCTCAGGGGCCGCTGGTGAGTGGAAGTTGGGGAATTTCTCAGCCGCGCAGAACGCGCTCGGTGATGCTCTTGCCACCGCGGCCGACGGCGAGAAGGCCCGACTGCGCGAGCTCCTTCACCCCGAAGGGCTCGATCGCCTTGAGGAAGGCATCGACCTTGCCCTTGTCGCCCGTGATCTCGATCACGACGGCGTCGTGGGCGTAGTCGACGACCGAGGCGCGGAAGAGGTTGACGACCTCGAGCACGTTGGAGCGGCTGGCGTTGTCGGCGCGCACCTTGACGAGCACGTGCTCGCGCTGCACGGAGCTGGCGGCGTCGAGCTCGACGATCTTGATGACGTTGATCAGCTTGTTCAGCTGCTTGGTCACCTGCTCGAGCGGGAGACCCTCGACGTCGACGACGACCGTGATGCGCGAGAGACCCGGCACCTCGGTGACGCCCACGGCGAGCGACTCGATGTTGAAGCCGCGACGGGCGAAAAGGCCCGCGACGCGCGTGAGCAGACCCGGCTTGTCCTCGACGAGGAGGCTCAGAACGTGACGAGACATCTCAGTCCTCCTGCTCGTTGAACGTGGGCGAGTGGTCGCGCGCGTACTGGACGTAGCTGTTGCTGACGCCCTGCGGGACCATCGGCCAGACCATCGCATCGGCGCTCACGACGAAGTCGATCACGACCGGGCGGTCGTTCGTGTCGAGCGCGAGCTGGATGGCCGCGTCGATCTCGTCTTCTTTCTCGACGCGGATCGCCAGGCACCCGTAGGCCTCGGCGAGCTTGACGAAGTCGGGGACGCGGCGCGTGCCGTGTCCCGTGTTCAGGTCGGTGTTGGAGTGGCGGCCGTCGAAGAACAGCGTCTGCCACTGGCGCACCATGCCGAGCGAGGAGTTGTTGATGATCGCGACCTTGATCGGGATGTCGTTGATGACGCAGGTCGCGAGCTCCTGGTTGGTCATCTGGAAGCAGCCGTCCCCGTCGATCGCCCACACGGCGCGCTCGGGCTGGGCCACCTTCGCACCCATGGCCGCGGGAACCGCATAGCCCATGGTGCCGGCGCCGCCGGAGTTCAGCCACGCGTTGGGGCGCTCGTACTTGATGAACTGCGCCGCCCACATTTGGTGCTGACCGACGCCCGAGGCGTAGACGCCCTCGGGTCCGGTCATCTCGCCAATGCGCTGGATGACGTGCTGGGGCGAGAGCAGACCGTCGGTGGTGGGCGTGTAGCCGAGCGGGAACTCCTCGCGGAGCCCGTTCAGGTACGTCCACCACTCGGTGTAGTCGTGCGGGTGCTCGGCGTCGGCGGCGCGGAACGCGGCATCGAGGTCGATGAGGACCTCGCGCAGGTCACCCACGATCGGGACGTCGGCCGTGCGGATCTTGGAGATCTCGGCGGGGTCGATGTCGACGTGCACCACCTGCGCGTGGGGGGCGAACAGCGCCGCCTTACCGGTCACGCGGTCGTCGAACCGGGCACCGAGCGAGACGATCAGGTCGCTCTCCTGCAGGGCCAGCACCGCGGGCACGGTGCCGTGCATGCCCGGCATGCCGAGGTGCTGCTCGTGGGAGTCGGGGAAGGCCCCGCGCGCCATGAGCGTCGTGACGACGGGAGCCCCGGTCGCCTCGGCGAGCACCTTGAGCTCGGCGGAGGCGTTGGAGCGGATCGCGCCGCCGCCCACGTAGAGCACGGGCTTCTGCGCGGTGGCGAGCAGCTGGGCCGCGGCCTGGATCTGCTTGCCGTGCGCCTTGGTCACCGGGCGGTACCCGGGCAGCTCGATCTTCGGCGGCCAGACGAACGGCGCCTCGGCCTGCTGCGCGTCCTTGGTGATGTCGACGAGGACGGGCCCGGGCCGACCGGTCGAGGCGATCTCGAAGGCCGCGGCGATCGCGCCGGGGATCTCGTCGGCCGACTTCACCAGGAAGGAGTGCTTGGTGATTGGCATGGTGATGCCGACGATGTCGGCCTCCTGGAAGGCGTCCGTTCCCATGAGGGTCGAGAACACCTGGCCGGTGATGCAGACGAGCGGCACCGAGTCCATGTAGGCGTCGGCGATCGCGGTGACGAGGTTGGTCGCGCCGGGCCCGGACGTCGCGATGGCGACGCCGACCTTGCCCGAGGCGGCGGCGTAGCCCTCGGCGGCGTGGCCGGCGCCCTGCTCGTGACGCACGAGGATGTGGCGCACGTGCTCGTCGTCCATGAGCGGGTCGTAGACAGGCATGATCGCGCCGCCCGGGAGGCCGAACACATCGGTGACGCCGAGCAGGTCGAGCGATCGGACGACCGCCTGTGCTCCCGTCATCACGGGCGCCGGAGCGGTGCGGGCGGGCGGCCGGGGAATGGCCGCCGTAGGGGAATCGATGGACATGGGAGTACCTCGAGAACCGGGAGAAGGTGAAAAGGGGGACGGCCGTCAGCCCGTGACAGCGCCCTCCGCGGCGGAGTGCACGAGCTTGGAGTACTTGGCCAGAACGCCACGGGTATAGCGCGGGGGGAGCGGTTCCCAGCCTTCGCGGCGGGAACTCAGCTCGGCCTCATCGACGATCAAGTCGAGAGTGCGAGCGGCGATATCGACCCGTATCAGATCACCATCGCGCACGAAGGCGATGGGACCTGCGTCCACCGCTTCGGGAGCTATGTGGCCGATGCACAGGCCGGTTGTGCCGCCTGAGAATCGTCCGTCCGTCAACAGTAGTACATCTTTTCCGAGCCCCGCGCCCTTGATGGCGGCCGTGATGGCGAGCATCTCGCGCATGCCGGGGCCGCCCTTGGGGCCCTCGTAGCGGATGACGACGACGTCGCCGGCGACGATCTCGCCCGCCTCGAGGGCGTCCATCGCGCCGCGCTCGCGCTCGAACACGCGGGCGGGACCCTCGAAGACGTTGCCGTCGAAGCCGGCCGACTTCACCACGGCACCTTCGGGGGCCATCGAGCCGTGGAGGATCGTGATACCGCCGGTGGCGTGGATCGGGTTGTCGAACGAGTGGATGACCTTGCCGTCGACCGGGTCGGGGGCGAGGTCGGCGAGGTTCTCGGCGAGCGTCTTGCCCGTGACGGTGAGCGCGTCGCCGTGGAGCAGGCCCTCGTCGAGCATCGCCTTCATGATGACGGGGATGCCGCCGTGACGGTCGACGTCGTTCATGACGTACTGACCGAAGGGCTTCATGTCGGCCACGTGCGGCGTGCGGTCGCCGATGCGGTTGAAGTCGTGCAGGTTGAGCTCGACCTCGGCCTCGTTGGCGATGGCGAGCAGGTGCAGCACGACGTTGGTCGAGCCGCCGAGCGCCATGGCGAGGGCGATGGCGTTCTCGAACGCCTCTTTGGTGAGGATGTCGCGCGTGGTGATGCCCTGGCGCAGCAGGTTGACCACGGCCTCGCCCGAGCGGTGCGCGAAGTAGTCGCGGCGGCGGTCCGCCGACGGCGGCGCAGCCGAACCGGGAAGGCTGAGGCCCAGGGCCTCGGCGACCGAGGCCATCGTGTTGGCCGTGTACATGCCGCCGCACGCGCCCTCACCGGGGGCGATCGCGCACTCGATGCGCTTGAGGTCGGCCTCGCTCATCTTGCCCGCGAGGCATGCGCCCACGGCCTCGAACGAGTCGATGATCGTCACGTCCTTCTCGGTGCCGTCGCTGAGCTTGACCCAGCCCGGCGCGATCGAACCCGCGTAGAGGAAGACGCTCGACAGATCGAGTCGAGCGGATGCCATGAGCATGCCCGGGATCGACTTGTCGCAGCCCGCGAGCAGCACGGAGCCGTCGAGGCGCTCGGCCATCATGACGGTCTCGACGCTGTCGGCGATGACCTCGCGCGAGACGAGCGAGAAGTGCATGCCCTCGTGGCCCATCGAGATGCCGTCGGAGACGGAGATGGTGCCGAACTGCAGCGGGTACCCGCCGCCGGCGTGCACCCCCTCTTTCGCGCCCTGCGCGAGCCGATCGAGGCTGAGGTTGCAGGGGGTGATCTCGTTCCAGCTCGACGCGATGCCGATCTGGGGCTTGTCCCAGTCCTCGTCGCCCATGCCGACCGCGCGGAGCATTCCGCGAGAGGTGGTGGCTTCGATGCCGTCGGTGACGACGCGACTGCGGGGCTTGATGTCGAACTCGCCGGTGTTCGGATTCTGCGGTGCGGGCATTGTCGAAGTCTATTGCGCGCGCCGAGGGCGTGACGCGAACGGAGCCGGTCGAACCGGCAACTGTTCAGCGGATGTGCGATCGGCGCAGCCGGGCGACGGCCTCCAGTACCGCCACGAAAGCGTCGATGTCCTGCACGCGAAGCGTCGCGGCGGTCTCTCCCCCGCCGACGCGCACACCCAGGTCACCGGCTTCCAGCGAATTCAGCGCATCTTCATCGGTGACGTCGTCGCCGGCGAAGAGCACGGCCGTCGCACCGACCCGGGCGCGCAGGTGCGCGACGGCCGAGTCCTTGCCCTCGTGGCGGAACGAGAACTCGAGGATGTCGTGACCGGTGCGACGACGCCACGACGGCGCCTCCGCCGCGAGCAGCTGGTCGACGAGCGATCGCGCGGCGTCGGCGGTATCGGCATCCGCGGTGCGCGTGTGCACGCCGAGGCCGTACTCCTTCGGTTCGATCCAGACACCGTGCATGTGAGCGGTACGGTCGGCGACCTCGTTCTGGAGGCGGTCGCGCAGCGCGAGGTCGGCGTCGTCGTCGCCTGCGGCCTCGATGCCCGCGCCGGGGACCCAGAACTGTGCGCCGTGCGAACCGGCGAGCCAGATCGGCGAGGCGTCGTCGTGCTCGGAGATCTCGCGAAGGTGCCCCAGCGAACGGCCCGAGACGAGCGCGACGACGGTGCCCGGCAGCGCGGCGAGGGCGTCGACCGCGGCGCGGGCACCCGGAGTCATCCGCGCCGACATCGGCTCATCGACCAGGGGCGACAGGGTTCCGTCGAAGTCGAGCGCGATCAGCAGGGTGTCGGTCGTGGCGACGGCCTCGATCGCCGCGTCGGCGGCGGTCACTCGGCATCCGTCTCGTCGATGGACTCGCGTTCGGGAACCGAGCCGTCGTCGTCCTCGCCGACCTCGGCGGCCGCGGCGGCGCTGGAGGACTTCTCGTGGAAGACGGACAGCGCATCGAGGAACTCGCGCGACCAGTCCTCGACGTCGTGGTCGCGCACCCGCTTGCGCAGGGCGCGCATGCGGCGGCCCTGCTCGGCGGCCGGCATGTCGATGGCTCGCAGGATCTGATCCTTCAGACCGTCGATGTCGTGCGGATTGATGAGCAGCGCGCTGCCCATCTCGTCGGCGGCACCCGCGAACTCGCTCAGCACCAGCACTCCGCGGTTGTCGGTGCGGCTGGCCACGTACTCCTTGGCGACGAGGTTCATGCCGTCGCGCAGCGCGGTGACCAGCATGACGTCGGCGGCGAGGAACAGCGCCACCATCTCTTCACGCGGGTACGACTGGTGCAGGTAGCGGATCGCGGTGTGGGTCGTGGTGTCGTAGTCGCCGTTGATGCGACCGACCGTCATCTCGATCTCGTCGCGCAGCTGCATGTACGCGTCGACGCGTTCGCGGCTGGGGCTCGCGACCTGCACGAGAGTGGCGTCTTCGACCGTCGCGCGGCCGTCCTCGAGCAGCTCCCCCCAGGCCTTCAGGCGGTGGCGGATGCCCTTGGTGTAGTCGAGGCGGTCGACGCCGAGCAGGATCTTGCGCGGGTTGCCGAGTCCCTCGCGGATCTCTCTCGCCCGCTGCTGGATCTCGGGCTTCTGCGCCAGCTCGATGTACGAGTCGGCGTCGATCGAGATGGGGAAGGCCTTCGCGAGAGCGACGCGCGTGCCGCCCGAGGCGTCCGGGACCAGGATGCCGCTGGCCTTGGTCTCGTACCGCAACTGGCGCCGCACCGCCCGGGCGAAGTTGCCCGCGTCGGCCACCCGTTGGAAGCCGATGACGTCGGCGCCGAGCAGTCCCTCGAGTACCTGCTTGCGCCACGGCAGCTGGGAGTACAGGCCGTAGGCGGGGAAGGGGATGTGGTGGAAGTACCCGATGGTGAGGTCGGGGCGAAGCTCGCGCAGCAGCTTAGGGACGAGCTGCAGCTGATAGTCCTGCACCCAGACGATCCCGCCCTCGGCGGTGACGTCGGCCGCGGCTTTGGCGAACCGCTCGTTGACCTTGACGTAGGCGTCCCACCAGGCGCGCTTGTACGTGGGCGCGGCGATGACGTCGTGGTACAGCGGCCAGATGGTGTCGTTCGAGAAGCCCTCGTAGTACAGCTGCACGTCGGAGGCCGACAGGGGCACCGGTACGAGGTGCGTGCCCTCGAAGTCGAAGGGCTCGACGGTGGCGTCGGCTTGTCCCGCCCAGCCCACCCACGCGCCCTCGGCGCGACGCATGACGGGTTCGAGGGCGGTGACCAGCCCGCCGGGCGAGCGTCTCCACCCCTCTCCATCGGGGGTGCGATCGACGGGCAGTCGGTTGGCGACGACGACGAAATCGGCCTGGGTCACAGGTCCTCCTCGGGGATCTTCCTCAGGCTAACAGCGGGCGCGATCGCGTCGAGGGGGTGGACGGAGTGCGCGAGGGCACTCCGGGAATCGGCCCGCTGCTGTCAAGGTCCGCCGCCGAGGCGCCCCGCTCGGTAGGTTGGGCGCATGCGGCAGTACATCTTCGGAACCGGTCTTCTCAGCGCCATCACCGGCGGCGTCACCCTCTTGCGGGGTCTCAAGAACGACGAACCGTTCACCTGGCGCACGGCGCTGGCCTGGCTCAGCTGGGGCATCACGCTGGCTCTCGCCATCGGCGCGGTCGTCGACACGCGTCGCGCGCGCCGCGGCCGCGTGATCGCGGGCGACTCCCCCGTCTCCAAGAAGCAAGAGAAGCTGTTCAAGAAGCGCCTCGCGCGCTGACCCGGAGCAAAAGCCGAACGGATGCCGTGACCTCGGGGTCGCGGCATCCGTTCGCCGTATCTGCGGGCTGGGGTCAGCGCGTCAGGATCAGCGCGTCGCCCTGACCGCCGCCGCCGCACAGCGCCACCGCGGCCGTGCCGCTCCCCCGCCGAACGAGCTCGTGCACGGCGTGCACCACGAGACGGTTGCCGGAGGCGCCGATCGGATGCCCGATCGCGATGCCGCCCCCGTGCGGGTTGACGACGTCGTCGGGGATCCCGAGCTCGGCCTGCGAACGGGCGACGACCGCACCGAAGGCTTCGTTGATCTCGACGAGATCGAGGTCGGATGCCGCAAACCCCTGCTTCTCGAGCGCCCGGGCGATCGCGCGGGCCGGCTGGTCGTGCAGGGAGTTGTCGGGGCCGGCGACCTGACCGGCCGCCCCGACGACGGCCAGGACATCCCAGCCGTGCTCCCCGGCGACCTCGCGCGTGGTCATGACCAGGGCGGAGGCCCCGTCGGAGATCTGCGAGGCGTTGCCCGCGGTGATCGACCCGCCCTCGGCGAAGGCGGGGCGCAGCCGCGAGAGCGTCTCGACCGTCGTGTCGGCACGAATCCCCTCGTCGGCGGTGACGACGACCGGGTCGCCCTTTCGCTGCGGGATCTCGACCGGAACGATCTCGGCGTCGAACACGCCGGCCGCTTGCGCTGCGGCGGCGCGCTGGTGGGAGCGGGCAGCCACGGCATCCTGTTGCTGTCGGGTGACCTCGTACCGGGCGTTCGCGCGCTCGGTCGAGGCGCCCATGCTCTCGCGGTCGTACGCGTCGGTCAGGCCGTCGTACGCGAGGTGGTCGAGCACCTCGACCGAGCCGTACGCGTAGCCCTCTCGCGAGTCCATCAGCAGGTGCGGGGCGCGGGTCATGGACTCCATGCCCGCGGCGACCACGACCGTGGAGTCGCCGAGGCGCAGCATGCGGGCGGCGTCGATGACCGCCGTGAGTCCCGAGAGGCAGACCTTGTTGATCGTGGCGCTGTGCACGTCCCACCCGATGCCCGCGGCGACCGCGGCCTGGCGCGCGGCATTCTGGCCGGTCCCGGCCTGCAGCACCTGCCCGACGAGCACGGCGTCGACCGTGTCGGCCGGGATGCCGCCGCGCTCGAGCGCTCCCCGGATGGCGGCGGCGCCCAACTGCACGGCGGTCAGCGGCGCGAGTTGACCCTTCAGGCGTCCCTGGGGGGTGCGGGCGGCGGCGACGATGACGACGTCGTTCTGAGCGGTCATGCGTTCTGCTCCTCGGTGAGTCGGACGATCAAGGCAGGCTCGGTGGCGGCCCGCACCTCGTCGACGCTCACCCCGGGAGCGAGCTCGACGAGCACGAGTCCATCCTCGGTCACGTCGATGACGGCAAGGTCGGTGATGACGCGATCGACGACGCCGCGGCCGGTGAGCGGCAGGGAGCACGAGTCGACGATCTTGGGAGAGCCGTCCCGGGCCACGTGCTCCATCAGCACGATCACGCGCGCGGCGCCGTGGACCAGGTCCATCGCCCCTCCCGGGCCCTTGACCATCTTGCCGGGGATCATCCAGTTCGCCAGATCTCCGGATGCCGACACCTGCATCGCCCCGAGGATGGCGGCGTCGATCTTGCCGCTGCGGATCATGGCGAAGCTCAGCGCCGAGTCGAAGAAGGCGGCGCCGGCGAGGGTGGTGACCGTTTCTTTGCCGGCGTTGATGAGGTCGGCATCCACGTTCTCCTCGGTGGGATACGGGCCGACGCCGAGGATGCCGTTCTCGGACTGCAGCACGACGGTCACGCCATCGGGGACGTGGTTCGGCACGAGAGTGGGCAGGCCGATGCCGAGGTTGACGTAAGAGCCGTCGACGAGTTCGAGCGCGGCGCGAGCGGCCATCTCGGTGCGGGACAGGGGCATCAGCGGGTTTCCTCTCGCACGGTGCGCTTCTCGATGCGCTTCTCGATCTCGCCGACCTCGACGATGCGGTGCACGAACACGCCGGGCAGGTGCACGGCATCCGGATCGATCTCTCCGGGCTCGACGAGGCGCTCGACCTGCACGATGCAGGTGCGCCCCGCCATCGCGGCGAGCGGGTTGAAGCTGCGCGCGGCCCTGCGGAACACGAGGTTGCCGTGGCGGTCGCCCTTCCAGGCGTGCACGAGCGAGAAGTCGGTGGTGATCGCCTCTTCCAGCACGAACTCGCGCGGCTCGCCGTCCACCACGAACGTGCGGACGTCCTTTGCCGGCGAGGCCACCGTGACACCGCCGGACCCGTCGTAGCGTCGCGGGAGCCCGCCCTCGGCGACCTGCGTGCCGACACCGGTCTGCGTGAAGAACGCCGCGATACCCGCACCGCCCGCGCGGAGCTTCTCGGCGAGGGTGCCCTGCGGGGTGAGCTCGAGCTCGAGCTCGCCGGAGAGGAACCGGCGCTCGAACTCCTTGTTCTCGCCGACGTACGACGAGGTCATCTTGCGGATGCGTCCGGCACCCAGCAGGATTCCGAGCCCCCAGTCGTCGACGCCGCAGTTGTTCGACACCACCGAGAGATCGCGGGTCCCCCGGGCGAGCACCGCCTCGATGAGGGCGATGGGGTTGCCGGAAAGGCCGAAGCCGCCGACGGCGAGCGACGCGCCGTCGGCGATGTCGGCGACCGCTTCGGCGGCGGTGGCGAAGGTCTTGTCGATCACGCGAACTCCT
This sequence comes from Microbacterium sp. 20-116, assembly GCF_041079415.1. NCBI lineage: Bacteria > Bacillati > Actinomycetota > Actinomycetes > Micrococcales > Microbacteriaceae > Microbacterium > Microbacterium sp. 20-116. Next base: position 620,834 of record NZ_JBFYGP010000001.1, read on the forward strand.
CTGTCGTGGTGCAACTCCACCGTGCCGCCCAGCCCGCGGCGTCCGCGACCCCGCGCTTGTCATGTGGATGCCGCGGGGCGTAGCGTCCACATCGTGGACACCGCACCCGGTTCCGTACCCGGCGCTCAGGCGATCTCTCGGGCTGCCCGGCTCCTCCGACTCGTGACGGCTTCCGGCGACGGCGGCGCGTGGGTGGGCGATCTCGCGCGCGACGCCGACCTGACCCGACCGACCACGCACCGGCTGTTGAGCGCGCTCCGGGTGGAGGGGCTCGTCGACCGCGACGAGACGACGGGTCGATGGCTGCCGGGGCCGGAGCTGTATCTGATGGGCAGTGTCGCGGCATCCCGTTTCGACATCACCGCGACCGCTCGCGACATCGTGCGATCCCTCGCCGTGCGCACCGAGGAGAGTGCATTCCTCTCGGTGCGGCGCGGGGACGAGACGGTGTGCCTGGTGCGCGAGGACGGAAGTTTCCCGATCCGCTCGTTCGTCTTGTCGGAGGGGGTGCGATTCCCCCTCGGGGTGGCCTCGGCGGGGTTGGCGATCCTGGCGTTCCTGCCTGCGCACGAGGTCGACGCGTATCTCGAGCGGCATCCGGAGCTCGCACGACGATGGGGAGCATCGCACTCCCCCGCGCGACTGCGTGCCCGGATCGGCGATACGCAGGCTCGCGGATACGCGGTGAATCCGGGACTGATCGTCGAGGGCAGCTGGGGTGTCGGGGCAGCCGTCTTCACGCGGGCGGGAGATCCGCAATGGGCGCTGAGCCTGACGGGCGTGGAGTTCCGATTCGGCGGCGAGCGCCTCGCGGAGCTGGGGAGGATCCTGCTCGCGCACGCCCACGAGCTGTCGTCACGGATCTCGTCTCGCTGACCACCGAGATAGATACCCCAGGTATATATCGGGGGTATACTTCTTCGTGTGACTCGTGACGATGACCTGCAGACCCTCCTGCTCGCCGTACATGCGCTCACCCGGATCGCCGCTCTGGACACGAAGAACGAAGCTCCCGCCGCCCAGTGGCGCACGCTCACCCTGTTGCGCGATCACGGCCCTCAGCGCCTGGGTGACCTCGCCACGTTGAGCCGTGTGACGCAACCCGGCATGACCCGGCTCGTCCACCAGATGGACGCGGCCGGACTCGTGGAGCGACGCCGCCACCCCGATGACTCACGCGTGAGTGTCATCGCCGCGACCGCGAAGGGGATCGCAGCGCTGGCCGGCTGGTACGAGCAGTTCCGCACCGCCCTCGCACCCCACGTCGCCGACCTCACGCAGAGCGAGTGGGATGCCGTGAGTCTCGCTGCCTCTGCCCTTTCGCTGCGCGTGGGAATGACGCCGACCGGGACAGGACACCACGAAACCCCCGACGACGAAGACGACGCCGATACGACCGATGATCGCGGAGCCCTCGCGGGTGACGCAGAAGAACAGGAGGTGGTCCGGTGACTGCCGGTACCGCAGTAGTCAGCAAAGCGCCCAGCGTCTGGAAACAGCCCGCGCAGGTGTGGGCCGTCGCCTTCGCGTGCGTCGTGGCCTTCATGGGCATCGGGCTGGTGGACCCGATCCTTCCCGCGATCGCCGAGTCGCTGAAGGCATCCCCCGTCGAGACCGAGCTGCTGTTCACCAGCTACCTCGTGGTCACGGGCCTTGCGATGCTCGTCACGAGCTGGATCTCGAGCCGCATCGGAGCAAAGGCGACGCTGCTGGTCGGTCTCGGCCTGATCGTCGTCTTCGCCTTCTTCTGCGCCATCAGCGGCAGCGTCGACGCCGTCATCGGCTTCCGCGCCGGCTGGGGCCTGGGCAATGCCCTGTTCATCTCGACGGCGCTGGCAACCATCGTGGGCGCCGCCTCCGGTGGGAGCTCGGCCGCGATCATCCTCTACGAAGCCGCTCTGGGTCTCGGTATCGCCGTGGGGCCGCTGCTCGGCGGCATCCTGGGCGAGGTCAGCTGGCGCGGGCCGTTCTTCGGCGTCGTGGTGCTGATGGCGATCGCGTTCCTCGCGGTGCTCGCACTGCTTCGGGGCCCCGCCCCCGAGCGCAAACCCCTCCCCTTCAGCGCGCCCTTCCGAGCCCTGGGCCGTCCGGCGCTGGCGATCCTCGCCGCGACCGCGCTGTTCTACAACATCGGATTCTTCACGCTGCTGGCGTTCTCGCCCTTCCCTCTCGGCTTCGGGGCGATGGGCATCGGCCTGACCTTCTTCGGCTGGGGCCTGGGACTTGCGATCACGAGTGTGTGGGTCGCTCCCCTGCTGCTGCGTCGCTTGCGCCTGACGACGGTGCTGCTGATCGCGCTGCCTCTGCTCGCCCTCGACCTCCTCGTCGCGGCGTTCATCGTGTCGTCGGCCGTGGCGCTGGTCGTCTGCATCATCGTGGGCGGTCTGGTGCTCGGTGTCGTCAACACCGCGCTCACCGAAGCCGTGATGGAAGCGACCGACCTGCCGCGATCGGTGGCGTCGTCGGCGTACTCCGCGGTGCGCTTCCTGGGTGGCGCGGTCGCCCCGCCGCTCGCTGCGCTGCTGTGGCACGCCTACGGCGCCGGAGTGCCCTACGTCATGGCCGCGGCGTCGGTCGTGATCTCGGCCGCGTGCATCTTCTTCGGACGACGTCTTCTCGCACACGTCGATGGATCGCACCCGGATGCCGCTGACGAGGGCGCCGCCGTTCTCATCGGGGACGCAGCCTGACGTCGAGCAGCAAAACCCGACACGGAGGGGCCGGCCGCAAGGTACGGCCCCTCCGTGCATCCCGGTCGACGGACGCCGACCGTGCGCGGACGTCGGCTGCTCGCCCGTCCCCTCGGGGCGACGTTTAACGAAGACGTTGTCCCGTTTCGGAAACGTTAAATCTCCCCCAGATCCTCTCCGATCGGTCACTCAGGGCCGTACCTTCGGTGCATGACTTCCCCCGGAGTCAGCGTCGCTCCCCCGGTCGACGCCGAGCCTGCCCGCCTCGTCGGGCGAGAGAGGATCCCCATGTCATCGACGACCCCTCCCCGAACGCGTCGGACCATCGCCTCCGCCGTCGTCACCGTCGCCGGAGCGCTGACCGCTCTGTGCGTCGCCCCGGCAGCGGTGGCCGCACCCGAATCAGAAGACGACTACATCGTCATGCTCGAGGGCGGCACCGCCGTCGACCGGATCTCACAGCGGCTGGGCGGGCTCCTTCCCGCCGGAGCAGTGACGCGGACGTTCGACACCCTCGGCGGATTCGTCGCCACGAACATCCCCTCCGTCCGGCGAATCGCCGCGGAGGGGATGCTTCGTGGGCGTCCTGGGAAGAGGTTTGCCCGATGCCGTTCTAGACGCCGTCGGCGGTGACGTGCATCTCTGCGACCCGTTGACCCAGCGTCTCCCACAGCTGATCGAACCGGGCGTTCCAGGGTGTCGCGAAAACACCGTCCTGCCACCGCTGGTGCACGACGTCGAGGGTGACCCACTCGGCATCCTGAACCTCTTCCGGGTCGGGCACGGGCACCGGCTCGCCCTCGATGCGAGCCACCCACAGGTCGAACAGGGCGCTCTCTTCCACGACGCGTCCGACGAGCACGAGATCGTCGGGAGCCCGCACCATCCCGGTCTCTTCGGCGAGTTCGCGCACCGCGCCCGTACGACTGGTCTCTCCGCGCAGGGCGCTGCCGGCGGGGAACTCCCACGCCAACGGGTAGTCCTTGCCCGCGGCCCGCAAGCTCATCAGCACCCGCCCACTCGACGACACCAGGCACACGGATGCCACGATGTGGAACGACCCCGCCGGCACGGGACCATCGCCGCGTCGGTGCAGCGTCCCCGTCGGGGTGCCTTGGATGTCGGTGACATCCCACATCTCGTCGTCGGCCATGGGAACCTCCCGGGTTCGTCGTGCGCCGCGTGCAGCGCATCGCTCCATCCTGCCGGGCCCCGGAACCCCGTACAGGAGGATTGCGCGGGCGAGCAGTGCTTGATTTGAACGGCACAGAATCCCGCAGTAGCGTTCCGAGCCGGGGGGTCACGGGGAACCATGCTGCTGCTGTCGGTGGGCGTCGTCGTCGTCTCTGTCGCTGTCGCCGTCGTCGTCGCTGCGTACGCCTTCGTCCGACCCCGCCCCCTGGATCCCCGCGCCGCGGCGTTGAGAATCGCCGCCGCGGCCGCGGCGCTGTCCGTCGGGTCGGCCGTCATGCGTCTCATCGGAGACCGCGATGTGAACGTCGTCTCCGCCACCTTCCCCGCCGACACCGCGTTCGTTCTGTCCATCGGCCTCATGTGCGTCGCAATGACCATGGCGCGGCAGCGTCTCGCACGCTCCGCAGCGGGCGCAACACTCGTCGCGGGGCTGACGGTCGCCACGAGTTCGGTGTTGCTTCCACCGGACGTAGCCCGCATCGTGCTGCTGTGCACGCTGACTCTCACCGGCGTTGCCTGCGCGACACTGGCGCTGAGCAACACGGTCTTACCCCGGCCGCCTCGGATCGTCATCGCCGTCGCGACAGCCTTCTACGCACTCCACTGCGCGACGCGGGCACTGGCGTATCTGACGAGCGGACCTGACGCCGCCTTCGGCGCGGCGCCGTTCGGTGTGAGCACCTTGGCTGCGGCACTCCTCGCCAACGCATGCGTCGCCGCCGCGATTCTCCTGCTTTTCCTGCCCGTCGCCCGAGAGACCACCGCCGCCTCACGAGCATGGACGACCTTGACCATCGCGGACTGGCGTCTCGTGGTCGACGCCTACGGGATCCTGCGCGCCCGAGAACTCGTGTCCGAACTTCAGGCCGCCGTCCGCGATCGAGACCCCGACGCCCGGAACGCGCGCCACGGCATCTCTACGACCCTCTCGTCACCGATGCAGGTGCTCACGACGTATCTGCCCTACGAGTACGGATGGCAGCCGCACGAGATCGCGCTCATCGCGGAACAGACGGAGCAACGCGCCGACTGACGCATGGGCGCGTGCCAAGGCGAATGAGACCCCCGCCGAGAACTGAGGCGCGAAGGCCCCACACTGTCTTCACGGTTCTTCGCACGTCGCGTACGCGATCACGCATGCGGCGCGTGCCAGAATCGCCGCACGCGATTCCTTTGGGGGGCACATGAAGGCTGGGCAGCGCGGCTTGGCTATCACCGGCCTCCTGATCGGCGGGGCAGCCCTTCTCGTGGGGGGCACGGTGCTCACCGTGATTAAGGGGTCTCAGATGATCGGCATGAGTGTCCAGGTGTTCGGGGCATGGTTCAGCTACGTGCCCATCTTCACCGAAGCCGCTCCGAAGCCGATACCGGCCTATGACTTCTTCTGGCCCGCGCTCACGCTCGTCGGAGGGTTGGCCGCGTTCTTCCTGGGCTGGGTAGTCATCATCAGGGGTGCAGCGCTTGCTTGGCCGACTCGATTCGACCGCTCGCTTCTGAAGTGATCTTGCATCCGCAGAACGACGAACCGCCCCGCACCAGTGATGCCTGGTGCGGGGCGGTAACTTGTGCACCCCCTGGGACTTGAACCCAGAACCCACTGATTAAGAGTCAGTTGCTCTGCCGATTGAGCTAGAGGTGCGTTCTTTTCGGCCGAAGTTTCGCTCTCCGCGCCGAGGAATGACATTACCAGGCGTGACTCGAGCACACCAAATCGAGCCAGGAGCGCCCGTTATCCTTGAGCCGTGTCCTCCATCGAAGAGCCCGCCGCGCCCCTCGCGGACCTGACCGATGATCTCGCGCTCGCCCTTCGTCTGGCCGATGCCGCCGATGCGGTGACGATGGAACGCTTCGACTCGGCTGACCTGCGGATCGATACGAAGCCCGACCGCACGCACGTCACCGAGGCCGACCTCGCCACCGAGCGGGCCATCCGTCAGATCCTGGATGCCGAGCGCCCCGGCGACTCCGTCCTCGGTGAGGAGTACGGCACCTCGGGTGACACCTCCCGACGCTGGGTCATCGACCCCATCGACGGCACGCACAACTACATGCGGGGGATCCCCGTGTGGGCGACTCTCATCGCGCTGACGGTGGACGGCGTCCCCCGGGTCGGCGTGGTCAGCCAGCCCGCTATCGGCCGACGCTGGTGGGCCGCCGTCGGACACGGCGCCTGGACTGCCACCGCCGACGGCCACACCCGCCGCATCTCCGTGTCCGCGATCGATGAGGTCTCGGCATCCAGCATCAGCTTCCAGAGCATCGAGCAGTGGGACGACGTCGACCTCGTCCCCACCCTCGAGAAGCTCGCGAGGGCCGTGTGGCGCGACCGCGCGTACGGCGACGCCCTCCCCTACATGTGGCTCGCCGAGGGTCGCCTTGAGCTCGTCGCCGAGTTCGGCGTGAAAGAGTACGACATCGCCGCGATCGCCCCGATCGTCCGCGAGGCCGGAGGTCGCTTCACCGCTTTCGACGGCACCGACCGTCTCAACGCGGGATCCTCGCTCGCGACGAACGGCGTTCTGCACGACGACTTCTTCGCCCTGCTCCACGAGGACGGCCCCCGCTGATGCGCCCACACAAGCCCCTGCTGATCACCGCCGGCCTGCTCGCGGCGCTCGCCCTCTCCGGCTGCACCTCGACGCCCGACGCCGCGCCGAGCGTCGCCGCCAGCGCCACGGCGACCGAGGTACCCGCTCCCGATTCCGCCGCCAACGCGACTCCGACGACGGCTCCGATCGATCCGACGTGCGAGAACATCATCCCGAAGTCCACCGCAGACGACTTCAAGAGTCTGGGCTGGACGTATCAAGAGGAGCCGTTCCGCATCGGGGCCACCGCGCTCGACGAGGGCATCCAGTGCAAGTGGGGCGACGCGAAGGTCGCCTCGGACCGCGTGCAGATCTTCGGCTGGGCCCCCATCGACGACGCGACCGCGCAACAGGCCGAGAAAGACCTCGTCGCCTCGGGCTGGAAGCTCGAGCGCGACGCCACCGGAGACTACGTCACCGAGAATCCCGACTGGCTCGGCGGTCGCGGTGCGGACGGCTACGGCTTGACCTACCTCTTCGGTGACGGCTGGGTGAAGTTCGCCGACACCCGCCAGAGCCTGCTCCTCGTCGAGACGCCGCAGTAAGGGGTGCGCCCGCGCCGACTCATCGGTACGGGTTCACCGCCGCGGCATCCTGTCCTGCCGCGAATCCCTCGTCCCACGCGTCTCCGCGCGCTTCGCGCTCCCGCCACAGCTCGTCGGCTCGCAGCACCCGGTGGGCCAGAGCGACCCAATCGCTCCACCCGCCTTCTACCGGACCGCCGTCTTCACGTGCCACGGCCCGCCAGCGCGCCAAATCCGGCAAGGGCTCGAGGCGGAACGAACCGATGTCGATGCGGGAGCTACGCGGGTCGGGCATGCCCCGACGCTAGCCGGTTCACGAGGACCACGGGTTCCCTCCTGCCCGACAGGACGGACGCGACAACGTAGGCTCGATCCTCGTGGCTATCGGCTCGACCATTCACACCTTCACGGTGCAACTTTCCGACGTCGACCGCGGCGTGTACGACGAACTGCCGTTGCGCGTCGCCCGGCATCCGTCCGAGACCGCTCCGTACATGCTGACGCGCGTGCTGGCGTACTGCCTCGAGTACGAGGAGGGCATCGGCTTCAGCGAGGGTGTCGCCGCCACCGACGAGCCCGCCGTGATGGTCCGCGATCTCACCGGTGCGCTCGTCGCCTGGGTCGAGGTCGGGGCTCCGGATGCCGCCCGCCTGCACACCGGCAGCATGAAGGCCGAGAGAGTCGCCGTCTACACGCACCGCGACCCCGACAAGGTCGCAGCGCCCTGGGCCGGCAAGCGCATCCACCGCGCCGACCAGGTGCTGCTGCACAGCTTCGAACCCGGCTTCGTCGAGAAGCTCGCCGACGCCATCGAACGCCGCAACACCGCCACCCTCACCCGCACCGAGGGGCGCATCTACCTCGAGCTCAACGGTGTCTCGGGCGAGAGCGACATCCACACCCGCACCGCGGGCTGAGCGAACGCGAGAAAGCCCCCGCTCCCACCGAAACGGGCGGGAGCGGGGGCTTTCTCTTCGTGACAACCTCTTCGTGACAACGGCTCGTGGAGCTGGGGGGAATCGAACCCCCGTCCAACGCTGGGTCTCCGCGTTTTCTCCGGGCGCAGTCTGTGCAGACGTTCTGCTCGGCTCCGACCTTTGTCACAGACACCTAAGTCGACAAGCCCAGCCTGGGAAAAGTCCCGCGTGACGTCCAGACGCCGTCACACAGCAAGACCCCTAAATGACGCCAGATTCCGTGGCGGGGTCACACACGGTCTGACGGACTATCGGGCTCGCTTACGCAGCGAGGGCGAAGTCAGTGCGCTTAGCATTGGCACTTATTGTTTTGCAGGGAGCGTTTACGAGATAACCCCACATCCTCGGCCCGCTTCTCGCGGGTTCGCAGGCGCTGTCGAAACCGATCAGCCCCGGGAACTCCGTGATGGAGCGGCCGTTGTCACTCTGTTGAATTGCCACCTCGGGAACCGAAGCACCCGAGCATCACAGTCTATAACGGATCCCGGGCCCGGGTGATTCCCGCTCGACGGGATCCCACCCCCGTCCCGTAGGCTCACCGCATGAGTGAGGTCGTCATCACCGTCCGGGGCGAGAGCAACGCCCGCGTCCGCGCCGAAGAGGCCGCCGCCCGGGTGACCGTCTCGACCGATGGCCCCGTGCGCGGTCCTGTCGTCGAGCGGGCTCAAGAGCGCGCCGCGAGCGTGCAAGACGGGCTGGTCGCCCACCTCCGCTCCGGCGAGGTGTCCGAGTGGTCGAGCGCCCGTGTGTCGGTCTGGTCCGACCGCCCCTGGAACAACGAAGGCGCGCAGCTCCCCCTCGTCCATCACGCCGCGGTGGAGCTGTCCGCCACCTTCACCGACGCGGGAGCCCTGTCGTGGTGGCTGGGCGATGTCGCCGAATCCGACGACGTGCAGGTCACCGCCGTGGAGTGGCGCCTGTCCCCCACCACCCGCGCCCGAGTCGAGCGAGAGGTCGCCGCCGACGCCGTGCACGTCGCCGTGGAGCGGGCGACGGCGTATGCGGACGCTCTGGGGCTGGCATCCGTCTCCGCCGTCGAGATCGCGGATGCCGGCTTGCTCGCCGCCCACCCCGAGACTCCGGCTCCGATGGGCGCGCGCCTGATGGCCGCGTCCGCCACCGGACCGTCGTTCAGCCTGCAGCCGCCCGAGATCGTCGTCACCTCGGTGGTCGAAGGGCGCTTCCGCGCCGAGTGACGCGCCCCGCAGGCGAAAAGGTCAGTCGCCGAGGCGGTTCTTCGTGCGCATCGCGCGCTCGGCCTCGCGCTTGTCCTCGCGCTCGCGGATCGTCTGACGCTTCTCGAACTCGCGCTTGCCCTTGGCGACCGCGATCTCGACTTTCGCGCGCCCGTCGAGGAAGTACAGCCGAAGCGGAACGAGCGTGTATCCGCCCGCCGACACCGCGTGCGAGAGCTTGATGATCTCTTCCTTGTGCAGCAGCAGCTTGCGCGTGCGCTTGGCCGAGTGGTTGGTCCAGTGGCCCTGCGAGTACTCGGGGATGTGGACGGCGTCAAGGAAGGCCTGGCCGCCGTCGATGTAGGCGTAGCCGTCGGTGAGGTTCGCGCGTCCTTGCCGCAGCGACTTCACCTCGGTGCCCGTGAGCACCAATCCGGCTTCGTACGTCTTCTCGATGGCGTAGTCGTGACGCGCCTTCTTGTTCGACGCGATGAGCTTCTCACCCTGCTCACGAGGCATGGTGCCACCTCCTCATGATCATGGGCACACAGAGCCTTACAGTTTACCCACACCGGATGCCGGCCGCGCGCGATACCGCGAGCTGCTAGGCGCGCAGCCAGCGGCGGATGGCGAAGCTGGCACTCAGTGCCGCGAGCACGATGCCGATCACGACCAGAAGCGGGATCACGATCGCCACGTCGCCGAAGTCCACCCACGAGGTGATGAAGCCGATCCGGTCTCTGAGGTACTGATTCACCCCGACGCCGACGATCGCCCACACCGCCACGCTCGCGAGCGCCGAACCGATGAGTGCGGCCAGCACACCCTCGACGATGAACGGCGTCTGGATGAAACGGTTGGACGCACCCACCAGACGCATGATCCCGAGCTCCTTGCGTCTCGCGAACGCCGAGAGCCGGATGGTCGTGGCGATCAGCAGCACGGCCGCGATCAGCATGAGCCCGGCGATCCCCACCGCGACGTAGGTCGCGACGGTGAGGGCTTGGAAAAGGGGTTCGAGGTACTGCAGCTGATCGGTGACCGCTTCGACACCGTTCTGCCCGCTGAAAGCCTCGGCGATGACGTCGGACTGGCTCTGGTCGACCAGGTTGATGCTGAAGGTCGCGTTGAACTGATCCGCCGTCACGACGCCGGCGATGTCTTCGGGCAACTGCTGCTTCGCGTTCTCGAAGACCTGGTCGCTGGTCTGGAACGTGTAGTCGCGGATCAGCGGTGCGAGCGCCTGACCGTCGAGCGTCGCCTTGACGGCGTCGATCTGGTCCTGGGTCGCCGGCTCCCCGGCCACGCAGGTCGGAGCGTTCGATGAAGCCGCGCACATGAACACCGCCACCTGGGCGCGGTCGGCCCAGTACGACTGCATCTTGCCGATCTGCATCTGCATGAGCATCGCGGCCCCGACGAAGGTCAGCGACACGAAGGTGACGAGGATGACCGAGATCACCATCGACGCGTTGCGACGAAGACCGGTGAAGGCCTCCGAGAGGATGAGCCCGAACCTCATGACGTGGGCCCCACTTCGTCGTTGCGGTCTCTCTTCTCGCCCAGTCCGAGCCGGTCGGCAAGACCGAGAGCGTCGACGTCGGGGCGGGTGACCGGGATGGAGCGTGTGTTCGTGCCAGGCTCACGGGGCTCGGCGGCGACGGGCGCCTCGGGCTCGGAGTTCTGGGCGGAAGCCTCGGATGCCGCGGGAGCAGGTTCCGCGACAGCGGGCTTCGTCAGCGGCTCGACCGGACCCGTGAGCCCGGTGACCTCGCGCTGCACCTCGAGAACGGCGGTGAGAGCGGCCACAGCCGCCGCACCGCGCTCGACCTCGGGCGCGAGTCGCGGAAGGCTCGATGTGTCGCCGTAGCCACCGTGACGTTCGTCACGCACCATCTCACCGCCGCGCAGCTCGATCACGCGACGCTGCATCTGGTCGACGAAGCCCGCCTCGTGGGTGGCCATGACGACGGTCGTGCCACCGGCGTTGATGCGCGCGAGCAGGCGCATGATGTCGATCGACGTGCCGGGGTCGAGGTTTCCGGTCGGCTCGTCGGCGAGCAGTACCTGCGGGCGGTTGACGAGTGCGCGCGCGATCGCCACGCGCTGCTGTTCTCCACCCGACAGCTCGTGCGGAAGACGCTTCTCTTTGCCGTCGAGGCCGACGAGCGCCAGCACCTCGGGCACGGCCTGCTGGATGAACCCGCGCGAGGCGCCGGTCACCTGCAGCGTGAAGGCGACGTTCTGGTGCACCGTCTTGTTCGGCAGCAGGCGGAAGTCCTGGAACACCGAACCGATGTGACGGCGGAAGTAGGGAACCTTGCGGTTCGACAGCGTGCGCAGGTCGCGACCGAGTACGACGACACGGCCGTCGCTGGGGGTCTCGGCGCGCAGGATGAGCTGCAGGCACGACGACTTGCCGGAGCCCGAAGCGCCGACGAGGAAGACAAACTCCCCCCGCTGCACTTCGAAGTCGACGGCGTTCAGGGCGGGCTTCGCGGTGCCGCGATACCGCTTGGTGACGTTCTCGAACCGGATCATGGCTCGATGAGCCTAAGCGCGGGTCCCAATCCGGCCGAGAGGACGCGCCGTGTCGCGAAACCGAGAGAGCCCTATGGATGCCGGGTCAGCGGCATCCATAGGGCTCTCTCCCCCGCGGGGAAAGCTCAGTCGTCGTCCTTGCGCTTGCGCCAGCGGATGCCGGCCGCGATCAGACCGTCGAGGTCGCCGTCGAAGACGACCGCGGGGTTTCCGACCTCGTAGCCGGTGCGCAGGTCTTTCACGAGCTGCTGACCGTAGAGGAAGTAGGAGCGCATCTGATCGCCCCAGCTCGCGGTGATCGTGCCGGCGAGCTCTTTCTTCTTCGCGGCCTCTTCTTCGCGCTTGAGCAGCAGCAGGCGGGTCTGCAGCACGCGCATGGCGGCCGCGCGGTTCTGGATCTGCGACTTCTCGTTCTGCATCGAGACGACCAGGCCCGTGGGAAGGTGCGTGATGCGCACGGCGGAGTCGGTGGTGTTGACCGACTGACCACCCGGGCCCGAGGAACGGAAGACGTCGACGCGGATGTCGCCCTCGGGGACTTCGACCTCGACGGCTTCTTCCATCACGGGGATGACCTCGACCGCGGCGAAGCTCGTCTGGCGCTTGTCGGCGCCACCGAAGGGGCTGATGCGCGCGAGACGGTGCGTGCCGGCCTCGACCGACAGCGTGCCGTAGGCGTAGGGCACGTCGACCTCGAAGGTGGCCGACTTGATGCCGGCGCCTTCGGCGTAAGAGGTGTCCATAACCTTGACGGGGTACTTGTGACGCTCGGCCCAACGCAGGTACATGCGCAGCAGCATCTCGGCGAAGTCGGTGGCGTCGTCGCCGCCGGCACCCGAGCGGATCGTGACGACCGCCGAACGCGGGTCGTACTCGCCGTCGAGAAGCGTCTGCACCTCGAGCTGGCCGATCACGTCTTTCAGCGAGGCGAGTTCGCGACGAGCCTCGTCGGCGGACTCCTCGTCGTCCATCTCGATGGCGAGACCCACCAGCACCTCGAGGTCGTCGAGCCGCTGCTCGATCTCCGAGACGCGCTTGAGCTCCGCCTGGCGGTGGCTGAGACGGCTGGTGACCTTCTGAGCGTTCTCGACGTCGTCCCAGAGGTCGGGAGCACCGGCCTCTTCGCTCAGGCGATCGATGTCGGCTTTGAGTGCGTCGACGTCGACCACGGCCTGGATATCGGCGAAGGTCGAGCGCAGCGCCTGGATGTCGGCGGTCAAATCGAGTTCGAGCATTTGACATCAAGCCTATCGTGGAGACAGTGACAGCCGACTCTCCCCGGAACGTGCTGGTGCGCTTCGCACCGATGATCTACGGCCCCACGCTGCTCTTCGCCGTGGGCGAAGGCGCCGTGATCCCCCTCATCCCCGTGATCGCGAACCGCCTCGGCGCCGACGTCGCCCTGGCCGCGCTCGTGGCGGCCGCTCTCGTGGTCGGTCAGCTGTGCGGGAACATCCCCGCCGGATGGGCCGTCGCCCGCTTCGGCGAGCGCCTGACGATGGGGGTCGCCGGCATCATCGTGCTCGCCGGACTCCTCGGCATCGTCTTCGCGCAGTCGCTGGCGTTCTTCACCGCCGCGGTGTTCCTCATCGGCTTCTGCGCGGCCTCGTTCGCCCTCGCGCGTCACTCGTTCATGACCACGCGCGTCCCCCTGACCTTCCGCGCTCGCGCTCTGTCGCTCCTGGGCGGCACGTTCCGCCTGGGCATGTTCGTCGGCCCGTTCATCTCGGCAGCCCTCTTGGCGATCTTCGGCTCCGAGACGGCGTCCATCGTCTTCTTCGCCGTCTGCCAGGTCGCGACGATCCTGCTCGTGTTCTTCGGCCCGGATCCCGAGAAGGCCGTCCCCGTGGGCGCGGGCTCGCCCACCCGCCGCGGAGCGGGCGACTCGCGCGACGCGGAAGACACGGGCGAACCCGTCACCGGAGCGATCCCCACCGTTGAGCGGGTCGGGGTGTTCCGCACGATGTGGCGGTACCGCGGCGTGCTCGCGCGCCTGGGCCTCGCCGCCTCGTCGCTGTCGGCCGTTCGCTCGGCACGCCAGGTGGTCCTGCCCCTGTGGGGCGTCTCCCTCGGACTGGATGCCGGCACGATCGCCGTGGTCGTGGGTGTCTCGGGGGCGATCGACTTCGCCCTCTTCTACGCGAGCGGCCAGGTCATGGACCGCTTCGGTCGCCTGTGGGCGGCCCTTCCCGCCATGGTCCTCATGGGCGCGGGCTTCTTCGCCCTGTCGTTCACGCACGATCTGTCGTCGGCGGCCATGTGGTACGCGATGTTCGCGGCGGTTCTGGGCGTCGGCAACGGCCTGTCCAGCGGCATCCTGCTCACTCTCGGCGCCGATGTGGCGCCTCCGACCGACCCCGCGGCGTTCCTCGGATCATGGCGGACCCTGACGGATGCCGGTGGCGCGGTGGCCCCGTTGATCGTCTCGGCCTTGACGGCCGTCGCGTCCCTGTCGGTCGGTGTCGGCGCGATGGGTCTGGTCGCGGTGCTCGGCGCCGCGGGCTTCATCCGGTGGGTGCCCCGATACGTGCCGCGCTCCCGCTGACCGCACCACACCCGCGTGAGGGGCCACTTCCTGTCGCTTCAGGCACCCCTCGGCGACAGATTCAGACCCTCACGCGGGAGGGCGCACTTACTCCGCGACGCGGATCAGCACCTTGCCCAGCGCACCCTGCTCGACGGCGTCGTGCGCCGCGGCAGTGTCGTCCAGCACGAACCACGTGAGCGGGAGCCCGGCGTCCTCCCCGACCGGGAGCGCTCCGTCGGCGACGGCGGCGGCGACGTCTTCGGCGGCGGCGAGCAGCGCCCGCTCCCCCACCGTGTACAGCAGCAGGCCCTGCCAGCGCACGTTCTTCGCGAAGCTCTCGCGCACGCGGGCCGTGAACTCCGCCCCGCCGTTGTCGGCGTAGTACCCGATCGTTCCGTGATTGGCGACGACCTCGACATCGAGACCGGCGTTGTCGGCGATGGCGACCTCGACGATGTGCTCGACACCCTTCGGCGCGAGTTCCCGGATATCGGCGGCCAGCGACTCGCTCGGGTACTGCAGCACGTGGTGGGCGCCGGCAGAACGGGCCAGTGCCTCTTTCTCGTCGCTGCTGACGGTGGCGATGACCGTGGCTCCGGCCCAAGCGGCGAGCTGAATGGCGGCGTGCCCCACGGCTCCGGCACCGCCCTGCACCAGGACAGTGCGTCCGGTGAGCGCCCCGGGAGCGAGGCGCGAGGGGCCGTCCTCGTGCACGGTGAGGGCGCGGTGCGCGGTCATCGCCGGAACGCCGAGGCTCGCGCCGAGCTCGAACGATGCGCTGTCGGGCAGCGGCACGGCCCGCGACGCGGGCAGGACCGTATACTCCGCCGCCGTGCCGAACGGGCGCTGGTGGGCCGCGAGATACACCCACACCCGCTGACCGACCGACAGGACGTCGACGCCCTCGCCGACGGCATCCACCACTCCCGCTCCGTCGTGGTTGGGCGTGACCTCGTCGAAGGGAAGCGGGCGGCCGGTGGTGGCGCGGGCCTTCCAGTCGGTCGGGTTCACCCCCGACACGGTCAGGCGTACGCGCACCTCTCCCGCGGCGGGTTCGGGCAACGGGCGGTCCTCGAGCGAGAGGACGGACGAGTCACCGGGCTGGGAGTACGTGATCGCTTTCATGAAGGAGAGAACGGATGCCATGTCGTTCAGCATTCCCCGCGGCGCGTCGGCGAGGGGGGACGACTCCCGGGGTTGACGGCGGCTTCACAACGTGCGCGCACTCCACCCGCCTACAATGATCAGACTCGCGGGAGTGGTGAAATCGGTAGACACGCAGGATTTAGGTTCCTGTGCCTTCGGGCGTGGGGGTTCAAGTCCCCCCTTCCGCACGGTAGTAGTCATCCCCTGCACCGACATTCCGACCCGACGGGACCGATGTGATCCACACCACCAGCGCGCTGCTCCCGTGGCTCGACCCCGCGACGATCATCACCAACTCCCAGCCCTGGGCGCTGCTGGTCGTCTGCTTCATCATCTTCGCCGAGACCGGTCTGCTGATCGGCTTCCTGCTGCCGGGCGACACCCTGCTGATCATGGCGGGTCTGCTGTCGCACTCCACCGACGCGGCTCCGCACGGCGTCTTCGGGATCAACGCCTGGTGGGTGGCTCTCGCGATCGGTGTCGCGGCATTCATCGGCGGTGAGGTGGGCTACCTCATCGGCCATAAGGCCGGGCCTTCGATCTTCGAGCGCAAAGAGTCCGGGTTGTTCAGCAAGAAGAACGTCGAACGCACGAACGCGTTCTTCGAGCGCTTCGGCGGACTGACCGTGATCCTGGCGCGCTTCGTGCCCGTGGTGCGCACCTTCGCGCCGATTGCCGCCGGTGTCGGTCACATGCCGTGGCGCAAGTACTCGCTCTACAACCTGATCGGCGCGATCATCTGGGGCATCGGCTTGACGATGCTGGGCTACCTGGTGGGCTACATTCCGTTCGTCCGCGACATCGTGACCGAGTACATCGACGTCATCCTGCTCGCCGCCGTCGCCGGCACCGTGATCTTCATCGCGATCCACTACTTCCGTGAGCGCGCCGCCGCCAAGCGCGAGGGCGCCGTCACCGCGGCCGAGGCCGAATCGCTCACCCTCGACCCGAAGACCCTCGAAGACGGCGATCAGCCCGCTCGCTAAGACGCCTTCGAGTTTCTCTTCTTGGCCGCCGGCTTCGTGCCGGCGGCCTTCTTCTTTTCGGCGGTGCCGTCGGTGGCCGCAGCGCCCGATCGTGCCGCCCGGCTGCGCTCCACGCTCGCCCGCAGCGCCTCCATCAGATCGATGACCTCGCCGCCGTCCTCCTCTTCCTGCTTTCCGAAGGTGGCGTCGGTATCGATCGCATCGCCCTGCTCGAGCTTCGCGTCGATCAGGGTGCGCAGCTCCGCCTGGTACGCGTCGGTGAACTCCTCAGGCTCGAAGTCCTTCGAGAAGCTCTCGACGAGTGACGCCGACATCTCGAGCTCCTTCGCCGAGATGCGCACACTCTCATCGAGAGCCGGGAAAGCCGCCTCGCGCACCTCGTCGGCCCAGAGCAGTGTCTGCAGCACCAGCACGTCCCCGCGGACGCGAAGAGCCGCCAGCCGGGTCTTCTGTCGCAGCGAGAACCGCACGATCGCCGTGCGGTCGGTCTGCTCGAGGGTCTTGCGCAGCAGCACGTACGCCTTGGGCGACGACGAGTCGGGCTCGAGGTAGTACGCCTTGTCGAGCGTCAGCAGGTCGACCTGGTCGCTCGGCACGAACTCCACGACCTCGATCTCCCGGCTGCGCTCGCTCGGCAGCGACGCCAGATCGTCCTTGGTCAGCACGACCGTCTGCTCGCCGTCGTCGTAGGCCTTGTCGATGTCCTGGTACGGCACGACCTCGCCGTCCACCTCGCAGACGCGCTGATACCGGATGCGGCCGCCGTCCTTGTTGTGCACCTGATGCAACGAGACGTCGTGGTCCTCGGTCGCCGAGTACACCTTCACGGGCACGTTGACGAGGCCGAACGTCAGGGCGCCCTTCCAGATCGATCGCATGTGCCCAGTGAACACCGGGAGAGCGGTGGATGCCGAGACCCTTGCGCGCGAACGTGTCCGGCCCCTTCGAGCAGACCTCGGACCTGGCCCCCGGGTGGCCGAGCGTCTCGAAGCCACCGGAACCCCGAGTTCGCCGCAACCCCCTCGGCATCCCTCTCCCCCTCCGCTCTACGCTGGGGCGATGACGGAGCAGACGGTGCGCATCGGCGGTCGTCGCCTGCGCCTGTCGAACCTCGACAAGGTGCTCTACCCCGAGACCGGCACCACCAAGGGCGAGGTGATCGACTACTACTCGCGGATCGCCCCCCTGCTTCTCCCGCACGTCGCCGACCGTCCGCTCACGCGCAAGCGCTGGCCCGACGGAGTGGGCACGGATGCCGACCCCGGCGAACCGTTCTTCGCCAAGGCCCTCGAGCCCGGTGCTCCGGCATGGGTGCGGCGCTTTCCGATCGACCACTCCTCGGGCGCCAAGGACTACCCGCTCGTAGACGACCTCCCCGCCCTCGTCTACCTCGCGCAGGTCGCCAGCCTCGAGTTGCACGTGCCGCAGTGGCGTTTCTCGAGCGACGGCGAGAGGCAGAACCCCGACCGGCTCGTGCTCGATCTCGACCCCGGTCCGGGCGTGGGCTTGGCCGAGTGCGCCGAGGTCGCGCGGTGGGCGCGCGCGATCCTGCAAGGCATGGGGCTCGACCCGTTGCCCGTGACGAGTGGGAGCAAAGGCATCCATCTGTACGCCCGCCTCGACGGGCGCCAGTCCAGCGACGCGGTCAGCGTCGTCGCGAAGGAGCTCGCGCGCGCGATCGAGGCCGATCACCCCGACCTCGTCGTCAGCCAGATGTCGAAGGCTGCACGCCCCGGCAAGGTGTTCATCGATTGGAGTCAGAACAACGGCTCGAAGACGACGATCGCGCCGTACTCGCTGCGCGGCCGCCCGCGCCCCTACGTCGCCGCCCCGCGCACCTGGGACGAGCTGGACGACCCCGACCTGCGGCACCTGTTGTTCACCGAGGTCCTCGGGAGAACCGACGACCCACTCGCCTCTGTCGACGCGGCGCACGGGCCCCTGCGCGCCTACATCGCGAAGCGCACAGCCGGAAAGACCCCCGAGCCGGTGCCCGAGGCTCCCCACGGCGCGCCCGCCGCCGAGGGGCTCCCCCGGTTCGTCATCCAAGAGCACCACGCCTCACGTCTGCACTGGGACCTCCGCCTCGAACGCGACGGCGTGCTCGTCAGCTGGGCCGTCCCCCGGGGTGTGCCGCCCACCACAGCGAAGAACAGCCTCGCCGTCATGACCGAGGACCACCCGCTGCAATACCTCGACTTCGCCGGCGAGATCCCCCGCGGCGAGTACGGCGCGGGCACCATGACCGTCTGGGACACCGGTACGTACGAGCTCGAGAAGTGGCGCGACGACGAGGTCATCGCCACCCTCGAGGGCAGAGCCGACGGACCGCTCGGCCGCGTGCGACTCGCCCTCATCCGCACCGAGGGGCAGGGTGAGAGATCGCAGTGGCTGCTGCACCGCATGAAGACGGATGCCGCGGGCCGACCGCAGAGCGGTGGAGCCCCCGTGGTGGCCCTGGACCACGGCTCCGCTGATCCCCCTGCATCGACCGAGGTCCCACCGAGCGTCGACAGGGACGGCGACATCGAGCCCATGCTCGCCACCTCCGCGACGCCGGGGATCGCCCGCGCCGCCGCCGAGCGCTGGGGCGGCACGCCCTGGGTCGAGATGAAGTGGGACGGCATCCGGGGTCTGGGAATCTGGGACGGCGAACGGCTGCGCCTTCGATCGCGCAACGGCAACGACCTGACGGACGCCTATCCCGAGCTCACGAGCGTCGACCTGGGTCTCGGTCCCGACCCGGCCGTCTTCGACGGAGAGATCGTCGCGCTCGACGAGCAGGGACGGCCGAGCTTTCCGCTTCTGCAGAGACGCATGAACCTCGCGAAGGCGCGCGAGATCGCCCGCGAGGCCGAGCGCACCCCCGTTCACCTCTACCTCTTCGATGTGCTGTCGGCGGGTGGGCGGGATGTGGCATCCCTCCCCCTGTTGGAGCGGCGCGACGTGCTCGAGGAGCTGGCCGCCGAGGCCGGGGGTCCGGTCGTCGTGCCTCCCGTGTTCGACGACGTGGATGCCGCGGTCTCCACGAGCGGCCGGTTCGGGCTCGAAGGGGTCGTCGTGAAGGACCCGGGCTCGACCTACCGCCGCGGGGTGCGATCCGAGCGGTGGCTGAAGGTCAAGCACTCGCGCACGCAGGAGGTCGTGATCGGCGGGATCCGACCCGGTAGAGGAAACCGTTCCGGCACGATCGGTTCGCTGCTGGTGGGGGTGCCCACGGCGGGCGGACTGCAGTACGCGGGGCGGGTGGGCTCCGGCTTCGGCGAGCAGACCCTCGCTCGACTGACGAAGGCACTCGAGCCGCTACGCGCCGATGCGAACCCCTTCGTCGGTGTGCCGGCCGCCGACGCGCGCGACGCCCTGTGGGTGTACCCCACCCTGGTGGCAGAGGTCGAGTTCGCGGAGTTCACCCCCGGCGGGATCCTCCGCCAGGCGCGGTGGCGCGGCCTCCGCCCCGACAAGTCGCCCGCGGAGGTCGTGCGCGAGAACTGAACGCCGTGATGCCGTTCAGTCGTCGACGACGATCCACTCGCCGAAACGGCGGAATCCGGATGCCAGCGCGAGAGCCACCGACGGGGCGTTGTCGAGCTGACACCGGTACTGCGGCTCGTAGCCGCGCTCCAGCGCATCGGCGGCCATCGCCAGCACAGTCGCCCTCGCCAGGCCGCGGCCGCGGAACTCCGGAAGAGTGATCACGCCGAGGTCGGCGAGGCGCGTGCCCCTCCAGGGATACATGCTCGCCGCAGCAGCCAGCGTGCCGTCGACGAACGTGCCGAACACGAGCCAGTGATCGAGCTCGACGAACGCCTCGTCGAGCTCGTCTTCGGGCGCCGCCGCGACGAGGGCGGCGAAGGCGTCGGCGTCTTCGGCCGTCAGCCGGCGCGTGTTCGCCTGCGGCTCGGGTGCGGTGACGTTGGCATGCTCTTCGACCGGAAGGTAGAAGAGGTGGTCGGGGTCGTGCAGCGCGATGCCCGCCGCGTCGATGCGCTCCAGAACCTCATCGGCGGCGAGACGTTCTCCGTCGGACACACCGAGCTGATCCGCTCGCTCGGGGCTCAGCGAGACGACCGTCGCCCCGTCGCCGATGCGCAGGATCGAGACGGACCGGTTCTCGGGCGCCTCCGGATCGACGACGACGATCGCGTCGTCATCAGAGAACGCGCTCGCGGGAGACGGCAGCCAATGGTCGATGACGAGTGACGAGAACATGAGGAACCTTCCGGGGGTGCGGGCGCCTGTCCGAAGGCTACCGGACGGCACCGACATTCACGCGTGACGCGAATCGTGCTCCACGTGCCCCGCGGGCTCCAGCTGGAAAGTGGAGTGCTCGACGTCGAAATGGTCGGCGAGACACGTCTGGAGCGAAGCGAGGATCGCGGCGGCGCGCCCATCGGCGAGCGCGGCATCTTCCACGATCACGTGAGCGCTGAACACCGGCGCTCCGCGTGTGAGCTGCCACACGTGCACGTCGTGCACGTCGACCACCCCGTCGGCCTCGCGCAGGTGCTCGCGGATCTCGGCCACGTGCACCCCCACCGGGGCCGATTCCGTCAAGACCACGACGACCTCGCGCAGCAGACCGATCGCCCGCGGGACGATGAGCACCGCGATCAGCAGCGAGGCGATGGCATCCGCCTGCATGAAGCCCGTCGTCACGATGACAAGGGCCGCGATGATCACCGCGATCGATCCGACGAGATCGCCCAGCACCTCGAGATAGGCGCCGCGCACGTTGATGCTGCGCTTCTGCGCGCGAGAGAGCAGGAACATCGACACGGCGTTGGCGATCATGCCGACGGTGGCCACCACCAGCATCAGTCCGCCCTGCACCTCGGTCTCGGCCGGGGCGAGCAGACGTTGCACCGCCTCGACGCCGACCCACGCGCACAGCACGATGAGGATCACGCCGTTGGCGAGGGCCCCCAGCACCTCGGCACGCTGGTAACCGAAGGTGCGACGATCATCGGCCGGGCGCGCGGCGATCGCGGTGGCGATGAGCGCGACCACCAGAGCGGCCGCGTCGGTGAACATGTGCGCGGCGTCGGCGAGCAGGGCGAGCGAGCCGGTCAGGACAGCCCCGACGATCTGCACGAGCATCACCGTGGCCGTCAGGGCCAGGGCGGTCGCGAGCAGGCGCCGATTGCTGGCATCTCGGATGCCGCCGGAGGGCGCGTGATCGTGCATAGTCTCAGGCTAGAACGGGCACAGGCTCCGCCGCGGTGGTTCGGCCAAGTCGGGAATGAGAACCGGTGTCGGTCTCGTTCTCAGAGCCCCCGAAGAAGCGGTGTCAGCTCGCGGAAAGCGCGGGCTCGGTGCGACTCGGCGTTCTTCTCGGCCGCGGACCACTCACCGACCGTGCGCTCCCGCCCCGCGGGCTGGCCGTCGGGGATGAAGACCGGGTCGTAGCCGAAGCCGCCGGGACCGGCCGGGGCCGTGGCGAGGCGGCCGGGCCAGCGGCCCTCGACCGTCTGCTCGGTGCCATCGGGATGCACGAGCGCGATGACCGAGACGAACTGCGCGGTGCGGTGCGGGTCGGCGACGTCCGAGAGCTGGTCGAGCAGCAGCTCGAGATTCGCCGTGGCGTCTTTCTTGTGCCCCGCCCAGTAGGCCGAGAACACCCCCGGCGAACCGCCCAGTACGTCGACGGCCACGCCGGAGTCGTCGGCCAGAGACGGCAGACCCGTGTGCGCCGCCGCCGCGCGCGCCTTGATCAGCGCGTTCGCCGCGAACGTCACGCCGTCTTCGACCGGCTCCGGGCCGTCGTACCCCATGACCTCGAGGTCGGGGCGCACCTCGGCGACGATCGCCTGGAACTCCTCGACCTTGTGCGGATTGTGCGTGGCCAGGACGATGCGAGCCATCTCAGCCCTCGAGCGTCGAGACCTGGATGCCGCGCAGCTCGGCGCAGCCGTTCACGCCCAGCTCGAGCAGCTGATCGAGCTCGCGCTTGTCGAACGGCGCGCCCTCGGCCGTCCCCTGCACCTCGACGAACAGACCGCGACCGGTGACGACGACGTTCATGTCGGTCTCGGCGCGCACGTCCTCGACGTACGCCAGGTCGAGCATCGGCTCGCCGTCGATGATGCCCACCGACACCGCGGCGACCGAGTCACGCAGCACCTCGGCACGCTGACCGATGAACTTCTTCTCGCGTCCCCAGGCGATGGCATCCGCCAGGGCGACATACGCGCCGGTGATCGCCGCGGTGCGCGTGCCGCCGTCGGCCTGCAGCACATCGCAGTCGATGACGATGGTGTTCTCGCCCAGCGCCTTCGTGTCGACCACCGCACGCAGGGCACGGCCGATCAGGCGCGAGATCTCGTGCGTGCGCCCGCCGACCTTGCCCTTGATCGACTCGCGGTCGTTGCGGCTGTTCGTCGCGCGCGGGAGCATCGCGTACTCCGCCGTGACCCAACCCTTGCCCTTGCCGGTCAGCCAGCGCGGAACGCCGTTCGTGAACGACGCGGTGCACAGCACCTTGGTGCCGCCGAACGTGACGAGGGCTGAGCCCTCGGCGTGAGCCGACCAGCCGCGCTCGATGGTGACGGGACGGAGCTGGTCGTTGGTGCGACCGTCTTTGCGGGTCATGGGTCCTCCAGGGGAACGGGAATGGATGCCGCGACTCAGCGTGGCAGGTCGATGGCGCCGGTCTGCACGAGCTGCACCTCGCGCACCTCGCGGCCCATGAGGCGGTGAGCGAGGCGCACGAAGTCGTCGGCCGATGAGCCCGTGGCTTCGTAGCGGGCGGTGGGCACGGCATCCGGTGTCGCGAGAAGGTCGCGCGACACGAGCTGGCGATAGACGTCTTTCGCGGTTTCGCTGTCGCTCGAGACGAGGCTGACCTCGGGGCCCATGACGTAGCTGATGGCGCCCTCGAGGAACGGGTAGTGGGTGCAGCCGAGCACGAGGGTGTCCACGCCGGCGTGGCGGAGCGGCGCGAGGTACTGCTCGGCGGTGGCGAGGACTTCGGGCGAGTCGGTGACCCCGGCCTCGACGAACTCGACGAAGCGCGGGCAGGCCTCGGCGAAGACCGTCAGGCGCTCGTTGACCTCGAGCATGTCCTGATACGCGCGGGAGCCGATGGTGCCGACGGTGCCGATCACGCCGATGCGACCGTTGCGGGTGGTCGACATCGCGGTGCGGACGGCGGGGCCGATGACCTCGACCACCGGCACGTCGTAGCGCTCGCGCGCGTCGCGGAGCATTGCGGCCGAGGCGGTGTTGCACGCGATCACGAGCATCTTGACGCCCTGCTCGACGAGGGTGTCGAGCACCTCGAGCGAGTACTTGCGAACGTCGGCGATCGGCTTCGGGCCGTAGGGCGAGCGGGCGGTGTCGCCGATGTAGAGGATGGACTCGCGCGGCAGCTGCTGAGAGACGGCCCGGGCGACGGTGAGTCCGCCGACTCCTGAGTCGAAGATCCCGATCGGCGCGTCGTTCATAGGGCTCCAGCCTATCGGGAGGGGGTGGACCGGGCTGGTCTCCGACATCGGGTGGTGTCGAACTCCTGAGAAACGAGGCGAAGAGGCGCCATGTGCTGCCGTTCGGCCGTCTCACGGTCGGAAAGTCAGGAGTTTCGCACGACGCGGCGCGGGTGCGGGCGCTCGGGCTGGTTGCCGGCGCGGGCGCGGCGCGGGGGTGGCCGGCGCGGGGGTGGCCGGGGGCGGGGGTGGCCCGGCACAGGAGTGGCCGGGGACGCGCGGCGTGCGAAACTCCTGAGGAAATCCGACGGTTCGCGGTGCCACGGCATCCATGGCTCGCATCCCCCCGAAAGTTCAGGAGTTCGGTACGCCGGGCGGCGACTGTCAAGCGCGGGAGTCCGCGCGGGCACGGCCACGGGGCCGGAATAGGCTGGCGCCATGAGCCGCAGCACCGCCCTGCACACCGACCGTTACGAACTCACGATGCTCGACGCGGCCCTCCGCGACGGCACGGCCTCGCGCCGGTGCGTCTTCGAAGTGTTCGGGCGCCGCCTCTCGGGCGGGCGCCGGTTCGGCGTGGTCGCCGGGACCGGCCGGTTGCTCGAAGCGATCCGCGACTTCCGCTTCGGCGACGACGAACTGCGCTTCCTCCGCGACAACCGGGTGGTCGATGGCGGAACCCTCGACTTCCTCGCCGACTACCGCTTCACGGGGTCGGTGACGGGATATCGCGAGGGCGAGGTCTATTTCCCCGGGTCTCCCCTGCTCACGATCGAGGGAACGTTCGCCGAGGCCGTACTGCTCGAGACGCTCGCACTCAGCATCCTGAACTACGACTCCGCCGTCGCCACCGCCGCCGCCCGCATGAGCGTGGCCGCGGGCGACCGACCACTCGCCGAGATGGGGTCGCGCCGTGCGAGCGAAGAGGCCGCGGTTGCCGCGGCGCGCGCGGCGTACATCGCCGGGTTCTCGGCCACCAGCAACCTCGAGGCCGGTCGCCGCTGGGGTGTGCCGACCATGGGCACCGCCGCTCACGCCTGGACGCTGCTGCACGACAGCGAAGAAGACGCCTTCCGGTCGCAGATCGACGCTCTCGGCGCCGGGACGACTCTGCTGATCGACACGTACGACATCACCGAGGGGGTCAAGACCGCCGTCCGCGTCGCCGGCACCGACCTGGGCGGGGTGCGCATCGACTCCGGCGACCTGCCGATCGTCGCGGGCGAGGTGCGCGCGCTGCTCGATGAACTGGGCGCCACGAGCACCCGCATCACGGTGACCAGCGACCTCGACGAGTACGCTCTCGCCGCCCTGGCGGCCTCACCCGTCGACTCGTACGGCGTGGGCACCTCGGTCGCGACAGGCTCGGGCGTCCCGACCGCGGGGCTGGTCTTCAAGCTCGTGGCCCGAGAGGCCGCCGACGGCTCGTGGGTGGCCGTGGCCAAGGCATCCGCGCAGAAGGCCTCGCACGGGGGGCGGAAGGCCGCGTTCCGCACCCTGGACTCCGGCACCGCGACCTCGGAGCTCATCGTCGTCAGCGACGGCTTCGAAGAACTCTCGACCGCGGCCGAACACCCCGATGCGCGTGCGCTGCAGGCGACGCTCATGGAGGACGGCGAGGCGGATGCCGGTGCTCTCGGCTCGGCCGGAGTCCAGGCGGCGCGGGCCCATCACTCCCGCGTGCGTGAGGAACTGCCCGTGCGCGCCCTGGCGCTGAGCAAGGCCGACCCGGCGCTGCCGACGGAGTACCGCGAAACGCGGTGAGCCCCGGCGCGCGCGCTGAGCGGCGGGTCCGGGGCGCACGGGCCCCTCACGCGGCGGACGTGCGTGAGGGGCCGGAGAGCGTCGCCGAGCGCTGGCCGGGGCGACGCTTTCGGCCCCTCACGAGGAGCGGGAAGGCCTCAGTTGATGAGGGATTCGTAGATCTCTTTGCACTGCGGGCAGACGGGGAACTTCTCGGGGTCGCGCCCCGGCGTCCACTTCTTGCCGCAGAGGGCGCGCACCGGCTTGCCGCTGAGGGCGGACTCGAGGATCTTGTCCTTCTTCACGTAATGGGAGAAGCGCTCGTGATCACCGGGCTCGATGTTCTCTTCGCGGATGAGCTCTTCGAGCTCACGATCCAGGGTCGCGAGACCCCCGCTGTCAGGACTGTCGAGAGGCGTGCTCATGGAGAGCCAGTGTAGCCGCGGTCAGCCCTGACGGGTCGGTCGCGAGCCAGGTCAGGTCGCTTCGGCGAACTCCATGAGACGCGTTCCGCGGCGCTCGAACAGAGCCGCACCGATCGCGACGCCGACGACGAGCACGATCGCTCCGGCGCCGATGCCGACCCAGAGCGCGAGCACCGTGTCGACGGTCTCGCCGTTGATCGCCCGCCACGTGAGCCATGCCGCAGGCGAGGCCGCGACGATCGCGCCGGCCATGACGAGCCCCTGGGCGACGACGCCGCCCGAGCCCGTGCGCTGCGGTTGCTGGAAGGGGCTGTCCCCCGGTCGAGAGACCGCGTAGGGCGCCACCACCGAGGAGATGCTCGACAGTCCCAGCCCCGCCAGGAACAGAGCCGCGCACACCCCGACCATCGCCGGGAAGATCGCCCAGCGCCCGTGCGCGACGATGGCGAGCGGCAGGGTGACGGCGAGGATCGGGATGCCGATGAGCAGCACGGGCACCAGACGCCCGATGCGGTCGGGAGCCCCGCGCATGCCGCTGGCGATGTGCATCCAGAGCGCGGTGGAGTCGTACGCGAGGTCGTTGTGCGGCAGCCACCCGAAGAACAGCGCCATGATCGGCACCGGCAGCAGGACGGCGAGCTCGAACGGGACGCCGGCGACGAGCAACGGCACCGTCGAGACGACGGCGGCGATCGGCACGATGACGACGTTGACGATGTACCGGCGGTCGCGCAACCAGTACGAGAGACTGCGGGCGGCGACCGCTCCCCCCGGCGTGCCCGGCAGGATCGCGAACCAGCCGAGGCCGCCGCGCTCGCGCACCGCGGCCGGACGACGGGTGGTGGTGAGCAGGACGTTGACGAGGGCGAACCAGGCGAGTCCCAGAGCTGCGACGGTTGCGAGGGCCACGACGAGGCTGCCGACGGCCGCTCCCGCCGACGGTGCGAGGGCGATACCCCACGCAGCCCCGATCGGGGTCCACGCGAGCACCTCTGCCGCCGAGGC
Organism: Microbacterium sp. 20-116; assembly: GCF_041079415.1. Classification (NCBI taxonomy): domain Bacteria; kingdom Bacillati; phylum Actinomycetota; class Actinomycetes; order Micrococcales; family Microbacteriaceae; genus Microbacterium; species Microbacterium sp. 20-116. The sequence goes on from NZ_JBFYGP010000001.1 coordinate 647,776, forward strand.
GAGCTGCGACGGCACGACCCCCCGCCACTCGAGCGATCCGAGGAAGACACCCACCGGCACGACGACGACGAGAACGGCGATGAGATACACCCCGACGAGTTCGCGCGACTGCCGCGGTCGCTGCACGAGGGCGCCGAGCGCCATGCTCACGCGAGCGAACAGCACACAGGTCGCGAGCCCCAGAACGACCGATGCCGCACTCGCCCAGGCCGAGGCGCCGTGCGCGCCCCACGCGAGGGCGAGGCTGACCCCGAGCACGAGCACGACCAGCACCGGCACGGAGAGAAACCCGGCCAGCAGCAGCGCGCCGGCCAGGGGGCGGGGCTCGGGCCCGACGACGGCGAAGCGGCGCGGGTCGAGGGGGTCGATCGAGGCGGTCACGGGCGGACCGACCGCGAAGCCGAGCGTCACCGCCGACCCCGCGAGCACCGTGACGACAGCGGTGGTGAGGGGGCTGGCATCCGCCAGACCGGCGGCGCTCGTCGCCGCCACGATGGTGGCGGCAACGAGGATGACGACGCCGATGGCGCGCCGGACGACCTCGCGCCGGTCGCCCCGGAGAGCGCCCAGCATCATGGCGAGTCTCAGGCGGAGAACGTGTGCAACCACTCGAGTCCCTCCACGTCGCCGAGACCACCGGAGAGTTCGCGGAAGCGCTGTTCGAGCGTTCCCTCGCCGCGCACCTCGTCGATGGTGCCCTCGGCGAGCACCTGACCCGACACGATGACGGCGACGCGTGAGCACACGCGCTCGACGAGCTCCATGCCGTGGCTCGAAAGGATGACCGTGCCGCCGTGTTCGACGTAGGTGCCGAGGATGTCGAGGATCACGCCGCTCGACACCGGGTCGACGGCCTCGAAGGGCTCGTCGAGCACGAGCAGACGCGGCGAGTGGATCATGGCCCCCGCGAGCATGACCTTCTTGGTCATACCGGCGGAGTAGTCCGACACCGGGCGCGAGAGCGCTTCGACGAGGTCGAAGGCACGAGCGAGGTCGGCGGTGCGGCTCTCGACCAGCGGGGCGGGCAGCCCGCGCAGCGCGCCGTAATACGACAGCAGTTGACGGCCGGTGAGCCGGTCGAAGGTGCGCAGCCGGTCGGGCAGCACGCCGATGAGCTTCTTGGCCTCGCGCGAGCGCTTGGCCGCGTCGACACCGTTGATCGTGACGGTGCCGCGGTCAGGACGCAGGAGGCCCGCGATGATCGACAGGGTCGTGGTCTTTCCGGCGCCGTTCGGTCCGACCAGGCCGTAGAACGCCCCCGCGGGCACGGTCAGATCGATCGCGTCCACGGCACGCAGTTCGCCGAAGCTCTTCGTGATCGTGCGCAGGGCGAGAGCCGGGACGGCGGTTTCGTCGTCGGATGCCGTGGGCGCATCGACCGGCTGCGCATCCACCGCGGTAGGTACGAGCGCGTCGTCGACCTGGGTGACGGGCTCGTCCAGCTCGGAGCGGGGCTCGGGGTCGACGGCGCGCTCGAGCGTCTCGGCCGGAGATGCGTCGAGGACGGCGGTCTGTCCGTCGTCTTCGGCGCCCGCCGCATCGACGCCGGTGGTCTCGGGCACCTCGGTCGACTCCGGAGCGACGAACGGGGCGGTCTCGGAGTCCGCGGGCTCGGCCTCGTCGACGCGCACGTCGGCGGGGGTGGGGTCTTCCTGCTCGCTCACGCCGTCGGCGCTCGCGGGTGACCCCTCGCTCGGCGGGGTGGCGGCCGGAGCTGCCGAGTCGGCAGGGAGGTCGTGCTCGAGCGGCGTCTCGGTGACGACCTCGGTGGACGACGACGTGACCAGTGAGGACGACGGGTCGGTCTGCTGGGGCGTGTCTACTGCGTCAGTCGCGGGCTCCTCGACGGCGACGTCGGCCCGCGTCGGGTCGGCCACGGTTTGCGCGGCCGGCTCCTCGACGGCGACATCGGCGGGAGTCGTATCGGCGACCCGTTCTTCGACGACGACGTCGGCGACGATCGGATCGGCGACCGCGACATCGGCGGGAGCCGGATCGACGACCGGCTCCTCGACAGCGACATCGGCGGGGCTCGGGTCGGCAACGGTCTCCGACTCGGCGTCACCGGCAGCGGACGAGTTCTCGGCGGAATCCTCAGCCGGAGCGGAGCTCGCCGCATCCGGTGTGACCACCGCGTCCGGCTCGGCGACCGCCTGGTCGGGCTCTGCATTGGCGTCGTCGCTCTCGGTCGTCGCGCCGACAGCCGGTAGCGGCGGGCGCGGCGGCACCACGATGTCATCGGGCAGAAGCGGCGGCATGGCGACGTCCGGCGCGCTCACGGTCGCCTCGGCCCGCGACTGCTCGAGAGCAGCCGCCTCCGCTGCCGCCTTGGCAGCCGCGGCCTTCGCCGCAGCCGTCTGACGCGGAGCCGCGGGCTTCTTGGGAGCGGCGGGCTTCGCCGCCGCCGCCTTCGTCCCCGCAGCCTTCGCCGCCGTCGTGCGGGGAGCAGCAGGCTTCCTCGGCGCGGCAGGCTTCTTCGGCGCGGTCGCTTTCTTCGCCGCGGGCGTCCGGCCGGTCGTCTCCGCGGCCGAGGCGGCGCGCGCGGCAGTCGTCCGCGGGGTGCGCGGCGGGGCGGTCGCCTGGGGCGTCTCTGCCGAATCGGCGTCCGCAGCCTTCGCCGCCGGGCGCCGCGGAGCTCGCGGCGTGGTCGCACGCGGCGCGCGGGGCTTGGCCGGGGGTGACACCGCGGCTTCGGCGCTCGCCGCCGCGCCCTCGGTATCTGAAGAGGACTTTTCGGGGGGCTCCGGCAGCGACGCTGTCATCGCACCAAACTACCAACCCCCTCCGACACCGACCGACGCTCAGTCGCGCGCCCCACACACTCACAGATAACGAAAGGCCGGTGGATCCCCGCAAAACATTTCATCTGAACGGATGACGTCCTCTTCGACATCCCGGGCGCGTACGTGCGCAGGCGCTCTCGGGGTCGACTCGCAACCGCACTTCGTGGCTGTGCACGCCGCACCGCGCCCCGCGGCCGTCAAGCACCCCCGCCCGATCCGTCCTCCGGGTGAGGATGGAGGCATGGCTGAGAAGGTGCACCGCATTCACACCCTGCCCGACGACGCCCCCTGGAAGGGCGGCCTACCCCCGGTGGGGTCGGAGGAGCACCCGCGCACCATCCGCATGCACGACCGCGTGCTGTCGGTCCAGCGCCCCGCGGTGCTCGCGCACCTGCGCAGCATTCGTCTGCGGCATCCGGATGCCGGCGTCGACGACATCCTGAAGATCCTCGAGCGGCGCTATCTCGCGGCCGTCACCACCGGCGGGGCCGCGGTGGGAGCGACCGCCGTCGTCCCCGGTATCGGGACCGGCGTCACCCTGGCGCTCAGCGGCGTCGAGACGGTGGGCTTTCTCGAGGCGACCGCTCTGTACGCGCAGTCGGTCGCCGAGGTGCACGGGGTCGTGGTCGAAGACCCCGATCGCGGCCGCGCGCTGGTGCTCGCGCTGATGCTCGGCAAGGAGGGCATCGACCTCGTCTCGCAGCTGGCCTCTCAGGCCGCCGGACGTGGGGGCTCGCGTTCCAGTTACTGGGGCGAGATGGTGACCAAGACGCTGCCGCGCGCGATGGTCGGCCCCCTCGTCGACCGGCTCAAGACGACGTTCGTGCGTCAGTTCGCCGCGCGCGGCGGTGCCTCGTGGATCGGCAAGGCCCTCCCCTTCGGCGTCGGCGCCGTCGTGGGCGGCGCGGGAAACAACATCCTGGGTCGTCGCGTCCTGGTCAATGCCCGTCGCGCGTTCGGCGCTCCCCCGTCGACCCTCCCCGCAGACCTCGAGCCGCGGCCCGGTACCGAGCCCCTCGAGCGGGCCGCGTTCGGCGGGATTCGTCGTGCCGGTGACGCCCTCGCGGGGGCGGGACGCCGAACCGGCGCGATCGCCCGCAGGGCCCTCTCGCGCCACGAGCACCGCTCAGAGTCCCCCGAGCTCGAGCCGGGCGGCGACGACGAGAGGTCGGCATCCTGAATCTCGCCCTCTCTCACCGACGAGGGGCCGCGCGCAAGACCTGCACGAAGGACTCGACGGCGCGTTAGCCTGCCCGCATGGGCGACCTCCTCGAACTCCTCGCTGTCTGGATGCCGCGTCAGCGCTGGTACGGAACAAAGGGCCGCGACCCGCGGCTGACTCTCGTGGCCGACTGGCCGCTCGACGCCGCCGACGCGCGAGTGCTGCTGGTGCGCGACGAAGCCGTGCAACCGGCGATCGTGTACCAGGTGCCCGTCGCACGCCGGGCGGAGGGCTCGGTTCCGCCGGGGAGCCTGATCGGCGCCGCAGCGGAGGGACAGGTATGGACGGATGCCACCACCGACCCCGCCTTCACCGACGCGCTGTACGCGCTGGTCACCGCGGGCGGCGAGGTGGGGGCGCCGGAGGACGGCTTCCGGGGCATCCCGCTCGGGGCGACCAACGGGCGCCCGTTGGCCTCGCGTACGACGGCCCGCGTGCTCAGCGGCGAGCAGTCGAACACCTCGATCATCTACCGTCTCGAGGGTGAAGAACCGGGTGTACCCGTCATCTGTAAGTTGTTCCGTCAGGTGAATCCGGGGATTAATCCCGACGTCGAGCTCCAGTCCGCGCTGGCCGCCGGCGGGGCCTCATTCGTGCCCGGAGCGATCGGTGAGGTACGCGGAATCTGGATGACCCCGGAGGGCGTTCCCGTCAGCGGTTCGCTCGCCTTCGCGCAGGAGTTCTTCGAGGGCGTCGAAGATGCGTGGCGCGTCGCGCTCGATGCCGCCGCCGCAGGCGACGACTTCTCGGAGCGTGCGTACGCCCTCGGAGCGAGTGTCGCCGGCATGCACGTGGCCCTGGCCGAGCGGTTCTCGACATTCCCCCCGAGTGCGGCCGACAAGTCGTCGGTGAACAGCGCCTGGGAGCGCCGCCTGACCATCGCACTGATGGAGGTGCCCGCTCTCAAGCCCTACGAGGAGCAGATCCACGAGGTCTACGACAGGGCCCTCGACGTGAGGTGGCCGGCTCTTCAGCGCATTCACGGCGATCTGCACCTCGGGCAGGTGCTCGACACCACCTCGAACGGCTGGGTGCTCCTGGACTTCGAGGGCGAGCCGCTTCGCCCGATCAACGAGCGTCTGCAGCCCGACGTCGCCGTGCGCGATGTCGCGGGAATGCTCCGCTCGTTCGACTACGTCTCGGGCGCGGTCGCCGACGACGACGGAGAAGCCGTGCGCGCGTGGGTCATCGCTGCGCAGCAGGCGTTCCTCGACGGGTACGCCGCGACGACCGGCCGCCCCCGCACCGACGACGACGCTCTGTTGAAGGCCTTCGAGCTCGACAAAGCCGTGTACGAGGCGATCTACGAGACGCGCAACCGCCCGGACTGGGTGGGCATCCCCCTCGCGGCGATCGGGCGGTTGGCACCCCTGCACTGACGGGGCCCGAAACCCACGAAGAACGCCACCCCGCTGGGATTCAGCGGGGTGGCGTTCTTCGCGCGAACGGCGGGGTCAGTTCGTGGGCATGGACCCCAGGGTCACCTCGGCGGTCTTCTCGGCGTTGCCGCGGTTGTACGTGACCTCGGCCTTGCTGCCGGCGGCGAGAGCGCGCACCTGGGCGGTCAGGTCGATGGAGTTCGTGATCGGGACGCCGTTGAACTTGGTGATCACGTCACCCTTCTGCAGCCCGGCGGCCTGGGCCGCGCCGCCGCTGGACACGTCGGCGATGTAGGCACCGGTCGTGGTGGCGCCCTGGATGGACGCGGCATCCTGAACCGAGGCACCCAGCAGGCCGTGCGTGGCGGAGCCGTTGTCGATGATCTCCTGGGAGACGCGCTTGGCGATGTCGGAGGGGATCGAGAAGCCGACGCCGATGTTGCCCGACTGCCCGCCCGAGGACGACCCGCCGGCGCTCGCGATGGCGACGTTGATGCCGATGAGCTTGCCCTGGTTGTCGACGAGCGCCCCGCCCGAGTTGCCGGGGTTGATGGCGGCGTCGGTCTGGATGACGGCGATCTTGATCGTCTGACTGGTCGACTGCTGCTGCTGGCCCTGACCGAAGTCGAAGCGGAACGGGCTCTCCTGGCCGGGCTCCTGCTGCTGCTGGTCGGAACCGTCGCTCGGAGCGGCCGACGAAGCGACCTGGATCGAGCGGTTCAGGGCGCTGACGATACCCGTGGTGACCGTGTTGGGCAGGTCGAGGGGAGCGCCGACGGCGATGGTGTTGTCGCCGACATTGAGCTTCGACGAATCGGCCCACTCGATCGGGGTCAGCCCCGAAGCGTTCTCGAGCTTGATGACCGCGAGGTCGTAGGTGGGGTCGGTTCCGACCACCTTGGCCGCGTAGACCTTGCCGTCCGACGTGGTGACCGAGATGCTCGCGCTGCCGCTCTGGCCGTCGAGGGTGACCACGTGAGTGTTGGTGAGCACGTAGCCGTCCTGGCTGAGGATGACGCCCGAACCGGTGCCGCCCGACTGCCCGGCCGTGGCGCTGATGGTCACGACGCTCGGGACGACCTTCGCGGCGACCGCGGAGGTGTTGTTGACGCTGTCGGGGTTGTTGACGGTGATCGCCTGCGGCCCCGAGGCGACCGAGGAGTTCGATCCGCCCCAGAGGCTGAGGCCGGCGTAGGTGCCGCCAAGACCTGCGCCACCGCCGACGAGGGCGGCCGCGACCAGCAGAGCGGCGATCCGCGGTGCCGCGCTCTTCTTGCGGGGAGCGGTGGATGCCGAGGACGGCATCGCCAGCGTGGGGTGCGCGTCGGTCGCAGCGGGGCCGAAGGCCTGACCGGTCGGCGAGGTGGCGCCCGAGGGGGCCGAGGCGTAACCGGGCTGCTGGGGCGCGGCAGCACCCGCGGCGGGCGGCGGCCAGGCCGCGGCGGCCGAGGCCGGCGAACGGGTGGGGACCGGCGGCGCGTCGTAGCGCGGGGCGGCGGGGGTGGTGGACTCGGGCTGCGGCGACGCGGGAACGGCGCCGTTCGCGGCCGAGTTGTTCTGGTGGCTGTTGTCGTTGCCCTCGGGACGGTTGTCCGTGGTGTCGCTCATGGGATGCTCCTTGTTCCAGGTGCTTCTACGATGACCACCGTTCCTGTGGACCACCTATGACGGGCGTGGGCCGTCTCTATGGGTCTAGCAGGAGAGACCCGCGCGGCATTCCCGCTTGCGCTGCGCGAGGGTGCGGCATCCTGGATCCATGCGACACATTCCCGGCGCCTGGCAGCGCACCGCTCGAGGCGCGGGACTGCTCGCGCCCGACGGCTCATCGGTTCCGACGATCTTCGCCGAGATGAGCGCCCTCGCCACCGCGACCGGCGCTCTCAATCTCGGCCAGGGCTTTCCCGACGAGGACGGACCGGACGCGGTTCTGGATGCCGCCCGCTCGGCCATCTCGTCGGGCGTCAATCAATACGCCCCGGGACGCGGCTTTCCCGACCTGTTGGCCGCCGTCGCCGAGCACCAGAGGCGCTTCTACGGGATCGAGCTCGACCCGCAGCGCGAGGTGCTGGTGACGGTCGGCGCGACCGAGGCGCTCGCCGCGACCCTGCTGGCGCTCGTGGACTCCCCCGACGACGAGGTCGTGGTGTTCGAGCCGTACTACGACTCGTACGCGGCCTGCGTGGCCCTGTCGGGCGCGAAACTCGTGCCGGTGCCCCTGCGGTGGCCCGACTTCCAGCCCGACCTCGCGCAGCTGGCAGCGGCCGTCACCGATCGCACCCGCGTGATCCTCGTGAACGACCCGCACAACCCGACCGGCACGGTCTTCTCGCGCGAGGTGCTCGACGAGGTGGTGCGCCTGGCCCATCGGCACGACGCCATCATCGTCACCGACGAGGTCTACGAGCACCTGGTGTTCGACGGACCGCACGTGCCGATCGCCACCCTTCCCGGAGCCGCGGAGCGGACGCTGTCGATCTCGTCGGGCGGCAAGACGTTCTCGCTGACCGGGTGGAAGACCGGATGGGTCACCGGCCCCGCCGACCTCGTCACCGCCGTGCTCGCCGTCAAGCAGTACCTCACCTATGTGGGCGGTTCGCCTTTTCAACCGGCGATCGCGGTGGGCCTGCGCCTCCCCGACGCGTTCTTTGCCTCGGTCGCGTCCGAGATGGCGGCCAAGGCCGCCCTGCTGGGCACGGGGCTGCGCGCTGCCGGGTTCGAGGTCTCCACCCCCGCGGGGTCGTACTTCACGGTGGTGGATGCCGCCCCACTCGGCGCCACTGACGCCGACGCGTTCTGCCGCGAACTGCCCGCCCGCGCCGGGGTGGTCGGTATTCCGCTCACCGCTTTCGTGACGCCCGAGCACCGTCCCGACTACGCGACGCTCGTGCGGTTCGCCGCGTGCAAGCGGGTGGAGGTGCTGCAGGATGCGGCGGAGCGGTTGGCGGGGATGACGTTCAACTGAGGCGGCCGAGGCGCGCAGACAATCGCTGAGCGTCGACGAGTACACGCTTCCCGCCGTCGAAGCACCCCGTCGTCCGGGAGAGATGTCGACCACACAGAAGCCGCCCCCTTTCCCTCCGAAAGCGTGACGTTTGTTGCGGACAAAATACGAAATATTGTCGAATGGTCAACAAACCCGCATCGCAGGTCTCACACGTGAAAACGTAGCGGTGCGCCATGACGAACCCGCGTTGGTTGGAGGCCGTGTGACCGAGGGCGTAAAAGAAGTGATACGTCGGGTACTTCGCGACGATCCGACCGTCGAGGTTCGCTACACCTTCGCAATCCGGCCTGGTAGCTTCCACCAGGGCGTCGGGGTGCTGTTCGTCCATCCGTCCCACGAGTCCGTCGTCGCCGCAGTGAGAGCGCAAGCCCGTGGCCAGCTCTGACGGGTTGACCTCCGCGTCGACCGGATCGTGTCGAGCCTGCGTCCACGCAGCCGTCGGGCTGCGACGCAGCAAATTCACGGTGTTCGTGGAACGTGTCACGCCCGGGCGGTGCGCATGGACATCGTGCGCGAGCTTCGAGTACTCCGAGACGGCGTCGATGACGCGAACGTTCTGCCCGTGTTCTGGACCCGCGCATCAGCTTCGCGTGGTCGACCGCGCGGACGGGATCGAACTCAACGGCTCGGGCTGGTGACGACCGCTAACGACGTGACGCCCCGAGCGCGAACTCATCAGCGCGGCGTGACCCGGTATCGCCGCAGCTCCAACGCAGGATTCACACGCCGCACTCGCGCGATAGCGGCCACATCGATATGCGCCACCGCGACGTCGGTCATCGTACCCACCTGAGCCAGGATGACTCCCTGCGGGTCGATGATCATCGAGTGCCCCACACCGAGCGGCGGCGGGTGGTCGGCCGCGGCCACGAAAAACGTGTTCTCGATCGCCCTAGCGGTGAGCAACGTCGTCCAGTGGTACTCCTTGAGCGGCCCTCGAACCCACTCCGCCGGAACCAGCGCCACATCAGCTCCCGCGTCAGCCAGGGTGCGAGACACCTCGGGAAAGCGCAGGTCGTAACAGGTCATCAGCCCGAATCGCAGGCCCCGCACCTCGAACGTCTGCGGCGGGGTGGTCTCGCCCGGTTCGACCCAGTCGGATTCGCGCTGCCCGAAGGCGTCATAGAGGTGCAGCTTCCGATAAACGGAACGGATGCCATCGGCGCCGACTGCCACGACCGCGTTCCGCACGCGACGACCGTCGTCAGCCTTCTCTACAAGGCCCGCGACCAGGACGACGTCGAGCTCGGTCGCCAGGGTAATCAGCGCGCGCACGAACGGGCCGTCGAGGTCTTCGGCGTTCTCAGCGAGCGAGGCGTCGAACGGGTCGACGAAGTAGCTGGAGTACTCCGGGAAGACCACGACGCAGGCTCCACGGGCGGCGGCCGTGCGGGCGAGGCCGGCGATATCGGCGAGGTTGCCCTCCCGCGAGGCCGAGGGCGCGAACTGCGCCACGGCGACTGCAACGGTGTCGTGACTCATGGAGCGATCTCCCTCCCCGGCGCCCGACGATCGTCGGCACCGAATCCACAGTACGAGGATGACCGCGTCACGCACGACCCCGACCGCACGATCTCACTGAAGCCAGCGAAGACGAGGACGAAAGCCAGCGCGCTGACGGGTAGCAGCCGCTCGGTCGGACGCTCCTCGTAGCGGGCTCGGTGCGGCGAGCGACGCTCGGCGCCCCGAGGTCGGACGAAAGCCCTCACGAACCCGCCGTCGCACAGTCCCGCTTCCCCGTGATCGGCCTGCTGAGCAAAACTGCGCGGCGCCCGTCGGCGCAACTGGCGATATCTTCGCTCACCAGCGCTATTCTTTCGCGACACTCCCGGGGCGTACGTCCGGATTTGCGGGTTTGTTCATCCGCAGGTAATGTTTTCTCTTGTGCCGCGGGGTGGAGCAGCTCGGTAGCTCGCTGGGCTCATAACCCAGAGGTCGTAGGTTCAAATCCTGCCCCCGCAACAAGAAGAAGGCCCCGGATCGGAAGATCCGGGGCCTTCTGTCATCTGCCGTGCTTTCTGCGAGCCTCGGTCTTCGACTTCACGCTCTCCGCGCGTACCCGAAGGTGCGCCGGCGCGGCGCCGCGGATTGACTCCCACGCCCCAGGTGCGCGACCTTTTCAGCGGCGCGGCGCCAGTGGCACGACCTCCGGGTCAGCGATGACAAACAATCGCATACCGAGAACCCAATGCCTACATTACGGAAGCTGTTATTATCCAGCCGTGAAACGTCACTCGAGGTACGAGAAACGAAACGCAACCGCAAAGTTCCGATCCGGTCGCTGCGGGCTTCGCCTGGTTGACATCGCCGTTGTCGCGATCGTCGGCCGTGTCATCTATCTCGTAACGCGCCTTTCCAGACGCGCGTCCAAGTGACCCTCGCCGCATGGCCCGTGTGACGTAGCGCAAGCACCACTTGTTGGCCGATCCGGGGCCTCCCGCTTGCCCAGCAGGTTGCGTTACGAGGCCCTCGTCCGCGCCGTCGCGGCAATCGTCAAAACCCCATCCCCTGGGGTAGCTCGAACAGGTCAGCGACGGCTCGACGTGAGCTCCGCCCCGGCCCTCCGTGCTCCGCATGCGGCCACATCAGCAAGCTCGCCGACCACTCCGCAAACCCGCCGCCGGAGCAGAAGCAACGCAAGGCGGCGCCCGGCTCTCGGACTCACAGTGCGTCGACGCCCCCTTCCGCGTGAGCGTCGCGAGATGACGAGAAATGCAGCGTTCATTTGAAAGTGACATCAGGCTCCGTACAAGCCTGTTATCGTTCGATCCAGAGTCAGAATACCTAGAGCAACCCCCGGCCACGGAGGCAGGATGCAGCAACAGAAGTTGTGAGCATTCTCGGACAGCGACATGGTGAAACGCGAGCGCTGCTGAACAGAGTGACCTCGGGCCAACCCCAAGCAATACACATTCATTGGTGCTTACCCTCCGCCTTCGGCCCGGGCCACAGGATCCACCCCCAGCTACGACGAGGTCGCAACCAACGATGGACGTCCTCACGGCGGCCAGAAGGACGGATTGACGTGACGCAGCTGAGAGTAGACATCGTCGGCACCCGCGGCTACCCGAGCTACTACGGAGGCTTCGAAACGGCTGTCCGAAAGCTTGCCCCGTATCTGGCGGATCAGGAGTGGGACGTTTCCGTCTATGGGCGCTCACGTCGCGAGCCGTCTGCGGGGCCTGTCGGAGACCCGCGCATCAAGTCGATAACGACTGCTGGCTTCGACACCAAGCAGCTGAGCACGTTGAGCTACGGTTTCACCTCCATGTTGAGAACGGCGATCCGCAAACCGGACGTCGCTCTGGTCATGAACGTGGCCAACGGCTTCTGGCTCCCGCTCCTCAGGCTCCGCGGCATACCCACCCTCGTCAACGTCGACGGTATCGAGTGGGACCGCGCAAAATGGGGCCGTCTTGCGAAAGCAGTCTTCAGGCTGGGAGCCCGCTGCACCGCTCGCTGGGCGAACGAGCTCGTCTTCGACGCGGAGGCGATCGGAACGCGTTGGAAATCGGATTTCCAACGCGATGGCACCTTCATTCCCTACGGCGGGGAGGCGACTCCCCCCGAGCTGCCGGTAGAACCCGGACTCACAGCGCGAGGATATGTCCTCGTCGTCGCGCGATTCGTGCCCGAGAACACCATCAAGGAATTCTTCACCGCAACCCCGACGCTCGCGAGCCGGTGGGACGTCGTCATCGTCGGCTCCAGCGGTTATGGCGGCGAGTTCGATGATTGGGCGCAGCGACTGGACACCAGCCACCCTCGAGTTCATTGGCTGGGCCATGTGCGCGACGACGCTCGACTCCTGTCGCTCTGGAAGAATGCTGGCGCGTACTTCCATGGCCATTCCGTTGGCGGAACGAACCCAGCCCTGGTTCAAGCCATGGCTGCTGGCGCGCCGGTTGTCGCTCGGGACACCGTCTACAACCGGGAAGTCCTGGGCAGCAACGCCGTTTTCGTCGACGCCGATCCCACCGCGGTCAACGACGCTCTCTCAGAAATGATGGAACGCGAGGACCTGGAGGAAGTCGCGGATGCCAACCGCGCGAGGGCTGCCGAACACTACTCGTGGAGCCAGGTGTGCGCCGCATACCACTCGGCACTGCTCGCACTGGTCGGAAGCCGGAAAGAGGACAAATCCTGATGCGGATCGCGCTCGACCAATTTTCGCTGAGCGGCCCGGGTGCTGACAGGGGACTCGGAAGATACGCGACCACGATTGCAGCGGCGGCTCACTCCACACCCGGTATCAGCGTTGTGAACGTGTCAGGCTCAGCGCGCGACGACGGCACGGACCTTTTCGCCGTCCAGCGGCAGCTGGGTCGAATGAAACCCCCGCCGGACGTGTATCACGCGACGGCCGTGCATCACCTCCCGCTTCTGAAATCCAGTAAGTGGCTCTGCACTGTTCAAGACACGATCCCCCTGGACCTGAAGCAATACTCGAAGCTCGGATTGAAGAGCCGCGCCCTCTTCTTCAACGCTCGCAGGTCCGACAGGATTCTTGCTAACTCTGAATTCACCGCAGCGCGAGTTCAGGACAAACTCAAGATGTCGCGCGACAGGATAGACATCTGCTCGCTACCGGTATCGAGGGCTTACTTCGACGCGCCGAAAGATCTCCCCGGTACGACCCGCGCAATCGACGGCCTGAAATACATCGTCGCGATGGTGGACCTCCGCACCCCGGATCCCAGGAAGCGGTTCCACTGGATCCCGGCCGTGGCGAAAGCTCTCGCGAACGAAGACATTTATACGGTGGTCGTAGGAAGGGGCACCTCCGCCTTCCCCCTCACCGATCACGTTTTCAGATTCGACAACCTCTCCGACACCGAACTAGCGGCCGTCTACAAGAACGCGGTTGCCTTCTTCTATCCCTCAGCCTATGAAGGACAGGGCATGCCACCCCTGGAGGCGATGGCGGCAGGGGCGCCCGTCGTCGCTTTTCAGAACAGCGCTATCTCTGAGATGGTCTCGGAACCCACGTTTCTCATGGAAGACCCTTCGCCGTGGAGGCAGGGGAACCTAGATTCAGCACTCCCCTCCGACTCCCTCCAGCAGATAGTCGCCCAGGTCACACTGTGGGCCACGGACGATAACGAGATGAGATCTGCGCGCGAGAGAGCCGCGTCCGCAAGTCTGCGGTTCGACGGCACGGAGTTCCGCGCTCAACTCCAGTCCGCCTACATGAAGTTCGGTTCTCAGTGACCCTGCTCAACGATTTCATCGGCGTGCGAGGACGGAGTGGATCCAGTCGCGGAGCAAGGCTGATCGAAGAGGCCCTCGTCGGGGTCAATGTGCGTACTGTTAGCCCGCGGGCAGAGCCGACCTCCAAAATCGCTCGAGTCGCGAACATGCTCGCGTGGGACTTCTTGCGAGTTCCCGTATCCGCGGCGAGATGCGGCGAGAAGGTGATAGTGCACGCTACGAACACTGGTGGGAAGCTTCGCTCTCAGCGGTCGATCGTCGTCATGCACGACACGATGGTCTTGGACCATGAACGTCTATTCGCGAAGGTTTTCGTCGCCTACGCGCGCACCACGTTCGGTGTCTCAGCGCGACTCGCAGACGTCATTGTCACGCCATCGGCGCACAGTGCCAGTCAGATCGCGAAGAGGTGGCCAAGAGCTGATATCCGGGTCATACCCTGGCCAGCCCCACCCATTCGGGAAGACCCGCGCCCCGGGGCGCATCGCGCGGGATTCCTCATGGTGGCGTCCGGCGATCGCCACAAGCGAATACCGATGGCGATCGAGGTGGTGGCCAGGCTGCGACGCAAACTCGAGCAGGACTTCGCTCTCAATCTCGTTCTACGACCCGGGAACGACACCGAAGCTATCAACAGGGCGCTTCGCGAGTGGGATTCCGGAAACGATTGGGTAAAACTACATGAGGACGTCTCGGCTACAGAGCTCGATCACCTTTACGACACTTCGTTTGCGCTGATAGTGGCATCAGTAGATGAGGGCTATTGCCTTCCTGCGGTCGAGGCAGCCGCTGCCGGCTTGCCCGTCGCACACACGGGGCGCGGATCGCTCAATGAAGTCACCGCCGTCACCATCACACCGTCGCAGACTCTGTCTCAGGACGCTTCATTGCTCATGACGCAACTCGAGGATCTCGTGGTCGATCCTCAGACGTGGCAGTCCTCCGCCCGCGACGGACTGGCACTTGCCGCGTCACGGCCGGCTTCTCAGTTCCGCAGCTCGTGGAGCGCTCTGATCGGAGAGTTTTCCTGATGTCTTCGGTGGCGATAATCCACGGAAGCAATGACGTCTACGGCGCCAGCCGAGTCCTCCTGGACGAAGTTCGCGCCCTGCGTAGGTTAGGTCACTCGGTCACGGTGATACTGCCGGCCGATGGCCCGCTCACCGCCCTGCTGGGGCGCTTGCGAGTGGTGGTCCACATCGAGCCATCGATGTCCGTCCTCCGCAAAAGCGCGTTGCGGGATTCCCTGCGATCCCTTCAGCTCCCGAGGGCGGCGCGAAAGGCCGACGTCGTCGTACTCTGGACGCTCGCTGTCGCGCACTACTCCGTACCCTTGAGACTTTTCCGGCGTCGATTTTATCTTGCCGTTCACGAACTGCTGCCTGGACGCCTGGGCACGGTACTGGTGAAGAGCCTGCTGCGGAGCGGTTCATACGACCTGACGAGCTGCAGTGAAGCGGTGAAGTCTTGGCTTGTCTCGACCGGGGTCGAAGCGGAACGGATTCGAGTCACGTACCCGGTCGTCGATCTGGAAGAGGTCACCGACGAGCCTCGCGAACCGTCGATCTCATCGAAAGTAGCGGTGGTCGCCCGGGTGAACGGGCATAAAGGGCACCTGGCGGTGGCACGGGCGTTCATTCGTGTCGCTCCGCCCGAGGCCACTCTGATCCTCGCGGGTTCACCATACCCGGGCCAGGAGCAGCACCTGAGTTCGCTCTTGAGCGTGGTCGCTACGGACGCCCGCGTTCACTACGCGGGTGAGATAAAGAGTCTTTCCGCTCTGCCCTCTGATGTCGGACTCGTAGCATGCTTCCCGAGTCGACCTGAGCCATTCGGACTGGTCCCCGTCGAGGCCGCTCTGAGAGGGATTCCATCAATTGGCTTCGCCGACGGGGGCGCGTCCGAAGCTCTGGCACTCGTCGGCGGCGTATCGGTGGATCGAGGTGTCGACGAAGATAGGGCAATCACGGAGGCTCTCGCAAAATGGTTCGACACAGAACCCGATGCGCGCCCCCGCCCATCGCTCGAACGAGTGAGATCCGAACTCACTCTGGAGAAGCGGGCTCAAGTGCTCTCGAAAATGAATGTATGGAATGCCCGTGTCGCCGCGACCTGAGTACGTCATTCTCGGGGGTCCACCATACGAAACTGGCGCGAATCAAACGTCGCTTCAGATGTTCGCGGAGCTCAGCAAGACGGCAACCACGCTCTACGTCTGCAGACAGCACCAATCTTCGGGGCTGACTGCGCTACTCGGCTTGAGAAAGGGAGGCCGCAAGGCCACGGGCCTGCGGCCCGGGCTGCTCTCGCTCTCGAAGACTGCGCACGTGCTCGTCACTCCGGGCATCACGTCCATGCTTCCGACGGTGCGCCCGGAGGTTTCGCGCCTCCTGGCCCTTCGACTCGTCGGTGCGGCCATTCGTCGGGCCATCGACGAGATCGGCCTGACGCGACCGAGCCTCATCGCATATTGGTGGATGTTTCCAGAGATATGCAGCTGGCCCGTCTGGTCTCACTCGCACTTCGATGTCGTGGACCGCCACTGGGGATACGAGTATCTATCGGGCACTCGCCAAGCTAGACGCAACCTGGAGCTATCCGTCGCAACGCGCGCGCGCTGCGCCACAACCACGAGCGTGTCCGAGAGCATCGCAATCGAATTGGACTCGGCGGCTCACGACGATCCGAAGAACGCTCCGATCGCGGTTGTCGGGAATGGGGTCTCTCTGGACCGTGTCGACGGCTATCTGGCGGACGTGAACATTCCCCGAGCGAGCAAGACGGCCATCTACGTCGGCGGATGGAACTCGCGCATAGACGTCGACCTCTTCGAACGGGTCGTGCAGTTGCGGCCGGATTGGACGTTCACTCTTGCCGGCGGCGAACCGACCGAGAACCTCCGAAATTCCGCCAATGTGCGGTCGCTCGGCCCCATCGACTACGCGGATGCCATCCGGCAGATGGCATCGCACCAGGTAGGTGTCGTGCCTTTCGTAGATTCCCCCTACAACCGCGCGAGCAATTTCTTGAAAGCATACGATTACTTGGCAGCTGGCCTCACGACACTCGCCACCCCTCTTCCCTCGATGTTGGCTCTGGCGAAGAAGTTCCCGGAGCACGTTGTGTTGGCGGAAGACGCCGTCGAGTGGAGCACCACGTTGAATGAGCTTCTCCCTGATCGTCCACCGGCTCGCGGGGATCTCTACGAGATCTCATCCGCGCATCGCGCAGAGCGAGTACTTTCCCACATGTTCATGGGCGAGGACGGCTGATGGGCGTTGTTGTCCTCATTGCGTTGGTTCTACTGGGAGCGATGACTCTCCCCCAGCGCCCGAGATTGCTGGGCGGTCTCCTCGTAGCGAGCATGTTCGTCACACGGCCCGCTCTGGATGCGGCTGGCGCCAATATCAGACTCGAAGTCGTCATCGGTCTCATCTGCGCCGTGGCGCTCGTCGGAGATCTCCTCAGGAGACGAGAGCAAGGGGCTGCTCGCTCGATGCCCCTGGCAAGTTGGGTGTCGTTGAGCCTTGTTGCGGCATGGCTCGTCGGTGTCGGGCTGGCATCCGCCTTCAACTCCCCCGAGCCCGCGTCCTCGTTTTCCGTCTTGATCTGGTGCGCTGTGAACGTATTGAGCGCCGTATGGGTCGCACAGCATTCCGAGACTTGGCAGACCATTGTCAAAGTGGGCGTGGCCGTCAACCTTCTCTGCGGCGCCCTTGCCATCGCTCTGTGGTCGCTGGCGACGTTTGCTGGGGTGGCGGACATCGGGGTACAGATCGATCCCGCGTACGGAGGTTACGCGTCTTACGTAGCCGCTCTCGAGGCCAATATCCTCGCGGGGCTGCTATGCCTCTGGGGGCTCGTCGCCGTGTGGAACCCGCGGCGCCTGATCTCCGCACCGCTGCGCTACCTCTCGATCATCCTCACCCCGATCGCGCTGTTCACCACCCACACCCGCGCTGCGCTCGTGGCCTATTGCGTCGGCCTCATACTCGCCGCCGTGTTTCGCCCTCAGTCACGCCGCCTCGTTGTTGCGTCTGCACTCCTGGCGATCCCTGCCGTCCCGGTGCTCCTCACCAGCGGCGACGTCGGTTTCAGCAAATTCTTGGATCTCTTCGACACCACGACCGGTACAGGGGGCCTTCGCGAGAGGGTGAACGCTGGAGCCTTCAACGAATGGCTTGCTTCTGGGCAACTGTTCCCCGGTTTAGGTTTCAACAGTTTCGGACAACGCAACTACGACCTCACCCGACCAGAACTCGCCCTCCCTGGTTACATCGGCAACCTCCCGCTCCAGATTGTCTACGATGGGGGCCTTCTCGCTCTTGCTCTCGTCGCCGTCTCGGCTGCCCTGACAGTGTCCCGCCTCGTCTCAAGGAGACGTCTCGGCCTGGTTCTTACTTTTGCGGTGCCTTATCTCCTGTTCTCTGTCGCCACGAGCGCGCTGTGGTTCTTGGAGACGTGGTTGTTCGTTGGACTCGCGTGGGGCATTTGCAGGGAACGGCCGAGACCGGTGGAGAAACAGCCGATTGAGCTCTTTATAACGTCTTCCGACTACGCCGGAAGGTTCACAGAGAAAAGATCTTCGTGAAGTTCTTGTCAGACGGCGCCTATTTGCTGGTGGCTCAGCTCGCCGCACGCCTTCTCGCTTTCTCGCTGACGTTCATCGTCGCTAGGACGCTTGGACTGGAGCAATTAGCTATGCTCGGTCTCGCGCAGTCACTCATAGGCTTCGCTACCGTGGCCGGCGACGCTGGTCTGGGAACATCAGCCGTACAACGAATAGCGCGAGGCGAAGATTCCCGTCAGGTCGTGCACGATACGGCAAGAGCCCAGCTTTGGATCTCTGTCGTCGCGTCAATCGTTATGGTCCCGATTATCGCGACGCAAACCGACATGATGCTCGCCTTCAGCCTTTGCCTCACGCCGGTGGTCATCGCGGCCACGACGACGTACGTCCTGCAAGCGCGACTCGAGGCGCGCAAGATCGCCGTGGGTCAGATTGCGGGAAATTTGCTGGTCGCCTCGGTCGGTATCCTCCTGGCGATCCTCGGCCTCCCACTCGGAGTGGTCGCTCTCGTCTACCCGGCAGGGCTCCTTCTCACGATGTTCATCGTGAACGCGCAAGCCAAGGTCAGAATTCGTGACATCGTGGGGCTTCCCCGCATTTCACACTTCGTGAGCGACGGTCGATCATACGCAGCACTGTTGTTCTATACCCTTGTCGTCCATTCCTACTCAGCGTGCCTGCTCATCCTGAGTCAGAACCTCGCTTCTGGCCGGCACTTCGAAGGTACCGGCCTGGCGTCGCGGATGCTTATTCTGATGGTAATTCCTTCCATCATCGTCGGTTCTATGCTGCTCCCCAGATTCGCCGCAGTCCCACCCTCCCGTAAGCGGCTATTCATCCTCGCAAGCGTCGCATTCTTGGGCGGGGCCGTCCTCGCAACGGCGAACGCGTTGCTCGCCCCCACGTACGTTCCGCTGCTGTTCGGACCTGAGGCGGAACCGTATGTCGGCGCCGTACAAGCTGTCGGCGCCCAGGTTCCGTTCTCTTTCGCGTGCACCGTCCTCACATCCGCAGCGCTGGCCGAGCGCAGATTCGTGAGCACGGGGCTCGCATATGCCCTGGCCCTGCTTTCGCAGATCACGTTCGCGTTACTTTTCTCCCCGCTCTCAACATCCGTGTTTGTATTGGCTATCAGCGTCAGCGAGTGCATTTTCCTGGTGGCACTGGTTGCACAGCGGATGCTGTTCTCGCGCGGCAGCCTTTGAGTTCCGCCCCTTCGAGCTTCGAGGTTTGCCATGAAACGAGTGTTGTTCGTCGGAGCAGCGGGATGGTCGAACGTCGGCGACGACTTGATCGCGCTGCGCCTGCGTGAGTGGGCAGCAGCGGGAGGGGCGTCGTCGCGGCTGGTCGGCGGCCCCGATCTGGAGGCCGTTGGTCCAGGTGTGGTGTTGAGCGGCTCCATCCGGAGCAGGGCAGGCGTCATCCGCGAGGTTGCTCACGCGGACTGGGTTCTGATCGGAGGGGGCGGCCTGCTCGACGACAGGCGCCCGCACTTCTATCGTCCTTTCACGCGCATCGCGCACGTCGCATGTTCGTTGCAGAAGCCATATGGATTCATCGGCCTTGGCGTGGGCCCCATCAGATCTTCCAGGACGGCGCGCGACTACCGATCGGCGCTGGCGCACGCGTCCTTCACCCACGTGCGCGATGACGAGTCGAAGAAACGACTCGTAGACATAGGCGTACCCGAATCGTCGATCGAGGTGTCGGGTGACGTTGTGACGTGGAACAGGCTCGACGAAACGGAGGATTCCCAGGACATCGAGTTCGACCTGTCCATAAACCTCCGTCAGTGGGAGTATTCCTCAAGCCCCGACGCGGTGGCTGGGATCGCGCGGTCAATCGCGTCTGTCGTGAAATCCCACAAACTCCGCGTCGCTCTTTTCGCGATGAGTGGGATGAGGGACGACGACGACCGCGAGGCGCTACGACCGCTGTTCGACTGTGCGCACATCATCGTGGGTCCTGAACGGGCACGAGAGGTCGAGGAAATCATCTCTCGAAGTCGAGCGGTGATCTCGATGCGCCTGCATGGCTGCCTCCTAGGCGCCAGCATGGGACGTCCCGTTGTGGGAATCGCATACGACCCCAAGGTCGCCCAGCAGGCAGCAAGGCTGGGGTTCCGCTCTCTCGACATGGCGGAGGCGAGCGACCGCACGATCCTAGAACCCGCCATCTTCCGGGCGCTCGGAGCGGTGGCGAGCCGTGCAGTCACAGACCCCCCGCCGACACCCTGGTGAGGATGCAAGGCCCCGCTCAGCTCACCGACCACTGCCGGTCGGTTTTTGTTCGTCATGCGCCATTTTCCAACGTGCCCGCGAGGTCGTCGGAATTCGGCGCAGCCGACGTCGACTCAGCGATTGTCAGGCCAGCAAGCCACCGGCCAAGGATATGAGCAGGAACGTGACGTTGTACACAATGTGAAGACAAACTGCCCCCCATATCCGTCCCGTCAGAAGGACGAGGCCGGCACACGTGGCTCCGAGCGAGAAAAGCATGATCCCCTCGGGGAGGGCCACCGGCGCGAAGGCGGAGTGAAGCAATACGAAACTGCCCGCCGAGATCAGGAGCGCTGTGACCCCCGCAGACAAGGATCCGAGGGTTCGTCGAAGGGCCTGAAATACGGACACCAGCAGTACCGCTCTGAAGAAGAGCTCTTCGACGACGGGTCCGCCCAACCCTGCAGGGAGCAACTCGCCCCACAGCCAAGACGAGAAGTCCAGGTCGGTGGGTGAGAAGGGTTGAGGAAAGGCTGTCGAGCTCGTTCCGCTGACCACCCCCTGTAGAAGCCTCAGCCCAACCCCCAGACCGACCGCGAGGACGAGATCGACAGGCCGCAGTCGCGTGAGCCCTGCGGGCCTCCCCCGCGCGAACGCGTAGACGATCGCAGACGCCAATCCGATCCATGTGAGCAAGAGCGACAGAGACCCGCTGTTCGCGGGCCATAAAGTACGCGCAACCAGTCCTGCACCGATTGCGAACACCGCACCACCCAGTGAGACCACGAGGACGCGTTTGTTCCATCTGCTCACGGCTCGACCGCCGAGTCGCCAGTCCGTTCGGCCTCGTCGCGGCTCACGACGAGGCCGCCGCGGTGATCGAGCGTCCGATGCTCCAACGGTGGAATGGCTCGTGCGCGACGACAGCTCATCACCGTCGTTAAGCTCAATGTGCACGTCGTCAACATACCGGGCAGAGTCTGAACCCAATTCCATTCGCACAGAGTGAGGACAGCAATGCTCAACATCCTCGTCATCTGCACCGGCAACATCTGCCGTTCACCGCTCGCCGAGAAACTCTTGGCGAGCCGCCTCATGAACAGTCGCGTTCGAGTGGCCAGCGCGGGCACGCGAGCGCGAAGCGGTGAGCCGATGACGTCCGAGGCCGTGCGCCTGGCCCTGCAGAACGGATGCGAGCCCGAGGGCCTCGCGGGTCACGAAGCGACCCTGCTCGATGCGAGACAGCTTCTCTGGGCGGATTGGACGATCGCGATGGACCGAAGTCACCGGCGCCAGATCGTCGAGTTGCAACCAGGACTGATGAGCCGTGCCTTCACGCTGCGCGAGCTAGCCCGTCTCGTCGACGGAGTGGGCGACGAGACGTTGCTCGATGTCGCAGAGCGCTCGAGCGACTCGAGCGCGGGATCACGGGCCGCGCAGATGCTCACCTTCGCCGCCACCCGCCGCGGTTTGGTCGAACCACCTGCATCACCCGAGGACGACGACGTGGTGGACCCGTACCGTCGATCCAGAAATACATACGAAAGGTCGGCGTTCCAGATTCTTTCGGCGCTGCCAGCCGTTGAGCGACTCGCACGCCTCGCGCTCCGCGAGCAGGCACCCGAGCGAACAATCTGAAGACCCGCCGTTCTTTTGTCTCCCTTACCGATTCCCGGGAGACGCAGGCGCGAACCGATCAGGTGCTCACCCGGCTCAATTCATTCCTTGTGTCACAATGTGCTTGACCCCCGAGCGCAGTCCTGTTTGGACAGCGCGTCCTCGAAAGGC
Source organism: Microbacterium sp. 20-116 (assembly GCF_041079415.1). NCBI lineage: Bacteria > Bacillati > Actinomycetota > Actinomycetes > Micrococcales > Microbacteriaceae > Microbacterium > Microbacterium sp. 20-116. Next base: position 669,952 of record NZ_JBFYGP010000001.1, read on the forward strand.
ACCATGGAGCTCAGCGACTACATCCGCATCCTCCGCAAGAATTGGCTTCTCATCCTGGTGCTCACGATGCTCGGATTGGCGGGGGCGACGGCGTTCACTTTGACGCGTACGCCCGCTTACGAATCGTCCAGCACGATCTTCGTCTCCACCCAGGGGGGCAGCACGACAGCGGAGCTGCAGCAGGGATCGACATTCACGCAAGCCCGTATCAATACATACGTGGGGCTGGTCGCCACACCGAGTGTGCTCGACCCCGTCATCGGAGAATTGGGGCTGTCTACGACGGCTGAAGCACTCTCGAAGGAGGTCAAGGCCGCCGCGGCTTTGAACTCGACGCTGATCTCGATCACCGTGTTGGATTCTGATCCGACACGAGCATCATTGATTGCCAATTCCGTCGCCACGAGCCTGTCGACCGTCGTCCCGCAGCTTGAGCCTGCTGTCGACGGGGGCGCGAGCCCCGTTCGGCTCACTCGCGTGAGCGACGCGCAGCCCGCGCTCGAGCCGACATCGCCCAACGTTGCACTCAATCTGCTCCTCGGGACACTCGTCGGACTAGTGCTGGGCTTGGGAACGGCGGTGCTCAGGACGACGCTCGACAATCGTGTGCGGACGCCGCGAGACGCGGAGCAGGTGACGCACGCCCCCGCCATCGGCGCGATCGCGTACGACGCCAAAGCGAAGGAACGCCCTCTCATCGTTCACGCGGATCCGCTGAGTCCGCGTGCCGAGTCGTTCCGCGCCCTTCGGACGAACCTTCAGTTCCTCGACATGGGTGGGCGCTCAAGCTTCGTGGTGACCAGCTCGATTCCGAGCGAGGGCAAGTCGACGACCACGATCAACCTCGCAATCGCACTGGCCGACGCCGGCAAGCGAGTCGCTCTCCTTGACACCGACCTCCGCAAGCCCAAGGTCGCTGAGTACCTCAGCATCGAGGGCGGAGCCGGGTTGACCGACGTTCTCATCGGCCGCGCCAAAGTGAACGAGGTCATGCTCCCCTGGGGTGGCCGTAGCCTCTACGTGCTGCCCGCCGGGAAGATCCCACCCAACCCGAGTGAGCTGCTGGGGTCCCAACAGATGACCATGCTGCTCGAGATGCTCGAACGGGACTTCGACGTCGTCCTCTGCGACGCTCCCCCGTTGTTGCCTGTCACCGACGCCGCGATCCTTGCCCGAGCCACGAGTGGTGCGTTGATGGTCGTTTCCGCGGGAAAGACCACCAAGCACCAGCTGACAGGAGCCACCGAGGCGCTCAACACCGTCGGGGCGAAGCTCGCCGGTTTCATCATGTCGATGGTCCCGACGCGCGGGCCGGACTCCTACTACTCGGCCTACGGTTACGGCTATGGCTACGGCTATCGCGAGATGCCGGCCAAGACCAGCCGGTTCTCTCGCAAGAGAGACAAGAGCGTCGCCGACACAGCCGGCTCCGACGACCTCTCGCTGGACGAACTGGGCTTCTCTCCGCGTCGCACGTCACGCGAAGCGCAGCGCGAAACCTGAACCGGGTTCGTACCTCGGGTCCCGGCGAGAAACTGAACCTGCGACCAAGTCGAGATGAAGGGCGTCAGCGTGAGTTCCTCCCCCCTGCCCCCGGCGATGCTGGTGGCCGGTCGCATCGTTGCCTGGATCGTCGGTGCGTTCATCGTCCTCCTCGTTGTCTTCGCTACCTGGGTGGGCATACGCGGGTGGATGGCGTATCAACATCTCTCGCGTATCGAAGCCGGGATCAGCGAGGCCTCCTCGGCGCTGGCGTCCGACCCGGGCGCCGCGGGAGCCACCCTCGCCCGGTTGGCAAGTGACGCCTCAGCCGCGCATGACCTCACGTCGGATCCGATCTGGCATCTCGCCGAAGGGTCGCCATGGGTCGGCCCGCAACTGCAAGCTTTCGCGGCGGTCGCATCGGCAGGCGACGCCCTCCTGAGCGACGCGCTCTTACCTCTGGTGACGGCGGCGCAGGACACCTCTTTCGATGCGCTCAAGCCGGTCGACGGTCGTATCGATACGACCGGCCTCGCCGTCCTCGCACAACCAGCCCAGTCTGCCGCCGCAGTGGCCGCGGCTGCTGCCGAGGAACTGGAGGGCGTGAACCGTACGCCTCTCGTGGGTGTGTTGGGGCGCGCGGTGGAGAAGTCGACCGGCGTCTTCGAGCAGGCGGCGAACAGTCTCGATGCGCTGTCGCGCGCGACGCGTCTTCTTCCCGATGTTCTGGGCCAGAACGGTGAACGCGATTACCTGGTTCTGGTCCAGAACAATGCAGAGTGGCGATCGTTGGGCGGTATCGCCGGGACGGCGATTCTGCTCAAGACCGACCGGGGCGCGATCAGCCTCGCCAACACCGAATCCGGCACCTCACTGTCGAATGGCATCAAGAATCCGGTCGTAGACCTTCCGGCCGACGTGCAGAATATCTACGAGACCCGCCCCGCGCGCTTCTTCCAGAACCTCACGCAGATACCGGACTTCACCTTTGACGGGCCGTTGGCCCGTGAGATGTACAAACAACGAACCGGCGTCGAGGTCGACGGCGTAATCGCTCTCGACCCGGTTGTTCTGTCCTATCTTCTGCGCGCAACGGGACCTGTCGCGCTGCCCGACGGCGAGACGTTGTCCGCAGACAACGCCGTGACGACGCTGCTCAGCTCTGTGTACGAGAGGTACACGGAGCCCGCCGCACAGGACGCATTCTTCGCCGGCGCGACCGGGGCCGTCTTCCACGCCTTCCTCGAGGGCCGAGGTTCGACGGTGAGCCTCCTGACCAGCCTCGCAACCGCGGCAGACCAACGCCGCGTGTTGATGTGGAGCGCCGATCCCGAAGAGCAAGCCCTTCTCGAAGGATCGTCCGTTGCAGGCGAGCTGCCTGCGACAGATGGCGACACGGCCCGGTTCGGCGTATACCTCAACGACGGTGGCGGCTCGAAGATGAGCTACTACGTCAAGCCCGATGTTTCGCTCGTCTGGGACCAGTGCGAACCCGACGGACGAAACGGCCAGCGTCAGCTGACCCTGCGGGTCAACTTCACGAACACCGCTCCGGCCGACGCGGCCACATCCCTGCCGAAGTACGTCACCGCGAACGGTGCGTTCGGCACCGCGCCCGGAACCGCCACGGTCGTGAGCAACGTCTACCTCCCCGAAGGGTACGAACTCGTGTCCGGCGGTACTGCGACGGGAACGGTGTCTCCTACCGGGTCGTTCGAAGGACGACAGGTGTTGACGTTCGGGTTCCAGCTTCTTCCGCAGGCGTCCGCCGACTTCACCGTAACCGTCCGCGCGACGACGACGGCGTCGAAAGCAGAAGCTCTCGTCACGCCCACCGCCGACGCCGAAGTGGATCCGACGGTGAAAGCAGCCTGCGAAACGTCGGGGGCGGCGACCCTTCAGTGAACAATCCCACTGCGTAAATGCGCCTCAGATTGCGCGTCAGCGGAAATTTACGCACTGGAAACCTAGCTAGTTTGCAATGCAGGGAACGCTTAGGCAATACTCAGGAAGGGTCTCATCACAGCCCACCGCTTCATTGTTGTCCTTCCCCTTGCAGCTCCATCGGGATAGCACGGACGCGGACCACCACCTCCCGGTAGCCCGGATTCGAAAGCAGGCACTCATGAAGCTCTCCCTCAAGAAGGCTGGCGTCTCCGCCGCCCTCGCCGGCGCGCTGCTGTTCGCAGCTCCCGCCGTGGCCCAGGCATACGTCCCCACCGCTCCCGGCACGCAGACCGTGACGATCACCAACAATGGTCCGGTCACGTTCAACGTCGCTCCGGGCGCCACCGTCAACTTCATCCTCGTCGGCTACAACGCCAACCAGGCCGGTCTCGCCACGGCGAACCTGCCCGTCAGCTCGAAGTCGATCACGAAGGTCGCCGACGCCTCCGGCTCGGCAACCGTCAGCGTGACGCTCCCCGCCGACCGCCGCGGCACCTACACCCTGTCCGCCACCCCCACGGGTGGCACCGCCGGCAACAACGCGGGCGGCAGCACCGGCCTCCCCGCGACCGGCTTCGACGCGAGCTCGATGCTGGGCCTCTGGGTCGGCGGCGGCGCTCTCGCTCTCGCCGGTGGCACGATCGCCGTGGCCACCACGGTTCGTCGCAACCGCGCCGAGGGCAAGGCCTGACGCACACCGCGTTCCTGAAGGGGCGCCGTCGACTTCGGTCGGCGGCGCCCCTTCATCGTTGGCGCCGGCACCCGGCATCCGCCCCTGTCGTCAACCCTCCGCTCCCCCGCGTCGCGCGCGGTTGACTCGACGCATGGACACGACCACCACCACGGCCCTCGACAACGACGGACGCGACGCCGACATCCCGCCCACGCTGCCCTTCGTCCACATGTGGACGGGGCTCGACGGCAAGAGTCGTCTCGATGAGTCGGTGCTGCGCGGCTTCGGACTGCAGAGCGTGGGCGGCGGAGCCGACCCCCAGTGGATACGGCCCTTCCCCGGCGAGGTGTCGGCGGTGCTGTTCGCCGCGCTCCCGGTGGGGTGGGTGGGGCAGTGGCATCCGTCGCCTCATCCGCAGTGGGTGATTCCGCTGCGGGGGCGCTGGTTCCTCCAGACGCAGGACGGCTCGCGTGTCGAGATGGGCCCCGGCGACATCCATTTCGGGCAGGACACCGACACCGATGAGCTCGACGGCGCGGCCGGGCACCTCTCGGGCACCGTCGGAGACGAGCCGTGCCTGCAGGTGCTCATCCAGTTCGCGTCGTCGCCGGCCGCGCCGACTCCCCACCCCTTCGGTTGAGCCCGTCAACCCGGCTCGCCCCACCCCGCTCACACGTTTGACTTGTGTCATGCCCCGTATCTTCCTCGACGGTCAGATCCTGCAAAGCCCTCGCTCCCCCGAGCCGGTCGAGGTCGCACGCCCGCGGGTGTGGGACGAGCGGCTCGCCGCGGTCCTTCCGAGCAGTTCGCGCCTGATGTCGCTGTACGCCGACGCCACGTGGGCCGAGGGTCCGGTCTGGTGGCCCGAAGAGCGTTGCCTGGTGTTCAGTGACGTGATCGGTCGCCGAACCCTCGCCTGGCGCGAGGACGGCAGCATCGTCACCGTGCGCGATCGGTCGAACTTCGCCAACGGGAACGCGATGGATGCCGAGGGCCGCCTCCTGCAGGCCGAGCACGGTCGCCGCGGCATCAGTCGCACCGACGAAACCGGCACCGAGCTGCTGGTCGACGCCTTCGAGGGCGAACCGCTGAACTCACCGAACGACCTGGTCGTGGCATCCGACGGCTGGATCTGGTTCACCGACCCCACCTACGGCATCTCGGACCCGCGCGAGGGGTACCCGGCCGATCCCGCGCTTCGCCACCAGAGCGTGTACCGCTGGCGCGACGGCGACGGACTCGAGCGCATGATCGACCTCGACCAGCCCAACGGTCTGGCTTTCAGCCGCGACGAGAAGACGCTCTACGTCGCGGAGTCGAACGCCCACGCCCTCCCGCGCGTCGTCGCGTGCGACTGGGACGGCCAGGCGGTCGGCGCCCCGCGCACCTTCGCCACGGTGGATGCCGGCATCCCGGACGGATTCGTCGTCGACAGCCGCGACTGGCTCTGGATCTCGAGCGAGGCGGGCGTGGTCATCGTCGACGAGACGGGCGCACGCCTGGGCGTGATCCCCACCCCGCACGTCGTGAGCAACTGCGCATTCGACGCCGACGAGAAACGACTGTTCGTCACGGGCGACAGCGACCTGTGGATGGTGGAGCTGTCGTGACCGACGTCGAGATGGCGCGGATCCCCGCGGGCCGTGTGCTGCGTGGCGATCTCCGTGGGGCGCAGCGGCGCGAGATCGTCGTCGACGCCTTCGAGATCGGCGTCTACCCCATCACCGAGGAGCAGATGGCCGAGCTGCTCGGCATCCCCTCTCGCTATCCGCGGCGACCCGCGACGCACCTGAGCTGGCTGCGGGCGATACGGCTGTGCAACGCGCTGAGCGAGTGGGAGGGACTCGACCCGGTCTATTCGTTCGACGGCGAGGTCGTCACGGGCGACCCCGAATCCGACGGTTTCCGCCTACCCACCGAAGACGAGTGGGAGTACGCCTGCCGTGCGGGCTCGACGTCGTCGGCCTACGGACCCGTCCGCGAAGTGGCGTGGACGGCCGCTGACGGCCTGCGTTTTCCCGCCGAGGTGGGAGGACGGATGCCGAACCTCCACGGACTCTTCGACACCCTGGGCAACGTGTGGGAATGGTGCGCCGACCCGTACGACCCGGAGGGCGAGAGCGACGCGCGCGTGTTCCGCGGCGGCGGGTGGTCGGATGCGCCGGCACAGGTGCGCGCGGCGGCACGGCGGGGTGGGCTGCAGCGGGAGGCGTTCGACGACGTGGGCGTGCGCGTGGCGCGGGGGACGAACCGCGTCAGTCCTCTGTCGTGATCGACTCGGTGAGCGAATCGAGGAAGGCGTTGATGGTCCCGAGCTCATCGTCGTCGAAGCGGTCGGCCACTTCGCGCATGGCGCCCAGGTGCACGCCGAAATGCTGGAAGAACTCACGCCGCGACTTCTCGGTCAGCACCACGACGCGGGCGCGCCCGTCGGAGGGGTGCGGAAGACGCTCCAGGTGCCCCGAGGCGACCAGACGATCGATGAGCTTCGTCGTCGATGCGGTCGAGATGCGCAGGTGGGTCGCCACGTCGTGAGGGCTGACCATCTGACCGCGGTGCTCGCGGATGGTGAGCATGCGCAGCGTCGCGAGGTCGCTGGCATTCATATCCATCTCGCCTTTCATGCCCGAATGCATGCGGTCGAGGGCGTCGCTGAGTGTCTGAACGGCGCGTAATGTGTGGGTCACGGCGGGCCTCGTACCAGAGGTCGACACGGCTTTCGTCACGGTGGACACCCCCTTTCGGCGTCGGTATAGTCAAGGCTACATCGCTAGCTAAACTAGCAAACGGGAGGCACGATGAGCGAGACCGAGTATGTCGTCCTCCTGGACGACTTCGGAAACGAGATCGGCACGGCGCCCAAGGCTACCGTGCACGACACCGATACCCCATTGCACCTGGCGTTCTCGTGTCATGTCGTCAACACCGCGGGCGAGGTTCTCGTCACGCGTCGCGCGCTGCACAAGAAGACCTGGCCCGGCGTCTGGACCAACTCGTTCTGCGGGCACCCCGGCCCCTCCGAGCCCGCGCTGTCGGCGGTCCACCGCCGCGCCGAGTTCGAGGTGGGTCTCGCGATCCGCGATCTCGAACTGGCACTGCCGACCTTCCGGTACCGGGCGGTCGATGCCAGCGGCATCGTCGAGCACGAGATCTGCCCCGTCTACGTCGCCCGCGCCGACGTCGACCCCGAGCCCAATCCCGACGAGGTGGCGGAGTTCCGCTGGGTCGACCCGCTCGAACTGGCGTCCTCCCTCGAGTCCACGCCCTGGGCCTTCAGCCCGTGGCTCGTGCTGCAGGCGCAGCAGCTGCACCTCTTCCAGACCCCTCGACAGGTGAGGCGCGCCTCATGATCAGCCTCGACTCCTCCCCCGTCGCCCGCCAGGGCATCGACCGCGAGATCGATGGGGCGCTCTCCCGCCTCCAGCGCCGCTCCACCAACCTCGGCGACGGCGCTCGATACCTGGCATCCGCCATCCGCCGCGCGACCGAGGGCGGCAAGCGCTTCCGCCCCCTTCTCGTGGTCTCGGCCTTCAGCACTCTCGGCGGCGACGACGAGCACCGCATCGGCGTGTACCAGGTGGCCGCGGCCTTCGAACTGCTGCACACCGCCTTCGTCATCCACGACGACGTGATCGATCACGACACCGAGCGCCGCGGCCTGCCCAACGTGGCCGGCGAGTTCCGCGACCGCGGGGCGAAGAAGGGCGCGGATGCCGAGGGCTCGGCCCTGCTCGGAGACGCCGCCGCGATCCTCGCCGGAGACCTGCTGCTGCACGAGGCCGGACGCATGATCGCTCTGGCGCAGCTTCCGGATCACATGCGCCTGCCGCTGCTCGAGATGCTCGACGACGCCGTGCTGATCTCGGCCATGGGCGAGCTCTCGGACGTCGAGCACTCCGTCTCGCCGGGCGAAGTCGATGCCGACGCCATTCTGCGAACCACGCGCGACAAGACCGCCGCGTACTCGTTCTCGGCGCCGCTGCAGGCCGGAGCCCTCATCGCCGGAGCACCGACCCCCTCGATCTACGCGCTCGAGCGATTCGGCCAGAAGCTGGGGCTGGCGTACCAGCTCGTCGACGACCTGATCGGCGCGTTCGGCTCGTCCTCCCTCTCGGGCAAAGAAGAGGGCTGCGACCTGCGCGAAGCCAAGAAGACCCACCTCATCTCGCTCGCGCGCCAGTCGCCGTACTGGCCCGAGGTCAGCGAGGCTCTCGCCCAAGCTCACACCGGCCCCATCGCCGTACGCGCGGCGCAGGACGCCCTGGCGCTGTCCGGCGCCCGCGCCGATCTCGAGTGCCTCATCTTCGACACCCTCGAAGACACGCTCGGCATCATCGAGGCGTCGACCCTGCCCGAGGCCTGCCGAGACATGCTCCGCGGCCTGGTGCGCGCCGTGCAGGAGCGCATTCCGTGAGTCACGCGCCCACGGGCCTCGAGCTGTACTCCCAGACGGCGGATGACGCCGCCGCCGCGGTCATCAACCGCTACTCCACCTCGTTCGGCATCGCCGCGCGCCTGCTCGGCGCTCGTCCCCGCCCGCACGTGCGCAACATCTACGCACTCGTCCGCGTCGCCGACGAGATCGTCGACGGACCAGCCCACGACGCCGGCCTCAGCCCCGAACGGGAGCGCGCGGTGCTCGACGGCCTCGAGAGCGAGGTTCGGGATGCCATCGCCACCGGCTTCAGCGCCAACCTCGTCGTCCACGCCTTCGCCCGGACGGCGCGCGAGTGCGGGATCACCGACGAGCTGATCGCCCCGTTCTTCGCGTCGATGCGCACCGACCTCGACACCGCGGCACACGACGATCTGTCGCACGACGCCTACGTCTACGGCTCGGCCGAGGTCGTGGGGCTGATGTGCTTGCAGGTGTTCCTGAACGCGGGAATGTCGGCCCCCGCGAAGCCCGCCGCCGACCTGGTCGACGGCGCGCGGCGCCTGGGTGCGGCCTTCCAGGACGTGAACTTCCTCCGCGACCTGGCCGACGACGCCACCCGCCTCGGCCGTGACTATCTCGACGGCGCCGCCGACGACGAACGACGTGTGGCCGTGCTCGACCGGATCGACGCCGACCTCGCCGCCGCGGCATCCGTCATCCCCCATCTGCCGCCCGACTGCCGCGCCGCCGTCACGACGGCGCACGACCTGTTCGCCGAGCTGTCTCGACGCCTTCGCTCCTCCCCCGCCGGCTCCCCGCGCGTCCGCGTCCCCGACGGTGTCAAAGCCACCCTCGCCGCCCGCGCCCTCCTGGGCCGCCCCCCGAAAGGTTCACGCTCATGAGCGCCCAGCGCATCGTCGTCGTCGGAGGCGGGATCGCCGGTCTCGGTACCGCAGCTCTCCTCGCTGACCGAGGACACGACGTCCACCTGTTCGAGGCGCGAGACGCCCTCGGCGGAAGAGCGGGCTCGTGGGAGAAGGACGGCTTCCGCTTCGACACCGGACCCAGCTGGTACCTCATGCCCGAGGTGTTCGACCACTTCTTCCGCCTGCTCGGAACGAGCGCCGACGAACAGCTCGACCTGGTGCGCCTCGACCCGGCGTACCGCGTCTACGGCCCTCCCGGAAAGGGAGAGCCGATTGACATCGTCTCGGGCCGCGAGGCCGTGCGCGCGCTGTTCGAAGAGCACGAGCCCGGTTCGGGTGCGAACCTCGAGGCCTACCTCGACTCGGCGAAGGACGCCTACGAGCTGTCGACGTCGAAGTTCCTCTACGACCCCTACTCGTCGACCAAGGGCCTGCGCGACCCCGCGCTCGTGAAGCGCCTTCCCACCCTGATCCCGCTGCTGACGCGCACGCTGTGGAAGCGCGTCACCACGGACTTCAAGAACACCCGGCTGCAGCAGATCCTCGCGTACCCCGCGGTGTTCCTCGGCGGATCGCCCTTCGAGGTGCCGAGCCTCTACCACCTCATGAGCCACCTCGACCTGGGAGACGGCGTGCTGTACCCCAAGGGCGGCATGACCGAGATCATCACGGCCATCGAGAAGCTGGCGCGCGAGCGCGGCGTCACGATCGAGACCTCGGCCCCCGTCGAGGCGATCATCACCGAGTCGGGCACCGCTCGCGGCGTGCGGCTCGCCGACGGTCGAGTGATCGCAGCGGATGCCGTGGTCTCGGGTGCCGATCTGCACCACACCGAGAACGATCTGCTCGAGGCGAAGGACCGCCAGTACCCCGAGAAGTGGTGGAAGGACAAGGTGCCGAGCCCCGGCGCCCTGCTGCTGCTGCTCGGAGTGAAGGGCGAGCTGCCGCAGCTCACCCACCACACGCTGCTGTTCACCGACGACTGGCACACGAACTTCGACGCCATCTTCGGCGAGAACAAGCGCATCCCCGACCCCGCGTCGATCTACATCTGCCGCCCCAGCGCCTCGGACGACTCCGTCGCCCCCGAGGGCCACGAGAACCTGTTCGTCCTCGTCCCCGTGCCCGCCGACCCCGACAGTGGGCGTGGCGGCGTCTCGGGCGCCGGCGACGAGCGCATCGAGAAGGCCGCGGACCGTGTCATCGCCCAGATCGGCGAGTGGACCGGCATCCCGGATCTGGCCGACCGGATCGTCGTGCGCAAGACGATCGCGCCCGAGGACTTCAAGGAAGACCTGCACGCGTGGCACGGCAACTCGCTGGGACTGGCGCACACTCTGAATCAGAGCGCGATCTTCCGCCCCAAGAACCGCTCGCGCAAGGTCGACAACCTCTACTACGCGGGAACCTCGGTGCTGCCGGGCATCGGCCTGCCGATGTGCCTCATCTCTGCCGAGCTCGTGGTCAAGCGCCTGACCGGCGACACCACGGCCGGTCCCCTGGCGGAACCCGCGCGCGCGGCGGTCTGACATGCCCGGGATCTACCTGGGCGCGATCCTCTTCTCGTTGACGGGCATGATGCTGATCGACTGGAAGTACTCGCTCGCGCTGCGGGTCGCTCCGTGGCGCACCGCTCTGGCCGTGGTGGCGGGGACGGTGTTCTTCCTCGCGTGGGACCTCGTCGGGATCATGACGGGCGTGTTCGTGAAGGGCGAGAGCCCGCTGTTCGTCGGGATCGTGCTCGCGCCGCACCTGCCGCTCGAGGAAGTGTTCTTCCTGCTGTTCCTGAGCTATCTGGCGGTGGTGATGTTCGCCGTCTTCGAGCGGCGGGCGGCGTCTCGACGCTCCGGCGCCGCCGCGGTCGAGAGGCGACCCGGGTGACGTATCCGCTCATCGTGCTGCCGTTCGTCGTGGTGACCGTCATCGTCACTCTCGCAACGGTGAAGCGGCCGCGGTTCCGGGAGCGCATGACATCTTCCGGTCTCACCGCACTCGTCCTGGTGGCACTCACGCTCGTGTTCGACAACCTCATGATCGCCGTCGACCTGTTCTCGTATCCTCAGGAGCACCTGAGCGGCCTGAAGCTCGGGCTCGCGCCCATCGAGGACTTCGCCTATCCCCTGTGTGCGGCATTCCTGCTACCGGCGCTGCACACCCTATTCGCTCCCCTGCCCTCGAAGGACACCGCATGACCGCTCCCGCTGCCCTCACCCCCGGCCGCGTGCTGCGGGAGCTGTTCGTGTCGTCGCGACCGGTCAGCTGGATCAACACCGCATTCCCTTTCGCGGCCGCCTATCTGCTGACCACGCGGACGATCGATGCGCCGCTGATCATCGGCATCTTGTTCTTCCTCGTTCCCTACAACCTCGCGATGTACGGCGTGAACGACGTGTTCGACTACGAGTCCGACCTACGCAACCCCCGCAAGGGCGGCACGCACGGCGCCGTGCTCGACAAACGGATGCACACGATCACGCTGTGGGCCTCGGCGCTGACATGCCTGCCGTTCGTGGCGTACCTGGTGGTGATCGGGTCGCCGCTGTCGTGGCTCGTGCTGGCGCTGAGCCTGTTCTTCGTCGTGTTCTACTCCGCGCCGCCCCTGCGGCTCAAGGAGCGGCCGTTCGCGGACTCGATGACGAGCAGCATCCACTTCTTCTCTCCCGCGGTGTACGGCCTGGTGCTCGCCGGGGCCGTGTGGACGCCGCAGCTCGTGTTCGTGCTGGTCGCTTTCGCGTTGTGGGGTATCGCCTCTCACGCTTTCGGCGCCGTGCAGGACGTCGAGGCCGACCGCGCGGCCGACATCTCGTCGATCGCGACCGCTCGCGGAGCCCGCTGGACCGTGCGCTTCGCCCTCGTCGCATACGCCCTGGCCGGCGTGGCCATGCTGTTCACCGCCTGGCCCGGCCCGCTGGCCGCCGTGCTGGTGGTGCCCTATCTGGTGGTGTGCTGGCCGTACCGCAACGTCACGGATGCCGACAGCGACCGCGCCACCGCGGGCTGGAACCGCTTCTTGTGGCTGAACCAGATCGCCGGTTTCGGCACGACGATGCTGCTGATCTGGTGGTGGTTCCTCACCGCGTGAGCGCGGGCGGGGCGCGCGGGTGTGCGAGGGGCGGTGGGTTCCGCGCGGCGGGCGGGCGCCGGCATCCGGTGTCCCCCGTTGAGTGTCCAAAACACCCGGACGAAATCCGAAACCGTCCGGGTGTTTTGGACACTCAACGTCGTTCACGCGGGGTGCACCTCGGGCACGGCGCGGGACGCGGGCCGGCGCGGGCCGGGCGCCGGCACGCCGGGCGCGGCGCGGGACGCCGGGCGCGGAGCGGGACGCGGGGACCGGATGCCGGCACCCCGGCGTTGAGTGTCCAAGTTACGCCGGATGCGGGGCGAGGCATGCGGCGTGTTCTGGACACTCGACCGGGGCGGCGGCGCGGGCACGGCTCGGGACGCGGGGACCGGATGCCGGAACCCCGGCGGCGAGTGTCCATGACACGCCGGGTGCGGGGCGCGGCGTGCGGCGTGCTCTGGGCACTCGACCGGGGGACGACCGCGGCACATCCAGGATGGCGTGGTCCGGCGCGACGCGAACGGCCCGCGCGAAACGACGACGCCCGCGCCCCGCGAAGATGCGGGGCGCGGGCGTCGAGGGAGTGGATCAGCCCGCGGGCGTGGCCGACGGGGCGGGGGTCGGCGAGGTCGTCGCCGTGCCGCCCTGGCCCTGGGACTCGAGGTCCAGCAGGCGCTGGACCGCCGCGGTGAGACGGGCATCCTGCGTCGCGAAGCCCGCGAGGTCGCCGCTGGTCAGCGCTGCCTGACGCGCGGTCAGGGCATCTCGCGCCTCTTGCAGGGCAGCCGCGTAGTCGCCCGTCGGAGCCGGAGTACCCGATGATCCGCCCGTGCCGCTGTTCTGGTCGCTCGGGGTGACGGTCTCGTCGCCGGTGTTGGCTCCGGAATCACCGCCGAACAGCGTGTCGAGTGCCTCGCTCAGCGTGTTCTCGAACGCGATCTTGTTACCGAACGCGACGAGCACGCGTCTGAGCTGCGGCAGCTTCGTATCACCGGACGACTGGACGAACACCGGCTGCACGTACAGCAGGCCACCGCCGACCGGGAGCGTCAGCAGGTTTCCGTTGAGCACCTGCGACTGCCCCTGTTTCAAGATGTTGATCTGAGACGAGACGTTCGTATCGGAGTCGAAGGTGTTCTGCACCTGGCCGGGTCCGGGGACCGTCGTGGACGCATCGATGACGAGCATCCGGAGTTTGCCGTAGTCCGGGCGCTTGGTGCCCTGCTGATTACCGGCGTTGGAGTCGACGGCGAGATAGCCCGTGAGCACGTTTCTCGCCTGTCCGCCCTGGGATGCCGGGATGAAGCTCGTGAACATCGAGTACGACGGGTCGTCCTGGTTCGGCATCTTCATCGTCAGGTAGTACGGCGGCTGGAAGGTCGCCGGGTCCTGCGGGTCGTTCGGGGTCGTCCAACGGTTGTCCTGCTGGAAGAACGAACGGGCGTCATCGACGTGATAGACACCGAGCATCGAGCGCTGGACCTTCATGAGGTCGGTCGGGTAGCGCACGTGGCTCATGAGGTCGGCAGACATGTCGGTCCACGGCTTGAGGGTCGTGGGGTAGACGTTCTGCCACGCCTTGAGCAGCGGGTCCTGGTCGTCCCACGCGTACAGGCTCACCGAGCCGTCGTAAGCGTCGACCGTCGCCTTGACCGAGTTGCGGATGTAGTTGATGTCGTCCAGCGCGTAGGTCGGAGCGGGGTTGTTCGAGTCGGCGATGGCCCGCGACAGCGAGACGCCCGAGGAGTACGGGTAGTTCGCACTCGTGGTGTAGCCGTCGATGACCCACTTGATGCGCCCGTCGACGACCGTGGGGTACGGGTCGCTGTCGAGCGTCAGGTACGGCGCGAGCTTCTGCACGCGCTGCTTGGGATCACGGTCGTAGAGGATCTGCGAGTCGGAGTTGACGTAGTCCGAGAAGAGGATCTGCTCCGACTGGAACTTCAGCGCGTAGATGAGGCGGTTGAAGACGTTTCCGACACTCGGTCCGCCGTTGCCGGCGAAGGTCGTACGCGTCTCGGTACCGCCGTCGGCGCCGAGCGGGTAGTCGAGCTCGATCGGCTCGCCACCCTCGGGTCCACCGACGATGGAGTACGGCGGCGACTGCTCACCGAAGTACACCCGGGGCTCGTAGTTGAGGTCGGTCAGGAAGCCGGTGCCGGGAATGGCCTGCTCGAGGAAGACCGGGTCGCCGTCGGCGGTGCGCTCGTTACCGGCGGCTGCGACCATGCCGTAGCCGTGGGTGTAGACGAGGGTCGTGTTCTGCCACGAGGCCGCGTCGCCGAGCTGGCCGATGTTGAGCTCGCGGAGCGAGACCACCGTGTCCTGCGTCTGGCCGTTGATCGTGTAGCGGTCGACGTCGAGCGGGGTGTTGAACTGGTAGTACGCGCGGTACTGCTCGAGCTGGCGGACCGTCGGCCCGATGATCGCCGGGTCCATGATGCGCAGCTGCGCGGTGGACTCGGCATCGTTGCGCAGCTGACCCGCCTGCGCGGTCGTCGTCGCCTGGAAGTTCTCTTTCTCGATGCTGTCGAGGCCGTAGGCGGCCTTCGTCCCGTCGAGGTTGCGCTGGTAGTACTGGCTCTCGAGGGCGAGCTCGTTCGGGCGCACCTGGAACGTGGTGACCGCCCAGGGGATGGCAGCTCCCACCACGATCGCCGAGACGACCAGCAACGCGGTACCGATCAGCGGGTAGCGCCAGCGACCGAGGAAGGCCGTGACGAAGAACGCCAGGGCCACGATGACGGCCGCGATCGCGAGGATCGTCTGGCCGGGGATGACGGCATTGGTGCCGACGTAACCGGGGCCCGTGATGCGCTCCGACGGCTCGACGAGCGTGCGGAAACGGTCGAGCCAGAGGCTCGCACCCTGCAGCAGCAGGTACACACCGGCGAGGATCGCGAGCTGGATGCGCGCGGCCTTCGAGATGCGGAGCTCTCGCTGGCCGACCCGCACCGAGCCGTAGAGGTACGACACCACACCCGTGAGCAGGAGGCACACCAGCACCACGGCCGACGCGAACCCGAGGGCAGCGGCGTAGAACGGCATCCCGAACAGATAGAAACCGGTGTCGAGACCGAACTGGGGGTCGGTGGTGGACGTGGAGACGCCGTTCAGCCACAGCCACGTGGTCTCCCACTGGGCGGAGGCGGCGAAGCCGGCGAAGAAGCCGAAGAAGATCGGAATGCCCCACATGGCGAGGCGGCGCAGCGGCTCGACGACCTCCTGGTAGCGGTCGAGCTGCGAGCTCAGACGCGCATACACCGGGCGGAGCCGGTAGGCGAGCTGGATGACACCCCACACGGGCAACGCCATCGCGAGGAAACCGACCACGAACATCACGCTGCGGGCGAGCCACTGGGTGGTCAGCACGGTGGTGAAGCCCAGCTGCGAGAACCACAGCCAGTCGGAGTACAGGTTCGCGAAGACGAAGAACGCCACGACGAGAACCGCGATCACCGCCAGGGTGATCGAGATGATCCGTCGGGAGCGGTTAGGGGGCGTGGCCTGATTCGGCGCCGAGGTCGTGGTCACCCGTCCATCCTAGGCGCGCCCTGCCTGGGGTTCGCCGTGAAAGATCGATCACGAAGTACACGTCGGCAGGGCGTCGAGATCCCCTCCGTCGCGGATGGTCTCGAGCACGGTGAGCGACTGCTTCAAGGTCGAGGTGGAGAACACTCGGATGCCGTCGGGCACGTGGCCCACGACCTCGTTGCAGTTCTCCTCGGGGGCGAGGAACCAGGTGGCCCCGGCATCCCGCGCTCCGTAGAGCTTCTGACGGATGCCGCCGATCGGGCCCACGTTCCCGTCGGCGTCGATCGTGCCGGTGCCGGCGATGTGCTGGCCGCCGGTGAGGTCGCCGGGCGACATCTTGTCGATGATCCCGAGGGCGAACATCATGCCGGCGCTGGGGCCGCCGACATCGTTGAGCTGGATCTTCACGTCGACGGGGAGGTCGAACGTCATCATCAGCCCCACGCCCAGCAGGTACTGCGTCTGGCCGTTCACCTCGGTCTGACGGGGAGTGATAGAGATCGTGGATGCCGTGCCGTCACGCTCATAACCGACGCTCACGGCCTGACCCGCGGCCTTCTGCACCGCAGCGCGGATGTCGTCGATGTTCGAGACGGCGGTGCCGTCGACCGAGGTGATGACATCGTTCTGCTGCAGCTTGTCTTTCGCGGCGCCGGAGTCGTCGATCGTGCCGACCGCGATCTGCTGCGGGACGTCGTAGCCGAGCTCGCGGAGAGCGGCCGCGCTCGCCTCGAGCTGAGAGTCGGTCATGAGGGCGGCGTTCTCGCTGTTGCGCTGCTCGGTGCTCTGCCCCGCGGGGAAGATGCGATCGATCGGCACGACGGCGCGCGAGCTGTCGAACCAGGCCGAGGCCAGCTCGATCCACGACGGGGTGTGCTCGCGGTTGCCGCTGACCTGCACGGTGAGCAGGTCGAGCTGACCGCTGCTGGTGGAGTCCTTCTCGTCGCCCTCGGGCACTGAGATGAGCGGAACCTGCTGGCCGTCGGCGGAGGCCGTGGTGCCGAGGGTGTTGTAGACCGGGCCCGGCTGCTGGATGACGTATGCCGAGGGCAGGAACGTCATCACGAACAGCACGACGACCGCGATGGTGAGAGACCACACGCCCACGACGGTGCCGCGCCGCCACCGCTGACGCGGGGCGGGCACGACGGAGACGTTCTCATCGAACAGGGTCACGGTCTCAATCCTTTGCCGGGTCGTTCGCGCGCGGCGTAAGCGGCCCGGGGGCCGAGCCGACTGATGCGGGGAAGCGTGCGACTAGCGTAGAACCCGTTCCCCCAGACCTGGCTGAAAGGCGG
Source organism: Microbacterium sp. 20-116 (assembly GCF_041079415.1). NCBI lineage: Bacteria > Bacillati > Actinomycetota > Actinomycetes > Micrococcales > Microbacteriaceae > Microbacterium > Microbacterium sp. 20-116. Next base: position 687,254 of record NZ_JBFYGP010000001.1, read on the forward strand.
CTCACGTGGCAGACGACAACCCCGGCGGCGACCGGAGCCCCGAGGACGAGTTCCAGGAACTCATGCGCCGTCTCATGTCCGGAGACGTCAGCGGCATCGACCCCGAGCAGCTCTCCCGTCTGTCGGGCATGCAGATCGACCCCGCCATGCTGCAGGCCGTCATGAACCAGTTGCAGGGCGCCTTCGCCGGCACGCAGGAGGGTGTCGACTGGAGCCTGGCCGAGCGCCAGGCCCTGCACATCGCCAACCAGGACGGCCTCGGCGTGACCACCGGTCAGCGCACCGACCTCGACCAGGCGTTCACCCTCGCGGCCCTGTGGCTGGGCGAGGCGACCTCGATCAGCGACTTGCCGCGCCCCCCGCGCGCCGTCACGCGCGGCGCGTGGGTGAGTGCGACCCTCCCGATCTGGCAGGAGCTCGCCGAACCCGTCGCCACGAGCATCGCCGACGCGCTCACCGCCGCCCTCGGCCAGCAGGCACCCGACGACATGCAGGACATGATCGCCGGTGCCGGTCGCCTCATGCGCACCGTGGGCGGTTCGCTCTTCGCCACGCAGCTCGGCCAGGTCGTCGGCCGGCTGTCCACCGAGGTCGTGGGTGGCGGAGATGTCGGCATCCCGGTCATGCCCGACGGCGACGCGGCGATCCTTCCGCAGAACTTCGCCGACTTCGGCCGCGACCTCGAGATCCCCGAGGATCAGCTGGCGCTGTACCTGGCCACGCGCGAGCTGGCGCACGCGCGCCTGTTCCGTCACGCGCGCTGGCTGCGCCTGCACGTGATCTCGCAGGTGCGCGACTTCGCGCACGGGATCCGCGTCGACACCGACGCCCTCGAGGACCTCGCCTCGCGCTTCGACCCCTCGCAGCCCGAAGAGCTGCGCGGCGCCCTCGAGAGCGGTGCGCTGCTGCCCGAGCGCTCCGAAGAGCAGACCGCAGCTCTCACGCGCCTCGAGAACCTGCTCGCGACGATCGAAGGCTGGGTCGACGTGGTCACCGAGGACGCGACCTCGCGCCTGCCCTCGGCCGCTCGCATCGCCGAGGCGGTTCGTCGTCGTCGCGCGGTGGGCGGGCCCGCCGAACAGGCGCTCGGCTCGCTCGTCGGCCTCGAACTGCGCCCCCGCCGCATGCGGGAAGCCGCGGCCATGTGGCGCGCCGTCACCGACGCCGTGGGCGTCGACGGTCGAGACGGGCTGTGGGACTACCCCGACCTCATGCCCTCGTCGGAAGACATCGACGACCCCGCGGCGTTGATCGCGCGACTGACCGCGGCCTCCCGCGGAGAAGCGGCTCCGTCGGACGCGATGGACGACGCCCTCGCGCAGCTGTTGGCCGAAGAGGCCGACGGCGGGCGGCGCGACGGTGGTTCGGGAAGCGGGAGCCCGGATGCCGGGACCCCGGACGACGGCACGGATGCGGGTGGGACGCGGGAGCATGGCGACGGTCCCCTCGGCGGCGGCGACGACGGAGCGGCGCCGGGAGATCAGCGGCCGGTGTGAGCACTTCGGCGGGCTGAAGCCCGTCGTGTCGTGACGCCCGTGGGGAGGATGACATTCCTCCACACGGGCGTCACGCATTTTTCGCCCTGGGGACAACGGCATCCGAGATCTCCGCAGACGCGATGATCGGGCGATGATCAGACTCGATTCCGCTGCTCCCCCGCTGTGGCGTTCCGATGGGAGCGTGCAGTTCGGCGCCCCCGCGGTAGCCGTCTCGCCCTTCACCGGCTCGTGGGTCGACGTCGTCGTCGCGGCGCTGGCGGACGGGACGAGTGCGGCCGCGGTCCGGGGTCTCGCCCGCGTGCACGGGGCCGAGGACGGAGCCGCCGACGCTCTGCTCGCGGCGGTGGCTCCGGCGTTGGCGCGAAGGTCACGGCATCCGCCCCTCGCCCTTCAGGTCGACGATGACCTGCCGCCGCGAGCCGCCCGAGCCGTCTTGGCGGCATTGCCCCCGCGCACCCGCGTCGTGGCGTGGGCGGGGACGGCGACCGAGAGCGTCGCTCCCGGAACACGGGTGGTGCTGCTGGCCGCACACCGGGTCGACCCCCGCAGAGCGGGGCCGCTCGTCCGCGACGACGTGACGCACCTGCCGCTCGTGCTCGACGGGTCGAGTGCCCGGATCGGGCCCGTCGTGGTGCCGGGACAGACGGCGTGCCTCGCGTGTCTCGACGCGGACCAGCGCCGCGACGACCCGGAGTGGGCGACCGTCGCCGCTCAGCTGGTGGGACGACCGCGGCCCGAGATCGACGTGGCGCTGGCGGCCGAGGCCGGACGGGCGGCGCGGTTCCTGCTCACCGCTCCGATCGGGCAGACGACGCGCTCGCTGCGCCTGCGCGCCGATTCGTTCCGGCGGGCCTGGGCGCTGCATCGGCCGAGCGCAGACTGCCACTGCCGATCTCTCGAAGAAAGCGCGACGGGGACCGTTCCATCCGCCCTCGACCCCGTGCCCAGCTCACGGACAGCGTTCGTGCGGCCCGCGTGACGCCCACGTACGCGAGGCGCCGCTCTTCGTCGACCGCTTCGAAGGTCTTGGCGTACGAGATCGGCAGCAGCCCTTCGCTGAATCCCACGAGGTACACGTGATCCCACTCCAGCCCCTTCGCCGCGTGCAGCGTCGCGAGCGTCACCGTCCGCGTCGTCGGCTCGTGCTGATCGCGCGCACGCGCCTGCAGATCGTCGGTGAACGCGCGCAGGTCGGTGCCGTGCGGCGCTTCCTCCGCCAGGCGCAGGATGGCGGCGCGCGCCTCCCACGCCTCGCGGAGCGCGCCGCCCGCCTCGGGCGGGTCGTCGGTGAGCCCGACGCTGCGGAGCACGTCGCGGACGGTCGGAAGGAACCCGGTCTCGAGCGGCGCCACGGACGCGGCGCGAAGCGCCATGAGAGCCTGCCGAACCTCGGGAAGGTCGAAGAACTTGCGGCCGCCCAGGACGGACGCCGCGACACCCACCTTCGCGAGGGCCGAGATCAACCCCGCGGACTGCGCGTGCGAGCGGTACAGAACCGCGATGTCGTGGGGATCGACGCCGCGCGCGAGCGAGTCGCGGATCGAGGCCGCGACCGCAGAGGCCTCGTCTTCATCGTCGTCGAAGGCGCGCACGGTCGGCGTGGGCGTGTCGTCTTCGCTGGCCGCGACGAGCTCGAGGGCGCCGGCGCGACCCCTCATGAGGTCGTTGGCGACGGCGAGCACCGAAGCCGTCGAGCGGTAGTTGCGCTCGAGACGCACGACACGCGCATCTTCATGCGTGCGCTCGAACTCGAGCAGGTACCGCGCGTCGGCGCCGGTGAACGAGTACACCGTCTGGCTCGCGTCACCGACGACGCACAGGTCGCGACGATCGCCCAGCCAGAGCTCGAGCAGGCGGTTCTGCAGCGGCGAGACGTCCTGGTACTCATCCACGGTGAAGTGCCGATACTGCTCGCGTACGGCCGCGGCGACCCGCGGTTCGGCCTCGATCATGCCGGCGCAGGTCAGCAGGACGTCTTCGAAGTCCATCTGGCGGCGCTCGTCCTTGAGCTTCTCGTACGCGCTCTGCAGGGCCACGACCTGGTCGACGCTGAGACGACCGACGCCGTCGGGGCGGTCCGCCGCGTACTGCTCGATGGAGCGCAGAGTCACCTTGCGCCACTCGATCGCCGACGCGACGTCGCGCAGAGTCGCGGTGTCGGGGGCCAGTCCCACGCCGTCGGCCGCGTGCGCGAGCATGCGCACCTTGTTGTCGATGATCGAAGGCGCCTGATCACCGGCGAGCGTCGGCCAGAAGAAATTGACCTGCGCGAGAGCGGCGGCGTGGAACGTGCGGGCCGAGACCCCCGCGACCCCGAGCGCACGCAGACGCCCGCGCATCTCCCCCGCGGCCTTGGCGGTGAACGTCACGGCCATCACGCGCTGCGGCGAGTAGGCGCCCGTGTCGACACCGTGAGCGATGCGGCGCGTGATCACGCGCGTCTTGCCGGTGCCCGCACCCGCGAGAACGCAGACCGGACCGCGAAGCGCACGCGCCGCCTCGAGCTGGTGCTCGTCGAGTCCCTCGAGCGGCGCGGTCATGCGACGCCCCGGTACCAGTCGTCGATCAAGCGACGAGCGATGGATGCCGGGCCCGGGAGCATCGCCGTGCCCTCGCCGCGAAGGGCGGCGCCGATCTCTTCGCGGTCGAACCAGCGGACCTCGACGATCTCCTCACCGTCGGCTTCCGCTTCAGCGTCGTCGACGACGACCGCTCGAAAGCCCAGCATGAGCGAACGGGGGTACGGCCAGGCCTGCGAACCGCGGTACGCGATGTCGCGGAGACGAACACCGGCTTCCTCGCCGACCTCGCGGGTGACCGCATCCTCGAGCGACTCCCCCGCCTCGGCGAACCCGGCGAAGCAGGAGTACCGGTCACCTCCCCAGGCGGCGTTCGCGCCGAGAAGGATCCGATCGTCACCGGTCGCCGAGGTCACCAGCACGATCACCGCCGGATCGGTGCGCGGGAAGTGCTCACGCCCGCAGACAGGACAGTGCCGCGACCAGCCGGCGTGGCGCAGCTCTGTCGCCGAGCCGCACGCCGGGCAGAACGCGGCATCGCGCAGCCACCCCGCCAGAGCGACGGCGGTGGTGAGCAGTTCGGCTTCACCGTCGGGCAGGTCGCCTCCGGCCGCGCGGAGGGGTGCCCACTCGGCATCCGGAACGAGGTCGTCGGGGGCGCCGGCGGTCAGGGCCGCGAGGACGACCGCGGTGTGATCGGGAGTGCGGCCGAGAAACGCCCACTCCTGGACGTGCTCTCTCCCGATCCGCGCCTGCGAGCCCAAGACCAAGTGTCCGTCGCGCAGCGGCGCCGCATCGCGACGGATGGCGAGGACCAGGGTGCTCGGTTCAGACAGGACGCGCTCGAGCAGGGTCTCGTCGTCGCGCTCACCGCCCGCGCGGTCGACGGTCAACGGGACCTCGGACGGCGAAGACGCGGGACGCGGCATCGAACACCTCTCTGACGGCGGGCACGGGTGGGCGGTCGCCAGACCGACCTGCTCGGTGAAGGGCGTGGCGCGGGCCGGTGAAGGAAGGCCCGACCTACCCTGGGGGCATGGCACGCTCGCCCCTCATTTTAGCCGCGTCGGCGACGACGGCCCTGCCCGGCGCAGCCTTCTCGAACGTCAGCGCTCTGACCGAGAACGCCGCCGGCCGTTTCGATGCCGCGCTGGCCCGCACCGCCGACGGGCGCGAGGTCGTCATCCGCATGCCCGCCGGCGAAGAAGGCGCTCCCGACCTCGCCGCGGAGTCACGAGCGCTGCACGCTCTGACGGCGGGCGTTCGCGCCCTCCTCCCCTTCGCCGTGCCCGAGGTGATCGGCGAGAGCGGTTCCGGAACGCAGCGTGTCCTCATCGTCGATCGCATCGACGGCTACCGCATCGATCCGGCGCACCTCCCCAAGGGCCCCGGGTACGCGCCGGCGATCGGCGGGGCGCTGGCCGCAGTCCACGCGCTCCCCGTGTCGATCGTCCGCACCGACGGGTTGCCCGTGCGCTCTCCCGAGCAGGTGCGGGACGACGTCAAACGACTCCTCGACCGCGCTGACGCCACCGGTCGCGTCAGCGACGACCTCATGCTGCGGTGGCGCCGCGCCCTCGACGTCGACGAGCTGTGGCGCTTCGAGTCGGCGGTCGTCCTGGGCGGCGCGACGAGCTCATCCATCCTCCTCGCCGACGATGAGGACGAGATCCCCCACGTGGTCGGCATCCTGGACTGGGCCGGCCTCAGCGTCGGCGATCCGGCCGTCGACCTGCGCTGGTTGGCATCCGCTCCCCTCGCCGCCGACGACGTCCATGCCGGATACGCCGCGGCCGGCGATCGCTCCCCCGACCCCCTGCTGCGCGAACGCGCGCGGTTCTACGCGGAGCTCGAATTCGCGCGCTGGCTCGTGCACGGACACGACGCCGGCGAGACCGACGTCGTCGCCGACGCCGTCGCGTTGCTCGATGCCCTGGCCGACGGCGTGCGCGGCGACCACATCGTGCCCGACTCGCGAAGCGACATCGACGACGCGATGGCCCTCGTCGAGAGCGTTCCCCCGGTCTCTGCCCCGGCCGCCGTCGACACCTCGATGCAGACCGACGCCTACGACCCCGAAGCGTTGTCGCTGTACCTGTCGGCGGAGCGCGACCGCGCCACCGCCGCCGAAGCGCTCGCCGAAGCCCTCGCGAACGCGAAAGAGTCGGATGCCGACAGCGGCGCGATCCACGTCGACCGGCTGCCCGTCCCCGACAGCGTCGAGCCCGGCGAGACCGAGCCCCTCGACCTCGACGGGTGGGAGGACAAGACGCCCGAGACCCGAAACGACCGTGGCCAGGCTCCCGCGCTGAGCGGCGACACCGACGCGACCTCGCTGTGGTCACGCTCTGCCGTGTCGACAGACCCCGCCGAGCCCGCCGTCCGCGAAGAGGGCGCACCGGGTACGGACGCAACCGCGTCCGACGCCTCGCGCGATTTCGGCGCCGCGCACACCGACGACGAAGAAGACGCCGCTCGCGCGAGCCGCGCCGCGCTGCGCCGCTGGGGCGTCTCCGGCGACGGGGCCTGACGGGCGCCGTCGCTCTGCTGCGGCCGCTCATCGCCGTCGACCTAGTTCGCGACGGTGGCCGGGGGCGGCTCTTTCTCGCGCCTCAACCGGCACATCCTGCCTCGAGCCGCGCGGGGTGCGACCGGGTCACGTGACCGGGCTGTGACCGAGTCGGCAGATCCGAGCAGCGCTTTTGCGCGTCGCTGCCCGAAACCTCTCACGCGTACGTTTCCCGGTCTGGACGGCCCGCGCCCTCACCCCCGCAGCACCAGCTCATCGCCGACGTAGAAGAGGGCGACGTCGATCAGGTCGAGGTCGATACCGTGCTTGGCGTGATAGGCCTCGCGATAGAGCTCGAGCTGCAGCATGCGCGAACGACGCTCGGACTCGCTGGCGGGTGGGCGCCCCGTCTTCCAGTCGACGATCTCGTACCGCTCGCCGCGGCGGTACACGGCATCCAGCTTGCAGATGACGACGTGCTCGCGCCCGTCGAGGCGCGTCGTGACGAAGTCGATCTCGGTCTCGACCTCGAGAGGCCGCAGTGCGGCCCACTCCGAGCGTTCGAAGCATTCCCGCAACCGCTGCAGTTCGACGGCATCAGCTGCGGACGCTCCCGCTTCGTCATCGCCCCACAGACCGTCGTCGTCGAGCCCGACACCCGCTCCGACCAGCCCGGAGCGCTGCTCGACCCAGGCGTGGAAGAGCGTTCCGAGGCGCGTCTGCCGATAGGGGCGCTCCGGCATGGGCCGGCGAAGATCCTCGACCGCGCGTCCGTAGTCGTCGACGAAATCCTTGAAACGAGAGGCTGGGATACGCGTCGGAGCCGGCGTATGCACGGGCCGGAGCCGCTCGGCACGCTCCGCGAGCAGCAGCTCGAGGTCGTCATCGGCGTCGACCGGCGTCGCCGCGCGCGCAGCGGTGACGGCCCCGACCGCGGCCGAGATCGCCGTGCGTCGGGCCCCGAGCGGGTCGAGCGGCCAGTGCAGCAGGCGTCGCTCACCGTCGTAGGGGTCGTCTCCCGCCTCGTCGATGAACAGCTCCGCCCCGAGCGCCTCAGCGGCCTCGTCGAGGAAGACGCTGGGCCGGCGAGGGCGCTTCGTGCCCGACCAACTCGAGCCCGAGAGCATGAGGTGGTCGCGGGCTCGGGTGAACGCCACGTAGGCGAGGCGTCGGTCCTCTTCGAGCTGGCGGGCTCGGTTGTCGGCGACGAACGCGTCGATCGCCGCCTTCAGCTCTTGCTGCGTCTGGGCCCCGCGCCATCCGAACACCGGAAGCCACGCAGAATCGCCTCGGAACTGCGAGGGGAGGATGCCAAAACCCAGCCACCCCTTCGTGTCACGCGGAAGCGAGGGCAATTCGTCGGTCACGAGGCGCACGACGGCCACGGCATCCCACTCCAGGCCCTTCGAACCGTGGATCGTGAGGAGCTGGACGACGTCGTCCTCGGGCGGCTCGGTACGCGGCGCGAACTCGTCGGCCTGCTCGGCGTGATCGAGCCACGCCAACAGGCTCGAGACGGAGCCGGACTCGTCCGCCGCCAGGAACCCGCGGATCTCGTCGACGAAAGCGCGCAGTTGCGCCGAGGCGATACGAGCGGGGCCGCGTGCCTCGTTCGCGGCGAGTTCGATGTCGAGACGCAGCTCCGCCTCGATGAGGCGGATGAGCTCGGGGATCGGGGCACCGACGCTCCTGCGGAGGGCTGCGAACACCGCACCGGCTTCCCGGAGGCGCGCACGGCCTTCGGGAGTGATGTCGGTCAGCCACCCGTGGCCGTCGGTCTGGCGGGTGACGAAATCGAGAGCGTCGACCAGCGACGCGCGATCGGCCCCCGGCGTCGAGCGCAGGCGGTCCACGACCTCGGGGGCGAGCGGTTGCAGGGCGACGTCGTGTGTCGCTAGCCGCCTCGCGACTTGAGCGAGGGCGCGCAGATCGGCCAACCCCACCGCCCACCGCGGTCCGGAGAGCAGACGGATCAGAGCCGACCCCGCCTCGGGGTCGCTGATGACCCGCAGCACCGACACCACGTCGACGACCTCCGGGGTCGTCAGCAGGCCGCCGAGCCCGAGGATGCGGTGAGGGATGCCACGCCGCCCGAGCGCATCACCGAAGCGCACCATGTGCTTCTTGCTGCGGAAGAGCACGGCGCCGGTCGTCCCGCGCCCCTCGGCGGCGCGCGCCGCACGGACGCCGACGAACCACGACGCGACGCGGTCGGCCTCGGCGTCGAGATCGTTCTCGAAGGCGACCTCGACCACACCCTCGGGCGCGCCGGGACGTGACCGCAGCTCTTCTACGGCCACGGCCGCCCGGTGGGCGAGGGGCGCGAGCACGGCATTGGCGGCGTCGAGCACACGGGCACTGTTGCGCCAACTGGTGAGCAGCGCGAAGCGCTGGCATCCGCCCTCCGGAGCGAAGGCATCGGGGAAGCCACCGAGGTTTCCCGCGCTCGCACCCCGCCACGCGTAGATCGCCTGGTGCGGGTCGCCGACCGCCATGACACCGGTACCCCCGAAGAGGGTGGCCAACAGGTCGGTCTGGACGACCGACGTGTCCTGGTACTCATCGAGCAGGACCACACGGTAGCGCGCTCTCAGCTCCTCGACGACCGCGGGATGCTCCTGCGCGATGCGCAGGGCCCCCGCCACCTGGTCGGCGAAGTCCATGACGCCCAGGCGCGCCTTCTCGCGGTCGTAGTCGGCGGCGAGGCGCGCGAGCAACGACAGAGCCGACACACGCGACGCGGCGTCGGCCACCTCTTTGTAGACGGTGACGCGTGCCGAGGTCGACGGACGCTCGACGATACGAGCGAACTCGTCGGGGAACGCGGCGAGCTCGTCGAGGTCGACGAGATTGTCGACGCCGTCGCGAGCAATGCGCAGAGCCGCGTCGATGAGTGTGCGAGGCGACTCCTGCCGTTCCTCCAGGCCTGGGTCATCGGAGGTGAACACGACCCGGCGCATGAGCAGCCAGGCCGCGGACTCCGAGAGCACGGCAGCCTCGGAGTCGCGGCCGATGCGCAGGCCGTGCTCACGCACGATCGAGTCGGCGAAGCTGTTGTAGGTCGACACGGTGGGCCGGTGCAACAGCTGGTCGCCGTCGTCGAGGCCGGGGTCGTCCGCGCCGACCTCGGCGGCGAGGGTGTCGAGAACCTCGAGACGGGCGGCATCTGCGCGCGCCCCTTCGACCCGTGCGAGTTCGGCGAACACCGACAGGCGACCCGCCTCGTGCAGCGCCGGAAGAGCACCCAGCAGTCCGCGCGTCTCGAACTCCGACAGACGCTGCAACCGCCGCTGGATGCGCTCGGCGAGCTCGCCCGCGGCCTTTCGGGTGAAGGTCAGCCCGAGTACCTCGTCGCGACGGACCAGTCCGTTCGCGACGAGCCAGACCACGCGACCGGCCATGGTCTCGGTCTTGCCGCTACCCGCACCGGCGACGACGAGGGCGGGCGCGAGAGGCGCTTCGATCACCGCGGTCTGCTCGATCGTGGGCGGGAACTGTCCGAGGGCGGCGGCGATGGTCGCCGCGGAAAGCACGACGGTCACGATGCGCTCACCGCCGACACCGTGTGGATGCGGCACAACCCGTAAGAGAACTCGTCCCGGCAGTGCACCTCGTACGGCGCGGCGAAACTGGTGCCGCGCATCACCTCGACCGCCCGCTGCACGCGTTCGACGAACTGGCCGCGCTGTTCGTCGTCGAACGGCTTCTGCGTCGGCTCCGCGTAGTCCTTCTTCGCCGCGGTGGGGCGAAGGACGAGCAGTTTCGCACCGCCCGACGGCAACCCGGCAACCTGCTCGATCGCCCCGGACGAGAACGCCAACTGGTACGCGGCGAGCTGCGGGTTGTCGGCGACCTTGGCATCCGTCTGGGGTTCGCTCTTACCCGTCTTGAGGTCGACGATCACGACCTCCCCCGAGGGCGTCACCTCGACGCGGTCGATGTCGCCGCTCAGCACGGCGCCGTGTTCGCCGGCATCGGGAATGGGGATCGGCACCTCGAAGTGCCGCTCGGCTCCGATCAGGCGTCCGCCCGCATCATCGAACCGGCGCAGATAGGCGGCCAGACGCCGCACGAGCTCGCGCGCTCGCGTTCGTTCGGCGCGCTCGCGCCAGACCGCGTCGAACGCCAACTCGCCCCAGCGCTCGTCGACCACCGCCCAGAGGTCGTCTTCGGACGACGATGCAGCCGTCTCGAGCGCCGCATGGATGATGGTGCCGATGCCCGCCGTCGTCCCGCCCCGGTCGCCGCCGAGGTCGGCGATGACCCAGTCCAGCTCGCACTCCTCGAGGGCGTGCAGGCGCGACGGCGAGACGCGGACGTCTTCGCGCGTCAGATCGCGCAACGGCGCCGACGACGTGGGAGCAGCCACGCCGTACCACTCCTCGGGCGCGGCGCCGGCGACACCCGCTGCGGCGAGCAGCGCCAACTGTCCGGCCGCGTGGGTGCGATCGGCAACGGCGACGCGCGGCGCGGTGAGCGAGCGGCGATGCCGCGCCACGAGACCGCGGAGCGACAGGGGATGCTCGGGAATGGATGCCGCCGGCTCAGGCGTCGGGAGCATCTCGAACAGCACGCTGGGACCGGTGTCGTCGTCGTCGACCGCGGTGACCACCAGTAGTGACCCCGCCCTGCTGAGGGCGCGGACGAAGAGGCGTAGCTCATCGTGCATCGCCGCACGGCGGCGATCGAGCGTGCCCGCGGCGGGGAGGTCGGGGTTCTGCACCGCGTCGACGAGTCGCCACGTTTCAAGCAGGCCGCCGCGCAGACGGGTGTTGGGCCAAACGCCGTCCTGCACCCCGGCGACGATGACGGTGTCGAACCCCGTACCGGCGGCGGCCGCGGGGGTCAGCACGCGGACCGTGTCGACCACGGCGGGCAGTTCGATGCGGTCTTCGGCGACGTCGCTGTCGAGCACCGCGCGCAGGAAGACAGAGGCCTCCCCGTCGGGCTCACGCTCGGTGAACCGCTTCGCGGCCTGGAACAGCGCGACGATCGCGTCGAGGTCGCGCTCCGCCTGCTCGGCGATCGGCCCGTGCCCGCGCACCGCCTCGCGCCAGGTCCGCGACAGGCCGCTGCGCTCCCACGCGGTCCACAGCAGTTCGTGCGGGGTCGCGTGCGACAGCGCCTGCGCGCGGAGTGCGGCGAGGGTCTCGCCCAGCCGTGCGGCGCGGCGTGCTTCGCGCGTGTCGACGGCCTCGAGCTCGAGTGGGAAACGCACGCCGGAGACGAGCAGCTCGGTCGCGGTGCGCGCGCCCCCGGCACCGACCTCGTCGTGGCGGAGCGCCGTGCGCAGGCGCCGCAGCTCGATCGGATCGAGGCCGCCGAAGGTGCCGATCAGCGCGTCGACCACCTCGTCGGCGACCCATTCGTCGGGATCTTTCATGCCGAGCTCGACCAGTCCGACGAGATCGCGGACCGGCCGCTGCACGCCCAGGGCCAGCCCGGGACCGCTCGCGCGCGCGGGCACCTCTCGTGCGGCGAGCTCGGCTTCGAGGGTCGCGACCTGCCGCGAGTCATGCGCGATCACGGCGCACGAGCCCCACGGGACGCCCTCGAGAACGTGCCGTTCGCGCAGCAGGCGGGCGATGGCGTCGGCTTCCTCCGCCGGCGACCGCAGCAGGTAGGTGCGGACCGAGCCCTGCGGCGCGGCGCCCGAGGGAGCACGTCGGTGCGCGACGATCCCGGCCGCACCGATGCGCGTCACCACGCGACGGACGAGGTCGATCTGCTCCGGTGTCCCGCGGTGGGGCTCTCCGAGAGCGGCGACGGTACCGAGCTCACGGGCGAGGCGAGCGAAGTTCTCGGGCGTCGCTCCGCGGAAGGCTCCCGACCCGACGTCGGGGTCGCCGAACGCGACCACCCCGATGCCGAGGGCTCGACACGCGCGCAGCAGATCGATACCGCCGGCGGTGAGCTCTTGCGCGTCGTCGACGAGGATGCAGCGCAACGTGGCGAACCGCCCCAGAAGCGCGCGATCCGCGCGGGCCTCGTCGAGCACGGCGACGGCCTCGCGAGCGAGGTCGGCCGCGTCGCGGTGCGTGCCGCGCATCGCCGAGCGCACGGCCCGGTACTCGTCGGCGAACGACGCGAGAGAGGCCCAGACCGGCAGCTCCCACCGCTGCGCCAGCTGGATCAGGTCGTCGGAGCCGATGCCCAGGTCGGTGCACTCCGCGAGGAACGCCCGGAGGTCGCCCCGGAAACCGCGGGTCGCTCGAATGACGGGCCCGAGCCACGCGGGCCAACGCGACGCGCCCTCGAGCTCGTCGAGGGCATCGCCCTCGAGCAGATCGCGGATGATCTGGTCTTCGTCTCCGCCGGTGAGAAGCTGCGGGGGTTCGACCCCCCGCCGGACTTCGGCGCCGCGGACGAGCTGGAACGCGAACGACGCCACCGACCGGGCGAGAGCGCCCGAGGTCGCCCGCGCGACGGCGAGGGCGAGGGGATCGCGCAAGGCCGTCGCCGCGGGTCGCGTGGGCGTGAGCACCAACACCTCGTCGGGGTCGACTCCGGATGCCACGAGCTCACGCACACGAGCGAGCAGCGTGGTCGTCTTGCCCGAGCCGGGAGCCCCGACGACCACACCGCTCGCGGTCGCGGGCCAGTCGACGACGACGCGCTGCTCGGCGTCGAGCGCACCTCCCCGAGCGGGAGATGCGTCGAGGGCGACGGCATCCGGGATATGCATGTCTCCACGCTAATCGCGACCTCCGACATCGCCGGGTTCGACGCCGCGTCCGCTCCGGTCGCCGTCGGCGCGAGGCGCGTTCGCCGTCCGCGAAGCGGGCCCTCCCGCGAGCTCGGGTGTCGGATGCCTGCCCTAGAGTCGAATCACGCGCCGGGCCGACCGCGGCCCGCGGGGAAAGGACGCATCGTGGAGATCCGCATCGGAATCACCAACACCGGCCGCGAGCTGAACTTCGAGACGAACGAGAGCTCGGACGCCGTGAAGTCGGCCGTCGCCGCCGCCCTCGACAACTCCGCCAGCCACGTGTCCTTCACCGATGTGAAGGGCAACTCCTACCTCGTTCCGACCGCCAACCTCGCGTTCGTCGAACTCGGCACCGAAGAGTCGCGCCGCGTCGGCTTCGTCGCCTGACACTCGAACCGTGCAGATCCTGCTCGGTCTGATCATCGGCGCGGTCATCGGCCTCGCCGTGCACTTCGCGCTGCCGCACCGCCACCTCCGCGGCGTCGTTCTCGCCCCTCTGGCGGGCGCGGCCGCGGCGGCGGTCGTGTGGACCGCCTTGACGTGGATGGGTCTCGGGGTCGACTCGCCGATCCTGTGGATCGTCGCCGTCCTGGCGCCGGCCGCCACGACTCTCGCGCTCGTGCCGTTGATCACTCGTTCGCGCCTCGCCCGCGACGAGGCCGATCGCGTGCGCCTGGGCGTCTGAGTCTCTCGAGAGGCCGGCGGATGCCGGCACCCGGCGTCGTCCAGACACTGTGCGGTGCATTGACAGGCGTGGTGCCTCACCCCGTCGCGCAGACCGTGGTGACGCTCGTTACGCGGCGAGCCCCATGGCATCCATCCGCCTCGCGTGAGCACCCATCAGCTCGCTGAACACGGGCTCGACCTTGGCCTCCTCGGCGCGGTCGAGGTGTCCGTGGCGGAGGGCCGTGCGGGCGACGAGCAGGGTGTCGCCGACGAGACGACGCCCCCAGAGCGCCAGTAGCCAGCGCCACTCCTCGTCGCTCTCGATCGTCGCTCCGAGGATGTCGACGATCGCCTGACGGTCGTCATCGGCCTGCAGGATGCGCGCGACCCGGCGACCGGTGTCGCCGTAGCTCGACGACAGCGCGAGATAGAAGTCGTCGAGGAGTCCCGCCGTGATGTGCACCGTGAGCATGGTCTCTTGGGGGCGAACGCCGTGCGTGTTGCGGCGGAAGGCGTCGAGCGACTCGCGGAACGGCAGCATGAGCTGCGTCGGATCGGCCCCGCGTTCGCGGATCAGCGCGACGAGCTCCTGGTGCTTGATGAGCGCCGCTCCCGCCGCGCGGGAGAGCGACTCCTTCTCGGCGAGTTCGGGGGTCAGGGCGATCAGCTCGCTGAGCGTCTCGAAGAACCCGAGCTGCAGATAGGCGGCTTGACCGAGAAACGTCTCGATCTCGGGGGCGAGCTCGGCGAAGTCGACGCGCATGGCCTCGCCCAGGTCTCCGCGCGAGCGCAGCTGGAGCGTACGGCCCACCGGGCGCTGGCGACGACGGAACCACTCGAACACGTACGACAGCCTAGGCGTCGGGGGCTGCCGAGACACGCCGGGTAGAGTGGAGAAGCCCCGGCGTCGGATCGGGGCCCCGCGCCTGTGGACGAGTGAGGCGTGGATACGACTCCCCCAGGCGGTCTCTCGCCGCCGGAACAGGCACGCACTATGACGACTTTCGCCGATCTCGGCATCGACCAGGACATCGTCGATGCCCTGGCCTCCAAGGGCATCGTCGATGCCTTCCCCATCCAGGAGCAGACGATTCCCCTCGGCCTCCCCGGCCAGGACATCATCGGTCAGGCCAAGACCGGCACCGGGAAGACCTTCGGCTTCGGCATCCCCGTGGTCCAGCGCCTGGGGCTCAACCCCGAGCCCGGCGTCAAGGCACTCATCGTCGTCCCCACGCGCGAGCTCGCCGTCCAGGTCTACGAAGACATGGACATGCTCACCAGCAACCGCTCGACCAGCGTCGTCGCCATCTACGGCGGCAAGGCGTACGAGGGGCAGATCGACCAGCTCAAGGCCGGCGCGCAGATCGTCGTCGGAACGCCCGGTCGCCTCATCGACCTCGCGAACCAGCGCCTGCTCGACCTGTCGAACGCGACCGAGGTCGTGCTCGACGAGGCCGACAAGATGCTCGACCTGGGCTTCCTCGCCGACATCGAGAAGATCTTCTCGAAGGTCCCGCCCGTGCGTCACACGCAGCTGTTCTCGGCGACCATGCCCGGCCCCATCGTCGCCCTCGCGCGTCGCTTCATGTCGAACCCCATCCACATGCGCGCCAACGACCCCGACGAGGGCCTGACGCAGGCGAACATCAAGCACCTGGTCTACCGCGCGCACTCGCTCGACAAGGACGAGGTCATCGCCCGCATCCTGCAGTCGGAGGGTCGCGAGAAGGCGGTCATCTTCACGCGCACGAAGCGCGCTGCGCAGAAGCTCGTCGACGAGCTCGGCGACCGCGGCTTCAACGCCGCCGCCGTCCACGGTGACATGAGCCAGGAGGCCCGCGAGCGCTCGATGGCCGCGTTCAAGGCCGGGAAGAAGGACGTCCTGATCGCCACCGACGTCGCCGCCCGCGGTATCGACGTCAACGACGTCACCCACGTGATCAACCACACGATCCCCGACGACGAGAAGACCTACCTGCACCGCGCCGGTCGTACCGGTCGCGCCGGCAACACCGGTATCGCCGTGACCTTCGTCGACTGGGACGACCTGCACAAGTGGGCGCTCATCAACCGCGCTTTGGAGTTCGGCCAGCCCGAGCCCACCGAGACCTACTCGTCGAGCCCGCACCTCTACACCGACCTCAACATCCCCGAGGGCACCAAGGGCCGCCTCGTGACGGCGCCGAAGGCCGTCGCGCCCAAGCAGGTCGAGAAGAAGAACGAGAGCCCGGATGCCGAGGGCACCCGCGCCCCGCGCCGTCGCCGACGCGGTGGTTCGTCGTCCGAGAGCACCGCCCCCGCCGGCGACAGCGCCTCGCGCGAAGAGGGTGGCGCCGGCACGCACGACGGTGCCGGCAAGGAGCACCACGACGGCAACGCAGCCCCGCGCCGTCGCCGCCGTCGCCGCGGAGGCGGCAGCTCGGGAACGCCGACGGCCCCCGTCGCCTGACGCGTCTTACACGGAACGGCGCCGACCCCCACCGCGGGGTCGGCGCCGTTCGCGTATGAACCGGCATCCGGAATCGTCGACCTCGGGCGTCGGTTGCTCGGCGCGGACCGACGCGACCAGGCGCGCGGCGCCGCCACGCGGTCACCGACCCACGCATAAACGCCCTCCGCACGCAAAAACACGCGCTCCCCGCGTTTCCTGGCGCAGACAGTGTTTATGCGTGACGCACCGCCAGCGCTGCACACCGCCCCCGCCCGCCCCCGCCCGACCACCCCGGCCCGCTCCCACCGCGGCCGCTCCTGCACCGGCCGCAACTCACACCGAACGCTCCGGCACGCCTTCTCCCCGCGCCCGACACGCATAAACGCCCTCCGCACGCAGAAACGCGCGCTCCCCGCGTTTCCGCGCGCTGACAGCGTTTATGCGTGACCTACCGCCACCGCTGCACATCACGACGCGCGCCGAATGGCAGACACCCACGCCGAGCGACAGACGCCCGCACCGCCCCCGCCGCCCGCCCATCCGCACGCGACGCCCGGAAACTCAGCCACTCAGCGGGGCAGCCCCTACGGGAAGACCGGCGCCGTCCCGCGGCCCAGGGCGAAGATCCGCGCGACCATGTCGTCAGCCGTCGTGTTCTCGCCCGGGACGTTGGGCTTGCCGAGCCCGTGGTAGTCGCTCGAGCCGGTGACGATGAGGTCGCGCTCGGCGGCGAGATCGGCGAGCAGGGCCGTGGGCTCGGGCAGGTTCTCGCGGTGCGCGAGCTCGAAGCCCGCCAGGCCCGCGTCGAGCATCGCGTGCAGCACGCTGTCGGGCAGCAGCGACCGCCCCGCCGGGTGAGCGATGATCGGCACGCCGCCCGCGCCGACGACGAGCTCGACCGCGGTCACCGGGTCGGGGGCGTACAGCGCGACGTAGTAGTCGCCGGAGGGATGCAGGATGCCGGCGAACGCCTCGGTCCGGTCGGCGACGATGCCGCGGGCGACGAGAGCGTCGGCGATGTGCGGACGCCCGACGGTCGCGCCGTCGGTGGTCTGGGCGAGGATGTCGTCCCACGCGATGTCGTAATCGTGGGAGATGCGCTCGGCCATGATCTGCGCCCGATCCAGCCGCGAGGAGCGGATGCGGTCGGTCATGGCGCGAAGCGCCGTGTCGTCGGGGTCGACGAGGTAGGCCAGCAGATGGACGCTGCGCCACCGATGCCGGGCCGACAGCTCCATGCCGGGCACGAACGTCATCCCGAGCGAGGTCGCCGCCTCAGCGGCCTCTGCCCACCCCGACGTCGTGTCGTGGTCGGTGAGGGCGGCGGTGTGCAGGCCGTGACGGTGGGCGGCGGCCATGACCTGCGCGGGCGGCTCGGTTCCGTCGGAGTGCGAGGAATGCAGGTGCAGGTCGCTCGGACCCTCGAATCGCCGTTCACGCTGCACCCGTCGAGCGTAGCGCCCCGTATTCGCGGAGGTCGCGCTCAACCGGCATCCGTGGATCTCTCAGACGGCTCCCCTATGGTCGGGTGCGTGCGTCGTCTGGTCGGTCTCCTGGTCGCGCTCGCTTTCGCGGCGGGTGCCGCGGTGCTCACGTGGCCCTCGGCGTTCGGGGCCGAGCGCACCTTCCCCCTGGCGCAGGTCATCTCGTTCCGTGCGCCGCTGGCGGCCGCCTTCATCGCCGCGACGCTGCTTATGCTGCTGTTCGCGCTGATGCGCCCGATCCGGGCCCTCGCCTTCGTCCTCGCGCTCGTCTTCGCTCTCGCGGGCGGTGTCAACGTCTCGCTCCTCTCGCAGCGCGGCCTGGGCTCGGAGGAGATGCCGGCCAAGACGGCGTCGAGCCTGCGCATCATGACGTGGAACACCGCCGGTTCGGCCACCTCGGCCGAGTCGATCGCGCAGTTCGCGGTGGGTATGCAGGCCGACGTCGTGACCCTCCCCGAGACCACGATCGAGACGGGGGCCGAGGTCGCCGAGCTCATGCGCGACATGGGTCAGCCGATGTGGGCGCATCACGCCGAGTACGGCGAGTACGGCATCACCGGATGGGATGCCACCTCCACCACCGTCCTCATCAAGCCCGAGCTGGGCGAGTACTCCGTCATCCAGTCCTCGCTCGACGGATCGAGCAACACCTCGACTGTCCCGAGCGCCGTGGCCATGCCCGTCTCGGGAGATGGCCCGATCATCGTGGCCGCCCACGCCGTCGCGCCGCGACAGGAGTACATGACGCAGTGGCGCAGCGACCTGCAGTGGCTAGCCGACCAGTGCGCGACCGACAACGTGATCCTCGCGGGCGACTTCAACGCGACCCTCGATCACATGACCGGGATGGGCGTCGACGGTGGCACCCTGGGCCGCTGCCACGACGCCGCGTCCGAGAGCGGCAACGGCGGTGTGGGCACCTGGCCGACGAGCGCTCCCGCCCTGCTGGGCGCGCCAATCGATCACGTCATGGCCACACCCGACTGGACGGTCTCGGCGTCGGTCGTCATGCGCACGCTCGACGGCTCGGGCAGCGACCACCGCCCGATCGTCGTGCAGCTCGAGCGCACGGGCGGCTGACCGCGCCCGCGAAGCACGTCCCCTCCTCGACCGGATGCCGACTCCACGGCATCGGCGCGGGCGGGACGCCCCGGTTCGGCGCAGGACGAAACCCCCGCCACGGCGCACCCGGCCGCGCGCGCCGATCGGCGTCGTGCACGCGACGCCCGACGGTGCGAGACTGGAACGATGGACGCCCCCTCCACCAGCGACACGACCGCGACGACCGCCGAGCCTCAGATCCCCGAATCGCAGACTGCCGAACCGCAGTCCGCGGACGTCGAGCTCGACGCCCCCAGCAACCGCAAGGCCCCGTTCCCGCGCGGATTCCTCGACACGATCTCGACCGGGTGGGCCGAGCACCCCGCCGCGCTCCCCGAGCCGCGCGAGCAGGCCGCCTGGGCCGCACGTCGCCGTGCCCGCGTGTCGGAGGCCTTCCCCGGCCAGCGCGTCGTCATACCCGCCGGTGGGCTGAAGCAACGCAGCAACGACACCGACTACCCCTTCCGCGCGCACTCCGCCTTCGCGCACCTCACCGGCTGGGGCAGCGACGCCGAGCCCGACGCCGTCCTCGTCTTCGAACCGCGTGACGACGGTCACGAGGCCGTGCTGTACTTCCGCGAGCGTGCCGACCGCACCACGGCGGAGTTCTACTCGGATGCCACGGTCGGCGAATTCTGGATCGGCCCCCGCCCCGCCCTCGACGGCGTCGCCGCCGATCTGGACCTGGCCACCGCGCACCTCGAGGACTTCCAGGTCGGCGAGAACGACCGTACGGTCGGCGACGACGACGAGGTCACCCGGTTCGTCTCGGAGCTGCGCCTGGTGAAGGACGAGTACGAGCTCGCCGAGCTGGCCCTGGCCGTCGAGGTCACCGGCCGCGGGTTCGACGACATCGTCGCCGAGCTCCCCCGCATCATTGCGCACCCGCGCGGCGAGCGTCTGGTCGAGGGCGTGTTCCACCAGCGCGCCCGCTCCGACGGCAACAGCGTCGGCTACGACACCATCGCCGCCTCGGGCCCGCACGCCTGCTACCTGCACTGGACGCGCAACGACGGCGCGGTCAAGCCCGGAGATCTGATCCTCGTCGACGCCGGCGTCGAGGTCGACAGCCTCTACACCGCCGACATCACCCGCACGCTGCCGGTCTCGGGCACCTTCACGGACATCCAGCGCCGCATCTACGAGACGGTCCGCGAGGCCGCAGACGCCTCCTTCGCCGCCGCGAAGATCGGCGTACCGTTCCGGCGCCTGCACGAGGCCGCGATGGAGGTCATCGCTGCGCGCGTCGCCGAGTGGGGCCTGCTCCCCGTCACGGCCGAGGAGGCCCTCGACGCCGACAAGGGCGGCCAGCACCGTCGCTACATGGTGCACGGCACGAGCCACCACCTCGGAATCGACGTCCACGACTGCGCCCAGGCCCGTCGCGACATGTACTACGACGGTCTGCTCGAGCCCGGCATGGCGTTCACGATCGAGCCCGGTCTGTACTTCCAGATCGACGACCTCACCGTCCCCGAGGAGTACCGCGGCATCGGCGCGCGCATCGAGGACGACATCGTCATGACGGCAGACGGTCCGGTGAACCTGTCGGCGGGCATTCCCCGCACGGCCGACGAGGTCGAGGAGTGGATCGCCCGGCTGTCGCGATGACGTTCACGCCGCCGGCATCGTTCACCACCCGGCCGACGCTGCGAGGCACCTTCGGGATGTCGGCGTCGACGCATTGGACGGCGACGGCCACCGCGCAGGCGGTGCTCGAGCGCGGAGGAAACGCGTTCGACGCCGCCGTCGCGGCCGGCTTCGTGCTGCACGTCGTCGAGCCGCACCTGAACGGCCCCGGGGGTGACCTGGTCGCCCTCGTGCGACCGGCCGGAGCGGCTGCGCCCGTCGTTCTCATGGGTCAGGGCCCGGCACCGGCCGCCGCCACCATCGAGCACTTCCTCGGACGCGGGCTCGACCTGGTCCCGGGCTCGGGCGGCCTCGCGGCGACGGTGCCCGGCGGCGTCGACGCGTGGTTGCTGCTGCTGCGCGATCACGGCACGTGGGAGCTCGCCGACGTCCTCTCCTTCGCCACGGGCTACGCGCGCGACGGACACCCGCTAGTCGCGGGAGCCGCCGCCACGATCGGCCGCGTCGCCGACCTGTTCCGCGACCATTGGTCTTCGTCGAAAGACCAGTGGATGCCGACCGGCGAGCCGCCCGCACCCGACACGCTGGTCCGCAATACGGCGTGGGCCGATGTGCTCGACTCGCTCGTGGCCGCGGGCCACGACGCCGCCGACCGGGAGTCGCGTATCGACGCCGCGCGCGAGCGCTGGATGAGCGAGGTGCTCCCCCGGACGGCGACGTTCCTGCACGAGCCGCACCGGCACGCCGATGGCGGCGATCATCCCGGCATCCTGACGACCGCAGACCTCGCGTCGTGGCGCGCGTCGTTCGAAACCGCCGTGTCGGTGTCGTTCCGCGGATGGGACGTGTTCAAGGCGGGCGCCTGGTCGCAGGGACCGGCTCTGCTCCACACGCTCCGTCTGATCGAGGACGCGGACGACGTGGATCCCGGCTCGGTGGAGGGGGCGCACCTGCTGCTCGAGGCGCAGAAGCTCGCCTATGCCGATCGCGATGCGTGGTTCGGCGACACCGACGAAGCCGCAGAGGCCGCCGCCCTGCTGAGCGACGAGTACGTCGCGACACGGCGCGCCCTCCTCGGGCCGGATGCCTCCGCCGAACTTCGCCCCGGCTCCCCCGATGGTCGCGAGCCGGTCCTGCCTCCGCTGCGCACGACGCAGCGGGTCGCGTCCGGGTCCACGGGGGAACCGACGGTCGATCGCTCGGGCCAGACCCGAGGGGACACCTGCCACCTCGACGTGATCGATCGCTGGGGCAACGCGATCTCGGCCACCCCGTCCGGCGGCTGGCTGCAGTCCTCCCCCACCGTCCCCGAACTCGGGTTCTGCCTGGGCACGCGACTGCAGATGGTGGTGCTGGAGCCCGGGCACCCGGCATCCCTCGTTCCCGGTCGCCGCCCGCGGACCACCCTCACCCCGACGTTGCTGACGCGCGGCGACGAGGTCGTCGCGCTCGGCTCCCCCGGCGGCGACCAGCAAGACCAGTGGCAGCTCCCCGTGCTGCTGCGCCTGCTCGTCGGCGGCTACTCCCCGCAACAGGCGATCGATGCCCCGACCCTGCACACCACGGCGCTCGTCGACTCGTTCTGGCCGCGCACGTGGTCGCCGGCGGGAGCGGTGGTAGAAGATCGCCTGGGCGAAGACCTGATCGCCGGCCTCGAGCGGCGCGGACACCGCGTGCGCCGGGCCGGGGACTGGGCTCTCGGGCGCGTCAGCGCGGTCGGTCGCGACACCGACGGACTGCTGTGGGCAGCCGCGAACCCGCGCGGTGCGCAGGGGTACGCCGCCGGTCGCTGACGCGGCTAAACCCCCCGCGCGAACCCGGCGACGACGCTCGCCAGCCCGGCGCCGATCTCGTCGGCCGGGCGGCGCGCGCCTTTGACTTCGAAGGAGTGATTGCCGCCGGCGACCCAGTGCACGCGGGCGTCCTGGCACGACGCGACCACCTCTTCGAACTGCTCCCGCGGATCGATGAACGGGTCGTTCTCGCCCTCGACGAAGAGCTGGGGCACCGTGATGCGCGGGAGGTGCTCGCGGCGCGGCTTCTCGGGTCGCCCCGGCGGATGCAGCGGATAGCCCAGGTACGCCAGGCCCGCGGGAGAGATCACACCCTCGGCGGCGGCGACGGATGCCATGCGCCCGCCGTACGACTTACCCGCGGCGGTGAAGGGTCCGGGCTCGGCCGAAGCGAGCCAGGCCTGCACGCCGACCCAGGTGGCGAGGGCGTGCGCGGCGGGTCCGGGCATACGCCGGCCCGCCTCGACGTAGGGGAACACGAATCGCAGGACCGAGACCCCCTCGGTCACCAGCGCATCGGAGAGACCCGTCAAGAACGGGTGTTCCATGCCGGCGCCCGCCCCGTGCGCCAAAGCGACGGTCGCCGAGGAGTCGGGGGCAGCGGACCACAGCCCCGACACCTCGGTGTCGCCCGTCGGCAGCGCGACGGCGATGCGGACGGGCTCGGCGCTCACCGCTCGGTGGGGGCGGGGTGCTCGTCGGAGCCGTCGCGAGCGTCGGCGGGACGCTCGGCGTCTCGCTGGTCGTCCGCGGGGCGCTCAGCCGGCGGCGCGATCCGCTCGCCGTACCGCGGCGGCTCGTCGTCGCGCGGGGCGGGGGCCTGAGTCGGCGCGGGCGGACGCGGAGGGGCGACCGGCGCGGCCGTGCCCGGGGCGACGCGCTCGCCGTACTGCGGCGGGGAGGTGTCGGGCGCCGCCGGGCGCGAGGCACCGCTGCGACCGGTGCCGGCACCCGAGGGGCCGACGATCCCGCGGGCCTTGTGGACGCTCGGGGCCGCGACGCACACGTCGTAGTGGTCGGCGGTGACCTGCATGACCGAGGCGAAGTCCCGACGTCGGCGCACGATCGAATACGTGCCGATGCTGAGGATCATGCCGAGCGCCATACCGACCAGCAGAACGCCGACGAAGGCGGAGATCTGCACGGTCGGCATCCCGAGCACAAAGATGAAAGCGAACAGCAGGCCGAGCATGAGGCCGTTCAGCGCTCCCGAGCGGGCCGCCGTGGCGTAGCCGAGCTTGCCGGTGATGCGCTCGATGGAACGCAGACCCGAGCCGACGATCGCGATGTCGCGAGCGGGTACTTCTCCGGCGATGAGAGAGGACACGGCCTTCTGCGCCTGCTCGTAGGTCGGGAACGAGGCGATCTTCTCGCCGACCTCGTCGCGGCCGGCACCCGGACGCTGCGCGAACATACTCATTTCACCATCCTGTCACGCGCGCCTGACCGTTCCACCGGTGTTGCATAGGAGGTGCGGACTACGCTGGTCCAGTGAGCACGCAAAGGGTATTCGTCGCCCGCTTGGCGGGCTGCACGGTGTTCGACCCGGCGGGAGACCGTCTGGGTAAGGTGCGCGACGTCGTGGTGATCTACCGCGCGTCCGCCGCGCCGCGCGTCGTGGGGCTCGTCGTCGAGATTCCCGGACGACGACATGTGTTCGTGTCCATCGGGCGCGTCACCTCCATACAGGCCGGTCAGGTCATCACGACCGGCCTGATCAACGTGCGCCGCTTCCAACAGCGCGGGGGCGAGGTGCGTGTCATGGCGGAGATGCTCGGCCGTCGCGTGCGCCTCGTCGACGGTTCCGGCACCGCCGTGATCGAGGACGTCGCGATCGAGCGCAACCGCCTGGGCGAGTGGGACGTGGGGCAGCTGTTCCTCCGCCGCCCGCGCACGAGCGCGTCGCCCTTCGCCAAGGGCGCGACGACCTTCGCCGCGTGGGGCGAGGTGCGCGAGAACCAGACGCCCGGCGAGGCGCAGTCCGCCGAGCAGCTGGTTGCGACCTACTCCGAGCTCAAGCCGGCCGACCTCGCCAACACGCTGCTCGATCTTCCCGAGGAGCGCCTCATCGAGGTCGCCGAAGAGCTGAGCGACGACCGCCTGGCCGACGCCCTCGAGGAGATGCCCGAGGACGAGCAGGTGCACATCCTCGAGCAGCTCGGGGACGAACGCGCCGCCGACATCCTCGATGCCATGGAGCCCGACGACGCGGCCGACCTTCTCGGTCAGCTCCCCGAGTCGCGCTCCGAGCAGCTGCTCGACCTCATGGAGCCGGAAGAGGCCGACGACGTCCGCGCCCTCCTGCAGTACGGCCCCGACACCGCCGGTGGTCTCATGACGCCGGAGCCGATCGTGCTCTCGGCCGACGCGACGGTCGCCGAGGCCCTGGCTCTCATCCGGCGGCACGAACTGCACCCCGCCCTCGCGGCATCCGTCTTCATCACCCTGCCTCCGTACGAGACGCCCACCGGGCGCCTGCTCGGCACGGTCCACTTCCAGCGCATGCTGCGGTACCCGCCGCACGAGCGCCTGGGCGCGATCATCGACGACACGCTCGAGCCGGTCACCGCAGACGCCACCGCGGCCGAGGTCGCCCGTCTGCTCGCGAGCTACAACCTCGTGTCGCTGCCCGTGGTCGATCAGGCGCACCGGCTCGTCGGCTGCGTGAGCGTCGACGACGTGCTCGACTACCTGCTGCCCGACGACTGGCGCACGCACGACAGCGACGATCCGAGACCCCGGACGACCACGAGGTCCATCGCGACCGCGAGCATCCCCCAGATCACCCCGCAGACCCAGAGGAGGCGCTGATGGCACGCAACAACCGCAAGCCCGCTCTCGACGCCCCGCGCGGCCGCACCGGCGTCCTGGCCCCGCGCGCGCCGCAGCCCTCGCGCGACCGCTTCGGACGGTTCACCGAGTGGGTCGCCCGCGCGATGGGGACGCCCACCTTCCTGCTGTCGCTGACGCTGTTCTGCGTGGTGTGGATGGGCTGGAACTCGATCGCGCCCGACGAGTTGCGTTTCGACTCCGCAGCGATCGGCTTCACCGCGCTGACGCTCGTGCTCTCGCTCCAGGCCTCGTACGCCGCTCCCCTGATCCTGCTCGCGCAGAACCGACAGGACGACCGCGACCGCGTGCAGATCGAGCAGGACCGTCAGCGTGCCGAGCGAAACCTCGCCGACACCGAGTACCTCGCCCGCGAGATCGTGGCGCTGCGCATGGCCGTGCGCGACCTGACCGACGAGGTCATCACGAAGGACACGCTGCGCGCCGAACTGAAAGCGGCGCTCGAGCGCCTCGACGACCACGACGACGCT
The DNA here is from genome assembly GCF_041079415.1 of Microbacterium sp. 20-116. Lineage (NCBI taxonomy): Bacteria > Bacillati > Actinomycetota > Actinomycetes > Micrococcales > Microbacteriaceae > Microbacterium > Microbacterium sp. 20-116. The sequence continues at coordinate 712,875 of NZ_JBFYGP010000001.1, forward strand.
CCTCGGCCCGCCTCGTGACCGACGCCCTCGCCGAGAGCGTTCGCCGAGCGGTCGCCGCCGTCACCGATCCGGAACTGCGACGGCCGCTCGGCGAGCTCGACATGGTTCGCGAGATCACGGTCTCGGGTGCGTCCGCCGAGGTGGGCATCGCCCTGACGATCGTCGGCTGCCCCGCCGCGGATCGCATCGAGAAAGACGTCCGGGATGCCGCGGCCTCGGTCGCCGGCATCGACGCGGTCGACGTGCGGGTCGGGGTGATGTCGCCCGACGAGCGCAAGGCCCTCACCGAGAAGCTGCGCGGTGGGCGCGCGAAGCGCGAGATGCCTTTCGGCCCGGACTCGCTCACGCGCGTGATCGCCGTCACGAGCGGTAAGGGCGGAGTGGGCAAGTCGACCATCACCGCGAACCTCGCCGTGGCGCTCGCGGCGAAGGGGCTTCGCGTCGGGCTGATCGACGCGGACGTGCACGGATTCTCGATCCCGGGCCTTCTCGGCCTCGTCGACGACGACGGCCTGCCGCCGGCCCCCACCAAGCTCGACGACCTGATCCTGCCACCCGTGGCGTACGGGGTGAAGGTCATCTCGATCGGCATGTTCCTGCGGCGACCCGGAGAGGACGCCGCGGGAGCCGTCGCCTGGCGCGGACCGATGCTGCACCGCACCGTTCAGCAGTTCCTCACCGACGTGTTCTTCGGCGACCTCGACGTGCTGCTGCTCGACATGCCTCCGGGCACGGGCGACGTCGCGATCTCGGTGGGGCAGCTGCTCCCCCATGCCGATGTGCTGGTCGTCACGACCCCGCAGGCGGCGGCCGCCGAGGTGGCCGTCCGCTCGGGGCTCGTCGCGCGTCAGACCGGCCAGCATCCGATCGGGGTGATCGAGAACATGGCGGCCATGACCCTCCCCGACGGCACCGTGCTTGACCTGTTCGGCGCGGGCGGCGGCGAGGAGGTGGCCCGCGCCCTGTCGAGCGACGACGTGCGCGTGCCGCTGCTGGCATCCGTGCCGCTCAGCCCCGCGCTCCGCGCCGGCGGTGACGACGGACGACCCGTGGTCCTGTCGCAGCCCGACGACCCGGCCGCTCGCGCGATCGACGCCGCCGCCTCGGCATTGGCCGTGCGACCGCGGGGTCTCGCGGGCAAGGTGCTCCGCCTGAACGTCTGACCCTCGCCGCCACCCGTCACGGTGCGACCCCGGGCCACGGCATCCGGATCGCGCTCTCCGCCGCGCCGCCCCGCCGAGCCGCTCCCGTCACGAGAACAGGGCGCCGCCACGAGAACAGGACGATTCGTGGCGGATCGGCCTGTTCCGGTGACATCCCCTGTTCTGGTGACACGCGGTCTGACGCCGCCCCGACCAGTTCCGGCCTCTTCGACAGCCTCAGGGACCTCCTCCCGGGGCAGCCGCCGGAATCCGCGTCAGGTCGCCTCGTCGTCGAACGGCGGGAGCTCGCCCGCCACGAAGGGGGTGGATGCCGGTTTCTCGCGCGCTGCGAGAGCGGCGGCGCCCGCGGCACGCATGGTCGCCGTCGGGGTGTCGTCGAGCAGCGCCTCGCGGATGATGCGGCGCGGGTCGTACTGACGCGGGTCGAGCTTCTTCCAGTCGACGTCGTCGAACTCCGGGCCCATCTCGTCGCGCATGCGCGTGCGCGCACCCTGAAGCGTCTCTTTCGCACGCTTGGTGAATTTGGCCAACGCCTCCGCGTAGCGCGGGAGGCGCTCGGGGCCGACGAGGACCGCTGCGATCACGCCGATCAGCATCAGCTTCTCGATCGTGAGGCCGAAGAACATGGGACCAGATTACCGGCCTCGCCTAGGGGGCGAGCGACCATCGGCCGTCTAGCCTGATCTGAGGAGGTCCACGTGAGCGGTCATGAGGCGAACGAACGGTTCGTGCAGGAGTCGACGGTCGAGCCCGAGCACATCGCTCGCGCCCGGGCGCACGCGCTCGAGCTCGGAGCGGCGCCGATCAGCCCCGCGGTCGGAGCCCAGGCAGCCGTGATCTCGGCGGCATCCCGTGCTCTCAACATCGTCGAGGTCGGCACCGGAGGCGGAGTCTCGGGCCTGTGGCTGCTGCACGGCTCGCCCCGTGCGACGATCACGACGATCGACAGCGAGCCGGAGCACCTCGGGGCCGCCCGCTCCGCGTTCATCGACGCCCGCGTACCCGCCGCGCGCGCCCGGTTCATCACCGGTCGGGCCTCGGATGTCCTGCCGCGCATGAACGAGGCGTCGTACGACATCGTCTTCATCGACGCCGACCCCGAGGGCGTCATCGAGTACGTCGAGCACGGTCTGCGCCTCGTGCGCGCCGGCGGAACGGTGCTCATCCCCCGTGTCCTCGCGCACGGTGCGGCCGACCCGGTGCGCCGCGACCCGGTGACCACGGCCTACCGTTCGCTCATCCAGGAGGTGCAGTCCTCCCCCGCCGTCATCGGCGCACTGTCGACCACCGGCGAAGGGCTGCTGCAGCTCACGACGCGGCCGACCGAGGTCTGAGTCTTCCGAACGCACGAAGAAGGCCGGCCCCCGAAGGGACCGGCCTTTTCTGCGTCGATGGTCGTCAGGCGGTGACGACACCACCGAGCACGTCGTAGAGTTCCTTCGCCTCGGCGTCGTTCACCGAGACGACGAGTCGCCCGCCACCCTCGAGCGGCACGCGCACGATGATCAACCGGCCCTCCTTCACGGCCTCCATCGGTCCGTCGCCGGTACGCGGCTTCATGGCTGCCATCGCGGCCCCCTTTTCGTCGTTGGTCTGCCTGAGAAGTTTACCGGTATCCTGCGCGGCGGGTCGTACCGCGTGGTCGACGGACGTGAACGGGGATCAGGGAATCTGCCAGTACGCGTTCGCGAGGGCGTACATGTTGTAGATCCACCACCACTGTCCGAGCAGAGCGAGAGCGAGGACGCCGATCCGCCATCGGCGTGATTGCGGCACCGCGAGAGCCCCCCACAACGGCGAGATCGGCACCAGCAACCGGAAGATGCTCGACTGCGGGAAGAACACCAGCAGCAGGTAGACCAGGTAGCTCGCCGACCACAGTCGCACCTCGATGCCGAGGCGCTTCACCTGCGGGGAGAACAGCAACAGCGCGGCCACGGCCAGCACGAGCACTGCCAGGAAAACGTATCCCGTCGCCGCGCCCAGCCCCCAGCGGGCGAACCAGAATCCCGCGGCCTGCACGAACCCGTCGACGGGGAGGAACCCGCCGCTCGAATCGCCGAGCCAGTTGCGTCGCCACGCGAGCTCGGTGGCGAGATACGCGCCGGGGTCGCCGGTGACGAAGCCCGCGATCGCCTGCCACGCGAAGCCCACGACGACCGAGAGTCCGCCCAGGGCCACGAGGTGCGCGATATCGCGCGTCGGCAGCGGATCCGTCCGACGATGGAGGAAGCGATGGATGCCGTAGAGCCCGAGGAACAGGGCGAAAGCCAGGATGCCGGGGCGTGTGAAACCCATCGCGGGAACGAGCAGGTAGAGCCAGGTCCATTGCCGCCGCTGAACACACCGGATAGCGAGGAAGAGTAAGAAGAGGAACAACGCCTCGGCGTACCCCACCTGGAACAGGGCTGCCAGCGGCCCGCACGCGAAGAAGACCACGGCCCACATCGCAGCCGACGCGCCGATGCGCTCGCGCAGCAGGGAGTGCAGCACGAGACAGGCTCCGTAGCCCGCGGCCAGCGAGATCGTTATGGCCCCCGCGCCCCACGACCCGAGCAGGAAGCCCAGCCCGGCCGAGAGGTACGAATACAGGGGCATGAACGCCCAGGCGTTCTCGGCGACGTGACCGCCCGCGGCGATCGGCAGATCCACCGGGTACCCCGACACCGCGGCGAGCCAGTACCACTGCGCGTCCCACCCCAGGGCGAGCTTCTCGAGCGAGGGCGCGATGCCGTAGCGCGAACCCGGGCCCGACAGCGCTGACGCGAGAAGGAAGAAGCCCGTCGTGACCACGCGCGCAGCGATGTAGACGATCGCGATGCGCGCCGCCAGGGGCAGACGCTCCCCCCAGGCGACCCGCGTGCGCGTCGTGGCCGCGGTGGTCACGACCCGCTCAACCAGGCACGCAGGCCTTGCTCGACGGCGTCGATCTGCGCGAGCGGCACGCGCTCCTCGTCGTGGTGCGCGAGATGCGGGTCGCCGGGGCCGTAGTTGACGGCCGGGATGCCGAGGGCCGAGAACCGCGCCACATCGGTCCAGCCGTACTTGGGTTTCGGCGTCGCGCCCACGGCATCCACGAAGTCTCTCGCGAGAGCCGCGTCGAGGCCCGGGCGAGCGCCCTCGGCCACGTCGACGATCTCGACGTCGAAGCCGGTGAACACGTCGGTGACGACGCGGATCGCAGCCGCGGCGTCGCGGCTCGGAGCGAAGCGGTAGTTGACCTCGACGGCGCACGCGTCGGGGATGACGTTGCCCGCGACACCGCCCGAGATGCTCACGGCATTGAGGCCCTCGCGGTAGACGAGACCCTCGACCTCGATCTCGCGGGCGCGGTACTCGGCCAGGCGTGCGAGGATCGGCGCCGCCTTGTGGATCGCGTTCTCGCCGATCCACGAGCGGGCGCTGTGCGCGCGGACGCCCTCGGTGCGCACGATCGCGCGAAGCGTTCCGTTGCAGCCGCCCTCGACCTCGCCGTTGCTGGGCTCGCCGAGGATGGCGAAGTCGCCCTCGAACAGATCCGGGCGGTTGCGTGACAGCCGGCCGAGGCCGTTCAGGGCGGAGTCGACCTCTTCGTGGTCGTACCACATCCACGTGATGTCGACCGGGGGCTCGGTGAGCTCGGCGGCGAGCTTGAGCTGCACCGCGACGCCGGCCTTCATGTCGACCGTCCCGCGCCCCCAGATGACGTCGACCCCGTCGACCGTGCGGTCCTCGACGGGGAGGTTCCGGTTGATCGGCACGGTGTCGATGTGCCCGGCGATCACGACCCGGCGCTCGCGCCCCAGATTGGTGCGGGCGACGATGGTGTCGCCATCGCGGATGACCTCGAGATGGACGTACGCGGAGACGGCGGCCTCGATGGCATCCGCGAGAGGGGTCTCATCTCCCGAGACGCTGTGGATGTCGCAGACCGCTCGGGTGAGGGCGGCCGAGGACTGGGTGAGGTCGAGCGCGAGCATGCCCCGATCTTCGCACAGGCGGTGCCCCACTACCCTGGGACCGTGAGCAACGAACGACGCATCAGCGCTGCCGGCCTCTCGACACGAACCACCGGGGGGACGGTGCTCGATGCCTGGTTCCCGAAGCCGGTCCTGGGCGACTCGAACGACCTGGATGCCGAGAAGGCGGCGCTCGCATCCTCCACGGGCCCCGATGAGCGACGCGGAGTCGTCGTCGAGACGGTGTCCCTCACGATCGACGCCGACGAGGCCCCCGCCTCGACGATCGATGCCTACCTGCGTCTGCACGCGCTGTCGCACCTGCTCGTGCGCCCCAACGAGATCAACCTCGACGGGATCTTCGGCCACCTCCCCAACGTCGCCTGGACCAACGCCGGCCCCGTGCACCCCGACGACGCGGCCCGGCTGCTGCCGCAGCTGAAGCGTCACGGTATCGAGCTGCAGGGTCTCGACAAGTTCCCCCGCCTCACCGACTACGTGCTCCCCGCGGGCGTGCGCATCGCCGACGCTTCGCGTGTGCGCCTGGGCGCGCACCTCTCCCCCGGCACGACCGTGATGCACGAGGGCTTCGTCAACTTCAACGCCGGCACGCTCGGCTCCTCGATGATCGAGGGCCGCGTGTCGCAGGGCGTCGTCATCGGTGACGGCACCGACATCGGCGGCGGCGCCTCGATCATGGGCACACTGTCGGGCGGCGGCACCCACCGCGTCTCGATCGGAGCGCGCACGCTGCTCGGCGCGAACGCGGGTATCGGTATCTCGCTCGGCGACGACTGCGTCGTCGAGGCGGGTCTGTACGTCACCGCGGGAACCAAGGTGAAGGTCGGTGACGAGACGATCAAGGCCGGGGAGCTTTCCGGCCGCGACGGCATCCTGTTCCGCCGCAACTCGCTCACCGGCACCGTCGAGGCCTCGGCCCGCGCGGGTGTCGGCGTCACCCTCAACGAGGCGCTGCACGCATAAGGCGCGATCGCTCGGGCCGGGGCGGTGCGGGCATTGCGTCGCCGCGGGGTGTCGCGCTGCGTCGACGTCCCGCTGCCTCCCCACCCCGCGCATAAACGCGATCCGCGCTCAGAAACGCGAGCACAGCGCGTTTACGCGCGGTGAGAGTGTTTATGCCGCGGCCGAACCCACCGGGGGCCCACCGCGCGCAACGCTGTACCCGGGGCGCGACGCGGCCGGCCCGCGGCATCCGCCCCTCACGCATAAACGCTCCCCGCGCGCACAAACACGCTCTCCTCGCGTTTACGCGCGCCAAGAGCGTTTATGCGTGCAGCCGAACCCACCGACGTGCCCGCCGCGCGCAGCGCCCTACCCACACGAGCCCACCGCGCGCAGCGCTGCACCCGGGGCGCGACGCGCCCGGCCCACGGCATCCGCCCCTCACGCATAAACGCTCCCCGCGTACACAAACACGCTCTCCTCGCGTTTGCGCGCGCCAAGAGCGTTTATGCGTGCAGCCGCAGCCACCGATGAGCCCACCGCGCGCAGCGCCCTACCCACCAGGGCCCACGAGGCCCAGCGCCGCACCCGCGGAACCCGCCGCGCGCAGCGCCGCGCCCTTGGCGCTCGCCCCGCGCACGGCGAAACGCCCCGCCCCTCGCGAGAGGGACGGGGCGTTTCGGATCCGGTCAGACGCCGGGATAGTTCCGCTCGGCGGCACCCGTGTACAGCTGCTGCGGGCGACCGATCTTGGTCTGCGGGTCGGTAATGGCCTCGCGCCACTGCGCGAGCCAGCCGGGCAGGCGTCCGATCGCGAACAGCACGGTGAACATGCGCGTGGGGAACCCCATCGCCTTGTAGATCACGCCGGTGTAGAAGTCGACGTTCGGGTAGAGGCGACGCTCCTTGAAGTAGTCGTCCTCGAGAGCGATCTGCTCGAGCTCTTTGGCGAGGTCGAGCAACGGGTCGCTGACGCCGAGGGCCTCGAGCACCTCGTCGGCCGACTCCTTGACGAGCTTGGCGCGCGGGTCGTAGTTCTTGTAGACGCGGTGACCGAAGCCCATGAGCTTGACGCCCTGCTCCTTGTTCTTCACCCGCTCGACGAAGCGCTCGACGCTCTCGCCCGAGTCGCGGATGCGCGCGAGCATCTGCAGCACGGCTTCGTTCGCGCCGCCGTGCAGGGGACCCGAGAGCGCCTGGATACCGGCCGAGATCGAAGCGAACTGGTTGGCCCCTGTCGAGCCGACGAGGCGCACGGTCGAGGTCGACGCGTTCTGCTCGTGGTCCTCGTGAAGCATGAGCAGCAGGTCGAGGGCCTTCGTCATGACGGGGTTGGCCTCGAAGGGCTCGCTGTGCACGCCGAAGTTCAGCTTGAGGAAGTTGTCGACGAAGCCGAGCGAGTTGTCGGGGTAGAGGAAGGCCTGACCGATGCTCTTCTTGTGCGCGTAGGCCGCGATCACGGGGAGCTTCGCGAGCATGCGCACCGTGTTGAGCTCAACGTGCTCGGGGTTGTGCGGGTCGGACTCTGCCTCGTAGTAGGTCGAGAGCGCGGCCGTCGCGGCCGACAGCACCGACATGGGGTGCGCGGTCGGGGGCAGAGCCGAGAACAGGCTCTTGAGGTCTTCGTGCAGCAGCGTGTGACGGCGGATGCGCTCGTCGAAGGACGCCAGCTCGGATGCCGACGGCAGCTCGCCGTAGATGAGCAGCCACGCGACCTCGAGGTAGGTGCTGTTCTTCGCCAGCTGCTCGATCGGGTAGCCGCGGTAGCGGAGGATGCCCTGGTCACCGTCGATGTAGGTGATGTCGGACTTGGTCGACGCCGTGTTGACGAAACCATAGTCGAGCGTGGTGTGACCGGTCTGCTTCGTCAGCGACGCGATGTCGATGCTCGGAACGCCGTCGGTGCCTCGCAGGACCGGGAATTCGGCGGTGGTGCCCCCTACCGTGAGAGTGGCCTTGTCCTGCTGCGTGCCCGCGTCGCTCACCGCGCCTCCTTGCGATTTCTGGTCGCCCGTGTGGTCGAACGCGGGGGCTTGCGGCACCCCGCGATCTTCTCGACCGATGGATGCCACGGGGGTGTCATCCTGGTCGGCCTTCGCCCGGAGGGTCACCCGAGCACAAGGCTTTTACAGCCTAGTAGGCCCACCGACGTACGGATGACACCGCCTGAGGAGGTTGCCCTCCTCGGCCGAGACCGTCGCCACGGCGGCGATGGAGGACGACGAGCCGTGATCGACGCTGTCGCGCGGGAGCCGCGACTGCCCGGCATCCGACGGGGTGAACATCTCGAGCGATTCTCGGCGTGACGTCGCCGCTCTCGGTCCCGTCTCAGTCGGGCATCTCGCGCGATCGCCCGGCGTAGACGGCCGGAGTCACCCCGAAACGACGGCGGAATGCCGAGATGAAACTGCTGACCGAGTCGTATCCGACCGCGGGGGCCACGACGTGCACCGGTTCTCCCTGCAGCAGAAGCCCCACTGCGGCGTGCAGGCGCGCGCGCACGCGCCACTCGCGGAAGGTGCGCCCGGTGTCGGCGACGAAGGCCCGCGCGACGGTTCTGGCGCTCACACCCACCTCGGCCGCCCAGGCGTCCAGGTCGCGCTCGTCGTCGGGCCGGTCCAGCAGGGCGACGGCAACGGCCCGTGCCCGCGGGTCCTGGGGCAGCGCGACGACCTCGCGCGCGACGGGAGCCTCGGCGACGAGGTCGCTCAGGATCGCGAAGCACGACTGGCGGCGCCCCTCTGCACGATCACCCGCGGCGAGGTGGCTCAGCAGGGCGCCGCCGAGCGGGTCGAGGGCGAGCACCCGGGCGCGCTCCCACCCCGTGCGCGCGGGCCGGTGACGCTGGTCGACGTAGGCACTGACGAGTTCCCCCGGTTCGGTGAAGCGCATCTCGTGGAGGACGCCGGCGGGGATCCAGACCTGGTGGTCGCGGCGCAGGTGCCAACGGTCGGCCCCGACCGAGACCTCCATGGAGCCGGACGCCATCCAGGCGAGCTGATCCTCCTCGTGGCGGTGCGGGTCGAAACCGGCGCCGGCGCTGACCGACGTCGAGATCACCGCGAATTCCGCCGATGTCCAGTGGCGACTATGGGTGGCCTCGGATACGGCATCCGTCGAACCGGGATGTTCGCTACGCGACATCACGGTGTCGTGATCCAGCATGGAATGTCTCCTCACGACGATGGCGGGCAAGGTAAGGCAAGGCTAACCTAGCGGCGCCCGTCCCATCGACCCGAGAGTCCGCATGCCTGCTCCCCGCCATCGCTCCCGCCCCGTACGCCTCGCCGCACTGGGCTCCGTCCTCGCCGTCGCCGCGGCCCTGCTCGCCGGCTGTGGCAGCACTGCCGAGGCCGGCGCCCGCAACGCCACCTACTCGACACAGCCGAGCGACACCTTCCCCGTGACGGTCACCCACCAGTTCGGCGAGACGACCGTCACGGCCGAGCCGCAACGTGTCGTCGTGGTCGGCCTGACCGAGCAGGACGTCCTGCTCGAGCTCGGCACGCCCCCGGTCGCCACGACCGAGTGGTACGGCGAACAGCCCTACGCCGTCTGGCCCTGGGCCACGGATCTGCTCAACGGCGCCGAGCCCACCGTGCTCTCCGCGACCGACGGCCTCGAGTTCGAGAAGATCGCCTCTCTCGAGCCCGATCTCATCGTCGGCACGAACGCCAAGCTGACCGCCGACGACTACACCAAGCTCAGCGCCATCGCCCCCACGATCGCGAGCGTCGCCGGCACCGAGGGCTACTTCTCGGACTGGAAGGGACAGACCCGTCAGATCGCGCAGGCGATGGGGCGCAGCGCCGAGGGCGAGAGCCTGATCACCGGAATCGAAGAGAAGTACGCGGCAGCCGCCGCGGCGCACCCCGAGTTCGCGGGCAAGACCGCGTCGTTCTCGCAGGGCGGCCCGTGGCAGGGCAGCATCTACGTCTACCCCGACGGCTTGAACACCGATTTCCTCACCGATCTGGGCTTCGTGATCACGCCGGGGCTCGACAAGTACGTGCAGCAGAAGGGCGCGCAGGCGCTCATCTCGGGTGAGAACATGTCGCTCATCGACGCCGACGTCATCGTCTTCGCCACCGAGAGCGCTGAGTCGCTGCCCGCGCTGCTCGACTTCGGCACGACCCGCTCGTTGAGCGCGGTCGCCGGCGGCCGAGCCGTGTACACCGACGCGGAGCTGGCCGGAGCCATCTACTTCCTCACGCCGCTGAGCCAGAAGTACGTTCTCGACGAGCTCGTGCCGCGCCTCGAAAAGGCCGTCGCGGGGACCTCGCCGCAGAGCGTCGAGGGCTGATCCTCCGGTGACGCCCTCGCCGTCGGTCGCGTCGCGCCCCAGCGCGCGGCGCGACCGCCTCCCCTCGCTCCCACGGCGTCGGCGGGCCGCCGGTCTCGTCATCGCCGTGCTGGCACTCGCCCTCGCGGCGGGCCTGAGCATCGCGGTCGGCTCGAACGCGCTCGGCCCCACCGAGATATGGCACGCGCTGACCAGCCCCGACGGCGGTGTCGGCGATCAGATCGTGCTCGACCTGCGCCTGCCGCGCACGATCGCCGCGATCGTCGCCGGAGTGGCCCTGGGCCTCGCCGGCGCCCTGATCCAGGCCTTCACCCGCAATCCGCTGGGCGATCCCGGCATCCTGGGGGTGGATGCCGGAGCAGCCCTGTTCGTCGCCGTCGGCGTCGTGCTGGGGGCCGTGACGGCACTGCAGTTCCTGCCGTGGGCTTTCGGAGGCGCACTGCTGGTCACGGTGACGGTGTACGCGATCGGCGGTGTCGGACGCGGCGGGCCCGACCCGGTGCGCCTGACCCTGGCCGGTGTGGCCGTCGGAGCCGTCCTGATGGGGATCACCAGCGCGATGATGCTGCTGGATCCGGTGACCTTCGCGCGACTGCGCGGCTGGAGCGCCGGGTCGTTCGTGGAGCGCGGCTGGGACGTCATCGTTCCCGTGCTGCCCTTCGTCGGAACCGGCGTCGTCGTTGCCCTCGCGTGCGCGCGGTCGCTGAACGCCCTGGGCCTCGGCGACGACCTGGCCGCCTCCCTCGGCACGCGCCTCGTGCGCACGCGCGTGCTGTCGGTCGTCGCGATCACCGTGCTCGCAGGGTCGGCGACCGCGATCGCCGGCCCCATCGCCTTCGTCGGGCTCATGGCCCCGCACGTCGCGCGCTGGATCGTCGGCCCCGACCAGCGCTGGATCCTGCCGTACACGATGGTCATCGCCCCCACCGTGCTGCTGCTCTCCGATGTGATCGGGCGGGTGGTGCTGTGGCCGAGCGAGGTTCCCGTGGGCATCGTCACCGCGTTCGTGGGCGCGCCCGTGCTCATCGCGCTCGTCCGGCGCGCGAAGGCGAGCAGCCTGTGACCGCCCTCTCCCCCGGCTCCAATCGGCCGGAAGCAGGTCGCGGTCTCGCGGGCGGCCCCCGCACCGTCGTCGTGCGCCACGGGCTGCTGTCGCTGCGCCTGCGCGTGCGCACCCTCGCGGTCGGCGGCGCCATCGCCGCGGTCGCCCTCGCGCTGGCGATCCTCGCCCTGTGCCTGGGCGACCTGGCGCTCACCCCCGGCCAGGTGGTCGGCGCCCTGCTCGGGATCGACGGCGGCTTCACCGCCACCGTCGTGCGCGAGTGGCGTCTGCCGCGCGTGCTCGCGGCCCTGATCTTCGGTGCCGCCCTGGGCGTCTCGGGCGCGGTGTTCCAGTCGCTCACCCGCAATCCGCTGGCCAGCCCCGACGTCATCGGTCTGTCCGCGGGCTCGTACGCCGGCGGGCTCAGCGTCATCCTCCTGGTCGGGGCCGGTGCCGGCACTGTCGCGGTGTCGGGAGGCGCGATCGGCGGCGGTCTCGTCGCGGCTGCTCTCGTCTACGCGCTCGCGTACCGCCGCGGCATCCAGGGTTTCCGTCTGATCGTGGTGGGCATCGGTGTCTCCGCCATGCTGCAGGCGCTCAGCACGTACCTGCTGCTGCGCGCGAAGGTCGAGGTCGCGATGATCGCCGCGGTGTGGGGCGCGGGTTCGCTCTCGCCGGTCGGCTGGTCTCAGGTGCTGCCCGCCACCGGGGTCATCGTCGCCGCGTGCGCTGCGCTGGGGCTGTTCTCCCGTGCTCTGTCGCGCCTCGAGCTCGGCGACGATGCCGCCCGGGCACTCGGCATCCGGGTCGAGAAATCGAGGCTGGGGCTGGTCGTCTGCGCCGTCGCACTCACCGCCGCGGTCACCGCGTCCGCCGGTCCGATCGCCTTCGTGGCGTTGGCCGCCCCGCAGATCGCCCTCCGTCTGACCCGCACCGCGGGCATCGCTCTCGCACCATCGGCGCTCGTCGGGGCGGTCGTGCTGCTCGCGTCCGACATCGTCGCCCAGCACGTGCTGCCCATTCCCCTGCCCGTGGGCCTGGTCACGGTCGTCGTCGGCGGGCTCTACCTCGTCTGGCTCCTCATCCACGAAACCCGGAGACGCGCATGACCGCTCCCGCCCGCCTCACCGCCCAGGGCCTCACGATCGGCTACGACCGGCGGGTGATCTCCGAGAACCTATCGATCGCCATCCCCGACGGATCGTTCACCGTGATCGTGGGGGCGAACGCCAGCGGCAAATCGACCCTGCTGCGCGCGCTCGCCCGCCTGCTCGCGCCGACCGCGGGCGTGGTGCGCCTCGACGACCGGCCGCTGGGCGAGTACCAGCCGAAGGAGCTGGCGCGCGCGGTGGGTCTGCTGCCGCAGACCTCGCTCGCCCCCGACGGCATAACGGTCATCGACCTCGTCGCCCGCGGACGGCATCCGCACCAGGGGTTCTTGCGGCAGTGGTCGATCGACGACGAAGCGGCGGTGACCGAGGCGATGGATGCCACGGGCACGGCCGATCTGTCGGGGCGGCTCGTGTCGGAACTCTCCGGCGGCCAGCGCCAGCGCGTCTGGATCGCCATGGCCCTGGCCCAGCAGACGCCCATCCTGCTGCTCGACGAACCCACGACGTTCCTCGACATCGCGCACCAGATCGAGCTGATGGAACTGCTCACCGATCTCAACGCCCAGGGGCGCACCCTCGTCGCGGTGCTCCACGACCTCAACCAGGCGGCCCGCTACGGCACCCATCTCATCGCCGTGAAAGACGGATGCGTCGTCGCCGAGGGCGCCCCGGCCGAGGTCGTGACGGCAGAGATGGTCGAGGAGGTCTTCGGGCTGCGCTGCGTGGTCACCCCCGATCCCGTCTCGGGGTCGCCCGCCGTGTCCGCCCTCGGACGGGATCGAACGGCGCCGCGATGAGGATGCTGCTTCAGGCGCCTACGGAGCCGATTCCCACGCGTGCACTGCCCGTGACCGATCGGACCACGCCACGCGGGCTGACGTGGCGGGTGGTGCGGGCTGCTCCCCGCTACTCGGTTCCCGCCGCCGCGCTGTCGATCACGCATCAGGTGGGCGAGGCCCTCGTCCCCGTCATCATGGGTCTCGCCATCGAGCGGGCGGTCGCCACCGGCGATCCGCTGCAGCTGGTGCTATGGCTCGGCGTGCTGGCGGCCGACTTCCTGATGCTGTCGTTCTCGTGGCGCTTCGGTTCGCGACTGGCCGAGCTCGGCACGCTCGCGGTGCAGCATCGCCTGCGCACGACGGTCGCCGCTCATCTGATGCGGCGGGCGCCACGCGCGGGCCGCCCCTCGGAGCAGCCGGGCGTCGCCCTCTCGCTCGCCACCTCGGATGCGAATCGTCTTTCGGAGGCCGTGTCCATCGGCGTGTACCCGGTCGGTCAGCTGGCCGCGGTGCTCTTCGGCGGCGCGGTGCTGCTCACCCTGTCGTGGCCCCTCGGGCTGGCCGTGCTCGTGGGCGCTCCGTTGCTGCTGTGGCTCACCGAGCGTGCGGGCCGGACCCTGCGCGACCGCAGCGGCGCCGAGCAGCGGGCCGCGGCCGCCGCCGCCGGCCGGGCGGCCGACCTGCTCAGCGGCTACCGTGTCATCCGCGGTATCGGCGCCGAGGCCGAGGCCGCGCGCCGCTACCGACAGGCCAGCCGGACCGCTCTGGCCGACACCGTGCGCGCCCGACGGGCCGAGGGCGTGTTCGGCGGGGCGATGAGCATCGTGACGGGCCTGTTCCTCACCGCGATCGCCGTCTGCGCGGCCGTCCTCGCACTGTCGGGATCGCTGAGCGTCGGCGCCTTCGTCGCGGTCGTGGGCCTCGCGCAGTTCCTCATCGACCCGCTCCGGGTGCTGGCGCTGTACACCGGGGCGTGGTGGGCCTCGTCGACGGCGTCCGCGGCACGCCTGCTCGACGTGCTCCGCGACACCGAACCCGACGTCGAGGGCGTCGAAGCGTCCCGCGCGCCCGCGCGCCCGGCCGAACAGAGCCTGCTCGCGGCCGGTTCGCCCACCGACGACCTCGCTGACGACCTCGCCGTTCGCCCGGGCGAGTTCGTCGTCGTCGCGTGCGCCGGCGAACGGTCCGTGGCGGTCGCCGCTGCCCTGCGCGCACGGCATCCGGATGCCCTCCACGCCCCGCACGTGGCGCACCTGTTCGCCGGAACCGTGACCGAGAACGTCGCCCCGCCGGGAGCGGATGCCGAGACCCTGGCGGCCGCTCTGCGCGCGGCCGCGTGCGACGATCTCGCCGGAATCCTTCCCCAGGGGCTCGACAGTCGCGTCGGCGAGAACGGCACGGCACTCTCGGGGGGCCAGCGTCAACGCGTCGCTCTGGCCCGGGCACTCGCACACGACCCCGATCTGCTCGTGCTGCACGACCCGACGACCGCGGTCGACGCCGTCACCGAGGCGCGCATCGCCGAAGGGGTGCACGCGTCTCGTCGCCACCGTCGCACCCTCGTCGTCACTCGCGCGCCCGCATTCGCCGCCGTCGCCGATCGCGTCGTGCACGTCGCCGAAGGAGACGACGCGTGAGCGTTCCGCTGCCCCTCGCCCCCGCCGGGGCGGTCGCGCGAGAGATGTGGCGCGCGTTCCCCCGGGGCTGGTGGCGGCTGCCCGCACTCTTCGTCGTCGTGCTCGCCGCCGCGGCCGCCGGCGTCGTCGGTCCGCTCGCGCTCGGCGCGGTCGTCGATGCGATCGGCGCGGGTGGCGATGATCCGGGACTGGCCTGGACGCTCGCGGCGGTGATGGCCGGTGCCGTCGTGCTGGCGTCGGTGCTCACGGCCGTCGGGACGGTATCGGCCTCGCGGCTGTTCGAGCACGCCCTCGCCTCCCTGCGCGAGCGCATGGTCGACACCGCCCTGCACCTGCCGCCGGCGCGCATCGAACGCGCGGGCACCGGAGATCTCGTCGCCCGGGCCGGAGACGACGTCGCGGAGGTCTCGGGCGCGATCCCGCAGGTCGTGCCGGCGCTGGTCGGGTCCGCCTTCACGATCGTGGTGACGCTCGTCGGCATGGCCGTCATCGACCCGTGGTACGCCGTCGCGCTCGTCGTGGTGACGCCCCTGCACGTCTTCGCCGTGCGCCGGTACCTGCGCGCTGCGCCCGCGGTGTACGCGGCCGAACGCGCCGCCATGTCCGATCGCGCTCAGCACCTGCTCGACGCGCTCCGGGGACTCGAGACCGTACGCGCCTACCGCACGGAATCCGCCCACCTGTCGCGCATCTCGACGGCGTCCTGGGCGGTCGTGCGGTGGAGCATGCGCGCGCGCGGCATCCAGAACCTGTTCTTCGCGCGCCTGAACGCGGCCGAGTTCCTCGGCATGGCCGGGCTGCTCGTCGCCGGCTTCGTCCTGGTGGCGAACGGGGCGGGAACGATCGGCGGCACGACCGCGGCAATGCTGCTTTTCCTGCGCCTGTTCGGGCCGATCAACCAGCTCCTGTTCGTCGTCGACGACCTGCAGTCGGCCCTCGCCTCGCTTTCGCGCATCGTCGGCGTGATCCGCGCCGGGGCGCAGAACGCGCCCGTCGCGCGCCGCGACGACGAGCGGCCGGACCGCGGCACCGCAGCAGACGACGACCTCGTGCTGCAGGGCATCACGCGCGCCTACGAAAGTGGTCACCCGGTGCTGCACGACGTGTCGGTGCGCGTCGCCTCGGGCACCACCGTGGCCGTGGTCGGCGCCTCAGGGACCGGCAAGTCCACGCTTGCGGCCATCGCCGCGGGTGTCCACGATCCGGTCGCGGGCCGGGTGCGTCGCCCCGGCAGGGTGGCCCTCGTCACGCAGGACGTGCACGTCTTCGACACCGACCTGCGCGAGAACCTCACCCTGGCCGCCCCCGACGCGGGCGACGACGATCTCGTCGAGGCGCTGCGGCGCGTGGGCGCGGGCGGCCTCGTGGCGCGCCTCCCCCGGGGGCTGGACGAACCCGTCGGCGCCTCGGGCACCCCGCTCTCGCCCGCCGAGGCACAGCTGATCGCCCTCGCGCGCGTGTCCTTGAGCGACCCCGCCGTCGTCGTGCTCGACGAGGCGACGGCCGAGGCCGGATCGGCCGAGGCTGGCCGACTCGAGGATGCCGCGCTCGCGATCGTGGAGGGACGCACCGCCCTCGTCGTCGCGCACCGGCTCAGCCAGGCCGCCCGCGCCGACCGCGTCGTGCTGCTCGAGGCCGGCCGCATCCGCGAAGAGGGCACGCACGACCAGCTGCGCGAGGCCGGCGGCCCCTACGCGCGCCTCTGGGAGGCGTGGAACCGCTCGAGCTGAATCAGGGCGTCAAGCGCTCGGCCGCGGCGGCGATGCGCTCGTCTGTCGCCGTCAGCGAGAAGCGCACGTGGTTCGGGAAGTGCGCGCCGTAGAAGTGCCCGGGACCGACCAGGATGCCGAGGTCGGCGAGTCGGTCCACGCTCTCCCAGGCGTCGCGCCCCTCGGTCGCCCACAGGTACAGGCCGCCCTCGCTGCGGTCGATGGTGAAGCCGGCGGCCTCGACGGCGGGCTTGAGGACCGCCCGACGGCGAGCGTAGCGTTCGCGCTGCTCTGCCACGTGCGCATCGTCGCCGAGAGCGACGGTCATCGCGCGCTGCACGGGCGCGGGCGGCATGAGACCGAGGTGCTTCCGCCCGTTCAGCAGACGCGCCACGAGAGCGGCGTCACCGGCCAGGAACGCCGCACGATACCCGGCGAGATTCGACTGTTTGCTCAGCGAGTAGACCGAGAGCACATCCGTGAGATCGCCGTCCACGACGGCCGGATCGAGAACGCTCGGGACGGGCTGCGCGTCCCACGGGGCATCCCAGCCGAGCTCGGCGTAGCACTCGTCGGAGGCCAGGACGGCACCGATCTCGCGCGCCCGGGTCACGGCATCCCGAAGCTCGTCCGTCGACAGGACGCGGCCGTCGGGGTTGCCCGGCGAGTTGATCCAGACCAGACGCGTGTGGGCGGGCCACTCGGAGGGATCGTCGGATGCCACGGGCTCGGCGCCGACGAGACGCGCGCCGACCTCGTAGGTGGGGTAGGCCGCTCGGGGGTGCACGACGGCATCGCCCGGGCCGAGGCCCAGAAGCAGCGGCAGCAGGGCCACGAGCTCTTTCGAGCCCACGGTCGGCAGGACGTTCACCGCGCTCAGACCCGGAACGCCGCGGCGGCGCTCGTACCAGTCGGCGATCGCCTCACGCAGCGCCGGAGTGCCCGCCGTGGCCGGGTAGGCGTGCGCATCGGTCGCGTCGGCCAGGGCCTCGGCGATCACGACGGGGGTCGGATCGACGGGCGAGCCGATCGACAGATCCACGATGCCGTCGGGGTGTCGCCGCGCGCGCTCCGCATAGGGGGCGACGGCGTCCCACGGGTAGTCGGCGAGGTCGGCGACGCCCACGGCTCAGTGGCTCTGCGGGGGCAGCGCGGTGATGACGGGGTGGTCCTTGGCGATCACGCCGACCTTGGCCGCTCCACCGGGCGATCCGATGTCATCGAAGAACTCGACGTTGGCCTTGTAGTAGTCGGCCCACTCTTCGGGGAGGTCGTCCTCGTAGTAGATGGCTTCGACGGGGCAGACCGGCTCGCAGGCACCACAGTCGACGCACTCGTCGGGGTGGATGTAGAGCGATCGTTCACCCTCGTAGATGCAGTCGACGGGACACTCATCGATGCAGGCGCGGTCTTTGACATCGACACACGGGAGGGCGATCACGTAAGTCACCCGCCCAGTCTAATCGCGCCGAGGCGATCGCCTCCGCCGACGGGCCCTCGGGCCTAAGATTCGACCGGACGCGCGGGGGTCTGGAGCTTGGAGAAGTCGGGCCACAACGCCACGAGCACCATCAGGGCGGGGCCGACGACCGTCCACACCAGCGGAATCCATTCCGTGCCCGCCGTGGGCGCCGCCACGATCGCGGAGCCGCCCGGGCCCACCTGCGAGAAGAGATAGGTCGCGGCGGTGATGCCGAGCCCGCCGGCGAGGGCGTTGACGCGGTCGCCGGTGAGGGTGCGCAAGGCGATGAGCAGCGCGGCGCTGCCGATCGTCGCGAGGATCAGACCGACCGGCACCGGGCCGACGAGGAAGGCCTGGCCGACGGTACCGGCGGCTCCGTAGAAGGCTCCGACGAGCAGGGCAACCACCCAGCCGACGACGCGAAGAATCGTGGAAGTCACCGCCCGAGTCTAGGCGGGACGACTATGCGCGCAGCGCGAGCCCCCTCACGCCGCCCACCCCCAGAGCCGCAGCAGCGCGGCAGTGACGGCGGCGGCGGCCACCACGACGAGGAACGGCGCACGCGCCCACAGCAGCAGGGCGGCGACACCGACGGCCGGGAGCCGCGCATCGACCACGACGGCCGCCCCCGCCCCCAGCGTCTGCACCATCACGAGCGCCGCGAGCAGGGCGACGGTGAGGAGGTCCGCAACGCGGGCCGGACGGGGAGAGTCGAGCCAGTGCGCCGGAAGCAGGTACCCGATCGCCTTGAGCGCGACGCAGATGACGGATGCCAGGAGCACCGCGGTCCACAGGGTCATGGCATCCGTTCCTCTTCCGTCGACGCCTTTGCGCCCCGCGGGTCGAACAGGCCCACCGCGACGGCGACTCCGGCCGCAGCGATCACCGGGATGCCCGGCATGAGCCAGGGCGTGAGCAGCGCCGCGACGACCGCCGCTCCCGCCGCGACGGCCAGGGGCTGTCGTCCGCGCAGGCGCGGCCAGAGCAGGGCGAGGAACGCGGCCGCCGCGGCGGCGTCGAGACCGTAGGAGCGCGGGTCGCCGAGCACGTCGCCGAGAAGCGCTCCCAGCAGGGTCGAGAGGTTCCACCCGACCCAGATCGCGATCCCCGTCACCCAGAAGCCGGCCTGGCGTGCGCGGGGCGCATCCTGGGCGAGGCCGACGGCCACCGACTCGTCGATCGTGAAGTGCGTCGCCGACAGCTTGCGCCAGAACCCACCCGCGACGACCGGAGCCATGCGCATCGCGTACGCCGCGTTGCGAACGCCCAGCAGAGCCGAGGAGGCGATGGCCGCGGGAGCGGCGGCCGCTCCCCCGGCGGCGACGACGCCGACGAAGGCGAACTGCGATCCCCCCGTGAACATCAGCAGGCTCAGCACGCAGGTCTGCCAGATGTCGAGACCGGATGCCACGGACAGGGCCCCGAACGAGATGCCGTAGGCACTCGTGGCGAGGGCGACCGCGAGCCCCTGCCGGGTCGCCACCCCCTCGGGTGTTCGGTAGAACGAACGCATGAGCATCATCGTGAACGATAGTGACGTGTTCGTCAAATCGAACGATCGGCAGCGATAATGAACACATGAGCGATCTGAGCAACCGCATCGCCGCGAGCCTGCGACGCGAGCGGGAGAGACGCGATCTCAGCGTGTCCGAGCTGGCGCGGCGCGCCGGAGTCGCCAAAGCGACCGTGTCACAGCTCGAGAACGGCGGCGGGAACCCGAGTGTCGAAACGCTCTGGGCCCTGGCCTCCGCTCTCGGGATCACCTTCGCCGACCTCGTCGATGAGGGCGCGCACTCCCCCACCCTGATCCGCGCCGGAGAAGCGGGAACCGCCGTGGCGTCCTCGGCATCGGAGTACGTCGCCGTGCTGCTGTCGGCGAGTCCGCCGCACGCGCGCCGCGACATCTACCTGCTCTCCGCCGAGCCCGGACAGCCCCGCCGATCCGACCCTCACCCCCGGGGGACGGTCGAGCACCTCGTCATGGTGTCGGGTCGCGGCCTCGTCGGCCCCGCCGATGCCCCCTACGAGCTCTCCCCCGGCGACTACCTCTCGTACGCCGGCGACTCCCCGCACGTGTTCGAGGCGCTCACACCCGGCATGAGCGCCGTGTGCGTCGTCGAGTCGCGCTGACGGCCATCGCCCGGGGCCGGGGCCGGCATCCCGATCGAGTGTCCATGACACGCCGAGCCATCGCACCCCGGCACGGCGCCTTCTGAACACTCGACGTCGGTCGTCGCCCGGCACCGACGGCGCGCT
The DNA here is from genome assembly GCF_041079415.1 of Microbacterium sp. 20-116. Lineage (NCBI taxonomy): Bacteria > Bacillati > Actinomycetota > Actinomycetes > Micrococcales > Microbacteriaceae > Microbacterium > Microbacterium sp. 20-116. Next base: position 733,239 of record NZ_JBFYGP010000001.1, read on the forward strand.
CGCACGTCCAGCGCCGTCGCGTTCCCGTCATGACGCGACGGCACCGTCGGCAGCCGGTCGAGTGTCCAAGACACCCGAGACGGAGTTCAGACCGGTCCGGGTGTTCTGGACACTCAACGGGCGGAAAAAGCCGAACGGCCCCGCTCAGCACGGGGCTGGGCGGGGCCGTTCGCGAGCGGGATCGCTCAGGCGTTGGCATCCTGACGCTTCAGGCGCGAGGCGGTGCGGCCGCGCTCGGTCGCGTCGAGCACGACCTTGCGGATGCGCACCTTCTCGGGCGTGACCTCGACGCATTCGTCGTCGCGCGCGAACTCGAGCGACTCCTCCAGCGTCAGCAGGCGCGGGGGCGTCATCGACTCGAAGGAGTCGGAGGTCGACGAACGCATGTTCGTCAGCTTCTTCTCCTTGGTGATGTTGACGTCCATGTCGTCGGCGCGGGAGTTCTCGCCGATGACCATGCCCTCGTAGACCTCTTCGGTGGGCTGCACGAAGAAGCTCATGCGCTCCTGCAGAGCGATCATCGCGAAGGGGGTCACGACACCCATGCGGTCGGCCACGATCGAGCCGTTCTGACGGGTGGTGATCGAACCCGCCCAGTCGTCGTAGCCGTGCGAGATGGCGTTGGCGATACCGGTACCGCGGGTGATCGTGAGGAACTCGCTGCGGAAGCCAATGAGACCGCGCGAGGGGACGACGAACTCCATGCGCACCCAGCCGGTGCCGTGGTTGGTCATGTTGTCCATGCGGCCCTTACGGGCGGCCATGAGCTGCGTGATCGCGCCGAGGTGCTCTTCGGGGGCATCGATGGTCAGGTGCTCGAAGGGCTCCTTGAGCTTGCCGTCTTCACCGCGCTTGGTGACCACCTGCGGCTTGCCGACCGTGAGCTCGAAGCCCTCGCGGCGCATGTTCTCGACGAGGATGGCCAGCGCGAGCTCGCCGCGACCCTGGACCTCCCACGCGTCGGGGCGTCCGATGTCGACGACCTTGAGCGAGACGTTACCGATGAGCTCGCGGTCGAGGCGATCCTTGACCATGCGCGCGGTGAGCTTGTGGCCCTTGACCTTGCCCATGAGGGGCGAGGTGTTGGTGCCGATGGTCATCGAGATGGCCGGGTCGTCGACCGTGATCGCCTTGAGCGGGCGGACGTCTTCGGGGTCGGCGATGGTCTCGCCGATGGTGATGTCGGGGAATCCGGCGATGGCGACGATGTCGCCGGGGCCGGCGTCTTCGGCGGGGTAGCGCTCGAGGGCGCGGGTCTTGAGCAGCTCGGTGACACGAGCATTGCTGGTGGTGCCGTCGGCGCGCACCCAGGCCACGGTCTGCCCCTTCTTCAGCGTGCCGTTGAAGACGCGCAGCAGCGCGAGGCGGCCGAGGAACGGCGAGGAGTCGAGGTTGGTGACCCAGGCCTGCAGGGGCGCCTCGTCGTCGAAGGCCGGAGCCGGGACGTGCTCGAGGATCGCGGCGAACAGGGGCTCGAGGTCGTCGTTGTCGGGCAGCGACCCGTTGTCGGGGCGGTTGAGCGAAGCGGCGCCCGCGCGGCCGGAGGCGTACACGACCGGCACGTCGAGCAGGGCGTCGACATCGAGGTCGGGCACGTCGTCGACGAGATCGGACGCGAGGCCGAGCAGGAGGTCGTGCGCCTCTTCTTCGACCTCGGCGATGCGCGCGTCGGGGCGATCGGTCTTGTTGACCAGCAGGATCACGGGGAGCTTCGCCTCGAGAGCCTTGCGCAGCACGAAGCGCGTCTGGGGCAGCGGGCCCTCGGACGCGTCGACGAGCAGCACGACGCCGTCGACCATGGACAGACCGCGCTCGACCTCGCCGCCGAAGTCGGCGTGACCGGGGGTGTCGATGACGTTGATCGTCACCGGCACGTCCGAGTGGATGCCGTTGTACGTGATCGCCGTGTTCTTGGCGAGGATCGTGATGCCCTTTTCGCGCTCGAGATCGTTCGAGTCCATCGCGCGCTCTTCGACGTGCGCGTGGTCGCCGAACGAGCCGGTCTGGCGGAGCATGGCGTCGACGAGGGTCGTCTTGCCGTGGTCGACGTGCGCGACGATCGCGACGTTACGGAGGTCAGGACGAAGGGCGTGCGCCATGGAGGGTCTCCAGGAAAATTCGGGGTGATGCCCGGAATCGGGCCTGCCTAGTCTACCGGGCGCCTACGACACTCCCGGGCAGGAGACGTTCAGGAAGCGCGGCGGCGTGAAAAAGGGGCGGGATCCCGCGGGATCCCGCCCCTCTCGGTCAACGGATCACGAGTTGGCGAAGCCCACGATGGTCCAGTCGATGGTCTCGAACTGGGTCGCGCCCCAGTTCACGAGGCCCTGCTTGACGGCGTAGACGTTCGGCAGCGGCGCGATCGGGATGATCGGCACGGACTCCCAGAGCACCTTGTCGATCTCCTGGGCGGTCTGCAGGCGCGCGTCGGGGTCGAGCTCCGCGTTGGCCTTGGCCCACAGGGCGTCCAGACGCGGGTCGGCGATACCGGTGTAGTTCTGCGCCGAGTCGACCGGGGTGAACAGCGACCGGGTCGACGAGATCGGGTACGCGGTGCCCTGCCACGAGAACGTCACCATCTCGAAGTCGCCCTTGATGATGTAGTCCGAGAAGTAGCTGCCGACGGGGACCGAGACGAGCTCGACGGGGATACCGACCTCGGCCAGGTCCGCCTGGATCTGCTCGGCGCGCTGGATGTTCGTCGTGGTGTCGGCCGGAACCGTCACCTTGAACGACAGGGCGGTGCCGTCCTTCTTCCAGGAGTCGCCGTCCTTGGTGTAGCCGGCGGCCTCGAGGTACTTGGTACCCGCGTCGACGTCGTACGGCAGGGAGTCGTCGGTGTAGCCGTCCTGGCCGGGCATGAAGATGTAGCTGCCCTGGGTGATGGCGGGGACGCCCACCGGCGAGTTCGCGTTGTTCGCGATCTGTCCGCGGTTGACGATGGATGCCACGGCCTTGCGGACGTTGACGTCGGCGAGCGGTCCGCTCGAGGCGCGCATCGTGATGTGCGTCCAGGTCAGACCGTTCGAGGCCTGGATCTCGGCACCCGGGACGTTCTGGGCCGTCTGGTAGAGGTCGGCGTTCGAGCTGATGTTCAGCGCGTCGATCTCGCCGTTGCTGAACGAGGTGCCCTGCTGGCTCTGGCTCACGGCGCGGAAGACCACCGTGTCGAGCTTGGGCTTCGGGCCCCACCAGTTGGGGTTGTGGTCGAGGGTCGCGACTCCGGCCGTCGAGTCGAAGCTCGCGAGCTTGAAGGGGCCCGACGAGGGAAGCGCCTTCGTGAGGTACCCGGTGTTGAACGTGTTCGGGTCGTTCGCGACACTCGCGGGCAGGACCTGACCGAACAGGCTCTGCCAGTCCGCGAAGACCGACGAGAACGTGATGACGACGTCGAACTGGTCGGTGCCCTGCTCGACCGAGGAGATCTGGTCCCACCCGGTGGTCGAGATGACGACGTAGGCGGGGTTGCTTCCGTTGTTCGCCTTCCAGGTGGCCTGGTAGTCGGCCACGGTGATCGGCGTGCCGTCTTCCCACTTGGCATCCGGGTTGAGCTTGATCTCGACCTTCTGGGGGTCGGTGCTGGTCAGCTCGACGGAGGAAGCGTAGTTCTGGTCGACGACGGGCTTGCCGTCCTCGCCGATGCGGATGGGGCCACCCTGCATCGCCGCGACGATGTTGTTCGTGTTGACCTCGTTGCCGTCGATCTGGAAGTTGTTCCAGTTCACGGGCATGGAGTCGACCGCGAGAGTCAGCGTGCCGCCGTCCTTGACGTCTGCGGCGTCGGCGCGCACCCACGCGGTCGACGGCAGCGAGTTCTGGTCTTCGGGGTTGGCCGACGGCGCTGCGGTGTTGCCCGGCGCGCACCCGGCGATCGCCAGGGCGGCGGCACTCAGCAGCGCGAGAGCGCTGAGAGCCTTCGCTTTACGCATTCTCATGTGATCAATCCTCTCGTTGGTGATCGGGAAGGGCCCCCGTCGACGTGGTGCCGTCGGTCGGGGACGTTCGGGGGGAACCGGCCGACACCGTCTCGAGGACGAGGTCGGACCGTTCGGCGTAGTGGCACGCCACCTGGGAGTGCGCCTGAGGACGCAAGCCCGGGTCGTCGTTGTCGCACCGGCGCCGGTCGGCGTCGGGCAGCAGGCGGTAGAGCGGGCACCGCGTGCGGAAACGGCATCCGGAGATCTCCTGCGTGGGGCTCGGCAAATCGCCGTCGAGCAGGATGCGCGTGCGCGCACGCTCGATGCGCGGATCGGGAATGGGAGCCGCCGAGATGAGGGCCTTCGTGTACGGATGCCGTGGGTCGTCGAACACCTCGTCGACGGGTCCCTGCTCGACGATGCGTCCGAGGTACATGACCGAGACGTCGTCCGCGATCTGACGGACGACGGCGAGGTCGTGCGCGACGAATAGGAACGAGAGTCCGAGTCGCTCCTTCAGGTCTTCGAGCAGGTTGATGACACCGGCCTGGATCGACACGTCGAGCGCCGAGACCGGTTCGTCGAGGACGACGACCGCGGGGTCGGTCGCCAGAGCCCGGGCGATGCCGATGCGCTGGCGCTGTCCGCCCGAGAATTCGTGCGGGTAGCGGTCGGACATGTTCGGATCGAGACCGACCAAATCGAGCAGCTCGCGCATCTTGCGGTCGCGCTCGGACCGGGGTACGCCCTGCACCAGCAACGGCTCGGTGATGACCTCGCCGACCGGCAGGCGCGGATCGATGGCGCCCATCGGGTCCTGGAAGACGATCTGGATGCCCTTGCGCAGCACGGCCTTGTCCTTGCGACCGACCGTGGCGACATCGGTGCCGTTGATGCGGATGCTGCCGCTTTGCGGCGCGACCATCTCCATGATCTCGAGGATCGTCGTGGTCTTGCCGCAGCCCGACTCCCCCACCAAGCCCATCGTCCGGCCCGGCTGGATCGAGAACGAGATCCCGTCCACGGCGCGCACCGTGCCGACGCGGCGCGGGAAGACCGAACCCTTCATGAGCGGGAAGTGCTTCACGAGGTCGGTGACCTCGACGGCGGGGGTCACGTCGGGGCGCAGCGGCGGGATCTCACCGAGCGCCTCGGGCCGCGGGAAGATGTCGGGCCGCGACAGGGCGCCCGAGGCGATCTCGCCGGAACGGATGCAGGCGGCGACGTGGTCGGGCACCGTTCCGTGCACCTCGAGCGCGGGCTCGACGTCGTGACACGCGTCGATCGCGATCGGGCAGCGTGCCGCGAACGGGCAGCCCTTCGGCAATGCCGCGAGGGACGGCGGGCGTCCCTCGAGCGGCACGAGCCGCTGGGAACCCGCGGTCTGCATGTTCGGCACCGAGCGCAGAAGCCCCACCGTGTACGGCATGTGCGGGTCGTGGAAGATCTCGTCGACCGTGCCGCGCTCGACGAGCTTGCCGGCGTACATGACGGCGACGCGGTCCGCGTGCCCTGCGACCACGCCGAGGTCGTGCGTGATCAGCACGACGGCGGCGCCCGTCACCTCACGGGCCTTCTGCAGCACCTCGAGGATCTGCGCCTGGATGGTCACGTCCAAAGCGGTGGTCGGCTCATCCGCGATGATCACGCGCGGGTCGTTCGCGATCGCCATGGCGATCATGGCACGCTGGCGCATACCGCCCGAGAACTCGTGCGGGTACGCGCGGGCCCGACGCTCGGCATCCGGGATGCCGACGAGCTTGAGCAGCTCGACGCTGCGGGCGTGCGCCGCCGGAGCGCTCAGGGCGCGGTCATGCAGTCGCAGCCCCTCGGAGATCTGGTCGCCCACCGTGTAGACGGGGGTCAGCGCCGACAGCGGATCCTGGAACACCATCGCGAGCTCGGCGCCGCGGATCTTGGAGAGCTGGCCGTCGTTCATGCCGAGGAGCGAGCGCCCGTCGTAGAGGATGTCGCCCTCGACCTTCGCGTTCGAGGGCAGCAGCCCCATCACCGCGAGCGATGACACGCTCTTGCCGGAGCCCGACTCCCCCACGATGCCGAGGAACTCGCCCTCGTGCACGTCGTACGAGATGCCGCGGACCGCGCGGACGGGATCGCCTTCGCGCTGAGGAAAGGTGACGCTGAGGTCGCGGACCGACAGCAGCGGCGAGCGGCCGGTCGAGGACAGCATGGTGGCGGATCGGGTGTCAGTCACGGTTCGCTCCCGAGGTGGGGTCGATGGCGTCGCGCAAGGCGTCGCCGATGAGGCTGATGGCCAGGAGCAGCACGATCAGCACGCCGGCGGGGTACACGAACAGCCACGGGCGGGTCACCGCGGCCGACGTGCCCGACGCCAGCAGCGTGCCGAGCGAGACGTCGGGCGCCTGGACGCCGAAGCCGAAGTAGCTGAGCGAGGTCTCGGCCATGATGGCCGAGACAATGCCGAGGGTCGCGTCAATGATGAGCAGCGACGCGATGTTGGGGATGATGTGGCGCCCGAGGATCTGCCGGGTGGGCATGCCCATGTACCGCGCGGCACGCACGAAGTCGCGGTTGCGCAACGACCGGGTCTGGTTGCGCACGACCTGGGCGAGGATCATCCAGCTGAATACCGCGAGGAAGAACGTCAGCGCGAGCCACGACAGGCCGCGCGTCAGCGGGCTCAGCAGCACGAGGATGAAGAACGACGGGATGACGAGCAGCAGGTGGATCAACCACCCGATGACGGCATCGATCTTGCCGCCCAGGTAGCCGGCGAGCGAACCCACGGCCGCCGCGATCAGCGTCGCACCGATGCCGGCGAGGGCGCCGATGATGAGCGACTTCTGCAGGCCGACCAGCGTCTGGGCGTAGATGTCCTGCCCGATGCCGTTGGTGCCGAACCAGTGCAGCTGCGTGGGCCCGAGGCCGACGTTGAGGAAGTCGCGCTGGGTCGCGTCGTAGGGGTAGAGCAGCGGGCCGATGAAGGCCCAGAGCACGATGAAGACGAGAATGCTCGCACCGACCCAGAAGCGGGGCATCTTTCGCAGACGCGCGCGCACCAGGGCGCCGCGCGACAGCGGCTTGCGATCGCGGGTGACGGGGCTCGTGGCGACGAGCGTGCCGTCGAGGGCTTCTTCCTGCATGGTCATGTCAGCTCCTCACTCTCGGGTCGAGTGCGGCGTAGAGCACCTCGGACAGGGTCGATGACAGCAGGACCAGCACGGCGACGAACAGGGTCGACCCCGCCACGGCGTTGATGTCCTGCTGGGTGACGGCGTTGAGCTGGAACTGCCCCATGCCTCGCCACGAGAAGACGATCTCGAGCATGGTCGAACCGGCGATGAGCGTGCCGAAGCTGTACGCGAAGAACGTCGACATCGGGATGAGCGCGATGCGCACGCCGTGACGGAAGAGCGCCTGCGTACGCGGCAGTCCCTTCGCGCGGGCCGTGCGGATGTAGTCGGCGCCGAGGACGTCGAGCATCATGCTGCGCTGGTAGCGCGAGTACGAGGCCGCGCTGATGAGCACCAGAGCGAGGGTGGGCAGCAGCAGGTGCACCGCGCGGTCGGCGATCATCGGCCAGAACCCCTCGACGCCCGCGGTGTACTCCCCCGTGAAGCGGATGAGCTGCGTGCCCGCGGCGTTGTTCAGGTTGGTCGCCCCGATCATCAGCAGCACGCCGATGACGAAGGTCGGCGTCGCGAAGACCAGGTAGGAGGCGTAGGTCGTCACCTGGTCGGTGGCGCGGTACTGGCGCACCGCCCCCCACACGCCGATGAGCACACCGACCACCGCGCCGATCAGCGACCCGATCAACAGCAGGCGCAGGCTCGTGCCGGCGCGCGTGGCGATCTCGGTCATGACGTCCTGACCGCCGATGGTGTTGCCGAGCGAGAACTTTGTGAACAGGTTCACGAGCCAGTTCCACAGGCGCACGAGGATCGGAACGTCGGGATTGGCGCCGAGAGCGTTGAGGCTCGCGATGATGGACTCCTCCGGCGGCCGCGGGTTCATGCCGTAGAAGCGATCCTGGGGCCGCAGCAGGGCGCTGCCGAGTACGTACGCGAGGCACGTCGCCAGCAGGCTCAGGACGGCGTAGTTCACGAACCGTCGCAGAACGTACAGCGTCATGAGGTGCGCGAGCCCGTCCGGAGCACATCGGGGGTCAGCATCATGGGTGGTCCTCTCGCCTTCGAGATCCCCGCCTATTCGTTTGCCTGGCTAAGGATCTTCAGCGACCCTACGTCGGCTTCCCATGAAACGAGTGCCGGGGGAACACACTTTTCACGACCGTAACAAAGCTCTTACATGGCGCTTTGCCACTGCGGTGTCCGTCGAGCGCAGCATCGCGCTCAGCCGAGACCGCCTGAGATGAACAAAGCGATGATAACCCAGCAGAGCAGAACCAGCAGGGAAATGACCGAGGGAATGTCCCACGAGCGACGCACGACGCCGCTCTCGGACGCCGTGCGGCGCGCGCTCTCCCAGGCCTCCTGAATGAGCTGCAGGTCCCGGATCGCGGGAGGTTCGCGTCTCCCCCGGGAGTCGTCGCGTCGAAGCGCCGGACGACCGGGGCGACCGGCGACGGGGCCGCCGAAGGCCTTCACGACGCGTGGTTCGTCCGTGCGCACTTCGAGCTGCCAGCGCATGTCGATGTCGGCCACGCGCGCCCACGCGATGTCGACGACGCGCAGCGGATTGTGGATCCGGATGCCGTCGGCATCGATACGCACGTGAGGGGCGAACAGCAGGGCGTAGACGGCCCACAGCGCCAACAGCACCCACGGCGCCAGCAGCAGCATCTCGCCGACGCCGGCGCGGAGCGCGGCATCCCCCAAGAGGACGACCGCGAGCACCGCGCCGACGATCAGGCCGACGATCGACGACGGGGCGCGGAACACCCGTGGGTGCTCCGCGCCCCGGAAGCGCTCATCGCGCGTCACGCGCCGCCCAGCGAGAGGGAGGCGCCGGGAATGGCGTCGAGCAGGCGCTGCGTGTACTCCTGCGACGGCTGGGCGAAGATCTCGTCGACCGTGCCCTGCTCCACGAGCTTGCCGCGCTCCATGACGCACACCAGGTCGGCGGCGACGCGGACGACGGCGAGGTCGTGCGTGATGAACAGGTACGTCAGCCCCAGCTCGGACTGCAGCTCCGCCAGCAACTGGAGGATCTGCGCCTGTACGAGCACGTCGAGCGCCGAGACCGCCTCGTCGAGCACGAGGATGTCGGGCTTGAGAGCGAGCGCTCGCGCGATGGCGACGCGCTGGCGCTGTCCGCCGGACAGCTCGTTCGGATAACGGGATGCCAGCTCCTGCGGCAGAGCGACCTGCTCGAGCAGCTCCTCCACGCGAGCGCGGCGCGAGGCACCGTCACCCACCTTGTGGATGTTGAGCGGCTCGGCGATGAGGTTGCCGATGCTGCGCAGCGGGTCGAGGGAGCCGTAGGGGTCCTGGAAGACCGGCTGCATGCGGCGGCGGAGGTTGAAGGTGTCCTTCGCGCTCAGCTTGCCGGTGTTGACGCCGTCGACCTCGATCGAACCCGAGGTGGGCTCCTCGAGCTTGAGCACCATCTTCGCGATCGTCGACTTACCCGAACCCGACTCGCCGACCAGGGCGAGCGTCTTGCCGCGCGGGATCTCGAAAGAGACCCCGTCGACGGCGCGGAACTGCTCGCTGCGGAACCCGCCCTGGCGGATCTTGTACTCCTTGACGAGGTCGGTGACCTTGACCGTCGCGGGAGCGTCGATGTCGGACTCGCGCAGGATGCCGCGATCCTCGACCGTCGCCTGGATGCGCTGCGACGCGATGCTGGGGGCGGCCGCCACCAGTCGCTGCGTATACGGGTGCTGCGGGTTCTCGAGGATCTCGCGGCTCGGACCCGACTCGACGATCTCGCCCTGGTTCATCACGACGATCGTGTCGGCGCGCTCGGCAGCGAGCCCCAGGTCGTGCGTGATGAGCAGCACCGAGGTGCCCCGCTCACGGGTGAGGGATGCCATGTGGTCGAGGATCACGCGCTGCACGGTGACGTCGAGGGCCGAGGTCGGCTCGTCGGCGATGAGCAGCTTCGGGTCGGCCGCGAGGCCGATGCCGATGAGCGCGCGCTGGCGCATACCGCCCGAGAACTGGTGCGGGTACTGGTGCAGTCGGCGCTCGGCGTCTGCCAGACCGGCCTGCTTCAGCACCTCGATCGCGCGCTGCTCGACCTCCTTGCGCCCGGTGGCGATGCCGTTCGCACGGATCGCTTCCTTGACCTGGAAGCCGATGCTCCACACCGGGTTGAGGTTCGACATCGGGTCCTGCGGGACGTATCCGATGTCCTTGCCGCGCACGGACTCGAACTGCGTCTGGCTGAGGTCGGTCAGCTCGCGCCCGTCGAGGGTGATACTGCCGCCGGTGACGTGACCGGTGCCGGGAAGCAGACCGATGACCGCCGAGGCCGTGGTCGACTTGCCCGAGCCCGACTCGCCCACGATCGCGACGGTCTGACCGGGGTAGACGTCGAGGCTCACTCCGTGGAGGACCTCGCGCGTGCCGCCTTCTCCCTCGAACGCGACCTTCAGGTCGCGCACGGACAGCAGCGGCGTCATGGTGGCGTCGCTCATCGGCGGGCCCTCGCTCTCGGGTCGATGGCGTCTCGGATGAGCTCGCCCAGCAGGATGAAGGCCAGCACCGTGACGGTCAGGGCGACGGACGGCCAGATCAGCGCCTGCGGCGCGATACGCAGCGACTGCTGCGCCTGGCTGATGTCGTTACCCCACGACATGGTGTCGCCGCCCAGGCCGACGCCGAGGAACGACAGCGTGGCCTCCGCGACGATGGCCGCGGCGAGGCTGATCGTGGTGACCACGAGCAACGGGGCGATGGCATTCGGGATGACGTGGGTCAGGAGCGTCTTGAAACGCGTCTGCCCCAGCGCCTGCGACGCGGCGACGTAGTCGGCCTGACGCACGCGCAGCACCTCGGCACGCACGACGCGCGCCGTCGACGCCCACGCGAACCCGCCGATCGCGAACGCCAGGGTGAACACGTTGCGGTACTGCGAGAACACGCTCATCACGACGATGGCCGCGAGGATGTAGGGGATCGAGAAGAAGATGTCGCCGACGCGCGAGATGACCGCGTCGAGCCATCCGCCGTAGAAGCCGGACAGCGCGCCCATGATGAGGCCGATGATGGTGCCGATCGCGGTTGCGAGCAGACCGACCGACAGCGACGTGCGGGCACCCCAGACGATGCGCGAGAAGGTGTCGCAGCCCTGGAAGGTGAAGCCCAGGATGTGACCCGATGTGGGACCGGCGTTGCTGTTCGACAGCTGGCAGTCGTTGTTGGGCGGCACCTGGGTGAAGAGGGTCGGCCACACGGCCATGAGGATGACGACGGCCATGACGGCCAGAGCGATCCAGAACGTGGGGCGACGACGGAGGTCGCGCCACGCGTCGAGCCACAGGTTGCTCTTGCGGGCGGCGACGCGAACGGCGTCGACCGAGATGGTCTCGGTCTTGATCGGCGCGACGTAGTGCGGCGCCGGGAACTGACTACTTGACATAGCGGATCCTCGGGTCCAGGAGGCCGTACAGGAGGTCGACGACGAGGTTGACCAGCACGTAGATGATGACAAAGACGGTCACGAACGAGACGACCGTGGGTCCCTCGCCGCGGATGGTGGCCTGATACAGCGTGTTACCGACACCGGGGATGTTGAAGATGCCCTCGGTGACGGTGGCGCCGACGAGGAGCACACCGAAGTTCGTCGCGGAGTTCGTGATGACCGGGATGAGCGAGTTGCGCAGCACGTGCACGGGGATGACGCGGCGACGCGACAGGCCCTTGCTGTACGCGGTGCGCACCCAGTCCTGGTTCAGGGTGTCGATGACCGAGCCGCGCATCAGGCGCATGCTCGTGGCGAAGAGGCTGAAGCCCAACACGATGGCCGGCAACCACAGATCGCCCCAGTTGTTCTGGGCACCCACCGTGGGTTTGAACCAGCCGAGCTGGATCGCCAGGAAGTACTGGGCGAGGAAGCACGCCACGAAGATCGGCAGGGCGACGAACAACAGGGCGACGATGAGCGCCACGTTGTCGAACAGCTTGCCCTTGCGGATCGCCGAGATGGTGCCGACCACGACGGCCAGGACGAGCTCGATGGCCAGGGCCATCACCGCGAGGCGACCGGTCACGGGGAGCGTGCGCGCAAGCACCTCGTTGACGGACTGGCCCGAGAAGGTGGTGCCGAGGTCGCCGCGGAAGATCCCGCCGATGTACAGGAAGTACTGGACGATGAAGGGCTGGTCGAGGTGGTACTGCGCGCGCAGGGCTTCGACGACCTGGGGCGCGGGGGTCTTGTCGCCGAAGAGGCCGAGGATCGGGTCCCCCGGCATGGCGAAGACCATGAAGTAGATCAGCAGGGTGGCCCCGAAGAACACGGGGAGGACCTGCAGCAGACGTCTGAGGATGTAGCCGAGCATCCGCTCTCTTTTCGAACGTGGGAAACGCCTCATCCGACGTTTTTAGGGGGGCGTGGGCCACGAAAGGGCCCGTGCCGTTTTATCACACGTCGTGATGAGGCCTGGCTGGCAGACCGCGAGGCGGTGACGAATCCGTCACCGCCTCGCGGGTGAGATCGGAAGGGTTACTTCGTGATCTCGTAGTACAGCGGAACCGAGTTCCACCCGAACTGGACGTTGTTGACGCCCTCGGCGTAGCCGCCGGTGACGTTGGAGTACCAGAGCGGGATGGCCGGGAGGTCCTTCAGCAGGATCTCCTGGGCCTTCGCGAAGTCGGCGTTCTGCGCCTCGAGGTCGGTCTCGGCGATGCCGGCCGTGATCTGCGCGTCGAACTCGGGGTTCGAGTAGTCACCGTCGTTCGACGAGGCACCCGTGGCGTACAGCGGTGCGAGGAAGTTGTACGCACCGGGGTAGTCGGCCTGCCAGCCCGAACGGAAGGTGGTCTCGATGCTGCGGTTGGTGACCGCCGAGCGCAGTTCCTTGAACGTCGGGTAGGGCGCACCGGAGGAGTCGATGCCGAGGGTGTTCTTCAGCGAGTTCGTCACCGCGTCGACCCAGGACTGGTGTCCGCCGTCGGCGTTGTAGGCGATCTGAAGCGAGCCGGTCCAGGGCGAGATGGCGTCGGCCTGGGCCCACAGCTGCTTCGCCTTGTCCGCGTCGAACTTCAGCACGTCGGAGCCCGACAGCGAGTCCGACCAGCCCGCGATGACCGGCGAGGTGAAGTCGCTGGCCGGGGTGCGCGAGCCCTGGAAGATCGTCTTGGTGATCTCGTCGCGGTTGATGGCCATCGAGATGGCCTGGCGACGGAGCTTGCCCTCTTCGCCGCTGAAGTGCGCGAGACGCTCGGGGATCGTGAACGACTGGAAGATCGCCGCCGGCTGGTTGACCGCGCGGTCGCCCAGGTCGGACTGGAACGTGGCCAGCGACGACGAGGGAACGCCGTCGATCACGTCGACGTTGCCACCGAGCAGGTCGGCGTACGCGGCATCCTGGGTGGCGTAGAAGATGATCGAGAGACCACCGTTCTCGACCGTGCGACCGCCCTGGTAGTCGTCGTTCTTGACGAGGTCGATCTGCACGTTGTGCTGCCAGGCACCCTCGCCCTTGAGCTTGTAGGGGCCGTTGCCGATCGGGTTCTCACCGAAAGCGGCCATGTCGTTGAACGCGACGTCGGGCAGCGGGAAGAACGCCGAGTAGCCCAGGCGCAGCGCGAAGTCGGCGGCCGGCTTCGACAGTGCGATCGTGAAGGTGTAGTCGTCGACCTTCTGCAGACCCGTGAGCTCGGAGTCAGCGTCGTAGCTGAAGCCCACGATGTCCTCGAAGAACGAGCTGCTGACCTGGTTGTTCGACAGCTGAGCGCCGTAGTTCCACGCCTTGATGAAGTTGTCGGCCTTGACCTCGGTGCCGTCCGTGAACTTCTGGCCCTTCTTCAGGGTCACCGTGAGGTTCTGGGGGTCGTTGGTGACGATGGACTCCGCCATGTCGTTGACCGGGGCGCCGGTTCCGTCGTAGTAGACCAGACCCGCGAAGATCGAGTCGAGGATCTTTCCTCCACCGACCTCGTTGGTGTTGGTGGGGATCAGCGGGTTCTGCGGCTCGGAGCCGTTCGTCCGAATGATCGCCGTGGCGTCGCCGCCCGATGACGAGCCGCCGCCGTTGTCTCCGCCGCCCGAGCAGCCGGCGAGCATAAGCCCGACAGCTCCCAGCAGGGCGAGGCCGGAGAGGGCAATCTTGTTGCGCTTCACAGTTCCTCCAGGGAAGGGATGATCGTCGCCCATGCAGGGCTTTCGCGCAGCACAAGGCGCGTGAAAGATCCGTCGGGCAGGATGAGAACACACTAGGCACGTTTACCCAGGTGCCCCAAACTCCTCTGAAAAACGTTACACAGCATTTACTCGAGAGGCTCTCCATGGAGCAATCTGACAAGCCGGGCCGGTCACGCGATGCCGCGGACTGGACGTATCCTCCGGCCATCGAGCGCACGGACTCCTACCGACGACGCCGGCTCGGGTGGGAGATCGCCATCGTGCTGCTCGTCAGCGTCGGTCAGTCCGCGATCTACTCGGTCGTCTCCTTCGTGCGTGCGGCGACGCGCGCTCCGATCTCGCAGCAGCAGACGCAGCTGAATCCCTCGCGCAGTGCCGAGCCGCTGTGGGACGCGATTTATCAGTTCCTCGACATCTTCTTCTCGCTGGCCCTGGTGGCCCTGGCCGTCTACCTGCTGTGGGAGCCGGCGAACAACGCGCTGCGCCGCATCGGCCTCGATTTCCGCCGTTTCGGCGGTGACACCGCCCGAGGGATCCTGCTGGTGATCTTGATCGGCGCCCCGGGAATCGGCGTGTACGCCATCGGCCGCGCACTCGGCCAGAGCATCGCGGTGATCCCCGCTCCCCTGGACTCGTCGTGGTGGGTCATCGCGCTGCTCATCCTTGCGGCGTTGCGCGCCGGTCTCACCGAAGAGGTCATCTTCCTGGGGTTCCTCTTCGACCGCCTGAGACGTCTCGGCTGGTCGTGGACGTGGATCATCGCGTCCACGGCCCTGCTGCGTGGCAGTTACCACCTGTACCAAGGATGGCCCTCGGCGCTCGGCAACGTGGTCATGGGACTGGTCTTCGGCTGGTGCTACAAGCGGTGGGGGCGCGTGATGCCCCTCGTCATCGCGCACACGATCATCGACATCGTCGCCTTCGTGGGATACCCCCTCGCGGCAGCGTGGTGGCCCGGGATCTTCGCTCCCACCCCCGCGCCGTCTCCGAGCTCCTGAGAATCAGGACTGAGGCGGCGACCACGTCCAGAACGCCGGTGGCAGCCCGTTGGGCTCGGAGGTGTAGGTCACTCCCCCGACACCCGCGGCGTTGACCACGGCGCCCGTCCGCTCGAGCAGCGGCACTCCCGCGTAGGCGGCGAACAGCGAGCGGTCGATGAGCTTCGCCTCCGACAGCACGTCGACGGGATCGGTGTGCGTGGTGAGGTCGTCGAAGAGCTCCTCGGTGTCGCCTCCATCGATGCCCTCGGCGATGCGGTCGCGTGCCGAGCGGTAGAGGCTCTCATCCTCGCCGACCCAGGTGAGGGTGGCATCCGGGACCTCCGTCGCCGTCGCCGCGCGGACGGCGATCCCGGCCTTGGCGGCCATCGACACGAGGCGGGGGAAGACCAGCGCCGCCGTCGCGTCGGTGGTGTCGTAGGCGACGCGGAGCACGGCCGCTCGGTCGCCGAGGGCGGAGCGGGCGGCGTTCACGTCGGCCCCGGTCCCGGGTGCCCCGTTCCCCGACACGAGGTCGTTGTAGAGCTGGCCGGTCGCCGGTGAGGAGAGGAAGGACTGCAGGGGCTGCGCGTCGGGGCGGACAGCACCGAGGACGTCCTGGACGAGGGACGAACGGTCGAGCGACAGAGTCGTCGCCTGCCGGAGGTCGGAAGCCGTCGTCGTGGCGAACCGCAGTTGCAGCGTTTCGGACGTGGGCCCCACCTGCACGTTGAGTCCCGCGTCGGTCAGGGTCTTGCGTTCGGCGACGTCGAGATCGCCGACGTTGGCCACATCCACCGTGCCCGCTTCGAGCGCCGACAACTGCGCTGCCCGATCCGGGAAGAACCGGACGGTGAGGCCTTCGAGGCCCGGGAAATGCGCGCCCTGGTAGCTGTCGCGTCGAGCGAGCTGCAGGGTGTCGGCCGTGATCTCGGAGACGGTCCACGGGCCCGAGGACACGACACCGGCGGGATCGGGGGTGGTCCCCGGTGCGACGTCGAAACCGGTGTTCCACGCCTGCGCGGCGGCGGCCAGCACGGGGTTCGGCGCAACCGGCGCCTTCGGGTCGCCCTCGGGCACGGTGAGGATGGCGGTGAGCAGATCCTTCACGCTCACACCCGCTCGCTGCGCGACGACGTGCACGGGCCGGTCGAGCAGCCACTGCCTGTTCCAGTCGGCGAAAGGCTGGTCGTACGTGAGTATGAGCGTGTCGTTCGCCCGATCGAGGCGGGGCCGCGTCGTCCGAGCGTTCGGGTCGGCCGGCAGAGCGGTGTCGAAGTAGCGCGTGCCCGAGACCAGCTGCCCATTGGCGTCATAGGTGGCGTCGTCGAAGAAGTGCGAGGTGACGGCCCACCCGAACAGCAGGTCGTCGAGGGTCACCGGGGTGCCGTCCGACCAGACCCGGTCAGAGAACAGCTCGTAGCTGACGGTGAGCGGGTCACCGTCGACGCGGGTGATGCGTCCGAGCCCGTTGTTCGGCACGACCTGCAGGTTGCCGTCGAGGGAGCCCAGCTTCTCGTCGAGAAGGGCCGACACCGCCCGATTGGCAGCGGTGTCGCCGGTGGCGCTGGCGGCGTTGAAGCTGGTGAGGGAGCCGACGACGCCGACGGTCAGGCTCGTGCGCTGTTCCTTCGCCGGCTCAGGCGCCGGGTCGGTGGCCGAGCAACCGGCCAGCGCGAGACCTGCGGCGACGAGGAGGGCGATCACCCGTCCCGGGCCGCCACGGCGTGGATTCGGTCGAGGAACGTCGTTCAGCCCGTGGTGCACAGGGGCACTTTACTAAACGCCTCCTGAGGATCTCCCCGGTCTGCTGCGGGTCCCCCTAGAACGACGAAACGGCATCCCGTTCAGCCCCCACCGCGAGGTGCGGAAGGAGCGTTGGGGGGATGCCGTCTCGTCGAGGGACGGGCAGGGGTCAGGCGAACGCCTCCGGCGGCGGGCACGAGCAGACGAGGTTGCGGTCGCCGTAGGCCTGGTCGATGCGGCGCACCGGGGGCCAGTACTTGCCGCGGATCAGGGAGCGCACGGGATACACCGCGGTCTCGCGCGAGTACGGGTGCTCCCACTCCCCCACGACCACGGTCTCCGCGGTGTGCGGGGCGTTCACGAGGGGGTTGTCGTCGGCGGGCCACTCCCCCGCGGCCACCGCAAGGGCCTCGTGCTTGATCGCGATCATGGCATCCACGAATCGGTCCAGCTCGGCGAGGTCTTCGCTCTCGGTCGGCTCGACCATCAGGGTGCCAGCGACCGGGAACGACATCGTGGGTGCGTGGAAGCCGTAGTCGATGAGGCGCTTGGCGACGTCGTCGACGGTGACGCCGGTCTGCTCCTTGAGGGGACGCAGGTCGAGGATGCACTCGTGCGCGACGAGGCCGCCCTCACCCGCGTACAGCACCGGGTAGTGCTCGCGCAGGCGCGCGGCGATGTAGTTCGCCGAGAGCACCGCCGCGGCTGTGGCCTGGCGGAGCCCTTCTGCGCCCATCATGCGGACGTACGCCCACGAGATGGGCAGAATGCCCGCCGAGCCGTGCGGGGCAGCCGAAACCGGACCGCCGTCGAACGTGCCGCCGGCGTGGTCGGCGCGCTGCGAGAACGGGTGAGAGGGCAGATAGGGCGCCAGGTGAGCCTTCGCCGCCACCGGTCCCACGCCCGGGCCGCCCCCGCCGTGCGGGATGGCGAACGTCTTGTGCAGGTTCAGGTGCGAGACGTCGCCGCCCAGGTCGCCGAAGCGGGCGAAACCGAGCAGCGCGTTGAGGTTGGCGCCGTCGACGTACACCTGTCCGCCGGCATCGTGCACGGCCTGCGTGATCTCGAGCACATCGTGCTCGTACACCCCGTGGGTCGAGGGGTACGTGATCATCAGGGCTGACAGCTCGGCCGCGTGCTGCGCGATCTTGGCCCGCAGGTCGCCGAGGTCGACGTTGCCGGCCTCGTCGCACGCGACGACGACGACCTTCATGCCCGCGAGGATCGCGGAAGCGGCGTTGGTGCCGTGCGCCGACGACGGGATGAGGCACACCGTGCGCTCGGTGTCGCCGTTCGCGAGGTGGTACCCGCGGATCGCGAGAAGCCCGGCGAGCTCGCCCTGCGACCCGGCGTTCGGTTGCAGCGACACCGCGTCGTACCCGGTGACCTCGGCGAGCCAACGCTCGAGCTGGTCGATCATCTCGAGGTAGCCGTGCACGTCGGCCCCGGGCGCGAAGGGGTGCACGCGCGAGAACTCCGGCCACGACACCGCCGCCATCTCGGTGGCCGCGTTCAGCTTCATCGTGCACGAGCCCAACGGGATCATGCCGCGATCGAGCGCGTAGTCGCGATCGGCGAGGGTCTTGAGGTACCGCATCATCGTCGTCTCGCTGCGATGAGCGTGGAAGACGGGGTGCGTGAGGAACTCGTCGTCGCGGTGCAGAGCGTCATCGATCCCCCGCAGCGCCACCCCATCGGGCAGCTCGCCGGCGGCGAGACCAAAAGCGTCCAGAACGACCGAGATATCGGCATCCGTCGTCGTCTCGTCCACCGAGACGGCCACGGTCGCGTCGTCGACCCACAGCAGCTGATAACCGCGCTCGCGGGCGCGGTCGACGACGTCCTGCGCGCGCCCGGGAACGTGCACGCGCACCGTGTCGAAGAACGCGTCGCTCACGAGCGTCAGGTCATGAGAGCGGAGTACGGATGCCAGAGCGTCGGCCTTGCGCGCGACCTGCGTCGCGATCGCGCGGAGCCCGTCGGGCCCGTGGTACACCGCGTACATCGCCGCCATCACGGCCAGCAGCACCTGGGCGGTGCAGATGTTGGAGGTCGCCTTCTCGCGGCGGATGTGCTGCTCGCGCGTCTGCAGCGACAGGCGGTAGGCGGGGGCGCCGACGGCATCCTGCGAAACCCCCACCAGGCGACCCGGCAGCTGGCGCTCGAGACCCGCGCGCACGGCCATGTAGCCGGCGTGCGGACCGCCGAAGCCGAGCGGCACGCCGAAGCGCTGGGTCGTGCCGACCGCGACATCGGCGCCGAGCGAGCCCGGCGAACGCAGCAGGGTCAGGGCGAGCAGGTCGGCGGCGGCCACGACGAGACCGCCGGTGGCGTGTACAGCCTCGGCGACGGCGGAGAAGTCCCAGATGCGGCCGGTCGCGCCGGGGTACTGCACGAACGCGCCGAACGCCTCCGGCAGGTCGCCCTCGAACGAGGTCTCGACGATGCGGACACCGACGGCTGCGGCGCGGTGGTGCAGCAGCGCCCTGGTCTGCGGCAGAGCATCGACGTCGACGAGGAAGACGTCGGTCTTCGCCTTCGAGGCGCGGCGGGCGACGAGCATGCCCTCGACGACGGCGGTGGACTCATCCAGCATCGAGGCGTTCGCCGTGGCGAGGCCCGTCAGGTCGGTCACCATCGTCTGGAAGTTGATGAGCGCTTCGAGCCGGCCCTGCGAGATCTCCGGCTGATACGGCGTGTACGCGGTGTACCAGGACGGATTCTCGAGGACGTTCCGCGCGATCACCGACGGCGTGAAGGTGTCGTAGTAGCCGAGACCGATCATCGGGCGGGCGGAGCGGTTGGCGGATGCCAGCTCCCGCAGCTCTGCCAGGGCCTCGGCCTCGGTGGCCGCGGTGGGGATCGCGCTGGTGGCACGGGCCTGCACGTGGATGGAGGCCGGGACGGCGGTCTCGACGAGCGCCTCGACGCTGTCGTAGCCGACGACCTCGAGCATGTGCGCCTGCGCGTCGGCGCCGATGCCGATGTGGCGGTCGGTGAACGCCGCCGGAGTGCCCGCGTCCGTGCGAGGAGGAAGAAGGGTGCTCATGCGGTGAGGTCCTCGTAGGCGGCGCGGTCGAGCAGGTCTGCCGGAAGGTCGCCCTCGACGCGGATCTTGATGAGCCAGCCGCCCGCGAACGGCTCGGCGTTGACGAGCGAGGGGTCGTCGACCACGGCGTCGTTGACCTCGACGACCGTGCCGTTGAGGGGCGCGTAGAGCTCACCGACCGACTTGGTCGACTCGATCTCGCCGCAGACGTCGCCGGCCGAGACGGTCGAATCGGCGCCGGGCAGCTCGACGAAGACGACGTCGCCGAGCTTGTCGGCGGCGAAGTCGGTGATGCCGACGGTGGCGATGTCGCCCTCGAGGGCGATCCACTCGTGCTCGGACGTGTAGCTGAGGGCGGTGAGGTCGGTCATGCGTTTCTCCGATAGAAGGGAAGGGCGGTGACGGTCGCGGGGATGCGGGTTCCGCGCACGTCGATGGTCAGTTCGGTTCCGAGTTCGGATGCCGCGGGGGCGACGAACGCCATCGCGACGGGGTGGCCGAGAGTGGGGCTGAGGGCTCCGCTGGTGATTTCTCCGACGGTGTCGTCGCCGAGCAGCACGGTGTAGCCGGCGCGGCCTGCGCGACGGCCTTCCGACACGAGACCCACGAGCACCGGGGCGTCGGCGGGGCCGGACGACAGTCCGTCCTTGCCGACGAACGACTCCTTGTCGACGGCGACGACGCGCCCGAGACCCGCCTGCGCGGGCACGATGTCGCGCGAGAGCTCGTGGCCGTACAGCGGCATGCCCGCCTCGAGGCGGAGTGTGTCGCGCGCGGCGAGACCGCACGGAACGAGGCCCCGATCGGAGCCCGCGGCGAGCGCGGCGTCCCACAGGGCGGCCGCGTTCGCGGTGGGGATCATGAGCTCGTAACCGTCTTCGCCCGTGTAGCCGGTGCGGGCCACGAAGAGCGGCACGCCGTCGAAGGTCCCCTCGGTCCAGGCGTAGTAGCCGAGCTCGTCGAGGGCGGTTCCGGTGATCTCCACTCCCGGGGTGGAGCTCAGGATGCCGCGCGCCTCGGGGCCCTGGAGGGCGATGAGGGCGAAGTCGTCGGTGACGTCTTCGACGAAGAGGCCGTCGGCCGCCGAGATCCACGTGCGCTGGGCGAGGCCGAAGGCCGAGGCCACGGCATCCCGGTTTCCCGCGTTGGAGATGACGAGAAAGCTCCGCTCCCCCGTGCGGTAGACGATGACGTCGTCGACGATGCCGCCGCTCTCGGCGAGGACCAGAGAGTACTTCGCCTTGCCGATCTTCATGGTCGAGAGACGCCCGGCGAGCACGTAGTCCAGGAACGCGGCGGCTGCCTCCCCGTCGACGCGGAACTCGGCCATGTGCGAGATGTCGAACAGGCCGGCGGCTTCACGCACGGCGCGGTGTTCGGCGAGGTCGGAGGTGTAGCGCACGGGCATGTTCCAACCGCCGAAGTCGGTGAACGAGGCGCCGAGGGCCTCGTGCCGATCGTTCAGTGGCGACGTGCGCGGTGGAGCGGGGGTTTCGGTCATGAGTTCTGCCGTTCGCGATGACGGACAGACGCCGGGCGGCGCCTGGAGAACTCCCCCTCTGTCATGGACCTGAGAGTTTCACCCGCGCGGTCGAGGACGAGCGCGGGCTTTCACCGTCGGTGGACCCGGGACGGTGCATCCGGGTCTCTTTCCAGAGTGGCCCGATCGACGCGGTACGCGTACCTGAGAGATTGGCGGGGAGGCTTGCTCCTTCGGTGCCCGGCTGAATTCGCCGGAGCTCTCCCGCATCGATCATGGGGCCGGTGTGGACTTGTGGGGTCAGCCTAGCGGAGCTTGGGAGAGTGTCGTGAGATGTTCAGCCGTTGTCCTGCTTCCGTAATTCTCGGGCGTCTCCAGGGACGCAGAGGGAGGTGCCTGCGATGTAGTAGTCGCCGGGGGCCGTTGAGAACGACAGACCCGCCACGGTCCCGCCCGAGGCGTACACGACGTAGAGCGGCGTATCGACGACGCGCACCTGCATGCCGAGCGAACGCCAGTAGTCGGCGATGACCTTGGCGTCGGCACCCCGGTCACTGTCCGGAGCGGGTGCCCCGTAGCCATATGAGTAATTGACGCGCTGCCCTTGTTGATTGCCGCAATCGCCGACCTCGGGCGCGTGATCGCGGTGCCACCCCGCGACATTGAGCTGGGCCGCACTGTCTTCGATGGTTGAGACGAGAGCGTCACGGGCCTCAGCGGGAGTCATGCTGTCTTCCTTCGATTGCGCACAGCCGGCCAAAGTGATCGGTGAGATGAGGACGAGCGCTCCGAGCACCATCGCAAGGACGGGCCGACTAGTTCGAGAAGCCATTCGTCAATCCTTCGATCAGCGCTTTCTGCAGCGGGGTCGGAGCTGGCGGAACATAAGGCGACACGAGATCACCACGTCCGGTCGTGGCGAGGGCCACGTTGCGCAAAGACTCCGTCTGCTTGTCAAGATAACCCCCCTCATCCGAGGTGACTGCGCCATGATCGTTGACCGCGTGCAGCGCTCCGTCTCCGGCGACGCTGAATGCGTGTGATCCAAAATCCGGGCTGATCGGATTGACGGAATGGTCAGGAGCCAGACGCCCTGTCCACGCCCACTGATCGCCTCGAGCAGGATCTACCGCCCAAACGTCCTGGGCCTGCCCCGAGAACACGGAATCCGCATGTATGTCCGACGCCGAATCAATGTTCGTCGGCAAACCTGCTGAACCTAGCGTGACGAAGGAGTCGACGTGGACCTGGTCTTGAGTCAGAGCCAGAGACGCCGTGGTGGTCCCGTAGGAATGCGCCACAATGTTTACTTGCGCTCCGGAGTTGACGTGGTCAAGGGAACGCAAGTCACGAGCGAGGTTCGCTGCTCCCGCGTCAGCCAGGTCGTTATGCATGACGTCGAAGCCTCCCTCCATGATCGGCACGGGCGGGGTCTTGTACCCGATCCAGGCCACGGTCGCATGGGAATGGCCCGGATCCGCGCGGTCTTGCTGATCGAGAAGGTTCTGAGCGGCGCGCGACCAACCGTCCATCCCCTCGGTCGTCGTTCCCATGCCAGGAACCGCGTATGTGATGTTGTCCGCGGTGTCGAGATCGCCGATGGATATCGCGGCGAGAGGGGGCGAGTCCCCCGTGAGAGTGATGAGATGCCGAGGGGTGCCGCCGGCGGGTGACGTCAGCGACGACTCGATATTCTCAAGACCCTCCACCCGAGAGCGCGCACGATCGAGCCGCTCGGCATACGCCTCGGCGGCGGCCTGTCCCCCGACGATCTCGTCGTATGTCGGCGGCTTCTCCGCCTCGGCCAGCGCCGCGCGTGCGTCTGCGAGCTGGTCCTCGAGCCAGATGCGGTTCGCCTCGTCGCGAGCGGTGTAGGCGACTCCCCCGAGGTTGCCGATGATCGCCGGCGCGGCGTGGATGAGCGCGTCTTTCTGCGCCGCGTCAAGCTGCGCCCACCAGGGCGCGACTGCCGCCGGCTCTGCCTGGGCGAGAATCCCGGCGAGGCTCGGCCGGGCCCGCAGAAGAGCGGCCAGACTCCCGGCGTCCGCGCCGGCGAGAGCATCGAGCACCTGGCCGGGGTTCGCACAACCCGTCAAGAGAGCCGCCCACTCGTCGGCGCCGAGGCCGGGCACGGCGATGGCGGCGCGAAGCTTGGCAGCCGCCTTCTGCGCGGCATCGCGGAGTGCCGCACGCGCATCCGCGAGGACCGCTTTGGCCTCTGCTCGCGGTCCGGAGCCGAGGAACGCTCGTCGGTCCGGCCCGAGCCAACCGGGGGGCGTGGCGGATGGCTCTTGGAAAGCCGCAGCGTCGAGCGCGTCGGCTCTGTCCCACAGATCGACGGCGTCTCCCGCCCTTGCCCGTGCAGCATCGATCGCGGCGGCGACGTCTTCGAGTGCCGATTCGCCGTGCCGGAAGGCGGTCGCCATGGCCGACCAACCGGACGCCACCGCCCTCACACGCGTCCCATAGGCATCGGCCGCTTCGCCGGTCCAGCCCGAGATCGACTGCGTCGCACGGAGCGCCGTCCCGACCTCGTCGGCGTTCTGCTCGCGCACCCGCCACACGGAGGCCGCCCGGTACAGAGAGGCGACATCGCCGGGGATGAGGGCGGACGGGTCTCGGGTCTCACCGAGCTCGGCGGTCATTCGATGACCCACCCCTCGACGGCGCCCAACGCACGCACGTCGGCCTGGCTGGTGGCATCCAGGTTCTCGAACATGTCCGCGACCTCGCGCAACCCCGTCACGAGTGCCTCGACACCACGGCGACGCTCGGCGGTGCAGTCATTCATGCACCCGACGAACTCCGCCAGGGCGAGACTCAGATCGGGCTGATCGGCGACGGAGAAGCCCAAGACGTCGGGCTCGTCGGGAACGACGCCGACCATCTTCGCCGCCACCCGCCGCACCTCATCGACGGATATCGAGATGTCCCCCATGCGCAGGAGCATAGACAGATCACGCAGCTATACAGGGCGCTAGAGGGAAATTTCACCCGCCCCACGGCCGACGGCCCTCGTCGCCGGCGGAGCGGGAAGCGCACACCGAAGCAGGCAGCGTGTTGGCGCTCCCCACCGCCCCAGGCGCGGAGGCGGCTCAGCCGCGCGTGCAGCTCCCGGACGCCACGGGTGCCGACAACGACCCCATCTGGGCCATCACGGGTTCCAGCTCGGCCGGGGTCATGGCGTAGCCGACGTCGTCATCGGTGTCGGAACGGGCGAAGACGATGCCCGCGACCTGACCCGAGGTGGTCAGCAGCGGTCCGCCCGAATTACCCGGGCGCACGATACCGGCCAACGCGTAGATGTCGCGCGGAGCTCGGGAGTCGTCGTAGATGTCGGGGACGGGGACCGTGCCCTCCGACAGGATCTGCGCGCTGCCGGAGGTGAACGGACCGCCGCCCGGGTAGCCCTGCACCACGGCGGGAGCCCCCACCGCGAGCGTCTCGGCGATCGGCAGAGCCGCGGCGTCCAGTCCATCGACCGAGATCACGGCGATGTCGTCGATCGGGTCGAAGTAGACGACGCGCCCCTCGCGCGCCGGGCGGCCCGGGAGCTCCACGAGCGGGGTGTCGACCCCCGCGACGACGTGCGCGTTGGTGACCACGCGATCGTCGGCGACCACGAAGCCCGAGCCGCTCGAGGTGATGCCGCAGGCGTACGCGGTGCCCGAGATCCGCGCCACCGATTGCGCCGCCTGCGTCAGCGCAGGATCGTCGAGGGCGATGCTCGGGGTGGTCGGCACGGGGCCGATCTGGATGAGTTCGCCCAGGCGAGGGATACCGTCGGCGAAGATCGTTCCGCGCAACTCGGCGAGCGCGCCGCGCACGGGAGCGGGCGTCAGGTTGTCGATCGTGCGCACCACCGCGGAGGAGCCGAGAGCTGCGGAGACGACGGGGACCCCGACCGGGGTGAGGGAGCCGGCGACGAACGAGATCGCGAGCGCGGCGGCCGCGACGTTGACCACCCCGCCGAGGAGTCGCTCGGGGATGCGCAGCTTGATGCGGTCGGCTCCTCGACGGAAGAAACCGCCCACGGCACTGCCGAGGCCCGAGCCGATCACGAGCAGCGCGATGCCCGCGCCGATCATGGCGGGTCCGCGCCAGGCGAGGTCGGTGACCCACTGCCCCACGAACGGAAGCGCCCAATAGGCGGCGACGGCGCCGAGGGCGAGGCCCGCGAAGAAGCCGATGGTGGCGAGAAAGCCCCGAGAGAGCCCCGCGACGAGTGCGACCGCCAGAAGGGCGATCAGGGCGATGTCGACGATCGGCATCCGACCTCCTGTATTCGCATCGAGGCTAGATCGCCCGTCTGGGAGAACCCTTTCGACGCGCGGACCGCGCGTCCCGGCATCGGGGATTCGCCCTTCGAGTCGAGATGACACTAAGATCGATCCCGGAGATATGGTCACCATGACACGAACCCCTCGCCCCGAGTCCCGCGACGCCGACGTGCGCGTCGCGGTGTCGACCGTCATCTTCAGCGTCCGCCGGAACGAACACGACGAACCGGTCCTGTCCCTCCCCCTCGTCCGCCGCACCCGCGACCCGTTCGATGGGAGGTGGGCGCTGCCCGGCGGCTGGCTCGACGCAACCGAAGAGCTCGACACAGCGGCATCCCGCACCCTCGCCGAGACGACCGGCCTCACCCCCAGCTATCTCGAGCAGCTCTACGCGTTCGGGGCCGTCGACCGCTCCCCCACGCGCGTGGTCTCGATCGTGTACTGGGCGCTGTTGCGCTCCGACGAGGTCGATGCGCAGGTCGCCGCGCACGCGCGGGAGGGCGATGCGCCCGAGAATGTGGAATGGTTCGACGCGACCGACCTGCCGGCCCTGGCTTTCGACCACAACGACATCGTCGAGTACACGCTCTGGCGCCTGCGCAACAAGGCCGGTTACAGCCGCATCGCGCACGGGTTGCTGCCCGACGAGTTCACGCTCGCCGACCTGCGCGAGGTGACCGAGTCGATTCTCGGCAGACGACTCGATCCCGCCAACTTCCGTCGGCAGGTCGACATCTCCGACACGCTCATCCCGACCGAGCGCTTCCGCACCGGAAGCCATCGTCCCGCCCGCCTGTACCGCTACAACCGCGATGTGGAGCTGGCCGACCGCGGCCCGCTCCGCTCCCGTCACTGATCGGAACGCCCATGTCCGCCACCCCCCTCACCCTGCAGCCCCGTCCCGCGATCGACCCGAGCGTCGACCACGCGATCCAGGCGATCGTCGCCGGCGCCTCCACCGACGCGACCTGCACCACCGATCTCGCGGCCGGGCCCTGGGATTTCGACACGCGCCCCGGCTACGGCCCCGGCTCGTCGATGGGCGACGTCATCCCCACCGGAGCGCCTCGGCAGGGCGAGCTGCCGCAGCAATACCGCGACCCGTCCGACGACGAGCTCGACGCCCGCATCCGCGCGGCGAAAGAGACGCTCGGCGACCGAGTCGTCGTGCTCGGGCACTTCTACCAGCGCGAAGAGGTCGTGCGACACGCCGACTACGTGGGCGACTCGTTCCAGCTCGCCAACGCCGCGAAGGACCGCCCCGAGGCCGAGGCCATCGTGTTCTGCGGGGTGCACTTCATGGCCGAGACCGCCGACCTGCTCTCGCGCCCCGAGCAGGCGGTGATTCTCCCGAACCTCGCCGCCGGCTGCTCCATGGCCGACATGGCCGACATCGACCAGGTCGAGGAGTGCTGGGAACAGCTCGAAGACGTGCTGGGTGATCTCGAGACCCCGGATGCCGAGGGCTTGGTCCCCGTGATCCCGGTGACGTATATGAACTCGAGCGCGGCCATCAAGGGCTTCGTGGGGCGTCACGGCGGGATCGTCTGCACCTCCTCCAACGCCCGTACGGTGCTCGAGTGGGCGTTCGCACGGGGACGCCGGGTGCTGTTCTTCCCGGATCAGCACCTGGGCCGGAACACCGCCAAGGCGATGGGTGTGCCCCTCGAGCAGATGCCGATGTGGAACCCGCGCAAGCCCCTCGGCGGCTCCTCCGACGCTCAGATCATCGACAGCCGCGTCATCCTGTGGCACGGCTTCTGCTCGGTGCACCGCCGCTTCACCGTCGACCAGATCGACAAGGCGCGCGCCGAGCACCCCGGCGTCCGCGTGATCGTGCACCCGGAATGCCCGATGGACGTGGTCGATGCCGCCGATGAGGCGGGTTCGACGGACATCATCCGCAGGGCCATCGCCGCGGCGACCGAACCCACCACCTTCGCGATCGGCACCGAGATCAACCTCGTGCAGCGCTTGGCCGCCCAGTACCCGCAGCACGAGATCTTCTGCCTCGACCCGGTCGTCTGCCCCTGTTCGACGATGTACCGCATCCACCCGGGCTATCTCGCGTGGGTGCTCGAGTCGCTCGTCGAAGGCACCGTCGTCAACCGCATCACCGTCCCCACCGACGTCGCCGAGCCCGCCACCGTCGCGCTCGAGCGCATGCTCGCTGCGAAGCCGAACGGTGCGGTGAAGTGATCACCGTCGTCGTGGTGGGCAGCGGCATCGCCGGTCTCACGGCGGCGCTGCACGCATTCGAGAACGGATGCCGTGTCACGGTCGTGACGAAGGGCGCCCTGCCCGACACGAACACGCGGTGGGCGCAGGGCGGGATCGCCGCGGTGACCTCCCCCACCGACTCGGTGGGCTCGCACGCGGCCGACACGATCACCGCGGGCGCGGGACTTAGCGACCCCGCCGCCGTCGACGTGCTGGTCGGCGAAGGACCGCAGCGGATCGCGGAGCTCGTCGCGCGCGGGGTCGGTTTCGACCGCGCCGACGACGGCGACTTCTCGCGCGGGCTCGAGGCCGCTCATGCGGTCCCCCGTGTGCTGCACGCCGGCGGCGACGCGACCGGAGCCGCCATTCAGGCCGCTCTCGGTGCAGCCGTGCGTGCCGCAGCTATCGAGGTTCGCGAGCACGCCCTTCTGCGCGACCTGGTCGTCGCGGGGGGCCGGGTGACGGGCGTCGAGCTCGACGGCGGCGAGCGCCTCGATGCCGACGCGGTCATCCTCGCCACCGGAGGCGCGGGCCAGCTCTACTCCCACACCACCAACCCCCTCGGCGCCACCGGGGACGGGATCGCCGCGGCGTTGCGCGCGGGAGCCGCTGTCGCCGACCTCGAGTTCGTGCAGTTCCATCCCACGGCCCTGGCCGTCGGCATCCCGTTCCTCGTCTCGGAGGCGGTGCGCGGAGAGGGCGCCGTGCTCATCGACGACACCGGCCGCCGGTTCACCTTCGATTCCCACCCCGACGGCGAACTCGCCCCGCGCGACATCGTCGCCCGCGCCAACGCCCGGGCGATGACCACACAGGACGGTCGGCCCGTCCGGCTGGATGCCACTGCCCTGGGCTCCGAGCGACTCGCACGGCGCTTTCCCACGATCGACGCCGCGGTACGCGATCGCGGGCTCGACTGGAGCCGCGATCCGATCCCCGTGACCCCCGCGGCGCACTACCTCATGGGCGGGATCGTCACCGATCTCGACGGACGGACCACCGTGCCCGGGCTCTACGCGGTCGGAGAGGCGGCGCGCACCGGCGTGCACGGGGCGAACCGCTTGGCGTCCAACTCGCTCCTCGAAGGAGCGGTGTTCGGAGCGCGAGCCGGAGACGCCGTGGCTCGCGGCGGCGAGTGGCCGGGCTTCCCCGTGCGCGAGGTCCCGCCTCTCGACGTCGCCCCCGCGGTGGACGCTCCCCCCTTCTCGCGCCGCGCCCTGCAGGAGCTCATGTGGGCCGAGGCGGGTCTCGTGCGCGAGGCCGCGGGCCTGGGGCGCGCCGCCGCGGTGCTCGCCGCGTGGGATGCCGACGCCGCACCGCGCAGCGTCGAAGATGCGAACCTCCTCCTCCTCGCCACGCGCGTCGTGGCCGCGGCCCGTGCGCGCGAGACCTCGGTGGGCGCGCACTTCCGCTCCGATACCGAGCCCTCGGCATCCCTCATCGAACCCCAGGAGGTCCTCGCATGCTGACCCGCGCCACGATCGATCGGATCGTCTCGGCAGCCCTCGACGAGGACGCCCCCTGGGGCGACCTCACCAGCGAGACGCTCATCCCGGAACACGCGACCGCGCGCGCCGAGCTCGTCTCCCGCGTCGAGGGCGTGTTCAGCGGCTCTGCGGTGTTCGTCGCCGCCTTCACGCTCACCGACTCCTCGATCACCGTCGAGATGCAGATCGCCGACGGCGAGCGGTTCGCTCCCGGCGACACCCTCGCCGTGGTCACCGGACCCGCGCGAGGCGTGCTCACGGCCGAGCGCGTCGGTCTCAACTTCGTGCAGCGCATGTCGGGGATCGCAACCCTCACCGCGCGCTACGTCGCCGAGGTCGCCCACACCGGCGCCCGCATCGTCGACACACGCAAGACCACGCCGGGCCTGCGCGCGATCGAACGTCAGGCCGTCCGCGCCGGCGGCGGCCACAACCATCGCTTCTCGCTGTCGGATGCCGTCATGGCCAAGGACAACCACCTCGCGGTGCTGACCGCGAGCGGACTGTCGGTGACGCAGGCACTCGAGAGCGCCATCGCGCGACTCCCCCACACCACGCACGTCGAGGTCGAGGTCGACCGGCTCGAGCAGATCGACGCGGTGCTCGCCGCCGGCGTCGGCACGATCATGCTCGACAACTTCTCACTCGACGATCTGCGCACCGGTGTCGCCCGTGTCGCCGGAGCAGCCCAGGTCGAGGCCTCGGGGGGCGTGACGCTTCAGACCGTGCGCGCCATCGCCGAGACCGGCGTCGATGTCATCTCGGTCGGCGCGCTGACGCACTCGGCATCCGCCCTCGATCTGGGCCTGGACATCCGCATCGAGACGGCGTGAGCCTGTACCTGGACAACGCCTCCACCACCCCCGTGCGCCCCGAGGTGCTCGAGGCCATGGCCCCCTTCCTCACGCGGTTCTTCGGCAACCCGTCGAGCCACCACGAGGTCGGTGAAGCTGCGGCATCCGCTCTCGACGAGGCTCGCGCGCAGGTCGCGGCCGTCCTCGGCTTCCGCGCGGGAGACGTGGTCTTCACCTCCGGCGGCACCGAGTCGAACAACGCCGCGATCAAGGGGCTCGTGCTGGGGTCGGGGCGTTCGCACCTCGTCACGACGGCGATCGAGCACGAGTCCGTGCTGGCCTCGGCCGACTACCTGTTACGCCTGCACGGGGTGCGCGTGACCCACGCTCCGGTCGACGACACCGGCACGCTGATGCCCGAGGCGCTCGCCGAAACGCTGCGCGACGACACGGCGCTCGTCAGCGTGGGCTACGCCAACAACGAGATCGGAACGGTTCAGGACGCCGCGGCCCTCGCCGCCGTCGCTCACGAACGTGGGATTCCCCTCCATCTCGACGCCGTTCAGGCCGCCGGGTGGCTCCCCCTGGCGGGACTCGGAGCGGATGCCATGACCGTCGCCGGCCACAAGATCGGTGCGCCGAAGGGCACCGGGATCCTCGCCGTTCGCGGGCGCCTCCCGTTCGAGCCTCTGCTGCACGGGGGCGGGCAGGAACGCGGTCGACGCTCGGGCACCCCCGACGTCGCGGGGGCGGTGGCCATCGCCACGGCGCTGACGCTCGCCGAGGCGGAGCGCACCGCCGATGCCCTGCGGGTGGGAGCCCTGCGCGAGGCCTTCACCGCGCGCGTGCTCGCCACGGTGCCCGGCGCGCGTCTCACCGGCCACCCGGAGCGCAGACTCCCCGGTACCGCCAGCTTCGTCTTCCCGGGCACGAACGGCGAGACCGTGTTGCTCGAGCTGGAGCGTCGCGGAGTCGTCTCGTCGAGCGGCTCGGCGTGTGCTGCGGGCAGCGACGAGGCCTCGCACGTGCTCCTCGCCGTGGGTCTCGATCACGACGACGCCCGCACCGCCGTGCGCTTCACGCTGCCGCACAGATGGACCGGTTCTCTCGACGCCGTCGCAGATGCCGTCGCCGTCGCCGTAACCGCCGTAGGCTCGCGCGGGTGAGTTCCACCCCCGTCACCGTCATCGTCCCCGGATTCGACGTCGCCCCCTTCGCGGAGGAAGCCCTCGGGTCGTTGCGCGCACAGACGCACCGGCACTGGACCGCCGTCCTCGTCGACGACGCCTCGACCGACGACACGGCCCGCATCTTCGCCGATGCCGCCTCCGCCGACCCGCGTTTCCGGCTCGAACGGCACACCGAACAACGTGGGCTGGGTGCCGCGCGCAACACCGGCCTCTCGCATGTCGACACGCCCTACATCGCGTTCCTCGACGCCGACGACCGCTTCCGCCCCGACGCGCTCACGCGCCTGGCCGACACGCTCGATCGCACCGGCAGCGACTTCGCCGTCGGCGCATACGTCCGTCTGCGGCCGGATGCCGACACCCCCGGCTACACCGCGGGCGAGGTGCAGCCGTGGGTCACGGCATCCACTTCTCCCGCCCGCGCGCGCACGACGATCGCGGAGCATCCCGCGGCCTCGGGCAACATCGTGGCGTGGTCGAAGATGAGCCGCGCGGAGTTCTGGCGGGCGAACGGCCTGCGTTTCCCCGAGGGGCGCTACTACGAGGACCAGGTGCTCACGCAGCGCATGTACACGGGGGCAACCGCGTTCGATGTCATCCCCGACGTCGTCGTCGACTGGCGTCAGCGCCGAGAGGGCGGGTCGATCACCCAGCGGCTCGGTGAGCTCGACGTGTTGCGCGACTATCTCGACGCGCTCGGTGAGGGGATCGCGGTGCTGCGCGAGGCCGGGGCCGAGGCTGCGGTGAAGGAGCGCGGAGCCCTGATCCGCACGCTCGACCTTCCGCCGCTGCACCGCATCGCCGAGACGCACCCCGACCCGGCCTACGGCATCGCGCTCGAGGCGTTCCTCGAGACGCTGCCCGGCTGACACTCTCTCGGCCACAGCGCCGGCCGGATTCGCGCCGGCCGGGTTCGGGCCGGCCGGGTTCACGCCGGCCGGATTCGCGCCGGCCGGGTTTGCGCCGGCGCGAGTTCGCGAGACTGCAAGACGCTGACATCTCCGCTGCAGGCTGACACCGGATTGTCAGCGGTATGCCGTCTCACGAACCCGATACCGGAACCGGAACCAGACAGAACCGTCGCAGCTCAGGCAGGCGCCTCGTCGGCGCGACGGACGGGGAGCGCGGCGTGCGCGAGACCCGCGGCGTCGTGCTGCTCTTCGGCGAGGACGAACGAGGCGGCGAGCTGCTCGGCCGCGAGGCTCGAGTACAGACCCCCCGCAGCCAGCAGCTCGGAATGCGTCCCCGATTCGACGATGCGACCGGCATCTACGACGTGGATCCGGTCGGCGCTGATGACCGTCGAGAGTCGGTGTGCGATCGACAGCGTCGTGCGCCCGCGCGAGGCGGTCTCGAGCGCTTCTTGCACGATGCGCTCCGACACGGTGTCGAGGGCGCTCGTCGCCTCGTCGAGCAACAACACCGGCGGGTCTTTCAGCAGCACGCGCGCGATGGCGATGCGCTGCTTCTCGCCGCCCGAGAGCCGGTACCCGCGCTCGCCGACGATGGTGTCGTACCCCGCCTCGAACGAGGCGATCACGTGGTGGATGTTGGCCGCGCGGCAGGCGGCTTCGATCTCGTCATCGGTGGCGTCGGGCCGGGCGTAACGCAGATTCTCGCGCACGCTCGCGTGGAAGAGGTACGTCTCTTGCGAGACGATGCCGATCTCGTCGATGATCGATGCCCGCTCGAGGGTGCGCACGTCTGCTCCGGAGAACATCACCGCTCCGCCGGTCGCCTCGTACATACGAGGGGTGAGATAGAGGATCGTCGTCTTTCCCGCTCCCGAGGGGCCGACGAAGGCGACGTGCTGCCCCGGCTCGACGGTGAACGAGACTCCGTCGAGCGTGGGCCGCGCCTGCACGGATGCATCGGGGTAGCGGAACTCGACGTCGCGGAACTCGATGCGCCCCACGGGGCCGGGGGCCGCCGAGACGGGCAGGGCATCGGGCACGTCGACGATCGCCGGACGCAGGTCGAGGTACTCGAAGATGCGGGCGAACAGCGCCGAAGAGGTCTGCACGTCGAGGGCGACGCGCATGAGCCCCATCAAGGGCATGAGCAACCGCGCCTGCACCGTGGTGAAGGCGACGATCGTTCCGGCTGTGATCGCTCCCGCTCCCCCGCCGATGAGGTACCCGGCCACGAGGTAGATGACCGCCGGAACACTCGACATGATCACCTGGACGACGGCGAAGAAGCCCTGACCGCTCATGGCCCGGCGCACCTGTAGACGCACCTGGTTGTCGTTCTCGGCGTCGAAGCGCGCGGACTCGGTGCGCTGACGGTTGAAGGACTTCGACAGCAGGATGCCGGACACGCTCAGCGTCTCTTGCGTGATCGCCGACAGTTCGGACAGCGACTCCTGCGTCTCTCCCGCGATGCGCGCCCGCACCTGGCCGACACGGCGCTGGACGAAGAGCAGGAACGGCATGAGCGCGACGGCGATGAGGGTGAGACGCCAGTCGATGAGGATCATCGCCACGAGCGACGCGATGACCGTGACGGCGTTGCCGAGGATGCTGGTGACGGTGTTCGTCAGCACCCCCGAGACGCCGCCCACGTCGTTCTGAAGTCGTGACTGGATGACGCCCGTCTTCGTGCGCGTGAAGAAGCCGAGCTCCATGTTCTGGAGGTGGTCGAACAGACGCGTGCGCAGGTCGCCCGTGACCCGGTTTCCCACGGTCGCGGTGAGCCAGGTCTGACCGACGTTGAGTGCGGCCGAGACGAGGAACAGACCGATCATGACGCTCACGAGGACCGCGAGGAGCTGCAGGTCGGGGCTCGATCCATCGACGGGGAACAGCGCGTCGTCGAAGATGCGCTGCACGAGCAGCGGCGGGATGACGGCCACGGCCGCGCCGACGACGACGAGCAGCGCGGTGAACGCGATGCGCCCGCGATAGGGCCGGAACAGGTCGACGACACGGCGCCCGAGGTTCTGCACCCGCGGAGCCTGAGCGTTGCGGCGGCGCTGCATGTCCGCGTCCACGCCGCGGAACATGCTGCCGCCCATCCCCATGCTCATGTTCGTCAGCCTACGTCCGACCGCCGACACCGGCTCTCGCCCCGGTGATGTCGGAGACCCTCGATAGGGTCGCTACCGGAGTGCGGCCCGTCCGATCGTCTCGATGTCGGAATACCTCGGGCCGCGCGCCCGTTGTGCCCGAGGCAGTCGCCATCCGCGGCGCCACGAAGCCCCCCGCACGCAAAGGACCTCGTCATGGCCGCAACCGGCACCGTCCCCGTCTCCCGATCGAGAACTTCCGCCACGTCCTCGGCGTCGTCGCACCGTGCCGGCCCGGTGATCGCCCTGCTCGTCGTCGCCGCGTTCGTCGTCATCCTCAACGAAACCACGATGTCGGTCGCGCTCCCGGCGATCATGGCCGACTTCGGCATCAGCGCCGCCACCGGTCAGTGGCTCACCTCGGCGTTCTTGTTGACGATGGCCGTCATCATCCCCCTGACCGGCTTCCTCCTCGAGCGCTTCCCCATTCGCGTGGTGTTCTTCAGCGCGATGAGCGTCTTCGCGCTGGGCACCCTGGTCGCCGCGCTCGCGCCGGTGTTCGGGGTCCTGCTGGCGGGTCGCATCATTCAGGCGATGGGCACCGGCGTGATGATGCCGCTGCTGTTCACCACGGTGCTGAACCTCGTCCCGGCGAACCGACGCGGTCGCATCATGGGCGTGGTGACGATCGTCATCGCCGTCGCACCCGCCGTGGGCCCGACGGTGTCGGGGCTCATCCTGTCGGTCCTGACCTGGCACGCGATCTTCTGGCTGATTCTCCCTATCGCTCTGCTCTCCATCGCGCTCGGCGCCCGCTGGGTCCGCAACGTCACCCAGACCCGCCCGGACGCGCGCTTCGACGTGCTCTCCGTCGTCCTGTCGGCGATCGGCTTCGGTGGCCTGGTCTACGGCCTCAGCGCCATCGGAGAATCGGCCTCCGGGCACGCGTCCGTGCCGGTGTGGATCCCCCTCGCCGTCGGAGCGGTCTTCGTCACCGTGTTCGTCATCCGTCAGCTCCGACTGCAGCGGTCCGACTCCGCGCTGCTCGACCTGCGCGTGTTCCAGAGCCCGTCGTTCCGGCTCGCGGTACCCCTGGTCGCGATCGTGATGGCCGCTCTGTTCGGCTCGCTCATCCTGCTGCCCATCTTCCTGCAGCAGGCGCTCGGCCTCAGCAGCCTCACGGTCGGCCTCATGCTGCTCCCGGGCGGCGTGCTCATGGGCGTCATGGCGCCGATCGTCGGCCGCCTCTTCGATCGCTTCGGGCCGACTCCCCTCGTCATCCCCGGAATGCTGATCGCCGCCGCCGTGCTGTGGACGATGGCTCTGACCTTCGACCTGGGCACCCCCATCTGGTGGATCGTCACGGTCTACCTCGGCCTCAACCTCGGACTCGGCCTGGTCTTCACCCCGTTGATGACCTCCGCGCTGGGCTCTCTCCCACGCCGCCTGTACTCGCACGGCAGCGCCGTCGTGGGCACCGCTCAGCAGGTCGCCGGAGCCGCGGGCACGGCCGGTTTCGTCGCGATCATGACCGTCTTCTCGAGCACCGCCCTCGCCGGTGGTGTCGACCAGGCCGGCGCCGTCGCGTCAGGTGTGCACGCGTCGTTCCTCGTCGGAGCCGTGATCGCCTCGGCCGCCGTCGTCCTCGCGTGCTTCGTGCGCAAGCCGGCGGAGGCGGAAGAGACCGACGCGCCCGTCAGCGCGCATTGAGTCCACACGAAGTCGGGGTCGACTGATCGGTCTCGCCCTCCCGGCCCGACGAACCGCCGTCGTGTCGGGGCACGCGCACAACCGCGTCAAGGCGACGGACACGTCGGGATGGACGACGCGGGCGCGATATGACGCGTGCGGCGCGGACTCAGAGAGAACAGGAACCGCCGCCGCAGCACTGCGACGCGGCGGGCTTGTCGTCGCTCTCACCCTCGACAGCGGGAGCGTTCAGCAGCGCGATCAGCGGCTTGGACGCGGTGGTCGCGTCGGACGTGGTGTCAGCGGACATGCGCCCCATGCTACGCCTGCGCGCGGTCACCGGGGCCGGCGTCGGCGATAACGCCGCGCTCCGGCATCCGCAACCCCCGCCCCTCCGGTCGAGACGCTTTCTAGCGTGGGAACCCCGATCGAGAAAGAGAGGCTTTCCATGACTGATCTCAGCGGCAAGCGCATCGCATTCCTGCTCACCGACGGCTTCGAGGACAGCGAGCTCACCAGCCCGTGGGATGCCGTGACCTCCGCCGGCGCCGAGGCCGTTCTGGTCTCGCCGAGCGAAGGCAGCATCACGGGCGAGAACGGCCACCAGCAGAAGGTCGACCTCTCGGTCGCGGGTGCCTCCGCGGGTGACTTCGATGCTCTCGTCCTGCCCGGCGGCGTGCAGAACGCCGACGACATCCGCATCGTGAAGGATGCCGTGTCCTTCACCCGCGACTTCTTCGACCAGCACAAGCCGGTCGCCGTCATCTGCCACGGCGGGTGGATCCTCACCGAGGCCGACGTTCTGAAGGGCCGCACGCTCACGAGCTACCCGACGCTGCAGACCGACCTGCGCAACGCCGGCGCCACCTGGGTCGACGAAGAAGTACACGTCGACCAGGGCCTCGTCTCGAGCCGCAACCCCGACGACCTGCCCGCGTTCACCGCGAAGCTCGTCGAAGAGGTCGCAGAGGGCACGCACTCGCGACAGACTGCCTGACCCCTTTGTCGGCGAGGGCCCCGGACATCGTTCCGGGGCCTTCGCTCCTTCCCGGCCTGCCACACGGCGGCCGAGAGGACTCGCCGAGCGATCACCTTCGCTCCCTCTCGCGCACTCGCCAGCATCCACGAGAGCGACTCTGCCGCTCAATCGTCGGCCGGCAGCGCCTGACACACGGGGCACCACTGCCCGCCACCTTTGGTACCGGGGATGTCCTCGATCACTCCACCGCAGTCCGGGCACGGCTCACCCGTGCGCCCGTGCACGCGCATCGCCGCGACTTTCGCCGCCTTCTGCTCTGCGATCGGCACGCCGCGACGCGCGAGCACCGCAGCGGTGAGGGTGTCGTGCAGAGCATGGTGAAGCCGCGTGACGTCGTCCTCGCTCAGTGCGGCCGCGTGGGCCGTCGGACGCAACCGCGCGGCGAAGAGGATCTCATCGGAGTACGCGTTACCGATCCCCGCGAGAGTCTCCTGCTCCTGCAGCAACGCCTTGAGCTGCTTGCGCCGACGGCCGAGGGCCTCGGAGAGCATCTCGCGCGAGTAGGCCGGGCTGGCGGCATCCGGTCCGAGCTTCGCGACCGAGGGCACCTCGTCGGCCGCGTCGACGACGTGCAACTGCACCGAGAGCCACTCGCCGGCATCGGTGATACCCAGGATCCCGTGCTCGAAGGTCACCCGAGCGATCACGGCCGCAAGGGGCGCAGGCTCATCGTTCGGCGCGGACTCGTCCCACGTCGCCCAACCGGCGCGGCCGAAGCCCACCCCCACGTGCACGCCGCCGAGATCGAGGTCGATGTGCTTGCCGTGGCGGGTGATTGCGGTCATCGTCCGGCCCACGATCTCGTCGAGGGGACGCGCACGGGTTTTCAGCGCACGCCCCTCGACGAGCTCGACGCCCGTCACCTGACGACCGGTCAGTCTCTCGCGCAGGAACAGCGCGAGCGCTTCGACCTCGGGAGCCTCAGGCACGGGTCACCGCGATCACGACTCCGCCGACGCCGGGGGCGTGCTCGGGGCCGGGTTCGAGGGCGTCGAGGTGGGCTCGTCCGCCTGTCGAGAGTGCGCGAACGAATCCGCCATGACGCGGCCCTGAATGATCTGCGTCAGGTCGATGCCGGTCGCCGCGCGCACGGCCTCGAACGACGAACGCAGGCCGGTGGCCGACTCCGCCGCGAGATGACCGCTCGCGCCCTCCCCTCCGAGGACGGTGATGTTACCGACCCGGTCGTACCCCTTGGCGAACTCGGCCATCATCGGCACGAGAGCCTCGAGGGCGCGCTGCGCGAGCAGGGCCTCCTGATTGTGAGACAGGGCTTCGGCCTCGGCGCGGATCGCCTCGGCACGGGCTTCACCGGCGAGACGGACGGCCTGGGCGTCGGCCTCCGCGCGCACGCGAACGGCGGCCGCCTCTTGCTCGGCGATCTCGGCACGGGCCTGGGCGGCCTTGATCTGCGCATAGGCCTCGGCGTCGGCATCCTTCTGACGCTGGTACAGGTCGGCGTCGGCGACGCGCGAGACCTCGGACTCCAAGCGGGCCTGGGTGTTCTGCGCCTCCTGCTGCAGAACGGCCTGACGACGCTCGGCGCGCGTGAGGGCCTCGGCCTGCTCGGCCTCGGCGTTGGCCCGACCGACCTCGGCCTTCGCCGCCGCGCTGTTCTTGTCGAGCTTGGTCTGCTCGATCAGGTTTGCCTCGTCGGTGGCGATCTGACGGGCGCGGATCTCGCGGACGGCATTGATGCGGGCGACCTCGGCCTCGCGCTTGACGCGCTCGACCTCGGTCGCGCCCAGGGCCGAAATGTAGCCGTTGCTGTCGGTGACGCCTTGAATCTGGAAGGAGTCCAGAATCAGCCCCTGCGACGACAGGTCACCCTTGATGCCCTCGGCGATCTGGTCCGAAAGTCGCTGACGATCGCGCATCAGTTCTTCGACGGTCAGCGTCGCGACAACCCCGCGCAAGGCGCCTTCGAGCTGCTCGGTCGTGAACTGCTCGATCGCTTTGTCCTGGGAGGCGAAACGCTCGGCCGCGCGACGCACCTGTTCGGGGTCGGAACCGATCTTCACCAGGGCCACGCCGCTGACGTTGACCGTGACGCCGTTCGACGACTGAGCCGTGGGCTCCATCTTGATCTGACGTGCGCGCAACGAGATCATTTCGCCGCGCTGCGTCAGCGGATTCACGATGGCGCCGCCACCGGTGATGACGGTGATGCGCGAGGACTCCCCGTCGGCCCCCCTCTGCCGCTTTCCGACGATGACCAGCGCTTCGTCGGCCTTGGCAACGCGGTACCACCCGCGTATCAAGCCCGCGACGATCAAGAGGACGACGACGACAACGACGAGTGCGATGACCACGACGATGCCGATCGCCCCCAGAGCAGCAAATTCCATGGTTCTCCTTCGACAGGCGCCGCGAACCGCGGCGCGGGGGAATTCCCTCCAACCTATCCGGGCGCCTTCGGGCGCTGTCCACCCCTTCCGCGCACGATTCTCGTCCCCGGCGGGGTGGGGAGGAGCGTACCGTTGAGAGTGGGCGGCCCGAACCGCCCCAGAAGGGTCCCCCATGAAGATCGTTTCGTCGCAGGACTGGCGAGATGCCATCCGCTTCGATGCTCCCGTGCTCGTCGCCGAGGTCGTTCCCGGCGAAGCCACCCGCTGCGTCGCCTGCGGCACCGATGGTCCGCTGTACGACCGGACCGAGCTGTGGGCGGTCAAGCACCGCCACCCCAAGCACCACGGCGGGTTCGTCCGGTTCTACTGCGAAGAGCACAAGCCCGCCGCTCCCCCGCCGCCGCCCGCCCCGACGATCGAGGCTCGCCGCGCCCGCGCCGCGTCGGCGCCCAAGGAGCGTCGCGCCCCCAGCCTGAAGCCCACCCCGATCACCGATCGCCCCACGCGCGCGATGTGCCCCGACTGCTTCGTCGAGGTCTCGGCCGGTGGCGACTGCGGAATGTGCGGCGCGCAGGTCGTCTGACCGACCGCCCGTACGAACAGAACCGCCCCGGATCGCTCCGGGGCGGTTCTGTCGTTGCGAGGGTCTCAGCGCGCCGAGATCGTCCACCCGGCTTCGTGCGAGGCGCCGGGGTCGAGCGAGACGACACCCGTGTCGAAGTCGTACGCGTCGTCGTTGAACGCGTCGGGCGCGCAGGTCATCGGCTCGACGGCGAGGCCGGCGCGGTGACCCGGCGTCCCCGGGCCGTCCGGCAGGTCGGCCGTGTGAATCTGCACCCACGCGCACTCCCCCGCCCAGCTCATGGCCACACCGCTGCCCGAAGGATCGGTGAGCGTGACGGTCGCGCGGCCGTCGGCATCCCGGATCAGCCCCGTGTAGGCGTGGTCGATCTCGACGGCACCCAGCACCCGCTCCTCGCGGAAGTCGAATCGCTCCGCGTCGGAGGTGACGGAGGCCAGCGCCACCGGCGCGAGCCGGTCCGGCGTGACCTCGAGCACGGTGTCGGCCGGCAGGCCGAGCGTCCACTCGTCGAGCGTCGCCGGACCCGCGACGAGATACGGGTGGGGTCCGGTGCCCCACGGCGCCGGCGTATCCGACAGGTTCGTGGCGCGAACGGTCTGGGTGAGGCCGCCGGCATCCAATCGGTACGTGGTCGAGACCACCAGCCACCAGGGGTAACCGGCCTGTGCGGTGACGGTCGCAGTGAGCGTCACCGCATCGTCGGACGCCTCGAGCACGTTCCAGTCCACCCACGACAGCAGTCCGTGCAGCGCGTGGCCGCGGTTCGGCTCGGTCAACGGCAGCTGATGCTCGAGACCGTCGAAGTGATGGATGCCGTCGACCACCCGGTTCGGCCAGGGCGCGAGGGTCGTGCCGCGGTAGGCGGGGCGCAGCTCGTCGGCGTCGAAGGGGACGACGAGGTCGCGGCCCTCGTGCGTGAGAGAACGGAGGGAGGCGCCGACGCTCGCGATCGCGGCTTCGTAGCCGTGGGCGCGCAGAACGACGGGGGTACCCGAGACCACGGTGGGGGTCTCGGTGGGAACGGCAGCGGTCATGTCGCCATTATCCCGGCCGCGGCAGGTGCACCCCGGCATCCCGTGCGTCGATTTCATCCGAACAGACGAAATGCCCCGACCCGCGGGGGTCGAGGCATTTCGGGGAGGGCGACTTACTTGAAGGCGTCCTTGACGTCTTCGCCGGCCTTCTTGACGTGAGCCTTGGTCTGGTCGGCCTGGCCCTCGGCTTCGAGGCGCTCGTTGTCCGTCGCCTTGCCGGTGGCTTCTTTCGCCTTGCCAGCAATGTTCTCCGCGGCGTTCTTGATCTTGTCGTCGAGTCCCATGGTCGGCTCCTCCCGTTGTGGTCTTCGGGTATCTCCCGATGTGCGTCCACGCTAGGTCGGCGACCCCGCGGGCGAAGGGGGGCTTGAAATTCAGGTCGTGGTGAGGCACGGATATGAATAGATTCAGAACGTGGGCATCCGTGGGGGACTTTCGTGAGCACTCTCGCCGACTTGGGCGATCTCCTCGAGAAGGCACCCGACGAGCCTCCGCGCAGCGGCCGGGCCGGTCGTGTCGTCCTCATCGTGTTCCTCGTCGTCACACTCGTCGTGCTCGGCGGAAGCGGCGGATACGTGTGGTGGGCGTCTGCGGCAGCTCTGCCTGCCCCGACCGTCACCTCGCACGCTCCCACCGCGAACGCCGGCGCTCCGGCATCCCTCGCTGTGCCCTCCGGCGGAGAGACGCTGGTGCGCGTGGACGGCGGCTCCGAGTACCTGGGTCCCGATGCGGCCCAGTCTTTCGTCGCCTCGGGCGGGAACGAGGCACGCTCGCTCGCGAGCATTTCGAAGCTCATCACCGCCCTCGTCGTCCTCGACGCCCACCCGCTGACCGGCCCCACGGACCCCGGTCCGACCGTCTCGTACACCGAGGCCGACACCGACCTCTACGACCAGTTCTACGTGCAGGGTGCGGTCATCGCACCGATGCCCGATGGGCTCAAGCTGTCGCTGCACGACTCGCTCACGACCATGCTTCTACCATCGGCCGCCAACTACGCCGTCGCCGTCGCCCGGTGGGGTTTCGGTTCCGAGGGGGCGTACGTGTCGGCGGCCCGTTCGTGGCTGAGCAAGAACGGCCTGAACGACACCAGGATCGTGGATGCCACGGGCATCGACCCGCGCAATGCCAGCACCCCGACGGATCTGCTCACGCTCGCGGGACTCGCGCAAGCGAACCCCGTCATCGCCCAGATCACCGGCACCCGCTCGGCGCAGATCACCGGCGTCGGCACCGTCTACAACACCAACGATCTGTTGGGCACGCTCGGTATCACGGGTCTGAAGACCGGCAACCTCGGTGACGGCACCTTCAATCTGCTGTTCACTTCGTCGCTCGACGTGGGAATCGGTTCTCCCTTGAAGATCACGGGCGTGCGGCTCAGCGGCGAGACCCATGAGAGCACCGACGCAGATGTGCGGGGGCTGCTGCAGAGCATCAGCGACGGGTTCCACGACATCCCGCTGGGAACCGTCGGCGACGACGTCGGCACGATCACCACGCCGTGGGGATCGAAGGCCTCGCTCGTGCTCGCGCAGACCACCAAGGTCCGGACCTGGTCGGACACCCCGGTGACGGTGACCCTCGATACGACGACCCCCCAGAACTACGCCGACGGCGAGGTGGTCGGTTCGGTCGTCTGGACCGCCGGCCCGAAGACGACTTCCGCCAGCGTCAAGATCTCGGGAGCGATCGAGGAGCCGACCCTGTGGTGGCGCCTCACCCATCCGAGCGAGCTGGGCTGAGCGCCGAGAACGCCCCCGTTCGTCGAGGACGCATCGAAAGGATGCCAAGACCCCGAGCTCTGGACGAGCGAATGCACCCGCGGCCCGTTGAGAGCGACCCGCTCCGCCGGTAGCGTTCGAGGATGAGGCGCTCGGTTCTTATCCTGACGATCGCGGTTGTTTCCGCCCTCGGGCTCAGCGCCTGCGTCCCGCCGCCGGCTCCGGAACCGGTGACGACGGACGCGGCCACGCCGGCGTTCACACCGACCGTGAAGCCGACCCCGACGCCTTCGCCCACCGCGGGCGCGGTAGCACCGGCGAGCGATGCCGTCCTGATCGTCTCTCTCGACGGCGCCTCCATCGCCGCGGGGTCGACCCTCGACTACACGCTGAACGCCGTGGACGCCTGGACGGCGGCGCTCGGCACGGCTCCCACGCGGTCGGCAGTGCAAGGCCCCTACGGCGGCGCCCTCGAGCTCACCGCTCTTGAGTGGCCCGGGTTCACGCTGACCGTGCCGAACGACGGATCCACACGGGCCGCCTCCGTTCGCGTGTCCACGCCCACGGTGTCCGGCCATCCGATCGTCACCACGGGGGGCATCGGTGTCG
Source organism: Microbacterium sp. 20-116 (assembly GCF_041079415.1). Classification (NCBI taxonomy): domain Bacteria; kingdom Bacillati; phylum Actinomycetota; class Actinomycetes; order Micrococcales; family Microbacteriaceae; genus Microbacterium; species Microbacterium sp. 20-116. The sequence continues at coordinate 776,666 of NZ_JBFYGP010000001.1, forward strand.
GCTCGACCCGCGCCGAAGCCGTCGCGGCGGGCGCCACGGAGGGCTTCGACTCCACCGAGCTGCGGCTGGACACGCGCGATGCCCCCGGGACGCAGTCGTTGCAGCGCCCGGGCGAGGTCGGCCGCGAGTACGTGATGCTCGTGCTCGACGGCGACTCGGTGGTCCAGATCATCCTGCCGGCGAACGACTTCAGCGACATCTGAGAGGGCGCCCTCCTAGGCTGACCTCATGACCAGCCTCTCCCCCGCCCAGGTCGATCGCGCTGTCGGTGCGGTGCTCGTCTCCGCCGCGGGCGACGCCCTCGGCTCGGCGTACGAGTTCGGCCCCGCGCTCGCCGACGACGTCATCCCCGCTTTCGGCCGCGGCCACTTCGGCCACGGCGAGCGCGAGTGGACCGACGACACGAGCATGGCCGTCCCGATCCTCGACGAACTCGCCGCCGGCCACCGGCTCGAAGACGCCGGGTCGCTTGAGACCATCGTCCGCCGCTGGCAGGAATGGGCTCGCGACGCGCTCGACGTCGGAGCGCAGACGCGTCAGGTGTTGTCCCGCATCCCCGCCGGCGGACGAATGGATGCCATCACCGCGGCCTCTCGTGCCGTGCACGACGCATCGGGTCGCAGCGGAGGCAACGGCTCGCTCATGCGCACCGGACCCCTGGCCCTCGGCTACCTCGAGCGTGCCCGCGCGGAGATGGCCGCGGCGGCCGGTGCCGTCGCCCGCCTGACCCACTGGGAAGACGACAATCTCGACGCGTGCGCCCTGTGGTGCGGGGCCGTCCGCCACGGCATCCTGACGGGAGAGCTCGACATGCGCGCGCAGCTCGACCTCGTGCCCGCCGAGCGCCGGGATCACTGGGCCGACCTGATCGAGGCGACCGAGGGCCGCCATCCGCGGGACTTCCAGCAGGCGAACGGCTGGATCGTACGGGCGTTCCAGGGTGCACTTTCGGCGGTTGCCGGTGCGGCCTCGCCTCTAGACGCGATCGAGCGTGCCGTCCGTGGAGGAAACGACACTGACACCGTCGCCGCGATCGCCGGTTCGCTGGCGGGTGCGGTCTGGGGCGCCGAGGCGCTGCCGCCCTCGCACGCCGAAGGGCTTCATGGGTGGCCGGGCATCGACGGCTCCGAGCTCGCGCGTCGGGCGCGGGAGGCCGTGGGGGCCTGACGTCGCCTCAGAGCGAGGTCGCCACGCTGAACACCGTGATCAGGATCCCCACCGGAACGAGCACGGCAGCCGCGGCGATCCCGATCCCGATCCACACCCAGCGCGGCAGGCTGCGCTTCAGCCGGCGCCCCTCGGGACCGACGGATGCCGACAGCCCCGGCGCCGCGCGATCGTCGCTATACCCGTCGGTCTGGGTCCACGCTTTCCGGCCCACCGTGGCCCGGATGCGGGCGAAGCGCTCCCAGACTGCGGGGTCGTGCAGGTCGAAGCCACCCGGGCGGTAGACGATCAGCATGTCGTCGCGCACCTCGACGTCGAGATCGCCTGTCTCGTCGATCAACAGACCCATGAGGTCGGGCGTGAAGACGTACAGAGCGTCGCGCTCGTACCCTCTCGGTGCGAAGAGATGGAAGTGCGCGTCGAAGTCGCCCTCGAGCGAGAGTCGCTGCTTGCGCTGCGGTCGGTGCTGCAGAGACGACAGGATGCCGTCGTTGCTCCGCGCATCGAGCACGAAGTGCGGCAGCTGTCTGGGCAACCGGATCGCCAGGTAGCCGAGGTTGATGCTCTTCACCGGCACGTTCACCGACACGCTCGTCCGAATCGTGACGATCCCGCTCTGGCGGACGTTCTCGGCCTTCCTCGCCCCGCCGACGATCCGGCCGGCCTGCCACCCCGGCCCGGTGATGCGGTCCTGGACGTTGCCCGCCGTGGCGTACTCCCCCATGTCACCCGAGAGCGCGGGAGGCTCCGCGGTGGCCTCGTAGGTCCAGCCATTCGTTGCGGCGAAGGAGGCGAGGTCTTCGATGCGGGCGGGCTCGGGGGTGGTCACGTGCCCGACCCTAGCGGGGTCCGTCAGAATTGGTCGTCACTGAGCCCAAGCTCCTCCCAGCGACGTCGGGCGACTGATGCGGAGAGCTTCTCGAGTTCGAATTTTTGAGGCGCGCCATGCTGATCTACCCGGATGCGGCGCCACAAGAATCGCCTCTCCGCCGTCACGCTCGGCAGGTGGTAGTCGAGAAAACCCGCATCGATCTCGCGGAGGGTGTACCAGCCCGACCCGTAATCCTCGAAGGGGAACTCCCTCCGCCCATCGATCCAGACGACCAGGAACCACAGCCACGGGGCTCTCCGAGGAAACATCATCTCCGACACCACACACGCGACATGACCTCGGAGCTCACCGTCCACGGAAAGCGTCCAGACCGCGTGGTGGTAGGAGCTCAACGAAGGATCGAGCGGTTCATAATCCCTCGGTTCCGTCACGACGACGAAGCTACCTGCCCATAGGCAGAAGTCCGGGGAACAGTCCCGTTCAATCGTTGAAGCGGAACTCCACTGCGATTCGGGCCAACGTCACCAACCTGGCAAAGTACTCGCGAGCATCTTCAGGCAGAGCAAGGAGCACTTCTTCCAGGCGGTCGGTGAGGGAACGAAATTCCGCACGCTCCGTTTCAGTGAGTCCTCTACGCAGCGAAGTCACAGCCCGCCCCTAGATGTCTGCATTAGCCATCACGAGATCAAGCTCGTCCGCTTCGGCTCCACGCTCTACGACCTCAGGCCACGCAACGCTGAAGTGCGCACGCAGCGCTCTGCGAAGAACGCGCGAACGCAGAAATCTCATCGACCCGTGGTGCTTAACTGTGACGGAACTCCGCCACGTCGCCATCCTGCATGACGTTGTCCTTACCCTTCGCTCGGGCCTCGGCAACCGAGCCAACCTCGACGAGGCCATCGAACGAGGTGACCTCCGCCTCGATGAACCCGACCTCGGAGCCGCCGGCCGCATGGCGCGGAAGCCCGGGATGATCGCGCTAGGCGGAACCCGTTCCGCCGAGCGCATCGACGAGGATCCGCGGATCAATATCCAGGTTCTCGGCGGAGACCGTGCGGCGCAGCAGCTTGCGGCCGTCCTGCCGAGTGAAGACGACAAGCGGCGTCTGAAACAGACCGGACGGCGGGCGGATCTCGGCGGTCGTGCCCTCGCGGACCCACTGCTCAGCACGCACCCGGGGAGCGAGAGCAGACGGTCGTTCGAGGGCGGGGAACTGCACGCTCGTCGGGGTGATCGCGACCGCGACCTCGGGCATACGCGGCCTTCGCCTGAGCTGGCGCACGCCCAACGCGCCGATTGCCAGAGGGACCACGAGCGTCAATGCGAGCACGAGCGTCGCCATCACCTGTCCGTCCGCGGCCACGACCGCAATCGGCAGCAGCGTGACGAATCCCCAGACCACTGCAAGAGCTACCGCCGCGACTCCCTGTGCGCGCACCACCTTCCGCAGAGTGTGTTCGACCGCTGCACGCTTGGCCTCGTTGTAGCGCGCAATGACAGACGTTTCGGGATTCATCGCTTGAACGCTGCGGGGTCGTTCGCATCATTACCCGGATCGTGCACGACTTGCCAGCCACTGCGCTCGTCGTCGCTGATCGCGTCCCGTGTAGCCACAGCACGGCGCATAACGTCGGCGACATCGGAAGCGACTTCCTCTCGCGTCGGCATCAGCATGCGACGGCGAGCCTGTTCGACGGCCTCGTCGAGGGCGCGGCGCTGCTCCGGCTCTATGACGGGCAGCTCCACGGTTTCGGGCATGCGGGAGTCGAACGACTCGCGCCATTGAGGGTCGTGCAGCAGCGTCCGTAGAGGTCGCTTGCCGCTGGCGATCAGTCGTAGTCGACTGGCATACGCCTCGTCGTCGGTCGCGTCGGCGAGCGCGAGCAATCGTTTCTTCAGATTCGAGACGAAGTCGTCGCCGGTCGTGCGCAGCAGCGCCGCCGAGACGTCAGGAAGATTCACGTCAGACCTCCGGGAGCGGGACGAATTCAATGGTGGTGGTGGCAGAGCCGAGGGTCGCCCCTACCGCGATCGTCAGCGAGAGCGTCGTCATCATGGCACCCCACGCACTTGAAAATGCCTCCACAACCGCGATCACGGCAGAGACGACCGCCGGCACAGCTGTCGCACCCCCGCTGAAGATGGCCGCGAGCGCCTCGCCGACAGAGGCGAATCCCATCAGAAAAACGACGAGCGCATCGACGGCCGCATCGAGCGCAGACAGCAAGCCCTGACACGCTCCGAAAGCTGCCCACGCCGCATTGGAGTACTTCGACGCGAGGTCGCCGTACACCTCCGGTTGGGCGGCGAACGCCGCCGCAAGTTCTGCAAAGTACTCGCCAGCACGGTCGGCGCTCTCTCCGCTGGTCCAGGCGGCGAATACATCTACCGCAAGGTTGTGGACCGTATCGGCAAGGCCGTCAAAAAAATCTCCGAGATGACCGAAAGCGCTTCCCGCCAGCGCGACCTTGTCCCAATCGCCGCCGAGCTTCTGGGCGAGAAATTCGAACAGGTCCTGACCTCCAGTGAGGGACGGCGCAACGATCTGGAATATCGCATTTAGAAGCTGCCGACCCCAGTAGGACAAGGAGATGTAGTCCGGCCAGTTGATGATGTTCCACACGACGGCGAAAGCTGGGTCAGCCACGGAAGACTCGGGTGGCGCAAGCGCCGCGCTCGGAGAACCGAGGGCGATGCTCTGACGCTCGGTGCTCCCGTCGATCGGCGCCGTCGCCACGCTGGGATCAAGATCATCGAACAGGTCGCGAACGCTGACCTGAGCGTCGTACTCGTTTTCGTCGAAGCGCCGAGCGACATCGTCTAAAGCCCCGCCTGAGGCGATCATCAACGCCTTCGATCGCACGAGCCCGGAATCAACCCTGGACGCATAAGAACTATGCTCCGAAAGAAGCCACTGAATCAACGCGCCACCCGCCCACGACTGGGCCTTGTCGATGTGGTTATCGAAGTATTCCAGCGCACGACCCACGTCATCAGCGAGCTGCAAACACGCTTCGCCGCCCCCTCGAACCACCGACGTATCAACCTGAATGGTCATGAGCCTCTCCCCCCGAAGTGGTTCGTCAGCTTACGGGGTCGATATCCGCCCCGTCGATACTCCCGCCCTCATCGCAGACCTGGGCATCGCGCCGATCGCTCAATTGTTGAAGCGGAACTCCACGGCACTCCGCCCCAACTTGGCGAGTCGGTTGAAGTAGTCGCGACCGGCTTCGGGTAGCACGGGGATGGAGCGCTCCACGCGGTCAATGAGCGCCGATAGCCGACGCCAATCGTCCTGATTAAGGTCGCCATTCAGAGAGGCGACCGCCCAGCCGTAGATGTCCGCATCTGCCATCACCGGGTCGATCTCACCGAAATCGAGACCCCGCTCGACGCTCTCCGGCCACGGTGTTTCATAGTGAGCACGCAGGAGAGCCCGAAGCGCTCTCCGGTGTCTGAGTCGTGTTACCAGGTTCACTGAGGCAGAAGCCCGCATCGCGTGCCGGTCAGTTCTTCGAGGTAGATGTTGATCCGAAGCGGAACTCCACCACGTCGCCATCCTGCATGACGTAGTCCTTGCCCTCGAGACGCGCCTTGCCCTTCGCGCGGGCCTCGGCGACCGAGCCGAGCTCGACGAGGTCGTCGAACGAGATGACCTCGGCCTTGATGAAGCCCTTCTCGAAGTCAGTGTGGATGACACCAGCGGCCTGCGGCGCCTTCGCGCCCTGCGGAATCGTCCAGGCACGCGCTTCCTTGGGGCCTGCGGTGAGGTAGGTCTGCAGGCCCAGTGTGTCGAACCCGATGCGGGCGAGCTGGTCGAGGCCCGACTCGTCCTGTCCGGTCGACGCGAGCAGCTCGGCCGCGTCCTCAGGGTCGAGGTCGATGAGTTCCGACTCGATCTTCGCGTCGAGGAACACGGCCGTGGCGGGTGCGACCAGCGCGGCGAGCTCGTCCTTGCGAGCCTGATCGGTGAGGACTGCCTCGTCGACATTGAAGACGAAGATGAACGGCTTCGCGGTAAGCAGTCCCAGTTCGCGGATCGGCGAGAGGTCGATTCCGGATGCCGACAGCAGCACGCCGCGCTGTAGGGCGTCTTGCGCGGCCTTCGCGGCTTCGAGCACCGAGGGGTCGAGCTTCTTGCCCTTGACCTCTTTTTCGTACCGGGTGATGGCCTTCTCGAGCGTTTGGAGGTCGGCGAGCTGCAGCTCGGCGTTGATGGTCTCCATGTCATTGGTCGGGTTGACCGAACCGTCGACGTGGACCACATCGTCGTCGGCGAATCCGCGGACGACCTGAGCGATGGCATCCGCTTCACGGATGTTCGCGAGGAACTGGTTGCCGAGGCCCTCGCCCTCGCTCGCGCCGCGGACGATGCCGGCGATGTCGACGAACGACACCGCAGCGGGCACGAGCCGCTCGCTGCCGAACACGTCGGCGAGCTTCTGCAGGCGCACATCGGGAAGGTTCACGACCCCGACGTTGGGCTCGATGGTGGCGAACGGGTAGTTCGCCGCGAGCACCGAGTTCTTGGTCAGAGCGTTGAAGAGGGTCGATTTTCCGACGTTGGGAAGGCCGACGATTCCGATGGTAAGAGCCACGGGAGTCCAGGTTACCCGGCCCGGAGACCGGCCACTCGCGTCACGGCCGCCGCGCGCGCAACGCGTGGGTCACGTACGGCAACGCGACCGACCCTCCGTCGGCGAGTTCGGGAACGGATGCCACGACCCCGTCGACCGCGGCCTCGATGCCCGCGCGCTTCTCGGGGCTGGCCGTGATGATGTCGCTGCGCGAGACGACCAGGTCACGCAACTGCGGCAGGGTGATGCGCCGTTCCCATGACCACTCGCGGTGCTCGAGGTGGGCGTAGGGCTCGGCGACGCGTGGGCCGCCCGTGGCGAGAAGGGCCTCGGCGTTCGAGCCGCCCATGGCCGCGGTGAGCCGCCGCACCCAGTCGACGCGCTCGTCGCGGATGTTCCAGATGAGCCCGAGCACTCCCCCGCTGCGCAGCACGCGGGCGGTCTCGAGAGACGCCGGCTCGACGTCGACCCAGTGCCAGGCTTGACCCATGACGACGGCGTCCAGGCCGGAATCGGGCAGGGGCAGATTCTCGGCCGTCCCGACGAACGTGGGCACGCCCCGCGCGTTCTCTCGCAGGATCGCGAGCATGTCGGCGTCCGGATCCACCGCCACCACGTCGGCGCCGAGCTCGACGACGGCGCGTGTGAGCTTGCCCGTCCCCGCGCCGACGTCGGCCACGCGGAGCGCGCGGCCCGGCTCCCGCACGGGCGCAAGCAACCACGCCACGGCCTCGGCGGGATACCCCGGACGCCCGGATTCGTAGGCGGAGGCCGCCTGCCCGAACGAGGTCGACTTCTCGCGATCGGTCATGTCCCCGACCCTACGCCGCCCCTCCGACATGCCCCGTTCGCGGTCGAAAGGGGTGGCGGGGCGCGAACGACCCGCCGCCCGCGATCCGTCCCGCGGAGTTGGGGGCGACACGACGTGGGCGGATGCCAGAGGCCGGCGTGTCGTCGATGATCTCCGCGCGACGGCACGGGCAGGCCGCCTCCGGGGTCGGGCATACATCAGCGGCTGTGCGAACCCGCCCCGGCGCGCCTCCTCCGCGACACGGCGGTCCCGCCGCAGTGTGGTCTCGTGGCTTTGGACTTCACCGCGATCGACTTCGAGACGGCGAACTCCAGTGGTGCGTCGGCGTGCGCGGTGGGTCTTGCCCGTGTCCGCGACGGCCGTGTCGTCGCAACCGCGGCCTGGGTGATAAAGCCTCCCGCCGGTCACGACCACTTCGCCCCGATCAACGTCGGGATCCACGGCATTCAGCCCTCCGACGTGGTGAACGCCCCCGACTGGTCGGCGCAGCTCGAGCGTCTGACCGCTTTCGCGGGAGCCGACGTCCTGGTCGCGCACAACGCAGGCTTCGACATGTCGGTGCTGCGTCGCGCGTGCGCCGCGACCGGCGACGAGTGCCCGCCGTACCGCTACATGTGCAGTGTGCAGATGTCTCGCAAGACGTACACGCTCGATTCGTACCGCCTTCCGCTTGTCGCCGCCGAGGCGGGTTGCTCCCCCTTCGCGCACCACGACGCTCTCGCCGACGCCGTCGCCTGTGCCGAGATCACGATCGACTGCGCCCGCCGCGCGGGCGTCGATGACGTGCACGCCCTGGCTGCGCATCTGGGCGTGCGGGTCTCGCAGATCGTCGCCGAGCCCGCCGAGCGGGCGGTCGCCTAACCCCCATCGGACAGTCTCTCCGGCGATGTCGGAGGTCTGGTGCAAGCTGACCCCATGGATGCCATCGCTCTCGTCTTCGCGATCCTCGCCCTCGCCGTCGGCGTCGTCGGCGGGTGCTTCGTGGGTTCCTCGCGCACCGCCGCCCGCCACGCCGTCGGCGAGCAGGCCCTGGGCGCACGGGTGGCCGCGGCCGAGACCGCGCGCGACGGCGTGCAGGCGCAGCTCGACCACCAGATCTCGCTGTACCGCGAGCTCGTGGGTCAATCGCGCGCCGACCAAGCGGCCCGCGAAGAGCGCGAGCGCCGGGAGCAGACCGTACTGCGCGCGCTCGACCCGGTACGCGAGACGCTCGACGCCATGCAGCGCAAGGTCGATGGCCTCGAGCGCGACCGGGTCGAGCAGTACTCCGCCCTCGGCGAGCAGCTACGGCTGTCCCGCGAAGCCGACGAGGCCCTTCGCGCGACCACCGAGTCGCTCGCCTCTGCCATGCGCTCCGGGACCACGCGGGGCGTCTGGGGCGAGACCCAGCTGCGCCGGGTCGTCGAAGCCGCCGGGCTCACGCGCTACGTCGACTTCGACCTGCAGACGGCGATCTCGAGCGACGCCGGTGCTGGTCGCCCCGACATGGTGGTGCGCCTCCCCGGAGGCAAGTCCCTGGCGGTGGATGCCAAGGCCCCCCTCGACGCGTATCTGCAGGCGAGCGCGATTCCGGTGACGGCGCACGGCGACGAGGGGGCCCGTCGTGCGGCGCTTCTCGCCAAGCACGCGAGAGCGGTGCGCGCGCACGTCGATGCTCTGGCGAAGAAGGCGTACTGGGCGGGCCTCACCACGAGCCCGGAGTTCGTCGTGTGCTTCCTCCCGAGCGAGTCGCTGCTCGCGTCGGCCCTCGACGAAGACCCGACCCTCCTCGATTACGCCTTCACGCGACGCGTGGCTCTTGCCTCCCCCGTCAACCTGTGGGCGGTGCTCAAGACCGTCGCGTTCACCTGGACCCAGCAGGACGTGTCCGACGAAGCCCGGACGCTCTTCGCGCTGGGCACGGAGCTGTACGAACGCGTCGGAAAGCTCGCCGAGCACGCGAACGACCTGCGACGGGCGATCGAGAAGACCGTCGACAGCTACAACCGGTTCGCCGGATCGTTGGAGTCGCGGGTACTCGTGACGGCGCGCAAGTTTCCCGGTATCGACGAGACGAAGCTCGACGCGGTTTCCGCGCCCGCCGCTCTCGAAGCGGCACCGCGTCGGTGGACGGCGCCCGAGATGATCGAGATGGGGGACGGCGACGCTCCACGGGAAGACACCGCGGGCGACCAGGCGACGGCGCACGCCGATGTGGGAGCCATTCGCGAGCGGGCGGGTCTCTTCGACGACGAGTCGTAGAGGGTCACGCGCCCATCGCCGCGTTCACAGGAGCGAGCGGAACGACGGCGGTGCGGCTCAGGCGCCGCCGGGAACCCAGCTCAGCAGGCTGACCACGGCGGTCGAAACGGCGACGAACGCGCCGACCATCCACCACGCGCTGACCTCGTGACCCTCGTCGCGACGCACGCGCAACAGCACGTCCGGTCGACGCGCGGGATCGACCGCGCTGGCGATGACCGCCTGTGCACCTGTCTGAGGTGCGGTGTGATTCGTCGGAGCTGCCATGGACGATCCCCCTTCGGGTCTCGGAAGAACACAGCGTCGCCGTTGACACTGCGTTCGATTCTGCCAGACACGGCCTCCCGGGCCGGTCACGCTTGCGTCACGACACGCCCGGCTGTATCTGCACATCGCGGGACTCTCGGCACGTCGCCGGTTCCCCCGGGCGCCGGAGCGTGCTCGGACGCCGGGCCCCCGCCCCACCGCCGGGACGGCATTCCGCTGACAAGACAGTTGCGACTTGCAACCGATCTGTCAGCGAGATGCAGTCTCACGATCAGAGGTGTCTCGGACGGAAAGCCCCCAACACAAGCTCACGACGACATCGCGACACCGACTCCAGAGTCCTAGCGAGACCCCAGCGCCGTGGCGTCAGCACTCGCACATCAGCACCGTGGCGTCAGCACCGTGGCGTCAGCGCCGTGACGTCAACGCCGTGGCGTCCGCCCAGCGACTCAACGCCGAAGCGTCAGCCCAAACGTCACAGCCACTTCGACGTCAGGTGCTCCGACGAGATGCGGCGAAGCGTTCCCGAGGCGCCACGCAGCACGACGCTCTCGGTGTACAGGAAGTCCCCCTCGCGACGCACACCCTGCACGAGCTGGCCGTCGGTGACGCCCGTCGCGACGAAGATCGTGTTCTTGCCCTTCACCAGACCATCGGCCTCGTAGACCTCGCCGTCGACCTGGAGGCCGGCATCCCGGCCCTTCTCCTTCTCGTCGTCGTTGCGCGGGGCCAGGACACCCTGGATGTGGCCGCCCAGAGCCTTGATCGCGCACGCGGTCACGATGCCCTCGGGGCTGCCGCCGATGCCGACGCACATGTCGGTGCGGGCGTTGTGGCGGGCGGCGTTGATGCCGCCGGCGACGTCACCGTCGCTCATGAGCCGCGTGCCGGCCCCGGCTTCGCGGATCTCGGCGATGAGCTTCTCGTGCCGCGGACGGTTCAACACCGACACCACGATCTCGTCGACGGGCTTGCCGAGCGCCTTCGCCAGGAGGCGGATGTTCTCGGCGATGGGGAGTCGGATGTCGACGACGCCGACTCCGGCCGGGCCCGTGACGAGCTTGTCCATGTAGAAGACGCTCGATGCGTCGAGCATCGTGCCCTGATCCGAGACGGCGATGACCGAGAGGGCGTTCTGGCGCCCCGCGGCGGTCAGCGACGTGCCGTCGATCGGGTCGACGGCCACATCGCACTGGGGTCCGCGGCCGCTGCCGACGCGCTCACCGTTGTAGAGCATGGGCGCGTTGTCCTTCTCGCCCTCACCGATCACGATCGTTCCGTCGAAGTTGACCGTGCTGAAGAACGCGCGCATCGCGTCGACGGCCGCTCCGTCAGCGGCTTCCTTGTCGCCCCGGCCGATGAACGGGACCGCACGGATGGACGCCGCCTCGGTCGCTCTCACCAGCTCGAGCGCCAGGTTGCGGTCGGGGTGCAAAGGGCTCATGTCGGCAGTCAGGCTCACCATGCGGCCACTGTATCCAGCAAAGCGTGGACAATCGCCGGATTTGACCGGATGTGCAACGAAGGAATCACGGTTCTTAACGGTTCGGCAGAAGTGTCCTCTTCCTGCCGTGCCCGCCGCGTCACGATCCGGTGGCTTCGCTAGAGTGACGGTGTCCCGACAACACCAAGGAGCACCTCCATGCCCGTCGCTTCCCCTGAGCAGTACGCCGACATGCTGGACCGCGCGAAGGCCGGCGGCTTCGCGTACCCCGCGATCAACGTCTCGAGCTCGCAGACCATCAACTCCGTGCTCCAGGGCCTGACCGAGGCCGGCTCCGACGGCATCCTGCAGGTCACCACGGGCGGTGCCGACTACTTCGCAGGCCACACCGTCAAGGCCCGCGCCACCGGAGCTCTCGCATTCGCCAAGTACGTGACCGAGGTCGCGAAGAACTACCCCATCACGGTCGCCCTCCACACCGACCACTGCCCCAAGGACGCCCTGCCCGGCTTCGTCCTGCCGCTGCTCGAAGCCTCTGAGGAAGAGGTCAAGGCCGGCCGCAACCCGATCTTCCAGTCGCACATGTGGGACGGCTCGGCCGTTCCTCTCGACGAGAACATCGACATCGCGGCGGAGCTCCTTCCCCGCATGAAGAACATCAACGCCATCCTCGAGATCGAGGTCGGCGTCGTCGGCGGCGAAGAAGACGGCGTGCAGCACGAGGGCTCGAACGAGGCTCTCTACACGACCGTCGCTGACGTGTCCAAGGCCGTCGAGCGCCTCGGTCTCGGCGAGAACGGTCGTTACATCTCGGCCCTCACCTTCGGCAACGTGCACGGTGTGTACAAGCCCGGTGGCGTCAAGCTCCGCCCCGAGCTGCTCGGTGAGATCCAGGAGGGCATCGCCGCCAAGTTCGGCACCGGCGCCAAGCCCCTCGACCTCGTGTTCCACGGCGGCAGCGGCTCGACCGACGAAGAGATCGCCCTCGCGGTCGCCAACGGCGTCGTGAAGATGAACATCGACACCGACACCCAGTACGCCTTCACGCGCTCGATCGCGGGCTACATGTTCTCGAACTACGAGGGCGTGCTCAAGCTCGACGGAGAGGTCGGCAACAAGAAGCTCTACGACCCCCGCGCCTGGGGCAAGGTCGCCGAGTCGGCGATGGCCGTCCGCGTGGTCGAGGCCACGAAGCAGCTCGGCTCGTACGGCCAGTCCCAGCACTGACCGAACACGTCTGCGCGAACGCCCCGGCTCGAGCCGGGGCGTTCGTCGTTTCCGGATGCCGAGCCCCGGGCCGGGCGTTTCGGTCCGGCGAAAAAGCATCTCGCTGACGATCCGGCGTCAGGCTGCAACCGAACTGTCAGCGAAATGCCGTCTCGGCGCGCCGACCACCCGTGAGACGACGCGGCTCAGCTCCGGTACACCTCGAGCACGGTGGGCGCCCCCTCGGGCGAGGACAGCACCTCGATGGCATCCCCGGCTCGCACGTCGCCCGCGCGACGGACCCGAAGGTACGCGCCGAGCCGCCCCTCGTCGGAGAAGCGCTTCACCCAGCCCCGCGCCGTCGAGCCGCCGACCCATCGCGCGAAGGTCGCGCACGGGGTGCGCGGCATCGTCACCTCGACCTCGACGGTGTCGCCGATGCGCCAGATCTCGCCGACACGCGCACCATTGACGTCGAGTCCCGCGATGCGCAGGTTCTCGCCGAACCAGCCGGGATGCAGCTCGCGATCCAGCTCACGCTCCCAGAACGTCGCGTCTTCCTCGGCGTAGGCGTAGACCGCCTTGTCCGGCCCGCCGTGGTGCTTTCGACTCGCCTGCACGTCGGAGCGGATGCCGAGCTTGCCGACGCGCACGCTCCCCTCGATGGCGCGCTTGTCGATCGCCGTCACCCCGACGGATCCGGAATCCGGGTGCAGGCTGTGGACGGCGCAGACGGCAACGAGGTGAGGCATGGATCGATGCTAGATCGTCGGAGGACGACGGGCAGACGAGCGGGTCACTCGAACTCCCGCCGCATCACGACGGTGTCGCCGTCGAGCGATCGGATCTCGACCGCACCGATGTTGGAGGCGGAGAGGTCGGTGCCGGCGCTCAGCTCGGTGGTCGAGCCCGGGTCGGCGCGCCAGGTCGAGAGCACGCTCGTCGTGCCCGAGTCGTCGGTGATCGCGAGAGCGTAGGGCCAGTCGCCCGGAGGGGCGTCGAGCACCTGCCCCGTGTACTGGCAGACGAGGTCGATGCGAGTGCCCCAGGGCGCCGACGTGAGCTTGACCGAGGCTTCGAGTGGCGCGCCGGCCACGTCGTCGAGGGCATAGACCGTCCCCGAGGACTGCTGCACCGCACTGTTCACGGCGAAGACGCTCGGCACCGCGACGGCGACCAGGGCGATGGATGCCGCGAGCGTCCACACTGCCACGCGGCGCGTGCGACGACGTCGGGCGGCCTCGACGACGCGTCCCCGCAGAGCCGGGTCGGGTGAGGCCAGCGGAATAGGTCCGGTCGTCGCGCTGAGCGCTCGAGCCCGCTCGGGGGAAAGCCGGGAAAGAAGGCCCGCGGTGGGAGCGAGCTCGGCCACAGACGCGCGGCATTCGGCGCACACCGCCAGGTGAGCCTCGAATTCGGCGCGGTCCGAGGCACACAGGGCCCCCAGCACGTAGGCGCCGTCTGACATCGACAGGCGATCGTGTTCGTCGTTCATCGGGTCACCCCCCTCTCCTGCAGCGCGAGCCGCAATGCCCGCACCGCGTAATGCAGTCGCGATTTGACGGTTCCGGCCGGGATGCCGAGCTCCTCGGCGGCCTGAGCGACGCTGCGCCCACCGTAGTAAGCGCTGACGATGACGGCGCGGTGGTCAGGAGTCAGGGTGGCGAGCGCCTCTTCCACGAGGAGGGCGTCGAACATCGCGTCGGTGTCGTCGTCGCGGACGACCTCGGGCAGTTCGTCGACCGGATGCTCGTGCCGACGCCGCGCGCTGCGCGCTTCGTCGATGACGAGGTTGCGGGCGACGGTGTACATCCACGACCGCAGCTTCGCGGGATCGTCGCTCATCACCCGAGGCGTCCGCCAAGCGCGCAGCAGCGTCTCTTGTACGAGATCGTCGGCTCCCGCGTGATCACCGGTGAGGCTCACGACGTAGCGCCAGACGGGGGTCGCGTGCGCGTCGTACAGCGCGGTCAGCTGCGCGTGTTCGTCTCGCACCGCGGCATCCCCTCTCCCTCTTCTTCTAGGAACACGGGATGCCGCGCAGAACGGTTCAGTTCGAGACGCTGCCCATGACGGCCGACAAGAACTGCGGATCACTCGCCATGCCGACCAGAGACAGGACGGCGGCGATGACCGTGCTGACCAGCGCCCCGACGATGGGGATCCAGAACGAGATACGCCCGCGCTTCATGGACCGCCAGGTGAACATCGCCGTGAGCAGCCATCCGATGCCGGTGACGGCCGCGGCCGCGGCGCCCCAGAGATATCCGGCCGTGAGGTTCGTGAACGTCGCATCGACCCGGAAGACCCGGGCGAAGTTGTTCGCGTACTCGGGGAAGTTGAGCAGCTGGATGATGCTGGTGACGACCGAGAACAGACCGTAGATGAGCAGGCCGAACGTCACGATCCGGTCGATCTGCCCGCCGCGGGTGGTGGGGACGGGCATCGGCGAGGGCTTCGCCGCGGCACGCTGTTCGACGACCGGTTCCGGCTGCGGGGCTACGCCGGCCTCGAGGGCCTCGGTCACCTCGGGACGCCGGATGCGCGCGCGCTGCTCTTCGGGGGTGGCGTATTCGCCGTACTGCGGACGAGGGCGGGCCTCGTCGGCCGGAGTGCGCGGCTCGGCGTCGCTCACGCGCGCCCCCGGCCGCCCAGCGCGCGCTCGTCGCGCTTGCCGCTGGAATCCTGCCGCAGCTCCTTGGGGAGCGAGAAGATGAGGTCTTCCTCGGCGGTGCGCACCTCTTCGATATCGCGGTAGCCCGCTCCCGCGAGCTCGTCGAGCACCTCGGTCACCAGGACCTCGGGGACCGAGGCGCCGCTGGTGACGCCGACCGTCTCGACTCCCTCGAGCCACTCCTGCTTGACCTCGTCGACGTAGTCGACACGGTAGGCGGCCTTGGCGCCGTGCTCGAGGGCGACCTCGACCAGCCGGACGCTGTTGGAGCTGTTCGCCGAACCCACCACGATGACGAGGTCCGCACCGACGGCGACCTTCTTGATCGCGACCTGCCGGTTCTGAGTGGCGTAGCAGATGTCGTCGGAGGGCGGATCCTGCAGCTGCGGGAAGCGCTCGCGCAGGCGCCGCACGGTCTCCATCGTCTCGTCGACAGACAGCGTGGTCTGCGAGAGCCACACCACCTTCGAGGGGTCGCGCACCTCGATGGTGTCGGCGTGGTCGGGAGAGTTCACCACCGTCACGTGCTCGGGGGCCTCGCCGGCCGTGCCCTCGACCTCTTCGTGCCCCTCGTGACCGATCAGCAGGATCTCGAAGTCGTCACGGGCGAAGCGCACGGCCTCGCGGTGCACCTTGGTCACGAGCGGGCACGTCGCATCGATCGCCTGCAGGCCCCGGTCGGATGCCGCGGACACGACGGCCGGCGACACACCGTGGGCACTGAACACGACGTGGGCGCCCGAGGGAACCTCGTCGACCTCTTCGACGAAGATCGCACCCTTCTTCTCGAGTTCGGTCACGACGTGGATGTTGTGCACGATCTGCTTGCGCACGTAGACCGGGGCGCCGTAACGCTCGAGGGCCTTCTCGACGGCGATGACCGCGCGGTCGACACCGGCGCAGTAGCCTCGGGGCGCCGCCAGCAGCACCTTCTTCTGGCCCTTCACGGGGATATCCTGGAGCCGCCCGCGTCGACCCGGGATACGGGGAACGGGCAGGTGGACGGCAGGTGAGCTCACCCCTCGATTCTACCGGGACGCCCCTGAGCACCGGCCGAACCGCCCCCCTCGACCCTCCGGAGACCATGACTTCGTTTCAGCCCGAGACCATCGCGGGCCAGGCCCCGCCCGCCGACAGCGTGCACCCCCGCGACTCGAGCACCGACGCCCCCACGTCGGTGTCGCGACTGAACGACACGATCCGCGGCTTCATCGAGCGCTGGGGCTCGGTCTGGGTCGAGGGCGAGATCACCTCGTTCAACCGCCGCGGTGGCAACGTTTTCGGGCGCCTCAAAGACCTCGGCACCGAGTCGACGGTCGCTTTCCGCATCTGGTCGAGCACCCTCAACCGCTTGCCGAAAGACCTGAAGGTGGGCGACCACGTCGTCGCGTGCGTGAAGGCCGACTACTTCCCCCGCACCGGCGATTTCTCGTTCGCGATCTCGGCGATGCGGCACGTGGGGCTCGGAGAACAGCTCGAGCGCTTGGAGCGCCTCCGTGTCCAGCTGCGCTCCGAGGGCCTGTTCGACCCGGTGCGCAAGAAGAAGCTGCCGTTCCTCCCCCACTGCATCGGTCTCATCACGGGCGAGAACTCCGACGCCGAGAAGGACGTCCACCGAAACGCCGAGCTCCGCTGGCCTCGCGTGCGCTTTCGCACCCAGCACGCCGCCGTCCAGGGCGACCGGTGCGTCCCCGAGACCCTCGCGGCCCTGAAGATCCTGGATGCCGACCCCGAGGTCGACGTGATCGTGATCGCGCGCGGCGGCGGAGACCCGCAAACGCTGCTCGGTTTCAGCGACGAGCGCTTGCTGCGCGCGGTGGCCGCGGCATCCACTCCCGTCGTCAGCGCCATCGGGCACGAGAACGACCGGCCGCTCCTCGACGAGGTCGCGGACGTGCGCGCCTCGACGCCCACCGACGCCGCCAAGCGGGTGGTGCCCGACGTGAGCGAGCAGCGGGCGCTCGTCTCGCAGCTGCGCGCCCGGCTCACGGGGCGTCTCACCCAACGCGTGCTGCACGACATCGCGCAGCTCGAGCAGATTCGTTCGCGACCGGCCCTGCGCACTCCCCATTCCATGCTCACCTCCCGCGCCCAGGAGCTGTGGATGCTCTCGAACCGCGGGCGCGACATCGTCGACCGCCGCATCGAGGCCGAGCGGCGGCGCACGAGCGAACTGGGCGCGGGGTTGCGCGCGCTCTCGCCGTTGGCGACGCTCGCCCGCGGCTACGCGATCGCCCAGCTGCCCGACGGCTCGGTCCTGCGCGACGCGGCCCAGGCACCCGCCGGCACCGCCCTGCGACTCACGATCGAAGAAGGAACGCTGACCGCCCGCTCGGAGGGCGGCGTCCCCGACGCCGTCGTCCACGGAGCCGCGACCCGCAGCCGTGAGAGCGCGGAGCCGGCCGAATCCTCGGCATCCGTCGATCGTCCGCTCGACGACGAGGCACCCGGCGACGGGGTGTCGGCGGGGCGCGCCTAGAATGGATGCCATGACCGCGACGACCCCCGGCCCCGCCGTCGACGTCGCGAACCTGTCGTTCGAGCAGGCCCGCGACGAACTCGTGCGCGTGGTCGCCGAGCTCGAGCAGGGCGCCCCGACCCTCGAAGAGTCGCTCGCACTGTGGGAACGCGGCGAGAAGCTCTACGCCCGCTGCGAGGAATGGCTGCTCGGCGCGAAGCGTCGCCTCGACGCCGCCCGCGGCGAGGGTGACGACTGATGGCTCGCGTCGTCGCCCACCTCGGCCGACCCGAGACCCCGCAAGAGGCGGCCGACCGCAAGGCCGAGTCCTCGCGTCGGTACCGCTCCAGCAAGACCTTCCGCAATCTGATCGCGGCGCTCATCGTCACCGTCGGTGTGGTGCTGATCGTGGTCGCGGCCGTCCCTCGCGGCGAGCCGGCCCCCCGCCCCGACATCGACGTCTCGGCCCTCGCGTCCGAGATGCAGAGCGACCTGGGTCGACCGGTGCTCTCCCCCTCCCTCGGCGACGGGTGGCGCGTCAACCAGGCGAGCACCGAGGGCGTCGGCGGCACCGAGGCGTGGACCATGGTCTACGTTCGCTCGGGCGAGAGCGGTTTCCTCCGCGTCGCGCAGGGTTTCGAGGCCGACGAGACGTGGGTCGCTCAGGTGCTCGACGGCACCCGTAGCACCGAGACCACAGAGATCGACGGCATCACGTGGAACGTGTACCGCCCGTCGAATCCCTCCGGCACCGGGAACATCGACTATGCCCTCGCCACCCCGGCCGGGCCCGACTACGTTCTCGTCTACGGCGACGCCGCCCCCGAGACCGCAGCGTTGGCGGCCTCGTCCGTCACGTCTCAGATCGAGCAGTTGAGAGAGATTCCGTGAGCGAGCGCATGACTCCCCGTCAGGTCTGGCAGCAGATGGTGGAGGGCAACGAGCGCTTCGTCTCCGGCGCCCCCGCGCACCCGCGCCAAGACGTCGAACGTCGCACCGAGCTCGCGAGCTCGCAGCATCCGACGGCCGCACTCTTCGGGTGCTCCGACTCGCGCCTCGCGGCCGAGATCATCTTCGACGAGGGCCTCGGCGATCTCTTCGTCGTGCGAAACGCCGGTCAGGTCATCTCCGACTCGGTGATCGGCAGCCTCGAGTACGCCGTGGGCGTGCTCGAGGTTCCCCTCATCGTGGTGCTCGCGCACGACGCCTGCGGGGCGGTGGGCGCGGCCATCGAGAGCACGGGCGTCGACGCCCCGACCCTCCCCGCTTACATCTGGCGGCAGATCGCGCCCATCGTCCCGGCCGTGCGCCGCGTCCAGCGAGCCTCCGCCGTGGACGGCCACCTCCCCGACGTCGTCGACCCAGAACTCGTGGGCCGCGAGCACCTCCGTCACACGGTGGGCGAGTTGCTGCGCGCGTCCGAGCTGATCAGCGAAGCCGTGGCCGAGGGTCGTACCGCCGTCGTCGGCGCCAACTACCGCCTCGATGAGGGCGAAGCCTTCCCCGTCGTCATCGTGGGCGATGTCGACGACCCCCGCGTCGACGACCCTCGGGTCGAAGACGCCCGCATCTGACAACCGAACGAACGACCCGGAGGAACGACGACGTGACCGACATCGAGTACCGCATCGAACACGACACCATGGGTGAGGTGCGGGTACCCAAGGACGCCCTCTACGCCGCGCAGACGCAGCGCGCGGTCGAGAACTTCCCCATCTCGGGCTCGGGCCTCGAGTCGACGCAGATCGCCGCCCTCGCGCGCATCAAGAAGGCCGCCGCCCTCGCCAACAAAGAGCTCGGCACCCTCGACGGAGACATCGCGGACGCCATCGCCCAGGCCGCCGACGAGGTCATCACCGGCACGCACGACGCACATTTCCCGGTCGACACCTACCAGACCGGCAGCGGGACCTCCTCGAACATGAACATGAACGAGGTGCTCGCGACCCTGGCCACCCGTATCCTCGGCGACACGGTCCACCCCAACGACCACGTCAACGCCTCGCAGTCGTCGAACGACGTCTTCCCCACCTCGGTGCACATCGCCGTCACCCAGGCGCTCATCACCGACCTGATCCCGGCGCTCCAGCACCTGTCGGCGGCGCTCGAGACCAAGGCCGAGGCGTGGAAGGGCATCGTGAAGTCGGGCCGCACCCACCTCATGGACGCCACCCCCGTCACCCTCGGCCAGGAGTTCGGCGGCTACGCCCGCCAGATGCGCCTCGGCATCGAGCGCGTCGAGTCCGTGCTCCCCCGCGTCGGCGAGGTCCCCCTCGGCGGCACGGCGGTCGGCACCGGCATCAACACGCCCCTCGGCTTCCCGCAGAAGGTCATCGAGCTGCTCGCGGCCGAGACCCAGCTGCCCATCACCGAGGCCGAGGACCACTTCGAGGCCCAGGCGAACCGCGACGGTCTCGTCGAGGCATCCGGCGCCCTCCGCACGATCGCGGTCTCGCTGACCAAGATCAACAACGACATCCGCTGGATGGGCTCCGGCCCCAACACCGGTCTGGGCGAGCTGCACATCCCCGACCTGCAGCCGGGCTCCTCGATCATGCCCGGCAAGGTCAACCCGGTCGTCCCCGAGGCGACGCTCATGGTGTGCGCGCGGGTCATCGGCAACGACGCGACCGTCGCATGGGCGGGCGCCTCGGGCTCGTTCGAGCTCAACGTCGCCATCCCGGTGATGGGCACCGCGCTCCTGGAGTCCATCCGTCTGCTCTCGAACGCCATGCGGGTCCTCGCCGACAAGACCATCGACGGTCTCGAGGCCAACGTCGCGCGCGCCGAGGCGTTCGCGGGCATGTCCCCCTCGATCGTCACCCCGCTGAACAAGGTCATCGGTTACGAGGCCGCGGCGAAGATCGCGAAGCACGCGGTCGCCAAGGGCATCACGGTACGCGAGGCGGTCGTCGACCTCGGCTACGTCGAGCGCGGCGAGATCACCGAAGAGGTTCTCGACGCCAAACTCGACCTGCTGTCGATGACCCACCCGGGCTGATCACCCCCACCCGCACAACCACGACGCCGAGGCGCGCCATAATCAGAGGATGAGCCGCACGACGAGACCCGTCTCGACGCGCGTGCGCTTCCTCGGCGCGATCCTCGGCGTCGTGCTGCTCGGCATGATCATCGCCGGCGGCGTGACGTTCCTCGTGCAGAGCGAGCGCGTCGTGGCCAACGCCGAGCGCCAGCTCGACGGATTCGTCTCGACCCTGTCGACGAGCAGCCAGGATGCCGCCACGCTCGTCGCCGCGGCCGTTCCCGGCCGGACCGACGGCACCGTGGCGCTCGACGGGGGTCGAGTACTCGCGAGTACGCCGTCCCCACCGGGGCTGTCGATCGGCGACGACGCCGCACTCGTGGCATCCCTCGCCGATGAGATCAGTCTCGGCAACGACCGGGGCCGCGTCGACAGCACCCACGGACCCGTGCTGTATGCCGCGGTGCAGACGCGAGACGGAGTCGCCGTCCAGGTCATCTCCATCGACCAGCGCATGGAACTGGTGACGCTCTCGACGCTCACCTACGGGGTCTCGGGGCTCGTGGTACTGCTGCTGGTCGCCGTCGCCGGCTGGTTCGTCACGGGGCGCCTGTTCTCGCCCCTCCGGCGCCTGCGCGACACCACCGACGCCATCACCATCGACGACCTCGGCATGCGTTTGCGCGCGCACGGCAACGATGAGATCTCCGACCTGACGACCTCGGTCAACTCGATGCTCGATCGACTGGCGATGTCCGTGGACGCGCAGCGGCAATTGCTCGACGACGTGCGGCACGAGCTGAAGACCCCCATCACGATCGTCCGGGGCCACCTCGAGATGATGGACCCGGCCGACCCCCACGACGTGACCGAGACGCGTGACCTCGGCATCGCCGAGCTCGACCGCCTCGCCCGGCTCGTCGACGACATCGACACCCTGGCCGATGTCGAGAGCGGAGCGCTCGAGGCCGCGGTCATCGATGTGGGAGCCCTCACCGACCGCGTCGCGGAACTCGCGGGCGCGATCCCGGGGCACACGTGGACCGTCGAGCAGCGCGCGCGCGTGCGCATCCACGGCGACGCAGATCGCCTCGTGCAGGCCTGGCTGCAGCTCGCCGACAACGCGGCGAAGTACACCCCCGAGGGCACTCCGATCGAGATCGGCAGCACCGCCGACGACGTCACGGCGCACCTGTGGGTGCGCGATCACGGCCCCGGCATTCCCCCCGCCGCCCGCCACCGCGTGTTCCGCCGCTTCGACCGCCTGTCGACGGGGCGCGGGGTAGACGGATCGGGGCTCGGGTTGTCGATCGTGGATGCCATCGCCAAGGCACACGACGGGCACTGCACCGTCGGTGACACCCCCGGCGGCGGCGCGACGGTCGCCCTGCACATCCCCGTGACCGGGGCGCAGTCCCCCGCTGAGCTACCGACGCCCGTGCGCGCCGGTGACGTCGTCATGCAGAGAGAGGCCACCGGATGACACGCATCCTCATCGCGGAAGACGAGGAACGCATCTCGGCGTTCGTCTCGAAGGGGCTGGAGGCCGCCGGGTATCAGACCCTCATCATCTCCGACGGCGCCGAGGCTCTCGACACCGCCCTGTCAGGCGACATCGACCTCGTCCTGCTCGACGTCGGCCTACCGACGATGGACGGCTTCGAGGTGCTGCGGAGCCTCCGTGGGCAGGGCTCGCAGATCCCCGTCATCATGCTCACCGCCCGCACGAGCACGCGCGATACGGTCGACGGGCTCGACGCCGGCGCAAACGACTACGTCGCCAAGCCGTTCAAGTTCGACGAGCTCCTCGCCCGGGTGCGTTCGCGCATGCGAGAACCCGTCACCGTCGGCCCGATGACCGTGGCACATGGTGACGTCTCGCTCGACGTGCTCGCCCGGCGGGCCACCGTCGGCAGCCGGGAGATCGATCTCAGCGCGAGGGAGTTCTCGTTGGCCGAGGAGTTCATCCGCCATGCCGGTCAGGTGCTCAGCCGTGAGCAGCTCTTGAGCCGCGTGTGGGGAATGGACTTCGACCCCTCGTCGAACGTCGTCGACGTGTACGTGCGCTATCTGAGGGCCAAGATCGGCCAATCCCATATCGTCACCGTGCGCGGCGCGGGTTATCGCTGGGAATGACGCGTACAACCCGAAAACCCCCGGCGGGGGAACCGGGGGTTTTGGGGAGACGCTCACTGTGGTCTTCCGACTCACCCGAAGAGCGGTGACCTGCACGTGACGTTCTCGTGTTTTTCCTGGGGGAACCGCCGAGGCGGGTGACGAGGTCTCCCTCGTCGATGGCTCTACTCTGACGGGCCATCGTGAGAAGGCGGAGAGCCCAAAATGAGAACCCTCTCATCAAGGCGCCGGCGCCGCCGCACCCGGATTTGCCTGGTCGAACGATGCGTACCCCGCCGTTCTGAGCGCGAACGCAAACCGCTTCGACCCGGGCATGCCCGTGTCGCTCCCACATCACGGAAGAGGGGCCGGGATGCCACGGCATCCCGGCCCCTCTTCCGTCACCGTTACGACAGCTCGCCCGCCTCCAGCAGCTCCGTCACGAGGGCTGCGATGGCCGAACGCTCGGACCGCGTGAGCGTCACGTGGCCGAAGAGGCCGTGGCCCTTCAGCGTCTCGATCACCGAGGCGACACCGTCGTGGCGACCGACGCGCAGGTTGTCGCGCTGCCCGACGTCATGCGTGAGCACCACGCGCGAGTTCTGGCCGATGCGGCTGAGCACGGTGAGCAGGACGTTCCGCTCGAGAGACTGCGCCTCGTCGACGATGACGAAAGCATCATGCAACGAACGACCGCGGATATGCGTGAGCGGGAGAACCTCGAGCAGACCCCGCGCGAGCACCTCTTCGAGGACGTTGCCCGACACGACCGAGCCGAGGGTGTCGAAGACCGCCTGGCCCCAGGGACCCATCTTCTCGGCCTGATCGCCGGGAAGGTAACCCAGCTCCTGCCCGCCCACGGCGAACAGCGGTCGGAAGACGATGATCTTCTTCTGCTGCTGACGCTCCAGCACGGCCTCGAGGGCGGCGCACAGCGCCAGCGCCGACTTGCCCGTACCGGCACGACCCCCGAGCGAGACGATGCCCACCTCGGGGTCGAGAAGCAGGTCGAGGGCGATGCGCTGCTCGGCGGACCGGCCGTGCAGTCCGAAGGCGTCGCGATCACCGCGCACCAGGCGGTACTCCCCCTTGCCGGTGACACGGCCGAGCGCCGAGCCGCGCTCGGAGTGGATGACGAGTCCGGTGTTGATCG
Source organism: Microbacterium sp. 20-116 (assembly GCF_041079415.1). Classification (NCBI taxonomy): domain Bacteria; kingdom Bacillati; phylum Actinomycetota; class Actinomycetes; order Micrococcales; family Microbacteriaceae; genus Microbacterium; species Microbacterium sp. 20-116. The sequence goes on from NZ_JBFYGP010000001.1 coordinate 800,594, forward strand.
GCAGGCCCTTCACCACCTCGCTGACGCCGACCTCGGTCTCGTAGAGATCGGAGATCTCGTCGCCCGATAGATCGATCGACGCGATTCCGGTCCAACCGGAATCCATGGCCTGCTCGGCGAGATACTCCTCGGTACTCAGTCCGAGGGATGCCGCCTTCACCCGCATCGGGAGGTCCTTCGACACCACGGTGACCTCGGCGCCGTCCTGGGCGAGGTTCATCGCGACGGCCAGGATGCGGCTGTCGTTGCCACCCGTGCGCATGCCCGAGGGCAGTACCTGCTGGTCGGTGTTGTTCAGCTCGACGCGAAGGGTGCCACCGGTGCCGACCGGGACGGGGAAGTCCAGGCGGCCGTGCTCGATTCGGAGTTCGTCGAGGTGACGGAGCGCCTGGCGGGCGAAATACCCGATCTCGGGGTCGTGACGTTTTCCCTCGAGCTCGGTGATCACCACGACGGGGATCACCACCGAGTTCTCCGCGAAGCGGAAGAACGCCCGCGGATCGCTCAGCAGGACGGAGGTGTCCAGGACGTACGTGCGCAGGGCCTGATCGACTCCCGCTTCGGACTCGGTGCTCTCGACGACGTGATGCTGGTCGTACGGTGCTCGTGCAGTCACAACCCACTCCCGACCCGGGTGTTCACCCGGTTTTCACGAGTCGACCTGTGGGTCACGAGTCGCGATCCGAAGGTCGACTCGACCGGACTCCGTGTCCGATGAGATCACCGTACGGCCCGTCGACACCACCCGGGGTCGTTAACACGCCGCGAAAGTGACGAGTTCGTAAACAGCATGTTCACGCCGATCCCGTCGTCGAGATCGTTTACTGTCCGAAGCGGCGATCGCGCGCCGCGAAGTCGCGGATCGCGCGGAGGAAGTCCACCTCGCGCAGGTCGGGGCCGAGCGCCTCGACGAAGTAGAACTCCGAGTGCGCCGACTGCCAGAGCAGGAAGTCGCTGAGGCGCTGCTCACCGGAGGTGCGGATCACGAGGTCGGGATCGGCCTGTCCCCCCGTGTACAGGTGCTCCCCGATCTGCTCGGGCGTGAGGCTCGCGGCGAGTTCCTCGAGAGACCCGCCCGACTGGTCGTGCTTCGCGATGATCGAGCGCACGGCATCCACGATCTCGCTACGCCCGCCATAGCCGACGGCGAGATTCACGTGCAGTCCGTCGTGGCCGCGCGTACGCTCCGTGGCCTCGTGCAGCACCTCGGCGAGCTCGGTGGGCAGCCCCTCGGCCCGCCCCACGTGCTTGACCCGCCAATTCGGCTCGTGCGACAGTTCGGCGGCGAGTTCGGCGATGATCTCGAGCAGATCCTGCAGCTCCTGGCTGTCGCGCTTGACCAGATTGTCGTTCGACAGCAGGTACAGCGACACGACCTCGATACCGAGGTCGTCGCACCAGCGGAGGAACTCGTGCATCTTCGCGGCGCCGGCCCGATGACCGTGCGCCGCGCTGTCGAAGCCCAGCTGACGCGCCCACCGGCGGTTGCCGTCGATCATCATGGCGACGTGGTGCGGCACGGTGGCCGGCATGCGACGGCGAAGGCGCGAGATGTAGAGACGGTAGAGCGGTCCCCGCCCCTCGTTCTTCCGCATGCGCGCCACGCGCCTACGCTACCGCGTCGAGGCTGCCTCGACCTCGGAAACGGGTCATCCTCCCTGGGGGAACGGTGAGCGGATTCCCCATGTTCCGCGCGAAGCATGCTCGCAGACGTAGGGTCGGAGTCGTGACGAGCTCGCCCCCCGCAGATGGCCCCGACATGCCCCAGCTCCCCCTTCTGGAAGCGGGCGCCGTGGGCGCGCAGGTCGATCTCAAGCCCACCTGGCGCGGCTGGATCCACGCCGCGACCTTCCCCGTCGCGATCGCCGCCGGCATCGTGCTGATCGCCCTGGCGCAGGGGACCGCGGGCAAGTGGGCCGCAGCCGTGTTCATGGCTACATCGATGCTGTTGTTCGGCAATTCGGCGCTGTACCACCGCTTCCATTGGAAGCCCCGGACCCTCGCGGTGCTCAAGCGCATCGACCACGCGAACATCCTGCTGCTGATCGCGGGGACCTACACGCCCCTCGCCGTGCTGGCTCTCCCGACACAGAAGACCGTGCTGCTGCTGTCGATCGTGTGGGGCGGGGCGATCCTCGGCATCCTGTTCCGCGTCTTCTGGATCAACGCGCCGCGCTGGCTCTACGTCGCGCTCTATCTCGCGCTCGGGTGGGCGGCCGTGATGTATCTGGGCGACCTGCTCGCGGCGAACGTCGCGATGATGGTGCTGGTCGTCGTGGGCGGCCTGCTCTACACCGGGGGTGCGATCGTCTACGCGCTCAAGAAGCCCAACCCCTGGCCCGGGCACTTCGGCTTCCACGAGATCTTCCACGTGTGCACCGTGCTGGCGTTTCTTTGCCACTGGACGGCGTGCCTGCTCATCGCTCTCGCTCCGGCGTACCACGGAGGCTGAACGACTCGACGCGGCTGCTCAGGCCCTCGGCACGACACGTCGACATCGGGCGACCGATACCGGATGCCGCCCCCTCACGACCGGTAGTCAGTTGCGGGGAGCGGCCGGGTCGATGTCCTGGTCGTCGGTCGTGGTGGCGTCCTGAGCCGCGCGCGCCTGTTCTTCGGCATCCAGTTCGGCGTTGACCTCTTCGCGGTAACGACCGCGGCGGATACGACGCAACATGTCCCATACCAGGAGAAACACGGCGATGCCGATGAAAGCGATTGCGGCGAAGCCGAGCGGCCCGGGGGTGACGATCGATTCGTCGGGCGTGACGACCGGGGAGGGTGTGGTCGCGAGAGCGACGATCACGGAGTGCATGGAGTCCTTCGGTCCGGACGGAAGCGCGTAGCCTGGTACTCCAGCCTAAAGCCCGGGGAGACCATGACGACGCAAGCCCTGCTCGACGACCGGTACGGGCGTACGCGTTCGCCCCGGCGACGCATCGTCGGCTGGGCGATCGTCGCGGTGCTCGCCCTCGGCGCCATCGGGTATCTCGGCTATACGACGTTCACGAACAGCGCCGCCTCGGTGACCGCCACCGACACCGGCTTCACCGTCATCGACGACAAGACCGTCTCGAGCAGCTTCCAGATCACCGCCCCTGTGGGAGAACCGGTCGCGTGCGCCCTCGAGGCCCGCGACGAGGACCACGGCACCGTGGGCTGGAGGGTGGTGCAGTACCCGGCATCCGACGACGCATCTCGCGCCTTCACGGAAACGATTCCGACCCTGTCGTTGGCGACCACAGGTTTTGTCAACGCCTGTTGGGTGCCGTAAACTCGCGGAATCACGACGCGCCCCGGCTCGATGCCGGGGCGTTCGACATATCCCCCGCCGACGGCTGCAGACACCGCCGTCAGCGCCTCGACGAAGGAGTACCCGTGTCCAACGACGCTCAGGTGACGTTCCTCACGCAAGACGCCTACGACCGCCTCCACAGCGAGCTGGAGCACCTCTCGACCACGGGCCGCGAAGAGATCGCGAAGCGCATCGAGGCCGCGCGCGAAGAGGGCGACCTCAAGGAGAACGGCGGTTACCACGCCGCGAAAGACGAGCAGGGCAAGCAGGAGGCGCGCATCCGCACCCTCCAGGCTCTCTTGAAAGACGCGAAGGTCGGCGAGGCGCCCGAGAGCCACGGCGTGGTCGAGTCGGGCACCGTCGTCACGGCGATCGTCGCCGGCGGCGAAGAGAAGTTCCTGCTCGGCAACCGCGAGATCGCGGCCAACTCCGAGCTCGACGTCTACAGCGAGGCCTCGCCTCTCGGCACGGCCGTCATGGGCCTCAAAGAGGGCGACAAGGGCTCGTACACCGCGCCCAACGGGAAAGAGATCCAGGTCGAGGTCGTCAAGGTCGAGACCTACTCGGGTCAGTAACCCGCCTTCGTTCGCGAGCCGCTCCCCCGCTGCCGGGGTGGGCGGCTCGCGGTGTTTCCGGACCGCCGCGGCCGGGCCGTGCGACCACGCTGGACGCGCCTCGACCAGCCTCCCGGTCGAGGCCCTGACGCGTCAGTTCGGAACGACGGTCGCGATGAACCCGGCGTTCTCGAGCGTCGCGATCACCAGCGCCCGATGCTCCTCACCGCGTGTCTCGACGCTGAGCTGGAGAATCACCTCGCTGATCTGCAGGCCCTGTCCGTGGCGGGTGTGCAGCACCTCGATGACGTTCGCGCCGACGCCTGCGAGCAGTTCCGATACCCGGGCGAGCTGGCCCGGGCGGTCGGGCAGCGGGATCCGCAGCGACATGTAGCGACCGGATGCCGAGAGCCCGTGCGCCACGACCCGCTGCAACAGGAGGGGGTCGATGTTGCCGCCCGAGAGGATCGTCACCGTGGGGCCGCTGGCCTTCACCTTGCCGGCGAGGATCGCCGCCACGCCCACGGCTCCGGCGGGCTCGACGACCTGCTTGGCGCGCTCGAGGAGCACGAGCAGCGCGCGGGCGATGTCGTCCTCGGTGACAGTCACGACCTCGTCGACGTACTGCCGGATGAGTTCGAACGGCAGGTCGCCGGGGCGGGCGACCGCGATGCCGTCGGCGATCGTCGGGGTGGTCTCGACCTGCATCGGATACCCCGCGGCGAGCGACGAGGGGTAGGCGGCGGAGTTGTGCGCCTGCACGCCGATGATGCGCACCGCTCGGCCCTCGGCTGCGGCACGCGCCTTCACGGCGGCGGCGACTCCCGCGGCGAGCCCTCCCCCGCCGATGCCGACGATGACCGTCTCGAGATCGGGCATGTCCTCGACGAGCTCGAGGCCCAGGGTCCCCTGCCCCACGACGATGTCGCGGTGGTCGAAGGGGTGGATGAGCACGGCACCCGTGCGCTCGGCGAACTCGGCGGCGAGGCGCAGCGGCGTCTCGACGGTCGCGCCCTCGAGGATCACCTCGGCACCGTATCCGCGCGTGGCGAGGAGCTTGGGGACCGGAACACCCAGGGGCATGAAGATCGTGGCTGCGATACCGAGCTGCTGCGCGGCGAGCGCCACGCCCTGCGCGTGGTTACCCGCGGACGCTGCGACGACCCCGCGCGCCCGCTCCTCCTCGGTGAGACGGGACAGGCGGTAGGTCGCTCCGCGGATCTTGAACGATCCGGTGCGCTGCAGGTTCTCGAGCTTGAGGTTGACCGGCACACCGAGGAGCTCGGTCAGGTGCAGCGACTCGTCGAGGGGCGTTCGCGTGATGATGCCGCGCAGGTTCTGCGCGGCATCCTCGAACTCGGCCAGGGTGGGAGTGTCGTTCATGATCTCCTTCCGCGCTCGCGCGGGACGGTCCGCCAGATCAGATCCGGGGATGCCAGGGTCTCACCGTCGCGCTTCCACGCTTTCGTGCTGAGGTAGACGGCGACGACGTTGACGAATGCGGCGAGGGGCACCGCGAACAGGGCGCCGGCGATGCCGCCGATCATCGCGCCTCCTGCGACGACGAGCACCACCGCGAGAGGGTGCACCTTGACGGCCGAGCCCATCAGGATCGGGTGGAGCACATGGCTCTCGAACTGCTGTACCCCGAGGACGACGATGAGCATGAACAGGGCGATGAGCGGGCCGTTGTAGACGAGGGCGATGAAGACCGCGAGCGCCCCGGTCGCGACCGCGCCGACGAACGGGATGAACGCGCCGAGGAAGACGAGCACACCGATCGGGATCGACAGGGGCACGCCGAGCAGGAAGGCGCCGAGACCGATGCCGATCGCGTCGATCGTCGCGACGAGCAGTTGGGTGCGGGCGTAGCTCTTGATGGTCCGCCAGCCGGCTCGACCTGCACCGTCGACCGCTGGTCGGGCGGCGCGCGGGAAGAGGCGCGTCGTCCACCGCCAGATGCCGCCCCCGTCGGCGAGCAGGCACAGCAGGATGAAGAGCGTCAACAGCACGCCGGTCGCGACGTGCCCGATGGTGGAGCCGATCGTGAGGGCCCCGGTCCAGATGACCTCGCCCTGCTGCTGCAGGAAGGTCCCCGCCCGCGTGAGCCCGTCGTCGATCTGCTGAGCGCTCAGATGCAGGGGGCCGCTGATCAAGTACTCGCGGAATTGCTGGACGGATGCCTCGGTCTGCTTGCGCACCGACCCGAACTGCCGCGAGATCTGCCACACGGCGACCCACACCAGACCCGCGATGATCGCGAGCGTGCCCAGCACCGTGACGATGATGGCGAGCCACTTCGGCCAGCGGTGCCGCAGCAGGAAAGAGAAACCGGGCCACACCAGTGCCGAGATCAGCACGGCGACCAGCAGCGGGATCACCAGCAGCTTCAGCTGGATGACGACGAAGATCACCACCGCGAGCGCCGCGGCGATCACCAGCAACCGCCACGCGTACGCCGTCGCCTGCCGCAGACCCGGTGGGACGGGCGGCTGCAGGTCGCTCGACACGGTGCGCCGCTTGAGGGCGTCGAGGAAGGACCCTCGCTCGTCGGGACCGGTTCCGCTCATCCCGCCAGCCTACCGCCGCGCCGACTGCGCTCTGGCGGCGATGTCGGAGGGTGTGGGTACGGTGAAACGCATGACCACGACGCTCCGCCGCGCCGACGCTCGCCGCATCGCCCTAGCGGCTCAGGGCTTCGCCCGGCCGCGCCCCGCCACGGTGGGAACGCGTCAGATCACCGGTGCGCTGCAGCGCATGCGCATCCTGCAGATCGACTCCGTCAACGTCTTCTCCCGCTCGCACTACATGCCCCTGTTCGCGCGACTGGGCGGCTACGACCCCGCACTGCTCGACAAGCTCGCCTTCTCGCGCAGGCCGAAATGGGTCGAATCCTGGGCGCACGTGGCATCCCTCGTCTCGGTCGACGACTGGCCCCTGCTGCAGTTCCGTCGCGACGAGCTCCGGGCCAAGTACGAGCGCGACGCGTGGGCCGAGGCGAACCAGCCTCTTCTGCGGTGGTTGCGCGACGAGCTGGCCGACCGCGGTCCACTCCGTCCCGCCGAGATCGAACACGACGCCCGCAGCGGCTCTCGCGGCTCTTGGTGGGGGTGGGACGACGTCAAGAACGGCCTGGAGCGCCTCTGGTTGTTCGGCGATGTCGCCATCGCCGGCCGGCGCGGCTTCGAGCGGCGCTACGCCCTCGTCTCCGGTGTCCTTCCACCGGCGGCGCTCGAGACCTCCGTTCCCCGCGCCGAGGCGATCAGAGAGCTCGTGCGTCGCGCCGCCATCGCGTACGGCGTCGCCACGGCGGCCGACCTCGCCGACTACTGGCGCATCCGCGATCGACCGGCGGTGATGGCCGGCATCCACGATCTGGTCGACGCCGGCGAACTCATCCCCGTCTCCGTCGAGGGCTGGCAGGTCGCCGGTCGACCGGCCAAGGCATGGCTGCACCGCGACGCCGCCCGGCCGCGCAAGGTCGATGCCGCAGCCATCCTCACCCCGTTCGACCCCGTGGTGTGGTTCCGCGACCGCGCCGAGCGGCTGTTCGACTTCGACTACCGCATCGAGATCTACACCCCCGCGCCGCAACGCCGCTTCGGCTACTACTCGCTGCCCGTCCTCGTGGGAGACGACGTCGTGGGACGCATCGATCTCAAGGCCGACCGCGCGTCACGCGCTCTGCGCGTTCAGTCCGCGTGGTGGGAGCGCGGGGCGCCGTCGAACGCCGCCGAGCGCCTCGCCGCGGAGCTGCTCACGGCGGCGCGCTGGCAGGGCCTCGACCGCGTCACGGTCTCGCGGTGGGGCGACGCGGCGGAAGATCTGGCCGGGGCCCTGCGCGCCGAGCGGCACGAACACCCCGACGGTCGCGTCAACTGAAACGCGCCCCCTCTGCCGAAGCGGAGGGGGCGCGTTGACTCAGAACTGCACGCGTGGCGGTTCGGCGATCGCTGCGCCGTCGATGACCTCGAAGAACTCCCGCTCGTGGAAGCCGAGCTGACGGGCGAAGAGGTTGTTCGGGAACACCTTGATCTTGGTGTTCAACTCGCGTACGCCGCCGTTGTAGAACCGGCGCGATGCCTGGATCTTGTCCTCGGTGTCGACGATCGAGTGCTGGAGCTGCAGGAAGTTCTGGCTCGCCTGGAGCTGCGGGTACGCCTCGGCGACTGCGAACAGCGACTTCAGCGCCTGCTGCATGTGTCCTTCAGCGACACCGGCTTCGGCGGGGCTCTGCGCCGACAGCGTCTCGGCCCGAGCGCGCGTGACGTTCTCGAACACGGCCTTCTCGTGCGCCGCGTAGCCCTTCACCGTCTCGATCAAGTTCGGCAGCAGGTCGGCGCGGCGTTTGAGCTGAACCGTGATGTCGCTCCACGCCTCGTCGACGCGCACATTGAGCGCGACGAGGCTGTTGTAGGTGGCCCACAGGTAGATGCCAGCGATGACCAGAATGCCGACGATCACGATGACCGGTACGAGCCACTCCCACATAAGTCCCCACACTCCGTTCGGAAGATTGCCCTCCATTGTAACGGCGGGTCGCGCCGCGTTACGGGTGGAGACAGGTACTCCCAGGCGATGCGCACGCAAGAGGAGATGGGTACCCCCGGTGGGACTCGAACCCACACTGAAGCGATTTTAAGTCGCCTGCCTCTGCCATTGGGCTACGGGGGCCCGTGCCCTCCACCGTATCGCGGGTGTCGCCCGTCGACCGTCCCGCGGAGAACAGCGGAGACACGTCGACCGCCGATGCCAACGCCCGGCCTCGCGGTCCCGGGCTCCGCACGACGGCACCTGACGCCCCGGGAACGCCGAGACCCCCGCACCCGGAAGGGCGCGAGGGTCTCGGAACGGACAGTCTTACTTGGCCGCGACGGGCTCGGCCTTCTTCTCGACCGGAGCTGCGGGCGTCTCGGCGGCGGGAGCGGCCGGACGCGGGCGAGCGGCGAACTCCTCGAAGGCTGCGCGAGGCTTCTGCACGGCCTCGAGCGACACGACCTCGCGGCCGTGGACGAAGTTCTGCATCCAGTCGCCGATCACGCGGAACTTGCGCTCCCACGTGGGCATAGCGAGACCGTGGTAGCCGCGGTGTGCGAACCAGGCGATCAGACCGGTCAGGGCGATGTTGCCCGACTGGAACGCGCCGTTGTACAGACCCAGGCCGGCGACGGCGCCGAGGTTCTTGTGGTTGTACTCCTTGGGCTCCTCGCCGCGGAGCACGGCCACGAGGTTCTTCGCCATGAGCTTGCCCTGGCGGACCGCGTGCTGGGCGTTCGGAACGCAGAAGCCGCCCACGCCGCCACCCGACAGATCGGGCACGGCCGACACGTCACCGGCGGCCCAGGCTCCCTCGACGATCTCTTCATCGGTACCGACACGCAGGTCGGGGCGGGTGCGGATGCGACCGCGCTCCTCGACGGGCAGGTCGCTGCCGCGGACGACCGTGGGGTTGGCCATGACGCCGGCGGTCCAGATGATCAGGTCGGTCGGCAGGTTCTCGCCCGTCGACAGCTCGACGACGCCATCGACGGCACCCTTGACCTGCGTGTCGAGGTGCACGAAGGCACCCTTCTTCGCGAGGTCGGCGAGAACCCACTCGCTCGTCTTCTGCGAGACCTCGGGCATGATGCGGCCCATGGCTTCGATGAGGTGGAAGTGCGTGTCATCGAATGCCAGCGTCGGGTACTGCTTGAGCAGCGAAGACGCGTAGGCGCGAAGCTCGGCGAAGACCTCGATACCGGCGAAGCCGCCACCGACGACGACGACGGTCAGCAGACGGTCGCGCTCGGGACCGGCGGGAAGGACCGACGCTTTGTCGAAGTTCGACGTGAGGCGGTCACGGATCGCAACGGCCTCTTCGATGGTCTTGAGCCCGATCGCGTTGTCGGCGATGCCGGGGATCGGGAAGGTGCGCGAGACGGCACCGGCGGTGACGACGATGTGGTCGTAGCTCTGCTCGAAGGTGTCGTCACCGGCGATCGGCGTGATCGTCGCGGTCTTGGTGGCGTGCGAGATGCCCGTGACCTTGCCGGCGATGACCGTGGTGCGCTTGAGGTGGCGGCGGAGGCCGACCACGACGTGGCGGGGCTCGATCTCGCCCGCAGCGACCTCGGGGAGGAAGGGCTGGTACGTCATGTACGGCAGCGGGTCGACGAGCGTGACTTCGGCCTCGCCTCGGCCGAGCAGCTTCTCGAGCTTCCAGGCGGTGTAGAAACCTGCATAGCCCCCACCGACGATGAGGATTCTGGGCACGTTTGTGGTCACGATGTGAGGGACTCCTCGTTTGTGGTGCGGCTCGGCTCGCGGGAGGCGCGCGCCTGTCGGATTCGCCGGGCAGCAGCAGTGACACCGAGCGCAATCATTATAGCGGCCAGTGTGGCAGCACCGAGCGGCAGCGACCCGTAGAGCACGCTATCGCGAGACGGCAGCAGGGGCGAGCCCGCAGCGGGCGCCGCCTCGACGGGCGGGAGCGGCGGGATGACCACCGGCGTCGAGGTCGGCTCGGGCGAGGGCTGCGAATCCGCACGTCGATACAGACGGATCCATTCCTTCAAGCTCCCGAGCGGGTTCTCCGATACGGTCTCGACCCGCGCCGACACCGCGGCCGCGGCATCCACCAGGCCGTAGCCGTACAGCTTGTCGGGACGAGCCGACGCGCCGGCAGCCGGCTTCGCCGTTTGGATCAGGCGGTTCAGGACGTTGTTGGCATCCATTCCGGGATGCGCGGCGCGAACGAGGGCCGCGATACCGGCGACGATGGGAGCCGCGCCGCTCGTACCGTTCCACTGCACCAGCGAACCGTCCGCCGAGACGCCGATGAGCCGCTCGCTCGGGGCGGAGAGACCGATCGTGATGCCCTGGGTCGACGCGTCATTGCTCGCCGCGCCGGTCGGATCGACGCCGCCGACGGCCAGCACGCCGGGGATGGTAGCCGGGGCCCCCACGCGGTCGGTGCCGCTCCCCCGGTTGCCGGCGGCCACCACGATCACCACGTCGTGGTCGAAGGCGTACTCGAACGCCGTGTCCCAGCTGGTGTCCCAGTCGAGAGTGTTCGTCGTCAACGACATGTTGATGACGGTCGCACCGTTGTCGACCGCCCAGCGGATGGCATCCGCGATCTGGTCCGTGAAGGGCTTCGCGCTCGAGGCTCCGAACCCGACCGAGATCGACAGCAGCTCGGCCTCGGGCGCGACGCCGATCATGCCGCGGCCGTTGCCGGTCCCGCGGGCTGCGGCGAGCGAGCCCACCCAGCTGCCGTGGTTGGCGTCGACCGCCCCCACCGGGGTGCGTCCATCGGAGGCCCCCACGCCCGACACGTCGGTTCCGCCGACGACCGCCCCGTTGAACTCGGCGGGACCGCGTCCGATACCGGTGTCGATGACCGCGATCTTCTGGCCTGCGCCGCGGGTGGTCTTCCATGCCTCGCGCACGCCGTACTGGTCGATCCAGTACTCGCCGGCACGGACCGAGTCCGTGGGATCCTCCGGCACGGGGTTCGTCGGTGCCTGGGGCGAGGCCGATGCGGGAACCGTCGTGGCCATCGCGGGCATCGCCGTCGCGCCGGACAGCAGCGTCATCACGATGACGGATGCCACGGCGGCGGCGACGCGCTTCATCCGCCGGTCCCGGGGCTTTCGCACTGGCACCGCTCGGGCGACCAGGTGCCGCGCGCGAGGGCGCGGTCGCCGATCGGGTTGACGCCGGGGCCCGCCGCCAGCGCGTGACCCGCGAGAGCGTGCAGGCACTTCACGCGCGTGGGCATGCCCCCGGCCGAGATGCCCGCGATCTCCTCGGGCTCGCCGTAGGCGGCGCGGTCGCGGAGGTACGCCTCGTGCGCCGCGAGGTACTGCTGCTGCAGCTCTTCGTCCTCGGCGAGCTCGTCCGAGAACTCCTTCATGACGTGGCCCGCCTCGAGCACCGACATCGCGGCAGTCGCGGCGGGGTGGGTGAGGTAGTAGAAGGTGGGGAACGGACTTCCGTCGTCGAGCCGCGGCGAGGTCGCCACCACCGTCGGATTGCCGCACACGCAGCGCGCAGCGATTCCCACGACTCCGCGCGGAACACGGCCGAGCTGGGATCGAAGCACGGCCACGTCGGCGTCGGAGGCGGGAGGGAGCGTTGCGGTAGTCATCGCCTCCAGGGTACCCGGCGTCTCCGACAGCCCGCCGAGCCCGCGTCAGCCCGCCGGCGCGTCCGGCGCGGGCGTCGGGTCGGGAACGCCGACCGTGACATCGGGAACCGCAACGGGTGTCGCCGCCGACGATGTGAGCGAGCGCACGAGCTGCGCCATCCAGTCGGTGCGGGTCTGGCCCACGTCGCCGCTGACGTCGTCCTGCTCCTGAGGGGTTGCTGAAGCCGGAAGGTCGTTGTCGATCAGGTAGACGACCTCGCCGGGAAAGGTGTAGCCGAGGCGCTCGCGTGCCTGCGTCCGGATGTACGCGGGGTCGGACCACCGGTCGCGCTGCGTCTGCAGATCGGCGACCTCGGACTGGCTCAGCTGCACGGCGCTGCGGAGCGCCTGGATCTGCTGACGCTGGTCCATGTAGGTGCCCACGGTCGGCACGAGCACGAAGGTGCCGAGCACCACGAGCCCGAGCATGATCACGACGAAACCCGAGATGCGGACGCGTCCGAGCCACTCGCGCACGTCGACGCGGCGTTCCTCGACGGTCGGCCGGGCCGAGGAGCGCACCGGTCGGGTCGTCGTCTTCGGCGCGCTCTTCGGGGTCTTCTTCGCCGCCTTCGGGGCCTCGGATGCCACGGGGCGTCGAGGAGGCAGTGTCGGTCGCTGCACGGCATCCCTTCCCTCGTCACCCGGATCGGATCTCGAACCGCAGGCGATTCTACGTCGCGGCGATAAGGGCTCCCGGGGACGCGCCGGGGGCTCGGCGTCCGCTCAGCCAAAAGGGAGCGGAACGACGGAAGAGGGGGAGCCAGCCGGCTCCCCCTCTTCGTGTGTCAGACGATCAGCCCTTGAAACGGGGGAACGCCGAGCGGCCCGCGAAGACCGCGGCGTCGCCGAGGTCTTCCTCGATGCGGAGCAGCTGGTTGTACTTGGCGACGCGCTCGCTGCGCGCGGGGGCGCCGGTCTTGATCTGGCCGGCGTTGACGGCGACGGCGAGGTCGGCGATCGTGGTGTCTTCGGTCTCGCCCGAGCGGTGCGACAGCATCGAGGTGTAGCCCGAGCGGGTCGCCAGCGAGATGGCATCGAGCGTCTCGGACAGCGTGCCGATCTGGTTCACCTTGACCAGCAGCGAGTTGGCGACGCCGAGGTCGATGCCCTGCTGCAGGCGCTTCGGGTTGGTGACGAACAGGTCGTCGCCGACAAGCTGCACCTTGGAGCCGATGGCATCCGTCAGCTTCTTCCAGCCGTCCCAGTCGTCCTCGGCGAGGGCGTCTTCGATGGTGACGATCGGGAAGTTCGCGACGAGATCGGCGAAGTAGTCGACGAGGGTGTCGACGCTCCACTCCTTGCCCTCGACGGTGTAGACGCCGTCCTTGTAGAACTCGGTCGCGGCGACGTCGAGGCCGACGGCGATGTCCTTGCCCGGGGTGAAGCCGGCCTTCTCGATCGCGCGGATCAGGAAGTCGAGGCCCTCGCGGTTGCTGGGCAGGTCGGGGGCGAAGCCGCCCTCGTCGCCGAGTCCGGTGTTGTACCCCGCGGACTTCAGTTCGCCCTTGAGGACGTGGTAGACCTCGGTACCCCAGCGGAGGGACTCGCCATACGTCTCGGCTCCGATGGGGGCCAGGAAGAACTCCTGGAAGTCGATGCCGTTGTCGGCGTGCTCGCCACCGTTGATGACGTTGAACAGCGGAACGGGCAGCAGGTGCGCGTTGGGACCGCCCAGGTAGCGGAACAGGGGAAGGTCGGCGCTGTCGGCGGCGGCCTTGGCGACAGCCAGCGAGACGCCCAGGATGGCGTTGGCGCCGGTGCGCGACTTGTTCTCGGTGCCGTCGGTCTCGATGAGGATCTCGTCGATGATGCGCTGCTCGCTGGCCTCGACGCCCTCGATGGCGGGGCCCAGCTCGTCGACGACCGCGGCGACGGCCTTGAGGACGCCCTTGCCGCTGTAGCGGCTCTTGTCGCCGTCGCGCAGCTCGTAGGCCTCGAACGCTCCGGTGGACGCGCCGGAGGGGACAGCGGCCCGCTGGACGATTCCGTCGTCGAGGAGCACCTCCACCTCGACGGTCGGGTTACCGCGCGAATCCAGAATCTCGCGCGCGTTGACAGCCTCGATAAGTGCCACGAAGGACTCCTCGTTGGTTCTTGAGTGGGAGGGGGCGGAGCGACATCGGTCCGTGGTCGAGTCTAGTGACCGGCTCCGACACTCGTGAGCCGCTGTGTCAATCCGAGTCGGTGTCCGCCGGATCCACCACGATGGCGAGGGCAATCCCGTCCCACCCCTTGCGATCGAGGGTCTGCAGCGCCGTGGCGTCGAAGCGGGGATCGGAACCGAGCATGAGGATGCCGCGGCGAGCGCCCCGAACCTTGGCATCGACCGTGTCGGCGTCGGCGACGTCGCCCCCGCGCACGACGTTGTCGAGCACGACAACCGTTCCCGACCGCCCGAGACGTGCGGCCCAGTCGAGGTACAGCTCGTTCGACTCCTTGTCGGCGTCGATGAAGACGAGGTCGAAGGGCTCCCGGCCCTGCAGCGTCGGCAGAACGTCGGCACCGCGACCCACGAGGACCTCGACCCGGTCCGCGACGCCGGTTCGTTCGAGGTTGCGCTGCGCGATCTCGGCGTTCACCTGCTCGGCCTCGATCGTCACGACCCGCCCCTGCGCCCCCACGGCCCGCGCGAACCAGAGCGTGGAGTATCCGCCCAGCGTGCCGATCTCGAGCACGCGGCGTGCACCGGCGATGCGTGTGAGCAGATGCAGGAACTTCGCGTTCACGGGGGCGACCTCGATCGCCGGCAATCCCGCGTCGTGCTGGGCCGCGAGAACGGACTCTCCCGCGGGGTCCGCCCCGACCAGGGTCTCGGTCAGGAAGGCGTCGACGTCTTCGGGGGTGGGCACTCCCCCAGCCTGACGGCGTGAGAGGAGTCGGTCAACGCTCTCCGCGCAGATGCGCGCGGGTCATCTCGTCGTATTCCTCGTCGGAGAGGTCGTCGAAGCCCTTCGCTTCCACACGGTCGCTGCGCATCCACCGGATCATGAGGATGACGAGGATCGGCACGTCGGCGAACTCGGCGATGAACCAGATCATGTCGCCCGCGAGGTGCTGGTCGTGCAGCAGTGACGGCCACCACGACACCGATCGCGCGGCATCCGGAACCAGATCCAGCACGTTGTCATTGAGCCGGAGGAGAAGCCCGGGGACGGAGTCGATGAGCAGCTCGACGAACGCGAGCAGGAATTCGATCGCGATGAACGTGCCCGTGTGGACGGCGCCGAGAGCCATCATCGGCAGCACCATCGCGAGCCCGACGAGGGGCACGACGATCCCGAGCGACGCCTCCACGACGGGATTCACGCGCAGGATGCCGGCGGCCGGCGTCAAGAACAGGCAGAACACCGCGGCGATCACGACCGTGGCGACCATGGCGTTGCCGAAGACCCGCGTCAGGCGCGAGGCGAGGAAGCGCTCCCGGAGGCGCGACGGGACGAGATCGAGCGGGCGCCCGGCGGCGATGCCTGCGGGGATCGCGAAGATGAGCAGGGCGACGCGCGTCGAGAACGCCCAGCGCAGCTCCGACGAGTAGACGCCGAAGAACCCGAGCTCGATCACCGCGTAGGGCAGCAATCCGAGAGCGAAGAAACCGACTGTGCGCAGCACCGGCCACCGCTGCCCGCGACGGCGAACGCGCCGAACCCCGAGGAGATAGGCCGAGGATGCGACGAAGAGCACGCCGAGCGTGATCGGATCGGCGCGCCAGGTGCTGAGGAAGACTTCGATGGGAGGCGTGGAAGAACGGTAGATCCGAGAGCTATGCGTCTGCCGGGGATCGGGGCGGGCCGAACTCCGGAGACTCCGACGCGCGCGGCGCCTCGGCGGCCGGGCGCGCACGCCGGGGCCGCGCGTCCGATGCGCGACTCAGGAGTTCGGCACGCCCCGGGCAGGTCAGCCGCGGCCGGCGTCCTCCGGCGCCCGGGCCTGCTCGAGTGCTGCCAGCACGGCGGGTAGCAGCGCCTCCGCCGTTCGGCGGTACCCGAGGGCGCTGGGGTGGAAGCGGTCGACGCTGAACATCTCGTCGGGGCGCTCCGCGAACACCGGCCCCACGGCGCGCGCGAGCCCGACCACCCGGCCGCCCGCACGGTGAACGGCGGTCGCTTGGGCCGCGGCCAGCTGCCGAGACGACCGGGCGGCGAGCGCGCGCAGCGGCTGCGGGATCGCGCGCAGGGTGCCGAGGTCGGGGCACGTGCCGACCACGACGGGCACGCCGCGGGCGCGCACGACGTGTTCGAGCTGCCCCGCCGAACGGGATGCCGGGATCCGGTGCGTCACGTCGTTGCCGCCCACGACGATGACGGCGGCATCCGGCCGATACTCCGGGGGGAGCGAGGCCACCTGTGCAGCGAGGGCCGAGGTCTCCGATCCGACCACCGCGGCGGTGCGAAGGCGCACCGGTCGCCCTGCCTCTCGAGCGATGCCCTTGGCGAGCCGCGCCCCGAGCGTGTCGCGCCGGTGGCCAGCGCCGAGCCCCGCGGCGATCGAGTCACCGAGCACGAGCAGCTCGACCGGCTCGCCCGGGTGCTTCTTCCGTCGCCACACCCGGTCAGCATCGAGCGCCTGCTCGCCGAGGGGCTTGCCGATGCGGCGACGGGCGATCGCGGCCTGTCGGGTGATGAGGGTGCGCAGTCCCACCGCCCCCGCTCCGGCGAGCGCCACCACGGACGCCGCCGTCAGGGTCACCGGTCGACGCGCGCGCATCCTCCGATGACACCCGCCCGCGGTGAACGCCGGGTGGCCGGGCCGTGACGCTCGGACGACGGCGGCTTCCTGGCATCGACCGGAACGGTGCCGTCGAGCTAGAGCGACACGCGGCGCCCCCGCGCGCGCAGCGCCATGGCGAGAACGAGCACCGCCACGGCGAGCGCGATGTCGAGGGCGAGTCCCGCGAGCAGCTCCGTTCGGCCCCCGACACCGGTGAGGGTGACGACACCGCCGATGACGATGACACCGAACGACAGGGCGAGCTGCTGGGCGGTGCTGAACATGCCGCCCGACAGGCCGGCGGCCTCGACCGGAACCTCGCGGACCACGAGCTGGGTCAACGGCGAGAAGATGAGCGCCTGACCCGCTCCGAGCAGCACCAGAGCGGGCTGCAGCCACAGACCGATGTCGTTCCCCCACGCGAAGACGAGGGTCGCGGCCATCCCCGCGAGCGCGACGATCTGCACCGAAACGCCGAGGACGAGCGTCGAGTCACCGAGCCGAGCCTGGATGCGCGCGACGGCGAGTGAGACGCCCGCGAACACCACGGCGAAGGGCAGCAACGCCATCCCGGCCTCGAGCGAGCTCAGTCCCCCCGCTTCGACGGCTCGCGGGAAGACGTACAGCAGCGCCGAGTACCCCGCGAAAAAGAGACCCGCGGCGAGGAGGCCCAACTGCAGGGGACGCAGCCTCAGCACGCTCGGCGGCAGCAGCGGCACCCGTCCGGATCGCTCGATCGCGTTCTGGTGCTTCCACATCGCCACCAGGGACACGGCCGCGATCACCAGGGCCACCGCCACCGGCCACGACCAGTTCCAGACCGGCCCGAAGGTCAAGGCGACGGAGGCGGCGAGGATGCCGAGTCCCAGCGCCGCCGTGCCGACCAGGTCGATCGCGACGACCTCGTGCGCGCGAGAGCGCGGCGCCAGGGGGGCGAGGGCGATCGCGGCGACGGCGATGAGGGCGACGACCACGAACACGGCACGCCACCCCTCGACCGGACCGAAGGAGAGCGCCGCCAGGGCACCGCCCGCGACCTGACCGACGGCTGCGCCGATCCCTCCGCTCGCCCCGAACGCGGCGATCGCGCGCGTGCGGGCGGCGCCCTGCGAGGTCGCCTGGATCGTCGCGAGCACCTGCGGCGTGCACAGCGCTGCGCCGACACCCTGCACCACCCGGGCGGCGATCAGCGTCTCGATGGAGGGCGCGAGAGCGCACGCGACCGCGGAGACGAGGAACAGAGCCATCCCCACCACGAACAGCCGGTGCCGACCGAAGCGGTCACCGAGCCTCCCGCCCAGGATGAGCAGGACGGCGAAGGGGATGCCGTATCCCGCGATCACGAGTTCGAGGGCGACATCCCCGGCGCCGAACCGCTCGCGCAGGGTCGGCAGGATCACCGTCACCGCGTTGAAGGCGAACGTCCCCACGCCGGGGCCGAGCAGGAAGCCGAGATAACGCCAGGTGGGTACC
Organism: Microbacterium sp. 20-116; assembly: GCF_041079415.1. NCBI lineage: Bacteria > Bacillati > Actinomycetota > Actinomycetes > Micrococcales > Microbacteriaceae > Microbacterium > Microbacterium sp. 20-116. The sequence goes on from NZ_JBFYGP010000001.1 coordinate 818,796, forward strand.
TCGACGACCGTTCCCGGGCGGATCGGCACGGGGGCGGTCCCCGAGGCGGGGTGTGCGGAAGTCGTCATGGTGCCAGCATGGAGATCGATCCATCCTGGTACCAGGAGTGCGCTCATCCTGGTACTGCCAGCACTCCCCTGCGGCGGGCGGGAGGTCGCACGCCCGTCCTATGATCGCCGGAGAGGGAGGGATGCCGTGACTCGATCCGACGATGTCCGCGCCGAATTCGCGGGGTTCCTGCGCAGTCGGCGAGCGCGCCTGCGTCCCGCCGACGTCGGGCTGCCCGAGGGAACACGGCGCCGCGTCGCGGGCCTTCGCCGCGAAGAAGTCGCCCAACTCGCCGGAGTCGGCCTCACCTGGTACACCTGGCTCGAACAGGGTCGCCCGATCGCGGCGTCCGCCCAGGTCGTCGCAGCCATCGCCCGCGCGCTCCGCCTGAGCGACGACGAGCGCGATCACCTGTTCGCCCTCGCCGACCTCCCCGTGCCAGACCGCGAGGCGCGGCACTGCGTCGGTGCGACCCACCTCGACCTGCTCGAGAAGCTCCTGCCCTACCCCGCGGCCGTGCAAACCGCGCGTTTCGACATCCGCGCATACAACCGCGCCTATCGGTACCTCTTCGACGACCTCGACGACATGCCGGCCGAGCGACGCAATTGCGCCGTGCTGCTCTTCACCGACTCCGAGTGGCAGCGCTCGCACGTCGACCTCGACCACGCTCAGCGGCGGATCGCGGCGCGCCTCCGCGCCGCCTACGGCCGCCACCACGAAGAGCCCTCGTGGCAGCGCTTCATCGCCGAGTTCGAAGAAGAGTCCCCGCGCTTCGCCGAGCTCTGGCGTCTGGGCGACGTCGGGGGCGAGCGCAATGCCAACAAGCACCTCCTGCATGCCCGCGTCGGCGAACTGCACCTGGAGATGTCGAGCCTGTGGATCGACGACGGACTCGGCTCTCGCGTCGTGTGGTTCTCTCCGCGGGATGCCGAGACAGCGGCGCGCCTGGAACGCCTCGCCGCCGAGAGCCCGACGGAGGCGTTGATCAGCGCGGTGGCCTGACGCCGGCCCGCGAGACCCGGAGCGCTCAGCGGCGTCGGGGTCCCGGCATCCGTCGACCTCCCGCTCTCACGAGAGCGGCTTGATCTCCAGCGTCTCGGGCGTCGTATCGACGTTCACGGTCGCGAACGACGCGTAGCCGTCGGCGGTGGAGCGCTCGAGCAGGGCCTTCATGTTCTTCGGCCGCTGCTCGACGCGTACGCGCGCTCCCCCGCCGATCAGGGCCGTCTTGAGCGACAGCAGTTGGGCGAACGGCACATCGCGGTCGTGCACGAGGACCACGGAGCGCTCGCCTTCGCTGCCGGTCTCGGGCAGCAGGTCGACGATGCGCTCGAAGCCGATCGAGAAGCCGACAGCCGGCACCTGCTGGCCGAGGAAGCGGCCGATCATGCCGTCGTAGCGTCCACCGCCGCCCAGCGAGTAGTCGACGCTCGGGTGGGCGAGCTCGAAGATCGTGCCGGTGTAGTAGCCCATGCCCCGCACCAGGAAGGGGTCGAAGACGAGCGGCACCTCTCCACCGCGTGCCGCGGCGACGGTGTCGCCGAGGTCGACGAGGTGAGCGACGATCTCGTCGGGGATGCCGTCGGGCAACGTGGCGCGGATGCCTGCCTCATCGAACGACGGGACCGACGCGGGACGGTCGAGGTACGCCGCGAAGGCGTCCACGGCGGACGCGTTCACGCCGCGTCCGCGGAGCTCGGCGACGACTCCCGAGGGACCCACCTTGTCGAGCTTGTCGATCGTGATGAGAACGCCCGGTCGCTGGTCCGGCGCGAAGCCGAACACGTCCAGCATCGAGTCGAGAGCGCGACGATCGTTGACGCGGATCGATCCGCCCACGAGCCCGAGCGCGTCGAGCACGTCGAGGCTCGCGATCATGAGCTCGGCTTCGGCCCGCGCCGACGCGTCGCCGATGATGTCGATGTCGCACTGCATGAACTGGCGGTAACGCCCCTTCTGGGGCCGCTCGGCGCGCCACACCGGTGCGATCTGAACCGACCGGAACACCGTCGGCAGCTGCGCGCGGTGGGTTGCGTAGAACCGGGCGAGCGGGACCGTGAGGTCGTAGCGCAAGCCGAGATCGGCGAGCGCCGCTTGGTCATCCGCGGCGGCGCGGATGCCGTCGGCATCCATCCCCCGCTTGAGGATGCTGAACGAGAGCTTCTCGTTGTCGCCGCCGAGGCCGGCGTGAAGGCGGTCGTAATCCTCCATGACCGGGGTCTCGATCTCGTCGAAACCGTGCGCGCGGTAACGCTCGCGGATGACGGCGAGCACGCGCTCGCGGCGGGCCTTGTCTGCGGGGAGGAAGTCGCGCATGCCGCGCGGCGGGTTCACGGATGCCACGAGTCCATTGTTCCAGGGTCGGGGCGATGCTCCGCGCGGGCCCTGTTTCCGCGGCGGCGCGGCCGGGGGCCGAGACGCCGACGACAGCCACTCACCGCCCGCGAATCACTTACCCCGACGCGGCCTCGCCGCGTCCCTCGGCCGCGCGCACCTCGGCGCGCAGTGTCCGCAGACGCTCCCGCAGCGCGCGTTCGGCGTCCCAGCCTCGGGCGCGAGCAAGCTGCACGAGAGTCAACAGAGCGTCGCCCAATTCGGCCTCGCTCACGGGGTCCGCCAGACGATGCGGCGGCGCCTGCGCCCCCACCTGCGCCGCCTTCCCCACCAGCTTCTGCGCCAGGGCCAGGGCGGGCATGTGGTCGCTGACCCCGTCGAGCACACTGGTGCGTGTGCTCTTCTCGGCCGCCTTGGCCGCGTTCCAGTGCACGAGGACTTCCTCGGGTGTGAATGCCACGGCATCCGCGAATACGTGCGGATGCCGCCGCACCATCTTCTCGGTGAGTCCCCGAGCCACGTCGTCGATGTCGAAGGGGTCGCTCGCGTGTCCCGCGGCGATCTCCGCGTGGAACAGCACCTGCCACAACAGGTCGCCGAGTTCCTCGCGCAGGTCGGCGCGCGTGCCGGACTCCACCGCGTCGATGACCTCCGCGCTCTCCTCGACCAGGTACGGCACGAGGTCGCGGTGGTCGATCGTCTGGGTCCAGGCGCAGCGTTCGCGCACCGCGCGCATTGTCTCGGCTGCCTCCCGCAGGGCGTCGTCACTCACGGTTCCTCCCTCCGCGGGCCGGACGGCACCGCTCGCCACGAGTATCCCCCGGGAGGACGCTCACGCCCCCCCGGCATCTGCCATGCGGTCATCTGCTCCGCCGGCTTCTCGCCGAGTGAACGCCCCCGGCCGTCGATGCGCGACCCGTCGCCCGGACGCGCTTCCTCCCCGTAACGCCCCTCGGTGCGTCGTTGAAGCCGGAGATTTCCGGATGCCACGCCCCCGTCGCCTCGATTGCTGCGGTCCTGACGCCTCGCGACCGGAGAAACTCCGGAGTTCGGCGCGCGAAACCGACGCATGCCGTTACACGTGAATCGGTGCACGCTCGACGCCGATAATCTGGGGCGTGTGCGTGAACTGACCCCGACCGAGGCCATCGACCTCGTGGGCCGCTTCGAAGCGGGCCAGGAGCTCCCCGAGCAGATGCGCGCCGACGTGCGCCTGCTCGGATCGCTCCTCGGCCGCGTCCTTCAGGAGAGCGGCTCCCCCGGACTGTACGACGACGTCGAGCGCTTGCGCTCGGCGACGATCCAGGCCTACACCGACGAAACGCCCGAGGCGTTCGAACGCGCCGCCGCGATCGCCGACGGTTTCTCGATCGAGCGAGCCGACGAAGTGGCGCGGGCGTTCACGGCCTACTTCCACCTCGTCAACCTCGTCGAAGAGCACCAGCGCGTACGCGTGCTGAGAGAGCGCGGCGATCAACCGTCGCGCAGCGGCGTTCCCGACACCATCGCGAGCGCCTTCGAGCGTCTCGCGACCGAGGTGGGCCAAGAGACCGCGCTCGCGCGTCTCCAGGCCCTCCGCTTCCACCCGGTCTTCACCGCCCACCCCACCGAGGCCCGCCGTCGCGCCATCTCGACCAGCATCCGGCGCCTCTCGGAGCTGCTCTCGGAGCACGACGACGCCTCCGAGGGAGGAACCGAGAGCCGTCGCACGGAACGCCGGATGCTCGAAGAGATCGACACGCTGTGGCGCACCGCTCCTCTGCGGCGCGAGAAGCCCTCGCCCGTCGACGAGGTCCGCTCGGTCATGTCGGTCTTCGACGAGACCCTGTACACCGCCGTGCCCCGTGTGTACCGCCGCATCGACGACATCCTGCAGGGCGAGAACGCCGGATCCCGCGCCCCGATCGTGAAGCCGTTCGTGCGCGTCGGCTCCTGGGTCGGCGGCGACCGCGACGGCAACCCCTTCGTCACGGCATCCGTCACCCGCAAAGCCGCGGCGATCGCGAGCGAGCACGTCCTGCTCGGGCTCGAACGCACCACTCAGCGTGTGGGCCGAGGTCTGACGCTGGATGCCGAGAGCACCCCGCCCAGCGATGCTCTGATCGCTCTCTGGCACCGTCTGCGCGCCGCCGACGAGGACGCCGCGGCCGAGATCGCCGAGCGCTCGCCCGACGAGCCGCACCGCCGGATCCTGCTGCTGCTCGCACGCAAGATCGCCGCGACGCGCACGCGCAACGCCGACCTGGCCTACCGCGACCCCGAGCACCTGCTCACGGACCTGCGCCTGGTGCAGGACTCGTTGGTCGCCGCTGGCGCCGCCCGTCAGGCGTACGGGTCCCTCCAGCGTCTCGTCTGGCAGGTCGAGACGTACGGCTTCCACCTCACCGAACTCGAGGTGCGCCAGCACTCCGCCGTGCACCGTAAGGTGCTCCAGGAACTCCGATCCGGCGGCGCGCGGAGCGAGCAGACCGACGAGGTGCTCGAGGTCTTCCGCTCGATCGCATACGTCCAGGAGCGATTCGGCCCCCGCGCCGCCGGTCGCTACATCGTCTCGTTCACCCAGTCGGCCGAAGACCTGGCGAATGTGCACGAGCTGGCCACCTACGCGGTGGGCCCCGGCGAAGCCCTCCCCGTTCTCGACGTGATCCCGCTGTTCGAGACGTTCGCCGACCTGCAGGCGGCCCCCGGCATCCTTGCCGAGATCGTTTCGCACCCCTCGTTCGTCAGCCGACTGGATGCCACCGGCAGACGCCTCGAGGTCATGCTGGGGTACTCCGACTCCTCGAAGGACGTCGGCCCCGTCGCAGCCAACCTCGCGCTGTACGAGGCGCAGGCCGAGATCTCTACGTGGGCTGAGGCGGAGGGCATCGAATTGACGCTCTTCCACGGTCGCGGTGGTGCTCTGGGCCGTGGTGGCGGACCGGCGAACTCCGCCATCCTCGCGCAACCCCCGCACTCCGTCGACGGCCGGTTCAAGCTCACCGAGCAGGGCGAGGTCATCTTCGCCCGTTACGGCGACGCCGATATCGCGATGCGTCACATCGACCAGGTGGCGGCTGCCGTACTGACGGCATCCTCTCCCTCCATCGAACGACGCAATCGCGGCGCGGCAGAAGCGTTCGCGGATGTGGCGAGCACGATGGACGTCGCCTCACGCGAGCGTTTCTTCGCCCTGGTGAAGGCGCCCGGCTTCGCGCCGTGGTTCGCCACCGTCACGCCGATGGAAGAGCTCGGACATCTCGCCCTCGGATCCCGCCCCGCCCGCCGCGGTCTGTCGGTCGAGTCCCTGGAGGACCTCCGCGCCATCCCGTGGGTGTTCTCATGGACGCAGGCGCGCATCAACCTCGCCGGCTGGTTCGGTCTCGGCACCGCGCTCCAGGCCGTCGGCGACGAAGAACGTCTCCGTGACGCGTACGAGCAGTGGCCGTTGTTCCGCACGATGATCGACAACGTGGCGATGAGCCTCGCGAAGGCCGACGAGCGCATCGCGCGCCGTTACCTCGCTCTCGGCGATCGAGACGATCTCGCTCAGCTCGTCATGGACGAGATGCTTCTGACGCGGTCGTGGGTCGAGCGCATCACCGGCGGCGATCTGCTGAGCAACAAGCCGATCCTCCAGCGTGCGGTGAAGATGCGCAGCCCCTACGTCGACGCCCTCTCGCTGCTTCAGCTGCGAGCTCTGCGCGCCCTCCGCGACGCGGACGCCGACAACCCGACTCCGGATGCGGAACATCAGCGCCTCCTGCTCCTCTCGGTGAGCGGAGTCGCGGCCGGTCTGCAGAACACCGGCTGAGACAAGATCCCTCGCAGAACGCGCCGGCTCCCCTCGCGGGAGCCGGCGCGTTCTGCGTTGACGAGGCGATTCCTCGAGGTGCTCCACCGGTCCGAACCCGTCGGCGAACCACGACGCGAACGACCTCGCGTGTGCCTCGATCGAACGCACCCGCGGCGCGGAGGATGAGTGGAGAATGTCGACGAGACGAGGGCCGGGGCATGGCCAGCCCCGTCACCGTGGATGGCACGCAACCACAGGTAGCGAGCACGCGGCAGGCTCACATGCG